>JAWWPG010000046.1:0-191542 GCA_033850885.1 Nocardioidaceae bacterium
GCGAACTCACCCTCGACCCAACCCGCGACTACCAACCCCGGGGCGTCCCCCCAGGACCACCCCGAAAACCCCGCTGACATGCAACGATGTCCCGAGACACCTGTCAACGGTGTCCCGAGACATCACAATGGCGGTGGCGGTGGGATTTGAACCCACGGTGGGCTGTTAACCCACACACGCTTTCGAGGCGTGCTCCTTAGGCCGCTCGGACACGCCACCGCGCAGTAGGTTACCCGAGCCTGGCGCGGCGGTGAAATCAGCGACGCCCCGCGAAAAACCGCCGCAGGAGCGCTCCGTTCTCTGCCGCGAGGACACCGCCGACGACGCGAGGCCGGTGGTTCAGGCGCCGGTCCCGCACCACATCCCAAAGGGAGCCAACCGCGCCAGCCTTGTCGTCGTACGCCCCGAAGACAAGGGTTCCCAGGCGGGCCAGCACGATGGCGCCCGCACACATCGTGCACGGCTCAAGCGTGACCACGAGCGTGCAGCCCTCCAACCGCCATGAGCCCAACGCCGACGCGGCTGACCTGATCGCCACCATCTCCGCGTGCCCGGTTGGATCGTGGTCGAGCTCACGGACGTTCGTCCCGGTGGCGATGCGGTCTCCGCGTGGCCCGATGACGAGCGCGCCGACAGGTACGTCGACCTGCCGCCCATCCGGCGCCGCAGACATCTCCGCAAGGGCCAGCGCCTCGCGCATCGCGTCGACGTACGTCTCCGCGGCGACCTCCGGCAGCGGCATCTAGGCGTTCACGAGGTCGAGCGCCTCGTTGAACTCCCGACCGAAGCCGAGCCGACGTGCGATGTCGCTCAGCACCTCATCGGGATACAGGTCGAGGTCGTCGCACAGCGCACCGAGCTCCATCGCAGGGAGGCCCAGGTCGGCGACGAGTGCGAGATCCCCGGCGGGCTGGATCTGGTCGTCGTCATCATCGGGGTGCGGAAGCTCCAAGTGGTCCACGACGGCCAGGGCGAGCGGCGACTCCGTCGCGGCGCCGACGTCGGAAAGCAGCAGCCGCACCTGGTTGCCCGAGACGCGGATCAGCACGAAGAAGTCCTCGTCGACACTCACCATGCCGAGGGTGCCAGCGTCGGAGGGCAGCTGACCGAGGGCGTGCAACAGCACGGTGAGCTCGGTCGCGGCCCGCGGCGGGAGCGCAGTCACCTGCCAGACCCCGTCCTCGCGGTAGGCGGCGAAGGCGAAGTCGATCGCCGCCGCGGCCTCGGGATCCATCGAACTCATGCCTCGATGGTGACAGATCACGACGATCGAGGCGAGTCCCTTCCCAGAGAAGTCGGCGATACCCACGCACAACATGCATCCTCTAGGTTTGCGGTCATGCAGACACTCGTGATCGAGCATCCCCTCGTGGCCCACAAGCTGACGGCGCTTCGAGACGAACGCACCGACTCCCCCACCTTCCGGCTGCTCACCGAGGAGCTGGTCACGCTCCTCGCCTACGAGGCGACGCGCGAAGTGCGTACGACGCGGCTGCACATCACCACGCCGGTGGCAGAGACCGACGGCTTGACCCTGGCGTCACCGAAGCCATTGGTCGTGCCGATCCTGCGGGCCGGCCTCGGCATGCTGGCCGGCATGACTCGCCTGCTGCCCACCGCGGAAGTCGGCTTCCTCGGGATGATCCGCGACGAGGACACGCTCAAGGCGTCGACGTACGCCCAGCGCCTGCCGGACGACCTGTCCGCCCGGCAGTGCTACGTGCTTGATCCGATGCTCGCGACGGGTGGGACGTTGTCGGCGGCGATCCGCTTCCTCGTCGACCGTGGGGCGGACCACATCACCGCGATCTGTCTGCTCGCAGCGCCGGAAGGATGCGCCCGAATGGCGGCCGACCTCGACTCGGTGGGCATCCCGGTCACGATCGTGGTGGCGGCGATGGACGAGCGGCTCAACGAGCGCGGTTACATCGTGCCGGGTCTCGGCGATGCGGGTGACCGGTTGTACGGCGTCGTGGGCTGAAGGCGCCATGCGAGATGCAACCAGGGTCATCCAGGCTGTCTTCGGTGAGCCTGACGCCGGGGCGCCCTTCCTGAGCGGCCCGGTCTTCGCGTCGACGTACCGGCACTCCGGGGACCCGACCGACGCGCCGTTCACGTACGGCAGGACCTCGAACCCGACCTGGGCCGCCTACGAGCGGGCGCTCGCGGAGCTGGAGGGAGGTCCGTGCCTGGTCTTCGCCTCGGGGATCGCAGCAGTTTCCGCTTTGCTCTGCTCGACCCTGCGCCCCGGCGACGTCGTCGTCCTTCCGGCTGACGGCTACTACGGCGGGCGGGCGCTTGCCGAGGGGTTCCTGGCCGGGGTCGGCGTTGAGGTCCGGCTGCTCCGGACTTCGGGCGAGGACCACGTGCAGGCGCTCGAAGGCGCTCGCCTCCTGTTGCTGGAGACGCCCTCGAACCCCGGCCTCGACGTGTGCGACATCGCCTCGCTCGCGGACGCTGCCCACGAGGCCCACGCGCTGGTCGCGGTCGACAACAGCACCGCCACCGTGCTGGGACAGCGCCCGTTGAGCCTCGGCGCGGACTTCTCGGTCGGCAGCGATACCAAGGCGCTGACCGGGCACTCCGACATCCTGCTCGGGCACGTCGCCGTCCGCGACCCGTCGCTGTTGCCGGCGCTCGCCACCTGGCGCAGCCAGGTCGGTGCGGTCGCCGGGCCGATGGAGACCTGGCTCGCCCTACGGTCACTGGCCACCGTCGAGGTACGCCTGCAGCGTCAGTGCGGTTCGGCGCTCACGATCGCGACCCAGCTCCGGAACCACCCCGCGGTACTGCGATGCCGGTACCCCGGGCTGCCCGAAGACACCGGTCACACCCTGGCGGCGCGGCAGATGTCGCTGTACGGGCCGGTCCTCAACTTCACCCTTGCCGACCAGGAGGCGGCGGAGCGCTGGCTCTCCAAAGTCCGGCTCGTCATCCCGGCAACCAGCTTCGGCGGTGTGCACAGCACAGCGGAACGCCGTGCACGCTGGGCCAGTGACGATGTACCTCCCGGGTTCATCCGCCTCAGCGTCGGTCTGGAGGACCCGGCGGACCTCCTCGAAGACATCGTGCAGGCGCTGGGGTAAGGAGCCGGGCCGCCGGAACCAATTCCGGCCCCGGTCGGCCCTGCTCAGCGCTCTCCCCGAGGCCTACTGGGCCTTGACGGCCGCCAGCAGCTTGCTCATGGTCTCCTTCGCATCCCCGAACAGCAACGTCGTCTTCGGATCGAAGAGCAGCTCGTTCTCGATGCCCGCGAATCCCGGCCGCATCGACCGCTTCATGAAGATGACCTGCTGAGCATCCCCGGCGTTGAGGATCGGCATCCCGTAGATCGGCGCACCCGGCGTCGTCTTGGCGGCCGGGTTGACGACGTCGTTCGCCCCGACGACGAGGACCACGTCGGCGTTCTTGAACTCGCCGTTGATCTCGTCCATCTCCTTCAGCTGCTCATACGGCACGCGTGCTTCGGCGAGGAGCACGTTCATGTGTCCCGGCATCCGGCCGGCCACCGGGTGGATCGCGTAGTCGACCTCGATCCCGCGTTCACCCAGCACGTCGACGAGCTCACGTAGGGTGTGCTGGGCCTGGGCCACGGCCAGTCCATACCCCGGTACGACGATCACCCGGTGTGCGTACGCCAGCAGTATCGCCACGTCCTGGGGGGTGGCAGAGCGTACCGGCCGGTCGGAGACCTCGCCGCCCCCGAGCGTCGAACCACCTTTCAACGCACCGAACAGGATGTTGGGCAGGGACCGCCCCATCGCCGCGGCCATCATCCTGGTGAGGAACGTGCCGGACGCCCCGACCAGCGTGCCGCCGACGAGCAGCACAGTGTTGTTGAGGACATAGCCTCCGGCGGCCACGCTGAGGCCGGTGAACGCGTTGAGCAGCGAGATCACGATCGGAACGTCTGCACCGCCGACCGGCAGCACGAGAAGCATCCCGAGCAGCAGACCGACCAGGGCGAGCACCACCCCGATCCACTCGGAGGGGTTCGTCACGAGTAGCGCCCCGAGTGCTACCCCCGCGAGCAGGGACCCGCCGAACGCCACGGGCAGGCCGGGGAAAAGGACCGGCCTGGTCGTGATCAGCTCCTGAAGCTTGGCGAACGTCACCATCGAGCCCGAGAAGCTCACGGCGCCCACCAGGACCGTGAACGCCGTCGCGGCCAGGTCGAACCTCGCGATGTCGGCGTTGTTCGCTGCGGCGAGCTGGCGATCGAGCTCCAGCAGCGCCACCAGCGCCGCGGCGCCACCACCGACGCCGTTGAACAGCGCCACCAGCTGCGGCATCTGGGTCATCTGGACGCGCCTCGCGCCCACGACGCCGATCGCCGTACCCACCGCAATCGCCGCCAGGATCAACGGGACGTGATGCAGCGTCTGGGCGAAGAACACCGAGACACAGGCCAGCACCGCGCCGGCCGCCCCTATCAGGTTGCCGTTGCGCGCCGTCTTGGGAGACGAGAGCCCCTTGAGCGCCAGGATGAAGCAGACGGCCGCGG
Source organism: Nocardioidaceae bacterium (assembly GCA_033850885.1). GTDB lineage: Bacteria > Actinomycetota > Actinomycetes > Propionibacteriales > Nocardioidaceae > JAWWPG01. The sequence goes on from JAWWPG010000046.1 coordinate 4,505, forward strand.
CGAGATAGGCAAGCTGCGCCCAGGTAGGCGTCATTCGCGGGGTTCCCGAGGCTTGCGAACCGTGAACATCTCGAGCATCCGGTCCGTGACGACGAACCCGCCGACCAGGTTCAGCGTCGCGAGCACGATCGCGACCAGGCCGACGACAAGGACGGCGTTGGAGTCACTGAGACCGGTCACGAGAATGGCCCCCAACAAGATGATGCCGTGGATGGCGTTGGCCCCGGACATCAAGGGAGTGTGCAGCGTCGACGACACCTTGGAGATCACCTCGATGCCGACGAAAACGCTCAGCACGAAGATTGTGAGCCACACGACCCCCGCGGTCATGCAGCGTCCTTTACGGCAGCGTGACTCATGTTGCCTCCAGCTGGTCTCGGGTCGGCGCGTGGGTGATCTCCCCGGCGTGTGTGACACACGTCGACGTCACGATCTCGTCGTCGAAGTCTGGGGTGAACCCGTCCCCGGTCGTCATCAGCGTGATGATGCTGACCAGGTTGTGGGCGTAGAGCCGGCTGGCCGGACCAGGCATCTGGCTCGGCACGTTGGAACCGCCCCACACCTGCGCGCCGCCGATCTGAACTGCGCTGCCCGGCACCGAGCCCTCAACGTTCCCGCCGCTGTCCGCGGGCAGGTCGACGACGACCGCTCCGGCTGGCATCTGCTCCACCATCTCCATGGTGACCAGCATCGGCGCGGCGCGGCCGGGTACCGCCGCTGTGGTGATCAGGGCGTCGGCGGCGGCGATGAAGGGCGTCAACAGCTCGCGCTGCCGGGCAGCACGGTCGTCGGTCATCTCGCGGGCGTACCCTCCGACGCCCTCGAGCGTCTCCAGGTCCAGCTCGATGGCGGTGGCCCCCATCGAGCGGATCTCCTCGGCGGCGGCCGCGCGGACGTCGTACGCCTTGACGACCGCGCCGAGCCGCCTGCAGGTGGCGATCGCCTGCAGCCCAGCCACGCCGGCGCCGAGTACGACGACCTCGGCCGGCGGTACCGTCCCTGCGGCGGTCATGTTCAGCGGGAAGAAGCGCCTCAGCCTTCCGGCCGCCACGATCGCGCAGCGGTAGCCGGCCACCAGCGACTGCGAGCTCAGCGCGTCCATCGACTGGGCCCGGGAGATCCGCGGCACCAGCTCCATGGCGAAGGACGTGACGAGCAGGTCTCGACGCTCGGCGACCAGGTCGAGCGACTGGGCAGGCGGCAGGAACGAGATGGTCGCAGCGCCCTCCTTCAGGCGGCGCGCCTGCGGGCTCGTGAGCGGCTGGACCGACAGCACGACGTCCGCCTCGCCAAGCATGTCCGTCCCTACGGTTGCACCGGCGGCGTCGTACTCGTCGTCGAAGAACTGGGCCAGCAGCCCGGCGCCGGGCTCGACGCCGACCGTGTACCCGAGATCGGTGAGCTTGGGAATCAGCTCGGGCACCATGGCGACTCGGGCCTCGCCCTCGCGGAGCTCCTTGACGACGACAACCAGCACGCAACGAACCTATGGCAAGCGCGGGGTTGGCGGCATCACCTGCGTCGGGTGTCTCGACAATCGCGGCGCCCGCTAGCCCCCGCAAGTCAGGGCCGTGACGACGGTTTACTGCGCTCCGGACGGGGTACCTGCCCGGGCATGCTCAGTCGTCGACCTGGCTTCGGGCGTGCACTGGCTGGGCCTCGAGACAGGTGGCACCAGATGACGCCGACTCAAAGGTCATACTTCTACGCGAAGCTGATCTTCTTCGTCGGTACCTTCGGTTTCTTCTTCATCGTCGAGCTGTATCGGGCCCTGTATAACCCCTACTGACTGACCTTGGCTCAGCGCCTCTACGGCGGTGCAAGAGCTGGTTCTGCGGCGGAAGCAGTCGCAGCGGAAGCGACCGCGGACAACAACCGCGGCACGGGTTCGACAACCCATTGCTCTTCGCACTCAGCCGACCGGGTTGTTGCAAGAAGGGCAACGATGAAGATGCCCCCCGCAGTAAGGACAGCGGGAGGCGTTGCTCGATATGTGCGTCGTACAGTGCGGGCACCGCTGTGTGAAAGCTGGTGCTGACTGGGGCGCCGGCCGACCGTCAGTACGCATGGTCTCAACGTCGTTCATCCGAGCACCTCCATACACTGCCACGTATGTTGCGTAGCGGTTCGTTAGGTTCCGCCAGTCGTTGAAGGGCTGTGAGGGACCGCCTTTCCACAAGAGCATGCTCCGCCACCCGTGTTCGGGGATCCACCCTTCAGACGGTCGTATCTAGCTAAACGGTCAAATCATCTTGCGCCCTCTGTGATGCTTCGACGTGAAGTCGCGGCGGGGTGCCCGGGCGAACCCGGTGCTTAGGTCCCATGTGCCTCGTGATGCCGCGATTCAACCCAAACTCGATCTCTGCGGACATTCTGGTGATATGCTGCCGGAATTGGACCAGGACGGCTCCCGGCTTCGTCCTCGACGTAGGGAACTGGATATGGCTCCTCATCGGTTCGCGTTCGCGGCTTTGGGCTTCACGGTCACCGTCTCAATGGCGGTGGCTGCGTGGACACCAATCCTGGCTTCGACCTTGCCCTCGGCGAGCGTCGCCTCAACCGGTCCGGTGTGGGCTACGGTCACCGCCGGGGAGTACTTCAGCTGCGGGATCCGCACGGACCAGACGTTGTGGTGTTGGGGATACAACGGAAACGGCGAGCTGGGACTCGGCGATACGACCGCGCGCAACCTGCCCACTCAGGTTGGCAACGCCACCTGGGCGCTGGTCAGCACCAGCGGCAACCATATCTGCGGGCTCCAGACCGACCACACCTTGTGGTGCTGGGGATGGAATGCCTACGGCCAGCTAGGGCTAGGTGACACGACCTCTCGCTCTCAGCCCACTCAGGTTGGCACTGGCACCGACTGGACACTGGTCAACGCCGGAGAGTTCCACACCTGCGGAGTCCGCACCAACCACACTTTGTGGTGCTGGGGAGACAACGTCTACGGTCAGCTCGGCCTTGGAGACAACACGACCACATATCTCCAACCCACTCGGGTCGCGGGTGGCCCCGTCTGGGCGCAGGTCACGGCTGGTCAATTCCACACCTGCGGGGTCCGCACCGACCACACCTTGTGGTGCTGGGGAAACAACGGAAACGGCGAACTGGGACTCGGCGATACGACCGCGCGCAACCTGCCCGCCCAGGTCACCGAAAGCTCCGATTGGGCACTCGCCAGCGCCGGGACCGGCTTTACCTGCGGGACCCGAACCGACCACACACTCTGGTGCTGGGGATCCCACTACCGTGGAGAACTCGGGCTCGGTGACAGCATCGATCGCCAGTCGCCGGCTCAGGTCGGTATCGCCACCCTCTGGCGGCGTGTCGAAGGTTCCTTTTTCAGCTGCGGGATCCGGACCAGCCAGGCGCTGTGGTGCTGGGGTGACAACTCCGCCGGCCAGCTCGGCGAGGGCGGGACAACCGACCGCCACCGGCCCAAACTGGTCAACAGCGCCGACTGGGCGCTGATCAGCACCGGGTTCGACCACAGCTGCGCAGTCCAAGTCGACCATACCCTGTGGTGCTGGGGAGCCAACTGGACCGGTCAACTCGGAATCGGGGACGACACGAGCAACCACCTCGTCCCGACCCAGGTGTAACCATCTGGCGGACGACCGATCCGTGCTTCCCTGCCACGCAAAGGGATTGGTGAGGCTCCCGGGACCGGCCTCCCGACGCCGTCCGATTCATTCACGTTGCGTGGCATTGCCCGAGCGCCTAGCGTTGCCCTCCTCACGGGCAGGGACGGCGTGCCCTCGCTGCCGCCAGTCACCAGATCGGAGATGCGGAGCCGGATGACTTCTCACCTCCGTGCGCTCTGCTTCGAGGCGCACGACCCGCTCCGTCTCGCAAACTTCTGGGCCGGCGTCCTTGGCTGGAAGATGGCCGACGACCGCCACGAGGGCATCGCGCTGCTGCCGAGCGATGACACCGGGTTCCGGATTTGCTTTCTTTCGACCCGGGAGCAGAAAGCCGGCCAGAACCAGATGCACTTCGATCTGACGAGCACCTCCCTCGAGGACCAGCAGCAGACGGTGGCGAGGTCGCTCGGACTCGGCGCCCGGCACATCGACATCGGTCAGCGCCCGGAGGAGGGTCATGTAGTGCTCGCGGACCCCGAAGGTAATGAGTTCTGCGTCATCGAGCCGGACAACAACTTCCTTGCTGACTGCGGATTCATCGGCGCGTTGGCGTGCGACGGTTCGCAGGACGTCGGGTACTTCTGGAGCCAAGCGCTGGGCTGGCCGTTGGTCTGGGACCAGGACCAGGAGACCGCGATCCGCTCACCTCGTGGTGGCCCGAAGATCACTTGGGGAGGTCCGCCACTGATGCCCGAGGCCAGGAAGAACCGGCTGCATTTCGACATCGCTCCACTTGTCCACGGTGCTCAGCAAGCCGAGGTCGACCGTCTCGTCTCGCTCGGGGCGACTCGGGTTGACATCGGCCAGGGAGAGGTCAACCGGGTGGTGATGGCCGATCCGGAGGACAGCGCGTCAATAGGCCTATCGACTAAGCGGGCACACCCCGGGGTCGTCATGCGGGACCCGGACGGAAACGACTTCTATGTGCTGGCGCCTGGTGCTACTGAAGGCGGCGACGCTTGAGGGCCCGCCGCGCCGGGCCCGGGGTGACGGATGAGCTGGTCGACTATCGCTGGGAAGGACCTACCGGCTGCTGTTGCCCAGCGCACGGTGCACCCAACCCAATGCGCACGCGACGTTCAGCTGTCGTGGTTTTGACGATCACGGCGGCGCACGAGGCCCGGTTGATGTAGTAACCGCCGATGAACGCCAACCATTGCGAGCTCGATGTTGATCGGCACCTGCGGACAACGAGCGAACGCGTCGTTGTCGGTGTCCCCGGGTGAGGATTCCAGGAGAACGCCAGACTCCCGGGCGATGCCTGCGCCGCAAGTAACTCGAAAGATGCTCCCGCTCTGACCACCAACGCAGACTTGGCGAAGAGGCGAGGCAGGCCGCCCTCGCCCAACCGACCAGTCCCGAGCGCTGCAGCCTTCGGACTAGCCGGCAACGCCACCACACCAAGGACAGCCTGTAGATCATTGGCGGGCAGATCCGTACCGGCACCGCTCGCGCAGTCCAGGGCGACCGGCCCCCTAGACGACTCAGGCGCTGTCAGCGGCGCCCTGCCACCACCGGAATCCGTGGTACATGAAGCCAGAATGAAACATGCTGTCGCTAGCACGCCGATAGTCGGGCGCATCCAACTATTTAATCAGCAAGCCCGCTAGGTGACCCCAGCCCAGGCGGGCACCTCCGCTCCACCAGCCTGGTTGCAGCGCACTGGTTGCAGCGCAGGTGGGCAGCGCGAGGGTTGGCCGGGTCCTCACCATGCGACGGGTGGACAGGGCGTGTTGCCGGAGGTTGGGTCCGCGAGAGGCGACGGAATGTGACCATGGGTGCATGACGAACCGCGCACTTAGCTTCGGGCCGGTGGCTTCGGCGTACGAGATGTTCCGACCCGGCTACCCCGACGAGCTCGTCGAAGAGGTACTCGCCTACGCGGGCCGGCCAGTCCGCACGGCACTGGAGATCGGCGCGGGCACCGGCAAGGCAACCCGCGTGTTCGTCCGTCACCGGATCGCGGTCACCGCCACAGATCCTGACGCCGCCATGCTGACGGAACTGCGCAAACATGTGCCCGCAACGGTCGCCACGGTGCAGGCCGCGTTCGAGGATCTTCCGCTCACCCCGGTCTACGACCTGGTCTTCGCGGCAGCTTCTCTGCACTGGACCAAGCCGGACGATCGTTGGTCGCGCGTGGCCGCGATGCTCACCCGTGATGGGATCTTCGCCTCCTTCGGTGGACACGTCCACCTGTCCGACTCAGATTTGGAGCAGGCCGTCCGCGCCGCCAGGTCGCCGTACCTAGCAGACGACGACGTGGCGTCGCCGGACGGGACACCAGCCGACAGCCCGATGCACTGGCCCGGCACCGAGCTGACTCGGTCCGACCGATTCACCGATGTACGCCAGTCGAGCCTCGAACGTCGCACGACAACCTCGGCCCGCGACTACGTCGGCCACCTCTCGACGATCTCGGCGTATCTCGAGCTGCCTGAGCCGGTTCGGGAGCACGTGCTCGACCTGATCCTCCATGCGTTGCCCGAGCGAGTGACAGTTGCGGCCGACATCACCCTTCACCTTGCCCGGTTGGGATGAGCACCGATCGAGGCACATCGCCGGCCCTGGTCAGTGCTCTTGCCGTGGGTTGTATCGGTGCGCCAGACAGATGCGGCGCTGTGCCGCGGACTGCGACATGAGAGCGTGACGAGATCGGTGCGAACATTCGGACATGACGATTGCCGCGGAGTACGCCGAGTTCGCCGCGCGTGAGGCGCACGGCGTGTCGGCCGTGTACGAGCGCCTGTCCCTCGCGATCTCCGCCGACGCCGAGGTGCTAGCCCTGCTGAGCACACTCGCGGCGCGGAAGCGGCAACCGAACCTGCTGTTCGCCGTCGTACGACTCCTCGGCGGACCTCTGGACGACCCGGCCGCGTTCCACGACTACACGGTGGCGAACTGGCCGATGATCGAGGCCGAAGTACGCGCTCGCGCCACGCAGACGAATGAGCCCGGTAGGTGTGCCGTACTGCTTCCGGTGCTGGCCGCGCTGCCGCAGCCCCTCGCGCTGCTGGAAGTCGGCGCCTCCGCCGGGCTGTGTCTGTACCCCGACCGGTACGGCTACCGCTACGGCGACCACGCGGTCGGCTCCGGAGAGCCCGTCCTCGAGTGCGCGATCACGGGAGTGGCACCGCCGGACAGCGTACCCGAGGTGGTGTGGCGAGCAGGCCTGGACCTGAATCCCCTCGATGTCAATGACCCTGGCGATGTCGCATGGCTCGATGCGCTCATCTGGCCGGAGCACGAACACCGCCGGGCCCGCCTACAGGCCGCGGCGGCCGTCGCCGCGGCCGAACCGCCAGTGCTGCTGCGCGGCGACCTGGTCGACGACCTCCCGGCGCTCGCCGCGCAGACGCCATCTGGTGCGACGCTCGTGGTGTTCCACTCCTCCGTCATGTTCTACGTGCCGCAGCCGAGGCGGACCGAGTTCGTCGAGACCGTACGCGCCCTCCCGGGACACTGGCTTGCCAACGAAAACCCCAACCTGCTGCCTTACGACCGCCCACTGCCGAAGCCACCGGATGAGGCGCTGCACAATGTGCTGGCGCTGGACGGAACACCACTCGCCTGGACCCGACCGCACGGACAAGCGATCAACTGGTTCGCCTAGGCCCGGGGTAGCTCGTCGACGAGTTCATGCAGCTCGTGGCGGAGCGGTCGCCGCAAGAGAATCGGGTTCGGCTGTGGTGAGGCCGCGCCGGGAGTGACAAGGTGAGAAGCATGTTCATCGACATCGTCCCCGAAGAGGCCGCTGAAGGCGCCCTCGCCGAGTTTTACCAGCAGCAGAAGGGTGCCTGGGGCTTCCTCCCGAACTTCGCTGCGGTCTTCTCAACACGACCGGAAGTGGGCAAGGCCTGGAGCATGCTCAACAAGACCGTGCGCGACGGGATGGACCGCCGCCGCTTCGAGATCGCCACCATCGGCGCCGCCCGGGCGCTGCGCTCGACATACTGCACCGCTGCCCACTCGAAGTTTCTGCGGGACGTGTGTGACGACGAGCCCACCATGATCGCGATCGCCCAGGACCCTAGCGGTGCCGGGCTGAGCGAACAGGACCGCGCTGTCTACGAGTTCGCGGCACGGGTGGCGATGGACGCGTCATCGATCGGACAGAACGACGTCGAGGCGCTGCGCGCGCACGGGCTCACCGACGCCGACGTCGCGGACGTTGTCTTCGCGGCGGCCGCCCGGTCCTTCTTCACCCGTGTCCTGGACGGGCTCGGAGCACAACTCGATGTGCAGACTGCCGGCACCTTCGCGCCGGACATCCTTGCGTCGATGGTCGTCGGACGTCCGGTCTCCGATTCGTGACCGGGACCCGCCTTCCAGGTCGAAGCTTTGTGCGGACCGCGAAGGCGAACTAGCCGCTTCACCTGGGAAACGGCACGGGGTTCGCGGCGCAGGAGATGACCAGCTCGATCCCCTTCCTGACCCACTGCCCGGCGGTGGTCGACAGCCCTTCCTTCCACGCTTGCTTGGCGGCATCCAGCAGGCGCTTGGTCTCGTGCGCCCGCGAGACTTGAGGATCGCATCTGCAAACAGTTGCGACAGCCTGCGACGCCAGACGCTCGTAACGAGTGGTGGGCGCGTTTGGACCCAATCAGTAGTACCAGGGGTATGTTGCCGCGGCGTTCGAGGGGCGACGGACGTCGTTGACTCTCACTCATAATTGCAGTCTGACCTGCGCGAACGCGACCGCTGGGCCGCCCGGCATCGTTGGAGGGGGACGGTCTCGGCTGGACTTCTCGCGGACTATTTGCGGACTGCCGGCACGGCCGGGATCGCCGAGTCGGACAGGGCGCACCGCGAAGTGCGGCTCTAGGATCGGCAGTCCTCCCCGCGTGCGCGCGGCGAAGCGCGGCGTTGCTCGACTTCGTTGGTCCTTGCTGACCCTGCCCCCGCAACCACCTCCGGAGCGCGAGCCATTCGTGATCTAAGACTGTCGCCCGTTGACGAAAAGGTAATCCGCCCTGCACAAACACCCGTTGAGAGTGGTTGGAGGTGTTGGGCAGTTTCGTATTTTCGTGCAGCCAGATCAGGGACGCTGTGTCACGTCCAGCGCGAGCCGATGCGAGCGTCGAGCTCGTCCCATGTCAGGCCGATCGATGGGTCGGCCTGCAGTTACTCGGCACAGCCAGCCAATATCGCCGCCCTGCAGAGGCTGCTCGACCGCTTCGTCGACGAGTACAACCACCACCGCCCGCACCGCTCCCTCCCGCACCGGGCCACCCCGTCAGCGCTCTACGACACCATGCCCAAAGCACTGCCAGGCACCACCCGCGATCCCGACACCCACGAGCGGATCCGGCACGACCGCGTCGACAAGGCCGGCTCGGTGACCATCCGTCACAACGGCCGACTACACCACATCGGCGTCGGCCGAACCCACGCCGGAACCTGCGTCATCCCGCTCGTCCAGGACCTCCACATCAGGGTCGTCAACGCCGCCACCGGCGAACTGTTGCGCGAGTTGACCCTCAACCCCCACACCGACTATCAGCCCACCGGAGCGCCCAAAGGACCCACCCCGAAATGACGAAACAGCCGGACCAGTTGTAGGTCCGACTGTCGCCTATGTCTTGAGACATCACACGGTCGGGCTGACAGGATTCGAACCTGCGTTCCCTCCTCCGGAGAGCCGCCAGACGATGATCTGGCGAGTGACGACTCTCGCCTTTGACACGCGGAGACCGCAACGCCACTTACGCTGACCCTGTGAAGCACCATCGCGGCCTCAGTTGGGTGACGGCAGGGGTACTTTCCATCCTCACAGGGTGCTCTGGCACTTCCTCGAACGGCGCCCCAGCAACACTCCCGGGCCGACACCTGACCCACGCTCAGTTCATCAACTCACGCTTTGGTTCCGGGACGAACACCTGGCCACTCTCGGTGGACTCCGGGACCTTGTCGTGTGTGGAGCTGGGAGGGCAAGGCAAGAGACGAGAATTGGCGGTCGTGTTCACCACTGAGGACGGCACCCAATACGCGCTTAACGGAACAGCGGAGCACACAGGGCGATACCAGCCTGGGATCCAGATCTACGCGCCTGGCGTTTACAACCCCAACCCGGACCCAGATGCCAGGTACTTGATTGGGTACGGGCTGTACCTCTGCCCGCACTACCGGCCTGGGCAGTGGTGAGTTAGTGACGCCGCCGAAGGTGTCGGCAGTGCCGAATCGCGACGGCGCGCACTGGCCAATCCTCTGGGTTATGACCCAGGACCATCCAAGATCTCGACATCGGCGCCAGCCTCGATGCCTTCGGCGATCAGTGGGTGTGGACGTGGGTGTCGACGCCGATGACGACATCGACCACTTCGCGTAGATCGGAAAGACTCTTCATGCGTTCTCTCCTTCGCCGGACGGGACGTGGTTCCGGTCCGGGACGGAGGCTCGGCGGGACTGTGATGAGACACGCCAGGCGCTGCTAACGCCAGGTGGTCAAGCTCCTGATCAGGCCAGCTCCTCTAACCGGGCCGGGGCCGGCAACCACGAGTGGACATGTCGCAACAACGCACAAAGCCAGTCATTCCGGGGGTCACACCCGCGGTCACCAACCCACAGCCCAGCACCATCAGGCTGCGCAGCCGATCCTCACAGTCATTCCGCCGCGGTCCGCTCTCGATCCCAGTGGCGCGAAAGCCTGGTATTCCGGGTCCCAGGATCGCGCGGCTCTCGTTCGCGGCTCACGGTGCGAGCAGGGTTGAGGCATGACCACAGAGACGAAACGACCCAGCGCCGAGCGCTGGAAGACCAGCATCCGCGACCTCGACCTGGTGATGCCGGGAGGCAGGGTCCCGCTCCGGCTGGCAGACCGCGACCGAACCCAGCCGTACCTCCTGCTGCACGGCGGCGCCGGCCCGGCGTCGGTGATCGCGTTCGGTGACCTCCTCGCCGCCCGCGACTTCACGCGGGTGCTGGTGCCGACCCACCCAGGGTTCGACGGCACATCCCGGCCCGACAGCGTCAGCACGGTCCGCGACCTCGCCGCGCTGTACGTCGCGGCACTGGATCGGCTCGACCTGTACGACGTCACTGTCGTCGGCAACTCCCTCGGCGGCTGGATCGCGGCGGAAGTCGCGATCCTCGGGAGTTCACGGGTCAGCGGTGCCGTGCTCATCGACGCAGTCGGCGCCGAGATACCCGGCGCACCGACCGTCGACGTCCGCACCCTGACGCCTCCGGAGCTGATGCGCCTGTCATTCGCCGATCCGAACCGCCTTGCTCCCGTCCCGGGCGCCCCTGGTCCCTCGCCCGAGCTCGTGCGGGCCAACCTGGAGACCCTGTACACCTACGGCGGCGCGACGATGTCCGACCCGACCCTGCTCGACCGCCTCGGCGACATCGAGCTTCCGGTGCAGGTGATCTGGGGCACCGCCGACCGCATCGTCACCCCCGACCACGGTCGCGCCTTCGCCGACGCCGTCCCGAACGCGGTCTTCACCCTCCTCGAGGGCGCCGGACACCTTCCCCAGATCGAGGCCCCCGAGCAGCTGCTCGGGCTCCTCCACGACCTGGGTGGTGACCGATGAGCATCAGCGAGCTTCGCGTGACCAGGCTCGGGCACGCCTGCCACCTCATCGAGCTCGGCGGCGCCACGATGCTGACCGACCCGTGGTTCACCTTCACCGCGACCTACGACCCCGGCGAGCGAATCGACACCACCGTCGACGCGCTCCCCGACCTGGACGCGGTCGTGATCACACACGAGCACTACGACCACTGCGACCTCGAGGCACTGGCGGCCTACCGCGACCTGAGCGTGCCCCTGATCGCCCCCGGCACGGTCGTCGAGGAAGCCCGAGCCGTTGGCTTCACCGACGTACGTCTGCTCGAGGCCTGGGACGCCACCACTGTGGGTGACGTCACGATCACCGCGGCGCCCGGGAAACACGGCGTGCACGAGGTGACCTTCGTGATCCAGGGCGGGGACCGCACCGTCTACTTCGGGGACGCCCAGCGGTGGCTCGATGAAGTCACCACGTCGGTCGTGACGGGCAACTACGTAGACCCGAGCGCGGGAAGGATCAGCTTCAAGCAGTTCTACGCGGACTGGTCGAAGCGGCAGCTCTGGGTCCCCAAGACGCGGGAGAACGCAGACCTTGCGACCGGTTCTGTGCCGTTCGCTGACTCCCCCATGAAGGCGATCAGGCGGTCGCACGTCGAAGCTTGGGTGAAGGCGATGAGCACCACGCTCGCCGCGTCCACGATCAAGACGCGATACGTCATCGTCCGATCGGCGTTTCGTGCTGCGGTCGCAGACAAGGTCATCGCATCGGACCCTTCTGCGGGGATCGCCCTGCCCCGGCAGCGGAAAACCGACGTAGCGATGCGGATTCCGACGGTCGAGGAGGTGGGCCAGTTGCTCGCCCACGCAGACAGTCAGCGCGTGTCGACTCGCAAGGGGTTCAGTGCCTACGTCGCGCTTTGCGCGTTCGCCGGCCTGCGGCTCGGGGAGGCTGCCGGAGTCCAGGTCGGAGACGTCGACTTCCTGCGACGTCAGCTCACGGTTACCCGTCAACTACAGCGCGACGGCCGCACCTACGCGGTGCGGCCACCGAAGTACGGATCGGAGCGAGTCGTTTACCTGCCCGCCGAGCTGGTCCTCATGCTCAGCGAGCACGTAGCAGCCCGCGTTAACCAAGGCGAGCCCGCTCCGTGGCTCTTCACGGTCGGCGACGACCCGATGTATGACAACGCGATCACCTGGCGCTGGAGGGCGACCCGCAAGGCAGCCGGGCTGCCCCACGTGCGGCTTCATGACCTGCGGCACTTCTACGCCTCCGGTCTTATCGCTGCCGGATGCGATGTGGTCACCGTCCAGCGCGCACTTGGACACTCGACCGCATCCACGACGCTCAACACCTACAGCCACCTCTGGCCGAACGCAGAGGATCGCACGCGGGCCGCGGCGGGCGGCTTGATGCGGGACGCGCTTACCATCAGGTATTCGATGCTGCCGGCCGAAGAGTCCTAACAATCCGCTGCGTCATCGGCCGCTGACGAGCGGTTGCATTCATGGTTTTGGCCAGACCGTCGAACCCCATCGCGAGTTTGGTAGTCCACGATGCGGTGTCGTGCGAGGTGCACATTTGGCCAAAGGAGTCGGGCCGAGCGTGGCCGGTTGCTCGGGTTCCAAGGAAAGCCCACGTCTGCCCGTCTGGATCGTCCTATACCAGGCGGCGGTTATGCACAGATCACCGATGCTCGTGCCACGATTGCCGGGGTGACTGGCTTCGACATGACACCTGAGCAGGCCAGTCACGGTCGGGTCCTTCCTGACGCGGATCTTCCGATGCTGGCAGCGCAATTGATGGTTGCCGGCCACGAGTCATCGGCACTGATCGAACTCGCTGGCCTCAGCCGTAACGAGGCGACAGAGGCTCGACGGATCTTCCCAACCGTGCTCGAGGAGCTCGGTCATCCGATTCGAGATTCCATGTCCCCGTACGAAGAGCTCCCATGGCAGGGGCAGTGGGAAGGCATCTGGTGGGCCGTCGACCGTATGACGTAACCCACGCACCCTACGCGTCGGCGCAGTACGTACTAGAGATCATCGGCGACACTGAAGCCCTCTGGGAGCCTGGCGGCGGCGAGGAACTCATGGCCCTGCTCCGCGAGTGGGACTCGGTCGCGGAGGGCCGCCACGAGATCAACGAACGAATCTGCCAGCACCTTCGCTCCCTCCAAGAACGTGACGTTCCCCCATTGGTTGCGCACAAACAAAAGGGATAGCCGCTGGCCACCGCTGAACGTCCTGCGGACTGTCTGCGGACTGGCGGCCAACATTGCACCGCTGACCTGGGCGAACGCTCTGGATCAGTAGTACCAGGGGTACCACCGCACGCTCAACGGCCGTTGACGGTCATCGTTGGCATTGTGGTGCTGACCCGCGCAAACGCGTTGGCTATCGTCGGTCGCGGACAATGGCCGATGGTCGTCCCGCCACGCATTTGCCACGCAAGGAGGGCCGATCAACCCTGCTCCAGATCGACCCGCAGCGCGGTCTCCCAGCCTGACCGCCATGAAAGACACCGAGGACGTTGACCACGATCTCCTTAGCCGATTCGTCCACCTCGTACGCGACGAGCGTCCTCTTCCGAAAGGTAGTCGTCCTCATCCCCGGTCGGACGTCATCACGGGCTCGACCGGCGAACGCAAGACAAGGATCCCGTCGACGTGGTCCATGACCGCCCTGACGAAGCGACGGGCGGTGTCAGCGGATGCCATCTTGGTGATCCACTCGTCAAGATCGTCGAGTTGCCGACGAGGTCGCGGTAGGTGGTCTTCGCCCAAAGCCAGAGGACCGCGTCGCTCGACGTCTTGAGCCGGTGCTGCATCTGACGACCCATCCAGTCGTAGGCAGCCTATGTCTGGATGATGACAGGTTGAGGATCTGCGCGTCGGTGTCACCGACCATAGGTGGTGCAGCGCGGGACCATGGGCGTCGCGGCAGCCGCTTGAACGGAGCGACCACACCCACCGCCGACTGGGCCGCTGAGAAGCCGTCGTCGATGCGGAGGACCGACGACCAGCCGGACGAGCTGTCCCAGTAGGCGGAGTAGATGCCGCCGTCGGTGCCGGTGGCGAACAGGTCCAGGTGGTCCGGGTTGCGAGCGACCACACCCACCGCCGACTGGGCCGCTGAGAGGCCGTCGTCAATGTGGAAATATGAATGCCAAGACACGGCTGTCCTCCATCGAAAGTTGTACTCGACGTGAAGCCACATCGAGGGGTCTTCACTCACCTACGACATCAGATTGTGCGGTCCCACGAATTTGACCAAGCTGCCTGGACTTCACGGCTAGTGGCTTTCGCCTGTGGTGGATTTGCGCCTACTGACTCGCGCGAGGCGTCGCCATGCCCAACGATATTCCGCTACGGCCCTGCGTTCCGCCGCGCGTACGGCTATCCAGTTCCGCAGCCAGACCATTGGAACTAGGACGCGGGCAGCTGGTTGTCGAAGAACTCGTACAAGGGCTGGCCGTTCTCGGTCTTGCCCAAGAGGTGTGCGCAGACATACCCGTCGCCGTTGCCTGGCTGCCCGAAGGACCGCACACCACTTGTCGGACTGTCAATGAGGACGGGGAGGTGGTAGCCCATCGGCAGGTGCTCGGCCACCGACCAGAGGAAGAATGCGCTCGGGCATCCGTTGGTCGGGGCTGCGGCGCTAGCGGGGCTACTGATGGCAGCACCGAGCCGGCGAGTACGGCACAGGTCGACGCGACGACTGTGAGGCGTGGGATGTTCATCAGGTTTCCCTTCGGTCGGGGGCCAGCTCTGACCTCCTGTTGTCCAGGGTCCGGCGGCGCAGGGGGAAAGACCATACGACATCCGTCGTATCCCTCCGAAACGCTATGGACGGGCGCTCACCCTTGGCCTAACGTCAAAGGACGAGGGTCGCCACCGGCCGTCGGTGGAAGGCGAAATGGCTAGCACCCTGACGCAGGCCGACTTGGGCGGGCTGCTCGACGTACTTGATCCGGGTCCACCAGCGCTGCACCGGAGGGGTTGCCGACGGCTCTGCTGGAGCGACTGCGGATGCTGCTTCCCTGCGACTGGATCTCGTTCCTGGAGTTCGACGTGACTCGGCAGGAGTGCCCTCTCGACCAGACCTTTCCAGAGCAGG
Source organism: Nocardioidaceae bacterium (assembly GCA_033850885.1). Classification (GTDB taxonomy): domain Bacteria; phylum Actinomycetota; class Actinomycetes; order Propionibacteriales; family Nocardioidaceae; genus JAWWPG01. The sequence goes on from JAWWPG010000046.1 coordinate 19,784, forward strand.
AAGCCATCACGCAGCTGCCCGAGGGCCAGGACGCGATTTCGACGCTCGGGACCGGCTGTTGCTCGCGCTACTGCGGCCGCACCTACACGAGCTCAACGAAGAGCTCAAGCGCCAACGACACCCGATACCCGACCTGACCGTACGCCAGTGGGAGCTGTTGCGGCTGACCGCCCGCAGGCACACCAACGCCGAGATCGCGGGCACTCTGTCGATCTCGACCGACACCGTCCGCAAGCACCTGGAAAACATCTTCGGCCGACTCGGAGTCGCCGCCCGCATGGCGGCCGTCGCGAAGGCCTTCCCCGATTGGTCCCTGTAAGCCGGAAACTGTCGGGTGGGTAGGGTCGCCGTTGATGGTGGGGTCGGACATGTTGCGGGCCACGGCCCAGTGGGGCGGGTCGTCGAGCTTGCTGCAACCAGGCCAAGGGCGGCGTCGCCCATCTTGACGGCGGGCCTTCCTTATTGAGCGCGTTCGCCGTGACGCCTACTCGAAGTGGTCGGTGGTCAGAATGGGGCTTGCTGGACGTCCTTTGACTGCTGCCACTCCACCTATTAACACCGCTAAACCCTTTGCCATGTTCTGAGCAAACCCAGGTCGGGCTGGCCCTGTGATGCGACAACGGACGGTCATTCTGGGTTCCCAGGCCGCATGCTCGGGCCTTGCGACCCGAACCGTGCATGGTTTGTTGATCGGCCCCTAGACTGGTGGACTGGGTAGGCGTCCCTTGGAGTGGTGGGGTTTGTGGGTAGCCGGTGTGGCTCCGGGTGTGTAGGGGCCATCGGCGGGATTGTCGGTGTGTACGGCCAAGTACTCACCGAAGGAGTCCCACCGATGGCCTTGTCCCAGTCTGTCGTGTCCGAGTTGCTTGATGCGTTCCGTGCCGGTGATGGCGTGGATCTGATCCGTGACTCGGTGCGGATGGTGATGCAGGAGCTGATTGAGACCGAGGCGGCCGAGCGGATCGGCGCCGGCCGGTATCAGCGTGTCGAGTCGCGGGTGACCGAACGCAACGGGTCGCGGCCGCGGCTGCTGGCGACCCAGGCCGGTGATGTGGAGCTGAAGATCCCGAAGCTGCGAAAGGGGTCGTTCTTCCCGGTCATCTTGGAGCCGAGACGCCGGATCGACCAGGCACTGTATGCGGTGGTGATGGAGGCCTATGTGGCCGGTGTGTCGACCCGCAGCGTGGACGACCTGGTCGCCGCGTTGGGTATCGACTCGGGCATCTCCAAGTCCGAGGTCTCCCGGATCTGCGTCGGCCTGGACGACGTGGTGGGTGCGTTCCGCTCCCGCCGTCTGGACCATACCGACTTCCCGTACGTCTACCTGGACGCCACCTACCTGCATGTCCGCAACACCGCTTCCCAGGTGACCTCGATGGCCGTGGTGGTGGCCACCGCGATCACCAGCAACGGCGGCCGTGAGGTGCTCGGCCTGGACGTCGGCGACAGCGAGGACGAGGTGTTCTGGCGGGGGTTTCTGGCCAGCCTGAAGCAGCGTGGCGTGGGCGGGGTGCGGCTGGTCATCTCCGACCAGCACGCCGGCCTGGTGGCCGCCCTGAAGCGGTCGTTCCAGCGGGCCGGGCATCAGCGTTGCCGGGTTCACTTCGCACGCAATTTGCTGGCCCATGTGCCCAAGACCCACGCCGACATGGTCGCCGCGGTGTTCCGCACCATCTTCGCCCAGCCCGACGCGACAACCGTCGCCGCCACCTGGGACGAGGTCCGTAACCAGCTCGCCCGACGGTTCCCCAAAATCGGTCCGCTGATGGACAACGCCAAGACCGAGGTCCTCGCCTTCGCTGCCTTCCCCCGAGCCCATTGGCCCAAGATCTGGTCCACGAACCCGCTCGAGCGGGTCAACAAGGAAATCAAGCGACGTGCCCGCGTGGTCGGCATCTTCCCCAACGAGGACGCCGTCATCCGGCTCGTCGGCGCCGTCCTGGCCGACATGCACGACGAATGGCAATCAGGTGACCGCAGATACCTCTCAGAGACATCCATGGCGCAGCTCAAACCCAACCGCAATACTGAACCCATCGCCGCCATAGACAGCGGCACGTAGGCACCGAGGATCAACCCTCAAAGCCCACCACCCGGCGGGGCACTACCCGGAAAGTTAGGCCACATCTCGTTCTGGAACCGACGTTCAGGCCAACTTTGCGACGGCTCAACCGCAGGGAAAGCCACCTTTTGGGCCGCGCCAAACCAGCGAGGCCAAGTTTGCGACGGCTCGACGGCAAGTTTGCGACGGCTCAACCGGGGACGTGAGGCAGGTCTCACCGAGGCGGGCCGCCGATCGGGTTGCATCGGGCGGCTCCGCCGACGTACTCTCGCATGGAACGAAACCGTTTCGTTTCATCCGAGGGGTCGGCCAGCACATCCGGCACCGAGCCCAGTACCAGCCCAGCGAAAGGCGGTGACCAGCGTGACGGAGCCCGCCACCGACCTGCATCCGCAACCGGTCCCACGTCCCCGGATCGAAGGTGAGCGCGAGGGCGAGATCCTCGACGCAGCCCTCGAGCTCCTGGTGAGCTCCGGCTACGACCGGCTCACGATGGACTCGGTCGCGTGTGCGGCCAAGGCGTCCAAGGCCACGCTGTACCGGCGCTGGGACAGCAAGGCCGAGCTCGTCGTCGATGCGCTGGCCCGCGGCAAGGGAACCCCACAGCTGGAGCCGGTCGACACCGGCTCGCTGCGCGGCGACCTGATCGCGGCCGCGTGTAACCGGGGCGGGATCAGTGACGAGCGGGTCCTGTCGGTCATGGCGAGTCTCATCACCGTGCTGCACCGTGACAAGGAGTTCGCTGACGCCTTCCACGAGCGGTTCCTGTCCCTGAAGATCCGGCAGTCGCGCGAGATCTACGAGCGAGCGCGAGCCCGCGGCGAGATCGCCGCGGATGTCGACCTCGACCTTTTGGGCTGCACCCTCGCCGCCGTCATCCTGCACCGGGCGTTCGTGCTCCGGCTGCCGGTGGACGACGAGACCGTCCTGCGCATCATCGACCAGATCGTCATCCCGGCCGCCACCCATGGAGCCGGCAGCCCACCCCCCTCATCTCAGCAAAGGACTTCTGATGTCTTCAGTCGTTGACGAGACGCAACTCGAGGAGCCGAGCAAGCGTGCCCAGCACCTCGCTCTGGCACTCGTCGTCATCTCGATCGCCCAGCTCATGGTCGTGCTCGATGCCACCATCGTCACCATCGCCATCCCGTACATCAAGCAAGACCTCAGCTTCAGCACGGCCAGCACCTCGTGGATCATCACCGCCTACACACTCTCCTTCGGGGGTTTGCTGCTGCTGGGCGGCCGACTCGGCGACATCTTCGGGCGGCGCAAGGTGTTCATGGCCGGCGTCATCCTGTTCGCCGTCGCGTCCCTGCTCGGTGGCCTGGCCCAGAGCAAGGAGCTGCTCATCAGCGCGCGCGTCCTGCAGGGTCTCGGGGCCGCGATCGCCAGCCCCACCGCGCTGGCCCTGATCACCACGACGTTCCCACCCGGCAAGCCGCGTAACCGGGCCTTCGCGGTGTACGCCGCGATGTCGGGCGCCGGCGCTGCCGTGGGCCTGATCCTCGGCGGGTGGCTCACCGAGTACTCCTGGCGCTGGACGTTCCTCATCAACGTGCCCATCGGCGTGCTCGCGGCCGTGGCTGCGCCGTTCGTGCTCGCGGAGAGCGCCCGACGCCGCGGAACCTTCGACCTGGGTGGCGCCCTCAGCGGCACGCTCGGCCTGGTCTCCATCGTCTACGGGCTGACCCACGCCGCTGAGCTGGTCAACCAGAACGCAGCGCGGTCGTGGACCGACCCGGTCACGGTCACCGCGCTCGGTCTCGGGGTCGTGCTGCTCGCGACGTTCCTCGTGATCGAGCGTCGGATCAAGGACCCCCTGCTGCCGTTCCGCATCCTGGCCAACCGCACCAGGGCCACCAGTTTCGCCGTCATGATGCTGATCCCGGCCGGGATGTTCGCCATGTTCTACTTCCTCAGCCTGACCGTGCAGAACGTGCTGGGCTACAGCTCCCTGCGAGCGGGCTTGGCCTTCCTGCCGTTCAGCGGCGGCATCGTGGTCTCCGCCGGACTCGCGTCCAGCCTGATCAACCGCTTCGACCCGCGGTGGGTGGCCGGCTTCGGGTCCCTACTTGCGGCCATCGGGATATTCGGGTTCTCCCGGATCGGCTACGACCCCGCGACCCTGACGGTCCACGCGTCGTACGTCAAGGACCTGCTGCCCTGGATCCTCGTGATGTCGTTCGGCATGGGGTTCGTCTTCGTCCCGCTCACGCTGACCGCGGTTCACGGGGTCGCCGAGCGCGACTCCGGTATCGGGTCCGGCGTGCTGAACGCGATGCAGCAGATCGGCGGCGCGCTCGGGCTTTCGGTGCTGAGCACGGTGGCGGTCACCGCGCTGCAGAGCAAGGCGTCCGACATCGCCGCGACAGCCCAGCGGCTGGGCGGGAACCTGGGTGCCGGCCAGCAGAAGGCCTTCAAGGCCCAGGTCGCCAACGTCGCCTTCACGCACGGGGCGACCGTTGCGTTCGAGGTCGGGGCGGCCATGATCCTGCTGGGGAGCGTGATCTTGTTCGCGTTCATGCGGGTAAGTCACGCCGAGCTGGCCCACGACGGCCCGGCCGGCCAGCCCGCTGGCGTTCCCGTGGAGGCGCACGCCGAGTAGCGCTGGCGAGCCGGCACCGGCGGCTCAGGCCCTCGTCAGCGCCCGCTCGACACGCTGGAGGGACACCGGCTGGGCGGTTGTGAGCTGCTGTGCCCACAGGCTCACCCGCAGCTCCTCGATGAGCCACCTGACGTGGCGGAGCTCCTCGCCCGCCGGCTCGCCGGGCGGGAGCGCCGCGACGCGGTTGAGGTACGCCGCCTGGACGCCCGCCACCGTGGCTATCAGGACGGCGTCCCGCCGGGGATCGGAGGCCAGCTTGTCAAGGCGCGCCACCATCGCCGCGAAGTAGCGCGGGTAGTGCCGAAGGGCGCCCAGCCCGGCCTCTGTCACGAATCCGGGGTGGACGAGCCTGGCCCGCTGGTCGGACATGTCCGTGAGCGCCGGGAGCATGGCCAGCTCGGCGCGCCCGGAGAGCCGCCTTCCGACCTCGTGTGAGGCCACCAGAGCACCCAGGGTGGCGGCGACGACCAGCCGCATCCATTCGAGTCCCTGATCGCGCAGCCGGGCGACCAGGCCTTCGAAGCCGGCGCGGTCCCACGGCGTGCCGCCCATGTCCTCGATGACGCCGTCCACTGCGCAGGCCCAGCAGTCGGCCATCAGTGCCGCCGTGGAGCCGTGCGGGTTGAGGCCGAGGGAGAGCTTGGCGGCGTTGTCGAGCTCGTCGAGTACGGCGGAGGCAGGCGACGGGACGGCGAGGGTGGCAAGTCGTCGTACGCCGGCCCGCATCGCCGACGTCTGCGCCGCCTGGTTCGCGAAGACGTCCAGCCCCACACTCGCACCCTCGTCGACCAGTGCCGGGAAGCCGATCACCTGGTGGCCCGCCCGAACCTGGGCGTACTCGCGGGGCACCTCGTCGACGTCCCACGTCGTCATCCCGGACCGCCGGAGCGACGCCGCCGCGGAGCTCACCGAGTCCTCCGTCAGGCCTGCCAACGACCTGCGCAGGTCTTCCAGGTCCTTGCCCTTGCCGAGGAGCTCACCGTCGTCCCCCCGCACCCGGAACGACAACCGAAGGTGGGCCGGCACCTTGTCGAGGTCCCAGGCGTGACGTGGCACGCGCTCCCCTGTCGTTCGCAACAGGAAGCGTTCGAGGGCGTCGAGCAGTGGCTCCTCCCCCGGCGTCACGGCGCTGAGGAAGTCGCGGGCGAAGTTGGGAGCCGGCACGAACTTGACGCGCAGCGGTTTCGGCAGCGAGCGCAACAAGGCCACGACGAGGTCGTAGCGGAGGCCGGGCACCGGCCACGTGAAGTCGTCCGGGCTGACGGTGTTGAGCGACGCCACCGGCAGCTCGACCGTGACACCGTCGTCGGCGCTTCCGGGTTCGAACGTGTAGTCCAGCGGGAGCACGACGTCACCGTGTTGCCACTGCGTGGGGTAGTCCTGCGACGTCACGTCCGCCGCGGAGTCGTGGACAAGCATGTCGAGGGTGAAGCTGAGCAGGTCGGGCCGGGCTCGCCGCTCCTTCTTCCACCAGGCGTCGAAGTGCGCCGTGGAGACCACGTCGGCAGGAACCCGCTGGTCGTAGAACTCGAAGAGGCTCTCCTCGTCGACGACGATGTCCCGCCGCCGGGACCTGTGCTCGAGCTCCGCCGCCTCGTCGAGGAGGGCCTGGTTAGCGACGAAGAAGGCGTGCTGCGTGCGCCATTCACCCTGCACGAGGGCATGGCGGATGAAGAGGTCGCGGGCGGTCTGGGGGTCGATCCGGCCGAAGTTGACCGGCCGCTCGGAGACGATCGGCACACCGAACAACGTGACCTTCTCCAGCGCCATCACCGCGCCGCGCTTCTTCTCCCAGTGCGGCTCGCTGTAGGTACGTCGAACGAGGTGCCCGCCGATCTCCTCGGCCCACGCAGCGTCGATCCGCGCGTTGACCCGACCCCACAGCCGCGAGGTCTCGACGAGCTCCGCCGCCATCACGAGCTCCGGCGGCTTCTTGAAGAGCGCCGAGCCGGGAAAGATGGCAAAGCGGGTCCCCCGGGCGCCGAGGTAGTCCCGTCGGTCGCCGTCCCGCAGTCCGATGTGGCTGAGCAGGCCCGCGAGCAGAGCCTGGTGGATCGCCTCCGCGGCCGCCGGCTTCGAGCTGAGTCTGAGCCCGAGCTGGCGGGAGACCTGTCGCAACTGGGAGTCGAGGTCCTGCCACTCCCGCACCCTCAGGTAGTTGAGGAAGTCCCGTTTGCACATCCGGCGGAAGGCGCTCGAGCTCAGGTCGTGCTGCTGCTCCTTGAGATAGCGCCAGAGGTTCAGAATCCCGGCGAAGTCGGAGTCGGGGTCGGCGAACCGGCGGTGCAGCTGGTCGGCACGCTCCTGCTGGTCGGCCGGGCGTTCCCGCGGATCCTGCATGGACAGTGCTGCCGTGACGACGATGACCTCACGGAGGCTGCCGAGGCGGTCCGCCTCGATGAGCATCCGGCCGAGCCGGGGGTCGATCGGCAGCTTCGAGAGCTGGCTTCCGGTCTTGGTGAGCCGCGGCCTGCCGGTACGGCGGTCTGCCGCCGTCCCGAGGCTGATCGCTCCGATCTCCTCGAGGAGCTGAAGACCGGCCTGGACGGCGCGGGTGTCGGGCGCCTCGACGAAGGGGAACCTGGCGATGTCCCCGAGACCCAGCGCGGTCATCTGCAGGATGACCGCCGCGAGGTTGGTGCGCAGGATCTCGGGCTCGGTGAACTCCGGTCGGGCGCGATAGTCCTCCTCGGTGTACAGCCGGACGCAGATCCCGTCGGCGACCCGGCCGCACCGGCCGGCCCGCTGGTTCGCGCTGGCCTGTGAGATCGGCTCGATCGGCAGCCGTTGCACCTTTGTCCGCGTGCTGTAGCGGGAGATCCGGGCGAGTCCCGTGTCGACGACGTACCGGATCCCCGGCACGGTGAGCGACGTCTCGGCGACGTTCGTCGCCAGTACGACCCGGCGGTTCGGGTGGGGGGCGAAGACCCGGTGCTGCTCGGCGGCCGAGAGCCGCGCGTACAGCGGCAGCACCTCGAGGGCGTCGGTGGGCCGGGTCGCGGTGAGCCTGTTGAGCGCTTCGGCGGCGTCGCGGATCTCCCGCTCCCCCGACAGGAACACCAGAATGTCGCCCGGCCCCTCCCGCATCAGCTCACGGACCGCATCGGTGATGCCGGTGGGCTGGTCGTCGGCGGGTTCGCGGTAGCGCACCTCCACCGGGTACATCCGGCCGGACACCTCGATGACGGGGGCGTTGTCGAAGTGCTCGGAGAACCGCTGCGGGTCGATGGTGGCCGAGGTGATGACGAGCTTGAGGTCGGGGCGCCGCGGAAGAAGCTGCTTGAGATAACCCAGGATGAAGTCGATGTTGAGGCTCCGCTCGTGGGCCTCGTCGATGATGATCGTGTCGTACCGGCGCAGCAGCCGGTCCCGCTGGATCTCGGCCAGCAGGATCCCGTCGGTCATGACCTTGACCAGGGTGCTTTCGCTCGACCTGTCGGTGAAACGGACCTGGTAGCCCACGATGTCCCCGAGGTCGGTGCCGAGCTCCTCGGCGATCCGCTCCGCGACGCTGCGCGCGGCGATCCGGCGCGGCTGGGTGTGCCCAACGACCGCACCCGCCTGTCCCCGTCCGAGTTCCAAGCAGATCTTGGGCAGCTGGGTCGTCTTCCCGCTGCCGGTCTCGCCGGCGACGATCACCACCTGGTTGTCCGCGATGGCGGCGGCGATGTCCTTCCGCCGCTGCGAGACCGGCAGCTCTTCCGGGTAGCTGACCAGCCAGCGCCGTACCTGCGCGGCGTCCATGTCGTCGGCGCCCCCGTCGTCCTCGAGAGCAGGGCGCGAGCTGCCGCTCACGTCGCTAGCGGGGTGCGCTGCCATGGTGGCTCCCAGGATAGGGAGGAGCCCCCAGCCGGCCCAACAGGTTTGACCGTTCGTTCCACAACGGCGACACGTTCGGCCGCGTCGTTCCCAAAATCCCCGAGAACGATCTCGATGTGGTCCAAGATGACGACATGACCACACGAGTCGGCAGCTTCGTTGGCGGGCACTTCCACCCAAGACTGGTGACAGCCCTGGTCACGATCGCGATGATCGGTACCTGGAGGGGACGCACCTTCCTCGACGACGACTCCGGCTTCGACGACGTCGCCGACTTCGTGCCGGCCGACACGACGGCCCGGGACTCACTGCCAGGATCCGCCGCCGCGGCTGCGGTTACGCCCCCGCGCGGCACCGCGCACCCGGCCGCTGCCTGAGCCGGCCCGCGCGGCTGTCAGCCACCAAGGCGCAGCACGCACAACCGAGGCGCCCGGCTGAGCCAGGCGCCTCGGCGCGATTCCCTCGTGAGGTGGTGCGGGGAACCGAAGAACGGTTCCCGCTGAAGGGGGTGCGAGAACCGTTCTTCGTGGTGCCGGCTCCCGCTTGAAGGGGGTGCGGGAGCCGTTCTTCGTGGTGCCGGTTCCCGCTGAAGGGGGATGCGGGAGCCGTTCTTCGTGGTGCCGGTTCCCGCTTGAAGGGGGTGCGGGAGCCGTTCTTCTTTCTGCTGGTTCCCGCTATAGGGGGGCGGGAACCGTCCGCTGGTTCCCCACCTGGGAGGGGTGCGGGAACCGTCTGGGTATCCGAGCCGGATGTTCGTGTCCTTGGGACCCTCGTATGTGGTCGCCGTCAGACCTGCATCCGACTCTGCGGGATGGGCTAGAGCTGTACGGTCTGGAGCTGTACGGTCTGGCCCTTGAGCTGGACCGTGTTGAGCTGGACCGTGCTGAGCTGAACGGTGTTGAGCTGGACCGTGCTGGATCTTGGAGAGGCAGCCTGGGCCGGGCCTGACGCAACCATCCCGAGGGGGATCAGCACGAGCGAGCCGACGACGAGGCCGCTGGAGAGGCGCGAGAATACGTTCTTCATTGGGTTTTCCTTCCCCTTCACGGCCTGCCACCTGCAGTCCGGAGCAGCTCATAACTTCCAAGTTCGAGGTGCTTGCATCAGCATCGTTCCTGCCGGGGCGCTACGGCAATTGGGCAAACGACCCATCTTTGGTTCGGGTGGAAAAGTGAACGCAGTACTTAAAACTACCACAAGTGCTGATTTCCGGCTTTATCATACTCGACTGACGCTCTAGGCTATCGTGCAATTCCTTTCAGCCGCATCATTCCCAGCGGTGGGTCGTCAGGAAGGATCCCCGCCTCGACCGCCTTGACGGCAAGAGCGGTCCGCGAGGTCGCGCTCAGCTTGCGCCGCGCCGAGTCGAGGTGCCGCGCGATGGTCTTCGGTGAGAGAACGAGCAGCTCGCCGATCTCCCTGTTGGTGAGCCCACTCACCAACAACGACACGACGTCGATCTCGCGTGGCGACAGCTCATCACCGTAGCTGCGGCGTCCCCCTCGCTGGACGCCTCGGACCTCGACACCGAAGCCGCGGAGAGTAGCGACGACCCGCTCGGCGTCCGCGACCGCGCCGAGGTCGACAAGCGACTGCCGCACCGTGGTGAGGATGCTCACGCCGGCGTCGCGCCGGTCACCGGCAATGAGGTTCGCCGCCTCGCGTTCTCGCGCCAGCGCGGCATCGAACGGCCGTGGCAACCGCTCCCACAGCTCTGCCACCTCGCCGAAACGCTCGGCCACCACCCTGGGGTCCTCGCCCTGGGCCTGGGCCAACAGGGCTTGGCAGAGCTTGAGAGCCGCTGACGGCGCGGGAGCGGCCAAGCCGCTGAGCCCGCTGGCGAAGGCGCTCGTGAGCACGCTGGCCTGCTCGATCTGGCCGCTGACGACCATCGCCTCGACCCGGATCGGGGCGATCTCGGTCGCCCAGACCCACGCACCCTTGCGGGTGATCTCCTCCATCGGCATCTCGGTGACCTGCAACGCCTGCTCGACGCGACCCTGGTCCAGCTGGAGCGAGGCCAGCGCAGCGGCCACGATCACCAGGAGATCCGGAACCTGCTGGACCTCGTCCTGCTCGAGCAACGCCGTCAGCCGCTCCTCGGCGACGTAGACGTTGCCCTCGGCCGCCTCGAGCAGTCGAGCCACCAGGTTCGCCTCCATCTGGGGAAGGCGCTCCCCACGCTGGCTGCCGATGGCCGCCACCCGATCGGCCAGCCCTTCCCATCTGCCGGTCAGCCAGTCGAGATGCGCCGACGCGGCGAGGATCGGGTCGTGGATCCGCTCGAACCGGCCGGCGTCGGCGAGTGCCAGCGCTGTGGACAGGTGGTGGTGCGCGGCCGAGTACCGGCCCCACAACATGGCGGTGGCACCGGCGTTCCCGTGTCCTCTGGTCGCCTGAAGTCCCTCTTTCACCGTTGTTGCGATCACCGGCATCCTGGCGGCAAGCTCCCAGCCGGACTCCTCGCCGAACAGCAGCAGCGTGGTCATCCGGTCCACCGTCATGGTCAGCTTGTCGATATCGGACATCGTGGCCGGCTCGATCTCCGCAGCCCGCGTCAGCCACTCGATGTGCTTGCTCGCATGCCAGGTACTGCCGTAAGGGTGGCCGAGGTAGACCATCGCCCGCGTCGACTCGATCGGGTCGTGGGCAAGGTCAGGGATGGCCAGCTCGAGCTGGGCGCGCCCACCCTCGAAGTCCGCGAGCTGCATCAGCAGGCGGCCGAGCGGGCTGCGGATCTCCGCCACGTCGCGGGGCACCATCCCATCGACCACGACGATGCGACGCAGTGAGTCGACCACCTTGCGGACCAGCTCGCTGTCGACCGAACGACGAAAGACCTCAACTCCCGCCAGCCGCTTCGCGAGCCGCGAGCGGGTGCGCAGGGGAAGCTCAGCGGCGTTGACGAGCTCGGTGAGCAGGACCACACCGGTGCTGTCGTCGCCCGCGGAGATGGCGATGTCGGCGGCCAGCTCGCCGTACAACGCCCAGTTGCCGGCGTCGTTCGCCTTCCGGAAGTGGGAGACCAGCCTCGCGACGGGTTGCGGGCGGACGTTCTCGAGCGCGTGTCCGGCCCGGAGGTGAAGGAACCGCCGGTCCAGGGCCGGCAGGGCGTCGTAGATGGCCTTGGAGGCCAGCACATGACGGAACGCCACCAGACCGGACTGGTCCTCGCCGAGCAGTCCCGAGGAGACGGCCTCCATGATCGCGCCCCGCGCCTGCGCCATCGAGAGGTCGCTGACGGCGATGATCGTTTCGACGTCGACGGCGTCGGACAAGACGGCGGCCGACTGGAGGATTCGCTGGGCGTCCTCCGACAACGACTGGGTGCGCTCCAGGACGGCGTCACGAACCAAGGGGGGTACGTCGAGATCGACCTCGTCACGTCGTTCCCAGACCCCGTCACGACGCTCCAAAGAGGATCTCTCGCGCAGCAGCCGCACCGACTCCTCGACCGCCAGCGGAAGACCCTCGGTGCGGTCCTGGAGGTAGCTGGCGAACTCCAGGGTGACGGGCTCGTCGTTCAGCATCGACGACATCAAGGCACTGGTCCGGGTGACGTCGAACGGGACGAGCGAGACGCGGCGATGCTGCGCGCCCGCCGGTATCCGGGAGGTCAGCCGAAGCAGCAGCGAGTCGGCGGCGACATCGTCGGGTCGATAGGTGAGCAGCAGGCTGATTCCGTCGCCGGGCTGTGACGCCACGAGCAGCAGGAACTCCAAGGTGGCCTCGTCGGCCCAGTGCAGGTCCTCGACCACGAGCAGCGACAGGCGCAGCTCGCCGAGGAGCTGGATGATGGCCGCGAACAGCCGGTGCCGCTCCGCCTTCGCATCCTGTAGTGCCTCGGGGAGGGGCGGCAGGTCCGCAGCCCACTCGGGGAACAGCGGGCGGAGGGCGCCCGCGAGCGCGTCGAGCTGGAGCCCCTCGACGCCGGGACATCGGGCCCGCAGCGCCGCGACGATCGGACCCAGCGTGAACGGGTCGCGGAACGGCGGACAGACCCCGAAGAGTACGGCGTCCGCCGGGGCTGCCGACGAGCGCAGGAACTCCTGGACAAGGCGGCTCTTCCCGACGCCGGCCTCGCCTTCCACGAGCACGACGGAGCCAGGTCGTTGCAAGGCCTGGGTGACCTGGGCGAACTCGCGGTCGCGACCGACGAAGCCCGGAGCCACCGAGTTCGGGGCCGCCGTCGAGGCGGTCAGCACCAGCTGATCGTGTGCTGTCACCGCGACGTCCCTCCGGTCCGGGCCTTTGCTGGCGTGCCGTGTGGGTTCGCCTTGCTGTTCGCCAACTGGCTCAGAATCACTCTCCTACGCAGAACAAACCACTACCCGCTCAGGTCGCCGTATCCAACGGAGGGCGGGGTCTGTGCTTCTCCACGCTAGGGGTGACTTGCCTCAAGGGTAGCGTGAACGCGTGATTCGGCCCTCCCAGTTTCGATTCACACAACGACGAAGGGCGGGGAGACGCTGATGTCCGCGTTCCGGGCGGTGGCCTTTTTCGAGTCTCTTCCGGTGACCGTGTGCACCGTCGTCGTCGTCCTTGGACTGACCTTGGTGGTCGCGTTGCGCCTCGGCAGACACTCGGTGGTCGACACCGTCTGGGGCATCGGGTTCGCCGCGATCGCCCTCACCGCCTGGGTGATGTCACGGGGAGAGGGCGATGACTCCCGGCGGTTGATCGTCGCCCTGCTCACGGTGGTCTGGGGGCTCCGGCTGGCGACCCACATCGGCCTGCGATCGCGCGGGCACGGCGAAGACCCGAGGTACGCGGAGCTGCTGTCCGGGGCCACCGGCGACCGAACCCTGTTCGCCGTCAGACGCATCTACCTGACGCAGGGCGTGGTGATGTGGTTCGTCTCCCTGCCCGTTCAGGTCGCCATGTTCGAGACGCCGGGTCTGGGCGTCGTGGAGTGGCTGGGCGCTGCCCTCTGGCTGGTGGGACTCACGTTCGAGACCGTCGGTGACTGGCAGCTCACCCGGTTCCGCAACGACTCGGGGTCGGAGGGCAGGGTGCTCGACTCGGGACTCTGGCGCTTCACCCGTCATCCCAACTACTTCGGCGACGCCACCGCGTGGTGGGGGTTGTCGCTCATCGCGTTCGGTGCGTGGCCCGGGATCCTGACCGTGCTGTCACCGGTGCTGATGACGTGGCTGCTTGCCAAGGGCACCGGCAAGCCCTTGCTGGAGAAGGATATCGGCCGGCGTCGTCCGGGCTATGCCGACTACGTACGACGTACCAGCGGCTTCTTCCCGCTGCCCCCGCGCAGGAGCTAGCCGGATCCGCGGCCATCCACCCTGGGTTCAGCTCGACCCCCCCGACAGCTCCCGCAGGGCATCGAGCAGCCGGTCGACGTCGGAGTCGTCGGTGTACGGCGCCAGCCCGACCCGGACCGCGCCCGTATCGCCTAGCCCGAGCCGCTTCGAGGCCTCGAGGGCGTAGAAGGATCCTGCGGGCGCGTTGACACCAGCCTCGGCCAACGCCAGCTGGACCTTCTCCGCCGGATGACCGGGCAGGTCGAACAGCAACGTGGGCGTCCGGCTCGCGGCGCGCGAGTGGACGACGGCGCCGAGATCGGCGAGTGCGGCCTCGATTCGCGCCCGCAGCGCCCCCTCATGTGCCTCGAGGGCGGCGTACGACGTCTCCAGACGAGCCCTCCGGCTGCCGGCCGAGGCGGAGTCGAGGCCGGCCAGGAAGTCGACGGCGGCCGTCGTACCGGCTAGCAGCTCGTAGGGCAGGGTCCCGAGCTCGAAGCGGTCGGGCACCGAGTCCGCCGAGGGCAGCAGCTTGTCAGGGTGCAGCGACTCGAGCACCTCGGGCCTTCCGGTCAGCACCCCGCAGTGCGGACCACAGAACTTGTACGGCGAGCAGGCGAACAGGTCCGCGCCCAACGCCACCAGGTCGGGGAGCACATGCGGGCTGTAGTGGACCCCGTCGACGAAGACCAGGGCGCCGGCCTCGTGTGCCGACGCGCAGATCGCGGCGACGTCGGGTCGAGTGCCCAGCAAGTTGGATGCTCCGGTCACCGCGACGAGCCGGGTTCGGTCGCTGATCTCCGCCGTGACGTGCTCGACATCCTGCTGACCGGTGGCCGGGTCGAAGTCCGCCCAGCGCACCTCGGCCCCGCAGGCGTTCGCCGCAAGGACCCATGGCCTGACATTCGCGTCATGGTCGAGGCGGGTCACGACCACCTCGTCACCCGGGCCCCATCCCTTGGCGAGGGCACGTGACACGTCGAACGTCAGCTGGGTCATGCTGCGGCCGAAGACGACGCTGCTGGGCTCGGCACCGAGGAAGTCGGCCATGGCGCCCCGAGCGCCGACCACCACCTCTTCCGCCCGCCGGCCCGAGCGGGTGACCGGGCTCCGGTTGGAGATCGCCGAGGCCAGCGTGGTGGCAACTGCGTCGGCCACCTCTTGGGGGACCTGGGACCCACCTGGCCCGTCGAAATGCGCCGCTCCTTCCGCCAACGCGGGGAAGCGGGAGCGGATCCGCCGAACGTCGTAGCTCATGCGGCCCCGGCACTCCGGACGTCCGCCGAAGGGACAGCACAGTGGCCGGACCAACGCCTCGTCATATCCCCAGACCCTAGCGGTCAGCTCCGGGTCAGGGCAGCCGCGCCGCTGGGGTCTCAGGGTCCGGCACGTCCTGCACCCGAGCGCAGGCCACGGACCAGTGGGCGTCCGCCCACCAACTCGAGGTAGGCCGCGTCGCCACAGACGACCAGCTCGTCCCGTGCGCGCGACATTCCGACGTACAGGCGTTCCTTGGCACGCTCACGCAGCTCCGACTCGTTCACCGCGAGTACGACGACCGAGCGCTCGAGCCCCTTGAAGCCGAGCACGTGACCGTAGAAGACCTGGCTGTCATCCCAGAACGAGTCCCAGTAGGCGGTCTGGCCCAAGTCCTGGCGGGCCTTCTGCTCCGGGTGGCGGTCCTTCGTGGTGAGGAGCGCGATGTCCTGCGGCCGCCACCCGCAGTCGAGGAGACCGTCGACCGCGTCGTCAGCCGTGCTGACGGCCCGGTCGGCGGGACACTCGATGAACCTGATGGCTGGGCCCTCCCCGCCGAGGGACCGCATCCGGGTGGGAGCCAACGGCTCGAAGGCGTCCACGATCTGGCGGGTGTTCCGAAGGTTGTGCTCGAGAACCAGCACTGCCTGGCATTCGGGAACACCACCGAAACGCGCGAACACCCGCTGTCCTTCGTCGCTCAGGATCGTGAGGTGACCCTTGGTGGGGTGTTTCAGGGCAGCGGTCACAGCGGGCCACCAGCTGTCCGCGAAGTCCTGGGCCTCATCGACCACCACGGCGTCGAAGCGCTTGCCGGTCCGCATCTCTGCCGCCCGCTCGACCATCTGCGCGGGCAGCCGGTTCTCCCAGTAGTCACTGTCCAGGTCGCCGCCGGGGGATCCGCTGACCCCCCACAGGTCGGTGCCCAGCCCGTGGAACGTGCCGACGTACGCGGGGCGATGCCGGCGTGCCCAGGTCCGCGTGGCGCGGGTGAGGAAGGCGGCGAGCCCCCGTGAGTAGCACAGCAGCGCCACCCGGTTCCCTTCCATCGCGAGCCGGCGGGTCTGCTCGAGTGCGAGGTACGTCTTCCCCGACCCAGGGCCGCCGCGGATCTCGATCCTCGTCATCAGCTTCGTGACATCGAGGATCATGCGCTGCTGCGCGGTGAGGTAGTCCGCGAGCGCCTCATGCTCAGCAGCGTCACCGATGATGTCTGCCTGCGGATGTCCACGCCCACGAAGGATCTCGCCGACCAGCACGACGTCGTCGGCCGTCGCCACCCGGTCCCGGCGCTGCCGGTCGGCGATGTTGGCGAGCTTCGGCACCAGCTCCAGCAGGTCGTCCCGTCCGAAGACCATGTGCCGCGGCAGGTCAGGCATCGCGAAGTCGGCCGCGACCTCGGAGTACGGCAGCACCACGGCGTGCGCCCACCGGGCGTGTCCGCGACTCCCCCAGCGCGGGTCCGACTCGACGTAGTCCCGGAGGCTGTACATCCCCTCGCGCGCCTGCGTGACGGGATTGATCCGCTTGCGAATGCCACCGCGGTTGTGCTGCATCCAGGCATCGCCCTCCACGGAGACCTGGCCGCCCTTGACCTCGACCGCGATGAATCCGGAGCCGGGCAGGCCCAGCACGAAGTCGATCTCGGAGTTTCGCGCGTCGCTCGTCACCCGCTGGTTGCGCCAGACCAGGTCGCCCTCGCGCCGGCTGCTCTCCAGGCGCGCGAAGACGAGGTCCTCGGTGGCCCGTCCAGAATCGTCGCCACCGAACACCATCGACACCTCTTCCGTCTCCCCGGCGTTGGCTGGCCTCGTCCTCGCAGTGCGTGGATGGAGCCGGCGGCATCCAGGGAAGATGAGCCCGTCCACCTCCTTCCGGCCAGCACCGCCTGAAGGAAGTTCCCAATATCGCCAGAATGCCACATCAGCGCCCCAAACGGTGTGAAGTTCCGCAACCGGTCGGCCACGCGCGGCACGCGACGCCGCTTTGCCCCGACCGAGCTGGCGGGCCCGAAACTGTCGGCGGACGGGGATAAACAGGAGTCCGAGGCTCTCGCACGGGTGATGCACAGGTGACGGTGGGCGGGTCGATACGAGTGGTAAGCGGCAGGAGAGGGCGGGTGCGATGGCGACGACGATCGAGTGGCTCAGGGCCTACATCGAGACGTCCATGCGGGAGGTGCTCGAGAGTGAGGAGGTGTGCATCGACCAGGACGGTGACGTGATGTTCCGGTCCGGTACGGCGGCCTGCTGGGTCTCGATCCACGACATCGACCCGACGATGGTCGTGGTCTTCGCGCACGCTGCCCTCGAGGTCAAGCCGTCAGCCGCGTTGCTCCGCGAGGTGAACGAGCTCAACCAGCGGGCCTTGAGCGGCACCGTGACCGTCGTGTCGGGCACGATCATGGTCAGGCAGTCCATGCTGGCGACCGCGGTTGGAGTCGACTCGCTCGACCAGGCCTGCCGCCAGGTCGGCAGTATTGCCAACGACATCGGCCACCTGGCGGCCGTGATGTTCGACGGCAAGACCCCCTACGCGCCGGAGCCGGTCGAGCACGAGAGCTGACCGGCCGCCGGCTCCCAGGCTACTGGCGCTACAGGTGGTTGAAGCCGCTCGCCTCCTCCCGAGTCGCCGAGACGGAGACCGGATGCGTGTCGAAGTGGGCGACCGCGCGTCGTAGGTCCGTCAGGAGGATCGACGCGAGGTCTCGACTGACGTCCTGGCGGACCAGGACGCGTTGCACGATGACGTCGGAAAGCTCACCGGTCAGCGGGTACGCCGGCACCTGCCAGCCCCGGATCCGCAGGCGGTCCGCCAGGTCGTACAGCGTGTAGCCGGGATCCGCCCCGTCCGCGATGCGCCACGTGACGCACGGGATGCCGGTCGCCGGGTCGCCGACGTACACCAGGTCGAAGGGACCGATCTTCGGCACCTCGGCCGCCAGGTACGCAGCGGTCCCGTACGACGCCGAGTGCACGCGGCGGTAGCCGTCGTATCCGAGCCGGAGCAGCTGGTAGTACTGCGCGACGACCTGTCCGGCCGGCCGGGAGAAGTTGATCTGGAAGACCGCCATGTCGCCGCCGAGGTAGCTGACGTGGAAGACCAGGTCTTCGGGGAGGTCTGCCCTGTCCCGCCAGACGACCCAGCCGACCCCGAGCGGGGCGAGACCGAACTTGTGTCCGGACGCGCTGATCGACTTGACCCGAGGGAGCCGGAAGTCCCACTCGAGATCCTCCGCGCAGAACGGTGCGAGGAAGGCACCGCTGGCACCGTCCACGTGGATGTCGATGTCGAGCCCCTTCTCCGCCTGCAGCGTGTCGAGCGCGTCCGAGAGATCCTTCACGCGCTCGTAGGCACCGGTGTAGGTGACGCCGAGCGTCGGTACGACGCAGATGGTGTTCTCGTCGACCCGCTCGAGCATCTGCTCCGGCTCCATCGCGTAGCGCCCGGGCGCCATCGGCACCTCGCGGATCTCGACATCCCAGTACCGGGCGAACTTGTGCCACACCACCTGCACCGGACCACAGACGATGTTCGGCGTACCGGTGGGTCTGCCGTCCGCCTGGCGCTTGGCCCGCCACCGCCACTTCGCCGCCATCCCGGCGAGCATGCACGCCTCCGACGAACCAACCGCCGAAGCGCCGACCGGGTTGTTCGCCTCGGGGGCGTTCCACAGGCTCGCGAGCATGTTGACGCAACGACTCTCCAGCTCCGCGGTCTGCGGGTACTCGTCCTTGTCGATCAGGTTCTTGTCGATGCAGATCGCCATCAGGTCGTGGATCGGCGGCTCCTCCCACGTCTGGCAGAACGTCGCCAGGTTCTGCCGCGCGTTGCCGTCGAGCATCAGCTCGTCGTGCACGATCTGGAACGCCTCCAGGGTCCCCATCTCGTTGGTGGGAACGCGGTACTTCGGGATGTCCGAGCTGAGGGCGTGTGCGGCGAAGAGGGGCTCGTGGAGCTCGTCACGGATGGTCTCTCGGGCGTGCAGCGGCATCGTGTCGTCATACTCCTTCGGCTGGTCCCCGCCTCAGCGTATCCACCGGCCGACCGACGGTTGCGCTGTGCCTTCACCCATGGATCGCAACCATGTCGGCCGTTGCCTGAACGGGTCCAGAGTCGTAACGTTCCGAACGTCCGAGTCGTCGGACCCGGGCCGGCCGGGTATCAGGAGGGCGAATGCGACACGTGCTATCCACCCGCCGAACCGAGCGCGGATCTCGGGGCCGGGCCTCGCGCCTGCTGGCGCTGGCCGTGGCCACGAGCCTTCCGCTCGCCCTGGCGGCGGGTACGCCGACGGCGCTCGCCCGGGGGTCGAAGGTGGGGCCCGGCACCTCCGTGACGCCTACCGACTTCCACGCCTGGTCATCTCTGGCGGACCTCGCCGCGGGGCATACCGCCGGTGGCGCCACCGTGACGTCCCACGGCGGCGGCGCGATCGCGTTGAGGCACGGCTCGAGCTTCGGGACGTGGACGTCGCCCACCTACCAGCCCGAGTTCGGCGTCAAGGAGCTGGTGTCGAGCTGGCAGGCCGCGACCCCGAAGGACAGCTGGGTGGCAACCCAGCTGAGCGTTCGCGTCGGGAGCCGCTGGAGCCCCTGGTTCACGATGGGCAGGTGGGCGTTCACCACCGCCGCCATCGCGCGCACGTCCGTCCCCGATCAGGACAACCACTTCGGCTTCATCTCAATCGACACCTACTTCGCCCATTCCGGTGAGCATGCTGCCGCCTACCGGCTCCGCGAGCAGCTCTACGGCTCGTCGCGCGCCCGACCGACCGTCGGGCAGGTCGCGGCCGTCGCCTTCAGCCCCCAGCACCCGGCGTACAAGGCGAGCCGGACGACGATGACGCGCACGGTCGACCTCAACGTTCCGCAGTACTCCCAGGAGACGCACAGCGGTGAGTACGGCCGCTTCGGCGGTGGCGGCGAGGCATGGTGCAGCCCGACGTCGACGGAGATGATCCTCGAGTACTACGGCCGCGGCCCGACGCAGAAGGACGTGAACTCGCTGCCGCCGAACAAGGTCTTCGACCGGCACGGCCGCGCGGACGGGACCGTCGACTGGGCGGCGATCCACACCTACGACAAGAACTACGACGGCACCGGGAACTGGCCCTTCAACACCGCGTACGCCTCGCACTACCGCCTCGACGGGTCGGTCCGTCAGTACGACTCGCTCGTCCCGCTCGAGTACTGGGTCAAGCGCGGGGTACCGACCGTCGTCTCCATCGCCTGGAACAACAACTCGAAGAACCCACGCCGACACCTCGACGGCGCCGACATCGACTCGACCGGCGGCCACCTCATCGTCGTGCGCGGGTTCACGGCAAAGGGCAACGTCATCGCCAACGACCCGGCATCGCCCGACAACTCGGCGGTCCAGCACATCTACCGGCGCGTCCAGTTCGAGTTCCTGTGGCTGAACGCGTCCGGTGGCGTGGTCTACCTGGTCAAACCGCATGGGGTGCAGGGCTGATTCCGGGCTTCCCGGGATCGGGCGGGCCATGACGACCGGTCAGGAGGAACGCGGATCGCCTCGGCGGGGCGTGCTGGTCACCGGCGGGTCCCGCGGGCTGGGCGCCGAGGTCGCTCGCCTGTTTGCGGTTCGGTCCGGCGACCAGGTGGCCGTCCACTGTCGGAGCAGCCGCGCCCAGGCGGAGGCGCTCGCTGAGTCGCTGCCGGGCGGGGGGCACGTCGTCGTGCAGGGTGATCTCGCTGATCCGGAGGCGGTACGGCGTCTTGTCGCCGAGGCCGTCGAAGGGCTCGGGCGCATCGACGTGCTGGTCAACAACGCGGCGCTGTTCACGGAGGACCCAACCAACCAGGGGCGGCGCTTCGACCTCGGCGTCGCTGAGTCGACGTACGACGAGTGGGTGGACGGCTGGCGGCGGACGATCGACGTGAACCTGCTCGGCACGGCCAACGTCACCTACCAGGTGGCCCGCCACATGGTCGACGTCGCACCGGCCGAAGGCCTGCCGCGAGGACGCATCGTCACCGTGGGATCACGCGGCGCGTACCGCGGTGAGCCGCGGGTCCCGGCGTACGGCGCGAGCAAGGCCGCCGTTCACTCGATGACGCAGTCGCTCGCGGTCGCACTTGCGCCTCATGGGATCGGCTGTGTCGGGATCGCACCCGGGTACATCGCCACCGACATGGCCGCGTCCCGGCTCGACGGGCCTGGCGGTGACTCTATCCGCGCCCAGAGCCCGTTCGGCCGGGTGGCCAATCCGCACGAAGTCGCCGCGGCCATCGTGGCGCTGGCGGAGCCGGACGCCGAGTGGGCTTCCGGCGCGATCCTCGACTTCAACGGAGCGTCGTACCTGCGCTAGCCATCCGCTGCTGTCCTCCTGCTGGCGAGCCTGGCTGACGCCGTTCTCAGCACAGGGCTGGCACTGTGAAGCGTGCGTGGCGCAGCGGTTGCTGGTTGGGCTCGACGCGCGGGGGCGGGATGACGTCGGGGACGCCGTCGGCGGCCATCACGATGGCCCATTCTCCTTGGTGGGCCAGGTGGTGGTGGAAGGAGCAGAGCAGACACCCGTTGTCGAGGTTGGTGGGCCCCAGGTTCTTCCATGCGGTGATGTGGTGGGCCTCGCACCATGCCGGTGGCCGGTCGCAGCCGGGCCAGATGCAGCCTCTGTCGCGGACCGCCAGGGCGATGCGCTGGTAGCGAGTGAAGAGTCGCTGTGCGAGTCCGAGGTCGAGGATGGTGGAGTCGCCGGCCAGGACAGCGGGGATCAGCTGAGCGTTGCAGGCGAGCCGGCGGGTCTGCCCTGCGGACATGGCGGTGCCGCTGTCCAGCACAGTCTCGCCGAATGCGTCGCGGAGCTGGTCGAGGCCCATGGTGACGACGATGGTGGCGTTCGCGACGCCGTGCTGGGGTAGACGGCTGGTGGGGAGGTGCTCGATGAGCTCGAGGAAGGCGCGTCCCATCCGCTGCGGATACCCCAACCGGCCGGGCCGGCCCTGCGCGGCAGCCGGTCCGGCCGACGTGCTCTTGCTGGATGCGTCCGCGTTGGACGCATGCTCGGGGTCGTCAGGTGAATCGCCACGTCGAGGACGGCGAGGGGAGGCGGCTGCGTCGAGAGCGGCTTTGAGCATGTCGAACTGGGCGTCGGGAAGCCTGAAGCTGCCGCGGGTGGTGCCGTCGCCGACCCGGCGCGCCTGGAACTGGGTCAGCTGTAGCGCCCGGTCCTCCTCGGCAAGCAGCTGTGCCTCCAGCATCGTGTCGGCACCGTCGGGGTCGACCACCTCGAGGGCGTGCCGGCAGACCTGCCGAAGCTGCGGGTAGCCGAGGCGGCGGGCGTGCCCGACCAGGTCGTGCTGCAACGCATCGGTCGCGGTGGCCGGGATGGCACTGTTCAGAGCCCCGACGGTCTGTGCGATCACGACGGCCTGTTCGGTGTGACGTCACCGGTGGCCCAGGCTCGTCTCGTCGTCTCGGCCCGCCCGTCCAGACCTTCCGCGGTGCAGGCGTTGGCCTGGGTGACCAGCCGGGCCGCCTCCGGCGCAGACATCCGATGAGTGGCCATCAGCCAGGCCCGGCCCGACGAGGCACCGGCCAGCCGCGGCAGCTCCCGGCCCAGAATCGAGGCGGTCAACCGGGCCACCAGCTCGTCGACCCCCGCCCGGACCCTCAGGGCCTCGCCCAGGCGCTGCTGGACCGCATCTCGCCAAGCGTCCACGCCGGCACGCCGACCACCGTCGCCAACGCCTGCCCGATTGCCGCGAGGGCGTCGGCGACCTGGTCCGGCCCGGCCGGCGGCCGGGTCGCCGTACCCATCGCGGTGGTGTCATCGGTACTGCTTGCCATGACATCAACGCTACGACCCTCTACCGACAGTTTTCAGACACATGTTCGAATCTTTGGCAACCGCGTCGTCTTGCCGGACGGGTCATGACTGAGGCGCTTAACCGCCGCCTGCTAGCCGAGCGGTTCCGCCCACTCGCCAGGGCTGACCGACGACGCGCACGACGACCTCAGTCGTGCCGGCCGGTCATGGCGAGCCGTACGCCAATGCCGATCATCGCCACGCCACCGGTGCCACCCAAGAACCCGAGCCGGTTCGGAGACCGTGCGAGCCAGGCACGCGCCGAGCCGGCCGCGAAGGCCCACACACCGTCGGAGATGAGCGCCACGACCAGGAAGACCATCCCGAGCAGGAGGAGCTGCAGCGTCAGGTGACCTGCTGACCGGTCGACGAACTGGGGCAGGATCGCGGCGAAGAACACGATCGACTTCGGGTTGGCGACGCCGACAACGAAGCCCTCGCGGAGCGCGCGGAGCCTGCCGCTGGGAACGCTCTGCTCCGCAAGGATCGCCGCCAGTCCGGTGCGGTGCCGGATCGCCTGCACGCCGAGGTAGACGAGGTAGGCAGCGCCCGCCAGCTTGATCACCGTGAACACGACGACCGACTTCTCGACGATCGCGCCGATACCGAAGGCGACGGCCATCACCTGCACGTACTCGCCGAGCGAGTTGCCCACCACTGTCGCCAGGGCACCCGCTCGTCCGAGCACCAGCGCCCGGCTGATCACGAAGAGCACGCTGGGGCCGGGCAGCACGATCACCACGAAGGCGGTCAGCGTGAAGGCGAGCAGGTGATCCGTGGGCAGCATGAACGCCAGGCTAGGTGCTCACGTCGGACTCTTGATGGTGAAATCAGCCACCACCCGCAGGGTCGGCTCACCGTCCTCGGCACCGTCAGTCGTACCCGTCTCCCAGCGCATGGACATCTCACGCCCGTGCGTCTCCAACGTCGCGAGGTTGCTGTCGTACCAGGGGCCGTGAGTGACCTCCCAGTCGATGACGGGAGGCTCGACCTTGGCCCGGCGGGCGAGGAACCCGGTGACGGCGGCGACGGGAGTGGTGCGCAGCGTCCCCATGGTCATCGAGACCGGCCGCGGGAGCTTGTTGCGGATGGGTGAGCAGACGGCCTGGATGATCTGCGCGCCTCCGTTCGAGACGGACTGGGCCACGTACGAGTGGTGCACGTCGCCCGACAGGAAGGTCACCGAGCCGGGCTTCTCGCCGCGCTTCCCAGCGGCGACGTCGACGGCCATCGCGGCGACCCGCTGGAAGCCCTCGTGGAAGGCCGCCCAGTGCTCCAGGTCGACCGCCCGCCTCAACTTCTCCCCCGCGACGGCAGCCGCCTTTCCCCAAGCCCCGCTGGCCACCGCCTCGCTCCAGGCCTCGAAGTTGTGCAACCCCTTCGACAGCAGGAACGGGAGCGACGTACCGATCAGCAGGTGGTGGAAGTCGCCGCGCATCTGCTCGTCGAGCCACTCCATCCCACGGTCGTCGATGATCGACCGCTTCTCCGGCTGCAGGACCCGGGCGGCTCGCGAGTCGATGACGATCAGCCGGCTGTGGCCGATGTCGCGCGCGTAGCTCCAGCGGTAGGTGTCCGGATGCTCGTCGGCCCGCTCGGCGAACGCGTCCAGCTCCTTGCCCCAGTCGCGAGGCGCAGCCGAGCTACCCCGGTCCGCGACGATCTGCGACCAGAGCTCGTCGTCGGCGCGATCGGTCGGCGAGAGATTCCCGAGATGCTGGTAGATCCAGTACGACGTCAGCCCGCCCACGATCCGGTCGTGCCACCACGGGAGCTCTGCCATCTCGCGCCGCCACTGCGCCGACGTGTTCCAGTCGTCCCGGATGTCGTGGTCGTCGAAGATCATCGCGCTGGGGAGCGTCGACAGCAGCCACCGGTTCGTGGGATCGGTCCAGGCGAGGCGGTAGAGATAGGTGTACTCCTCGAAGTCCTTGAGCTCGGTGCCGGGCGGCTCGTCCAGGTTGCGCCGGCAGGCGATGAACTCCCGCATCTCGTCCGATGTCTCGTCGGCGTACACCTGGTCACCGAGGAACAGCAGCAGGTCCGGCCATTTGTCCGCCTCGTTCGTCGCCATGTGACTCGCGTAGGCGCGAAGGGCGTCGACCCCATGCTTCCTGTTCGCCTCCGCGTCGTGCGGGAACGCCATCCGGCAGGAGCCGAAGGCCAGCCGGAGCTCCTTGCCCGGCTTGATGGTCGCGATCCGGCTCGGCGGGAGGTCGCTGTCAGCAGGCGGCCAGACCTCGCTCCCGTCGATCTCGACGGTGTAGGTCTGGATGGAGCCGGGCTCGAGCCCGTCCACCTCGACAAGGCCGTAGTGGTGGTCGTGTACGGCGAAAGCCGGCGCCTCCCAGCGGCCGCCACCAGCGGCCACCGCGACTACCGACGGACCGCTGGTCTCGACCCAGACAGAGGCGCTCGTCTCGTCGACGTACCTCAGCAGCGGTCCCAGCACGAGTCGGTCGTCCACGCACCCCTTTGTACACGGTCTCGTCGACGGGGGCTGGCTCTCTTGGAAACGTCTTGCGAGCCTGGTCCGAAGCAGGCGGCGAATTGTGTCGGCGAGCGACGGTAAGGTCAGTTCGGCATAGGAGGAGACACTTCTTGACGGTTCAGATCATCACGACGAGGTACGGCGCCAGCGCCCTCGAGACTTTGCGGGACGTCGTCCGCGCCGTCAAGGCGGACGACCCGATGGCCCCGGTCACGCTGCTGCTGCCGAACAACCTCGCCGCCGTCGTGGCGCGTCGCTCGCTGGCCGAGGGGCTGTCCGAAGCCGGCAACGCGGTCGCCGGCGTTCATCTTGCCACGCTCTCGAGGCTCGCCGAGGAGCTGGGCGCCGCCGCGTTGGCTCCTCGCCGGCCGGCGACCAACCCGATCGTCGGCGCCGCGTGGCGGGCGGCCCTCGACCGAGAGCCGGGCGTGTTCGAGGCGGTGAGGGATCATCCGGCCACGATCCGCGCGCTCGTCCGGACCCATCGCGAGCTGAGGGACATCACCGAGGCAGCACGTGACGCGGTAGCCGAATGCTCGGGCCTCACGCGCGATCTCGTGCGTCTGCACCGCACGGTGACGGCCTCGCTCGAGGCGGACTTCTACGACCAGACCGACATCCTCGACGCTGCGACCTCGCGCCTGTCGGCGGAGCCAGCAGCCGCGGCCGAGCTGGGCAAGGTGATCCTCTACCTGCCGCAGGAGCTCGCCTTGGCTGAGGCCCGGTTCGCCCGGGCGTTGTCCGACATCACCGACACCACGGTCCTGCTCGGCCTGACCGACGTCAAACGGGCCGACAGCGCCGTACGCCGCTCCCTCGACCGGATGGGTTCGCCGTTCGTCGGTCCCCAGGGCAATCCCCGGGTCGCCGACGAAGTCTTCCACGCATCCGACTCCGACGACGAGATCCGCTGCGTGGTGCGTGACGTGGTCCAGACGCTCGAGTCGACGCCGGCTCATCGGGTCGCCGTCCTCTACGGTGCGACCCAGCCCTACGCCCGGCTCCTGCACGAGCACCTGTCCGCTGCACGGATCACGGTCAACGGCACGGGAACCCGGCCGGTCATCGAGCGGGCGATCGGCCGCGGCTTCCTCGACATTCTCAAGCTCGCCGTCGACGACATGCCGAGGGCCGACTTCTTCCGCGCCGTCTCCGAGGCGCCCACCAAGGCCTTCGGTGGCGATCGAGTGCCGGCTTCGCGGTGGGAGGGGTTGTCCCGCAGCGCAGCCGTGGTTTCCGGGGACGACTGGAGCCACCGTCTCCAGACGTACGCAGCGTCGATCCAGCGCGCCGTCAAGGTTGAGCAGACGCGCGACGACCGATACCAGTCACGGATAGACGCCTACGAGCGTGAGCTTCAGACGGCGGGAGAGCTCCGCGCCTTCGCGACAACGCTGCGAGAGCGGCTTCGGGTCGGTCAGAAGCTCACCACCTGGTCCGACTTGAGCGGCTGGGCGGTCGACCTCTTCCACGACCTGTACGGCGACCCGCAGGCCCTCTCGAAGCTACCGCCAGAGGAGCAGTACGCCGCGGTCACTGTCCACGCAACGCTGCGCGGGCTCGGGGACCTGGACGCTTTCGAGAGCAGCGCGGACCTGCAGCGTCTGATCGATGTGCTGACCCTCGAGCTGGAGGCGGCACTCCCCCGCGTCGGGCGTTTCGGCGAGGGCATCCTGGTCGCTCCCCTGTCGGCGTCGATCGGGCTCGACGTCGACGTCCTGTACGTCGTCGGGCTGGCCGAAGACAGCTACCCCGGGCGCCTCGGTGAGGACGCCCTGCTGCTGGAGCGGGTCCGCGACGCCAGTCAGGGGGAGCTGTCGTCGTACCGGGACCGGCTCGAGGCCAAGCACCGCCACCTCCTCGCCGCATTCGATGCGGCGCCCCGCGTCGTCGCGTCGTTCCCGCGCGGCGACCTTCGGCGCAGCACCGGGCGCCTGCCCAGCAGGTGGCTGCTGCCGACACTGCGGGAGCTCTCCGGCGACAAGGCGCTGTCAGCCACGGAGTGGGAGTCGGCCGTCTCCGACCAGATCATCGGCTCCCGCTCGTACGCTCTGTCCCTGACCAGCCTGACGATGCCCGCCACCGAGCAGGAGTGGCGCACGCACGCCGTGGCGGCCGACATCTCGATCGGCGACCGCGTGGTCGACGAGAGCCTGGCACTCGTCCGGGCCCGGGCCAGCGACGCCTTCACCCGCTACGACGGCAACCTGACGGGTGCAGCAGGGCTGCCGAACTTCGCGGATGGGACGGGACTTGTCTCACCAACAGCGCTTGAGGCATACGCCGTCTGTCCGCACGCGTATTTCATGGAGCGGCTCTTAAGGATCAAGCCCATCGAGCAGCCGGAAGAGCTCATGACGATAAGCCCGCTCGACATCGGCACCCTCATGCACGAGACGATGGACGCGTTCATCACGGAGTTCACGGACTCGCTCCCGAGCTATGGCCAACCTTGGACCGCGGCGCATCGCAGCAGGCTTCGCGAGATCGCGAACGTGAAGGCTGCCGAGTTCGAGGGCCGTGGGCTCACGGGCCATCGCGCACTGTGGGAGGACGAACGTATCCGCATCCTCGCAGACCTCGCTTCCATGCTCGACAACGACGACGAGCGCCGTGCTCTCCACGGGTGGCGGGTGCTGAAAAGCGAGCTCGCGTTCGGCAAAGACGGTTTCCCTCCTGTCGTGATTGAGGTCGATGGGGGCACCGTGCTGATGCGCGGGAGCGCTGACCTCGTCGAAGAGGATCGCGACGGCACGCTCATCGTGATCGACATCAAGACCGGTGGAACGTCGAACTTCGTGGCACTCAAGAAGGATCGCGTCGCGGCCGGAACCAAACTTCAGCTTCCCGTCTACGCGTATGCCGCCCTTCAGCAGCTCGGCGGCGAGAACGCCGAGGCGGCATACTGGTTCGTCCGGCCCGGCAAGCGCGACTGGATCCCGGTGGAACTCACCGACGAGATCGAGGCGCTGTACGCCAACGCGGTGGGGACCCTTGTCGGGTCGCTCGCGAGCGGGCTCTTCCCGGCCAAAGCTCCCGACGGCCCCGAATTTGGGTGGGTGACGTGCCACTACTGCAACCCGGACGGACTCGGACACGGAGAGGTGCGCACCCGATGGGAACGCAAGCGTCTCGACCCCGCACTTGAGCGACTGGTGAGGCTGGTGGACCCGACGGCTCTGGAGTCAACTACATGACGGTCTCTCTGGTCGACGAGCGCGCCAGGGCGCGAATAGCGCACGAGACAGGCACCACGCTCTTCGTCGACGCCGGCGCTGGGTCCGGCAAGACCAAGTCGCTGATCGACCGCGTCGCGACGCTGGTCCTCGACGACGGAGTATCGCTGCGGAACATCGCGGCCGTCACCTTCACCGAGAAGGCGGGCGCGGAGCTCAGGGACCGGCTGCGGGCCGAGTTCGAGAGGGTATGGCAGCACAACGAGGGGAGCGATCTCGGCGACCGAGCCGCTCAGGCGCTCGACGACCTCGACGGGGCAGCCATCGGCACCCTGCACTCGTTCGCGCAGCGGATCCTCACGATGCATCCGATCGAGGCCGGGCTCCCCCCGATGCTCGAGATCCTCGACGAGGTCGGGTCGTCGGTGGCGTTCGACAACCGCTGGGCTGTCATGCAGCGCGAGCTTCTCGACGACGAGGCACTCGCGACCGCCGTGCGGTTGGCTTTCGCGGCGGGCGTGAAGCTCAAGCACCTGCGGTCGCTAGCGAGGGCGTTCCAGTCCGACTGGGACCTCATTGAGTCACGAGTCCTCACCGAGGAGCCCGCCGCGGCCTCATCTCCCGACATGGTCCCACTCGTGGAGGAGGCACGATTGCTCGCCGAGCTGGCCGACAACTGCACGGTCGCAAGCGACAAGCTTCTGCCGAAGCTTGCCGCTCTGGCTGACTGGGCCACCGAGTCCGCGGACCTGAGCGACCCTGAGTCGATTCTCGCGGCCCTGACAACGAGCGAGTCCTTCAGCTTCAACGTCGGGGTGGCGAGAAACTGGAAGGTTCCAGTGGAGCAGGTCCGCCTCGACTGCAAGACATGGCTGGCCAAGGCGAAGGCCGCTCGCAAACGTCTCGTGGACGCGTCCCTTCGCCCGTTGGCGAGATGGGTCGCCGAGCAGGTCCGGGCGGCAGCAGGTGAGCGGGCAGCAGAAGGCAGGCTCGAGTTCCACGACCTGCTCGTGCTCGCGCGGGACCTGTTGCGGGCCAACCCCGACGTGCGGGCGGCCCTGCAGGCGCAGTACCCGCGGCTGCTGCTGGACGAGTTCCAGGACACCGACCCCATCCAGATCGAGATCGCGGTGCGCATCGCCGGCGGCGGCGCCGCGACGGCTTCAGAGTGGGAGGACGTCGAGGTCCCCCCTGGCTCGCTGTTCGTGGTCGGCGACCCCAAGCAGTCGATCTACCGTTTCCGCCGAGCCGACATCGCGATGTACCTCAGCGCCCGGGACCGCTTCTCCGACAGGGTCACCCTGGCTTCCAACTTCCGCACGGTGTCACCGGTGCTCGACTGGGTCAACCAGGTCTTCGCATCGGTGATTCGCCCCGTGCCGACGGCACAGCCCGACTATGTGGCCTTGTCACCCACCCGCTCGCAGGTCGGCGTCGGGGCGCCGGTCGTCGTTCTCGGCGCGAATGCCCATGCAGGCAAGGTATACGCCAGCGAGTTGCGAGAGTGGGAGGCCGCGGACGTCGCCGGCGTCATCCGGCAAGCGCTCGACGAGTCGTGGACGACGTACGACGAGGGAACCAAGAAGTGGCGCGACCTGAAGCTGGGAGACATCGCGATCCTGGTGCCCTCCCGCACCTCGCTGCCGTTCCTCGAGGACGCGCTCGACCGAGCCGGCCTCTCGTACCGCGCGGAGTCCAGCTCGCTGGTCTACCAGGCGAGCGAGGTGCGGGACCTGCTCGCGGCGGCTCGAGCGGTCGCCGATCCGAGCGATCTGCTGGCCTGTGTGACCGCCCTGCGCTCGCCGCTCTTCGGGTGCGGTGACGACGACCTCTGGACCTGGAAGCGTGACGGCGGGTCGTTCAGCATCGTGGCCCGTCCAGCGGAGGAGCGCAGCGATCACCCGGTGGCAAGAGCGCTTACCTATCTGCGATCTCTGCACAACGGCTCGCGTTGGATGACCCCGAGCGAGGTACTGGGCACGATCATCGCCGACCGCCGGATGCTCGAGGTCTCGGCGACGGGTCCTCGCGCCCGTGACCAATGGCGTCGGCTGCGCTTCGTCGTCGACCAGGCGCGGGCCTGGGCGGAGACCGAGCACGGCGGACTGCGCGGCTATCTGGCCTGGGCCGCCCGCCAGGGTGAGGAGACCGCCCGGGTTGCCGAGGCGGTGCTGCCCGAGACCGATATGGATGCCGTGAGGGTGATGACGGTGCATGCGGCGAAGGGCCTCGAGTTCCCGATGGTGGTGCTGTCCGGCATGAGCTCGGAGCCGCGCAGCCCGCGCGGAGTCCAGCTGCTGTGGACCGCGACCGGATACGCGGTCAAGTTCACCGGCTCGGTGGAGACCAACGACTTCGAGAACGTAGCGCCCCTCGACGAGCAGATGGACCAGCTCGAGCGCCGGCGGCTGCTGTACGTAGCAGCGACCCGGGCACGCGACCACCTCGTCGTGTCGCTGCACCGGAGGACGCCGAGTGCGACGGGATCGGCCGGCTCCATGACCAATGCGGAGATCCTGGTCGACGGCGGAGCCGGCTCGGTCGGAGCGGTGGCCTTCGAGCCTGCCGCCGAGCCGCTGCCACCGCTCGCGGGAAGCTCAACGACCGCGACCGAGGCGCTCGCCTTCGCGGACTGGTTGGCGATCATCGAGCGGGTGCGCGAGTCCTCGCGCCGGGTCAGCGCGGTCAGCGCCTCCGGCCTGGAGGGCACCGAGCCCGCCGTCGTACTCGTCCCTGACGACGACGCGACACCGCCGGGAGCCGCCAAGGGCGCGCGTGACGTGGAGCTGCCGCCGTGGTCGAAGGGGCGCTACGGGTCGGCGATCGGCCGGGCCGTCCATGGCGTCCTGCAGACCGTCGACCTGACAAGCGGAGAAGGCCTCGATGTCGGCGTGGCGGCGCAGAGCAGCGCCGAGGGCGTCAGCGAACACGCCGACATCGTGCAGAGCCTCGTGGTCTCGGCGCTCGACTCCGACATCGTGCGGCGGGCAGCGGCCCGCGAACACTGGCGGGAGACGTATGTCGGCATGGTGAACGACGACGGGACGGTGCTGGAGGGTTTCGTCGACCTGGTCTATCGGGAGGACGACGGCAGCCTGGTCGTCGTCGACTACAAGACCGATGCGATCCCCCGTGGTGCCATCGACGCGCGGACGACGTACTACGGTCCGCAGCTCAGGGCGTACGAGCGCGCCACATCGACGGCAACCAAAGCCCCCGTCAGGTCGGTCCTGCTCTTCCTCAACCCAGCCGGCGCGGTCGAGACGACCGTGCCCGGGAACGGGTCGCCGGGCATGACTGAGCCATCCCCCGCTGGGGGAGCCCAGGAGTAGCGTCGGTTCCTCGTTCGTCAGACGATCAACTCCTCGCCCAAAGAAGGGAAGCTCGCCGTGTTCGTGCAGGTGATCAAGGGAAAGCTGAAGGACCAGGACAGGCTGAAAGCCGCGGTGGAACGCTGGGAGGCCGAGCTGGCGCCCGGTGCCCACGGCTGGCTCGGCACGACTGCCGGGGTGACGGAGGACGGCACGTCCATCGCCGTCATCCGCTTCGAGTCCGAAGAGGCCGCCAACCAGAACAACGAGCGGCCTGAGCAGGCTGAGTGGTGGGCCGACGCCGAGCAGGCGTTCAGCGGCGACGTTACCTTCCAGAACAGCACGTTCGTCGACGTCGACACCCCGGGCGACCCTTCCGACGCCGGCTTCGTGCAGGTCATGCAGGGCAAGGGCACCAACCCGGAGCGGGCCCGCGAGCTGATGGCACAGGGCTCGGAGAAGTGGGCCGACTACCGTCCCGACATCCTCGGCACGTTGATGGCGGGCCACGGGGACGAGGACTTCACCGTGGTGATCTACTTCTCGTCCGAACAGGAGGCCCGCGCGGGCGAAAGCAAGGAGCCGCCGGCAGAGCTGAAGGAGCACATGCAGGAGATGGACTCGCTGGTGTCCGGTCCGCCCACCTTCTACGACCTGAGGAAGCCCTGGCTCTCGTCACCCAAGTAGAACCCGGCGAAAGCCCGCCACGTCAGCTGAACGATCAGCCGGCCGAGCCGGGCGCAGCACCCATCACCCAGCCGATCGAGCGGACGAGCGCCCGACCGGAGGCTCGCACCACGGTCGCCTCGGCGAGCGGCACGAACGGCAGCCGCAGCGGCCAACGAGCCCAGACCGGCAGCGAGCTGACCGCGGCCGCACCCAGTACCGCGTACGGCGCCCGCGCCAGCCAGGGAACCGGCGGCCGAAGCAGCAGGAACCGCGCGGCCTCTCGCGCGGCCGGGGTGCTCTCCAGCTCTGGCCGGTAGGCCGCCAGCTGGTCCCTTAGCTCGTCCTCGGTCCTAGGTGGCTGCTCGGCCCCGAGTGCCGTCGCGATGCGCGCCGTGTCGGCGACATACCCGTCGCGTCCGGCACGATCCAGCGGCGACCCCGAGAAGCGCTGGTAGGCGTCCAGAAAGCTAGCCACCTCTGCGATGTGTACCCACCGCAGGAGATGCGGGTCGGCGGCGTGGTAAGGCCTGCCGTCGGTCGTCGTACCCCTGATCCGCTGGTGGATCGACCGCACACCGGCCACCGCCTGCTCCGCGTCACCGGCTGCCCCGAACGTGGTGACGGCGAGGAAGTAGCTGGTCCGCTGCAGCCTCCCCCACGGGTCGCCGCGGTAGTCGGAATGGTCAGCGACCGCGGCCATCGCGAGCGGGTGCATCGACTGGAGCAGGAGGGCGCGAAGACCTCCCACGAACATCGCCGCGTCGCCGTGCACCCGGCGGATCGGGCGGTCCTCGTCGAACCACCGCTCCCCCGGCGTGTCATGGATGCGGGTACGTCGACGAGCGCCATCGGATCCCGCAACCCGCTCGAACAGCAGGGCACCGAGACGAGTGCGGACGTCCTGCACACCGGGCGGTCGTACCGGGAGTCCCATGCCGTCCATCCTGCCTGACCGCCCAAGCCGCGGGCGTAGGTCGGCGCGCGTTGTAGTCGCGCGCCAACCTCCGCCGGATCAGGGCAACGCCCTGGCTACGGGCCGGCCGTCACGCACTTGCTCGCGCTGTTGGACCACAGTCCCTGCACGTCGAACGTGCCCGTATTGAGCACCTCCCTGGCGTCGAGCTGGACGCACTCGTCTCCGATCTCGCCGCCGCCGCCGAGCCAACCGGCCGAGGGGAAGAAGTCGGTGACGGTCTCGGCGTATTCATGGGTCTCGGTCGAGAAGTAGCCGTCCAGCAGGGTCGGGCTGCCGATCGTCGTACACGCACCGGCTCCCAGGTCGGGCAGATAGGGCAGGTTCGTGAAGGCGAGCCTGCCGTCAGCCGAGCTGGCCGAGGAGTGCCACCCGCAGAACCCGGTGTTCGGGAAGCCGTCCGGATGCGTGCCGGTCGCGGACGCGATCACATACTGCGCGTTGAGGTTCGGAGCCTGCGACGTGTTCCCGAAGTGCTCTGCCCCGCGCACCGCCTCGGCTGCGATCTGAGCCTGCGTCGCGTGCTGGGGTGCCGCGGTGGCGTTGTCCACCCAGGCGCCGGCCAGCGGACCGCTCTGCTGGGGGTGCATGATGTGGGTGCCATTGGGACCACAGTTCGTGGTGCCGACCGGGAGGCCTTCGCAGTATTGGTTGAGGATCTTGCCCCATGGGTCCTTCGTTCCATGGAGGCCCTTGAAGAAGGCCTTCAAGGCTGGTCTCGCCCCCGCCGGGTCGGAGGACCACTGCGATCCCCAGAAGACCAGGTAGACCTTTGGCTCGGGACTGACGACGCCAGTGGCAGCGGCGGAGTGCAGCGACAGCTTGTTGCCCGCTGGGCTGGAGGGCGTGGCCCCGTGGATGGGCTTGATCCCCATCCGGGCACCTGGCTGCACGACGTAGCCGTGCCCGGCCAGGTGCGCGCCCACGCCGCCGTGTCCCGACGAGGGCGGGGTGCTTCCGACAGCGTTCGCCGTGACGGCACCAGTGAGGAGAGCCGCCATCCCGACAGCGGTGATAATCGTTGTGCGTCGCATGCGTCTTCCTTCGCGTAGCCGGATAGAGAGGGTTGGGCAGGCCCAGCGTCATATCGGCAACGTGATCTGAGCGCGTGCGGGTGCGACTCGGCCTGACCAACGAAAGGCAGCGTACGCTGCCGGACGTCGCTCTGGAATGCCGTCGTGGACATCGTTAGCGGATCATGCTACGACAGATTCCCGAAAGGGGTCTTAAGCGTCTTTCGGTGAGGTATGGTCACTGCTAGGCCCTAAGCAGCGGGGCGGGGAGATTCATAGACTTTCGGTTGGGGTGCCCATGTTCCCGCGGCCGGAAGAGGGGGTAAGCGAGCGTGAAGTACATTCGGACGTCCATCGTGACCGGGCTCGTCATGGGCGGAGGTCTTCTCGCCGGGCCCACTGCCCAGGCGGCCATCCCGGCTGACTCGGCGCCGTGCACACACCGACTGGTATCGGCCCACGAGGGCTACGCACTCCACGCCGATGGTGACACGGTCGCATCCCAGAAGGCGGCGTACAACATCGGCAGCAACATCGCCGACTCCGACCTGTGGGTGACCAAAGACGGCTACATCGTGGAGATGCACGACAACGACGTCTCGTTCTCCACCAACGGGACGGGCCTCGTCACCCAGATGACGCTCGCTCAGGTGCTAGCGCTGCGGACGAAGTTCCACGACAACCGGATCCCCCAGCTGAGCAACTCGCTGAGCATCCGGGTGGCTCATGACCCCGGACGCTACCTGATGTTCGAGACCAAGTTCTCCTTCGCCAAGACGGCCAACCTCCAGCTCCTCGACAACGAGATCCAGGCGGCCGGCATGACCGCTCACGTCATCGTCTACTCCTCATACCTGTCCCAGGTCCAGTACCTCAAGCAGATCGACCCCGCGTTGACGGTCTGGTACAAGGCAGACTCAGTGCCCGACGTCAGCACCGTTCAGGGGCTGAACGGGGTCATGATCCCCGCGGCCGATATCACCGCCGCCGTCGTGGACAGCTTCCACGCGGCCGGACAGACCGTGACCCGCGAGCGACCGACGACAGAGGACGCCGCAGCCTGGACCCACTTCGTCAAAACCGGCGCGGACGCTTTGATGACGTCCGACCCGCCGACGGTCATCGCCGAGTGTCGGGCGTTGCCGTAGCCAAGCAGCACGGACGCTGCCTGGAATCCGGGAGCGCTACCAAACCCGCGTGCTAGGGTCCTCGGCAACCAAATGTGCTTCGCCGGGGAAACCAGGGGCCAGCGTGGTTTTGAAACGCATACCCAACAGACCTCACGTTGATCCAAAGGTCGCTCAAAAGAGGGCCGACGAGCTGCGCGCCTCCTATCAGGCGCATCTGCCACCTGTTAGGTCGGCTCCAACAGCCGAGGGGGTCGAGCGAGCTGGTCACGGCGCTGCCAAGGCAGCGGTGCCGGCTGGGGCCGCCGTCGACCAGACACCGCCAACGGCGGCAGAGGTCAAGGCCGCCGCGAAAGTTGCGGCCGCCGCCTGGACACAGCGGCTCGGAACGTGGGCATTGTTCGGGTGGCTCGCGCTGGCCGTGGGGAGCTGGCTTCTGGTTCTCATCCAGGCTCCCCATAAGTACGCCTGGGCCTTGGCCCTCACTCTCATCGTGGTCACGTTCGGCCTCGTCGTCCTCTACCTAGCGCATCGAGAAGAAGGCGGTTTTCTGCAACCACTCCAAGGCGCCGACGGCCGGTTATCCACGTCGTACGTCCAGGGTGGTCTCTGGACGATTCTCCTGACGATCGCCTTCGGGTTCTTCGCAGCCCAACTGGCGTTCGGCGCCAGTGTCGACGACTTCAAGCAGGCGTTTGCCGCATTCATCCCGAGCTATCTTCTCCTGTTGGGCGGTCCCTTCGCCGCCGTGGCGGCGATGCGCCTCAACTACGGTGTACGTCAAGGCGACGGCACCATCCAAAAGACCGATGCCCTTGGGATGCAGCTCAAAGACATTGTCTCGGACGACGCAGGGCGTACAAGCCTCAATGACAGTCAGTTCTTTCTGTTCAACCTGGTGGCGGCCCTGGCGTTCATCGTCATGCTCATCAGAGACCCCACCACGCTCCCGGTCCTACCCGAGACGCTCATTGGGCTGACGAGCCTCGCGGCCTTGACCTATGTCACCACGAAGGCCGTCAGCAACCAGCGCCCCGTCATCTCCACGATCGTGGCCGCAACCCCGGACGGCATGGCGGGGACGAAGATCACCGACGACACGGCGGTCGATATCCGCGGCGCTAACTTCGTCGTTCCAGGAGCTGACGACGTGCACGACCTCGCTGAAGTCCGCGTCAGGTTCGGGACCATCGAGGTCGGCGTCGAGGGAAAGCGCCCAGACGGAACTCTCAACCCGACCGCCAACAGCATCTATGTCGTCGTGCCACATCTGACTTTGGCTCAACCCGGACATGTTGACGTCGTTGTCGTTACCGCCACGGGCGTCCAGTCCGAGAAGTATCCATTACCGGTTGCGCCTCCCCACGAGGAGGCAGCAAGGAAGGCGGCGGCGGCCAAGAAGGCCGCTGCTCGGAGGGCCGTTCAACGAGACGACGGCCCTCCGAACAACGCTCCCTAGGGGCAGGCAACTCCCTAGGCAGGCAATCAGTTCAGCGACATCGTCTCCATGCTCAGATAGGTGTGAGCAGCCCAGGAGACCGGGTCGGCTGCGAAGTACTTCTGCAGGCGGTTGCCGTTGAGGGCGTTGTCAAGCGATGCCATGATCATTGACTGGTCCAGCACCAGCATCCGGTGCCCCACCGAGCCCGTGGTCGGGTTGACGGCGTCATAGAAGCCGCCATTGCTCGTGTAGATGTCCGGGTACAGCGTCCGCAGCTTCTGGATGTTCGCGTACGCCGCTTGCGGGTCGGTCATCAGCGCCAGGAACGACGCATGCGGCGTCACCGCGGTCTCGGATGCGCAGGTCGTGCACTGCGACAGCTGCTGACCGGTCGGGAACGTCTGGCCCTCGACGCCGTACGTCGCGTAGCTGCCACTGTCGTCAGGCGTGCTCGAGGGAGACATCCCCCATACCGGGTAGCCGAGCTTCTCGGTCGCGTACTTGATCTGCACCTGGACCGTCCGGGCATCGGCGAGGCCGAACCCCTGGGGACCCCAGGTGGTCTCCGGCACCACGTCGTTGACCATCAGCCCTTCGAACATCCCTCCGCCGAACGTCGGGATGTACTTCAGGTCGGTCCCTGGGTAGGTGTAGTGGCCCTCCCATACGTTGAACTGCTTGCCCGACTGGGGATCCGTGATCGTGGTCCAGTAACCCTCCGGGGGCCACTGGCCCTGCCACGAGAAGTCGGGGTCGGTCGGGCACTGCATCGGTGGCAGCGTCCGCCAGGTGCGCCACCACACGTCGCCCGGCATCTGGTGCAGCCCCATCCCCATGTACATCGCGATCCGCGGGTCGCTGTAGAGCGCGCCGTTGTGATATCCCGCCGGCCCTTGGTCGACGTAGTAGCCGCCGTACATCTGCCCGGTCGGCTGGTTGCCGGGGATATCGGGGTTCGTGTTACACCCCGGCTTCTGCGCGCGGTTGTCGTAGAAGATCGAGAAGTCCATGTCGCCCAGGAGGCTCGATGCGAGACCGCTGACCTCAGGCAGCGCCTGCCGAGCCACCACGAGCCCGGACGCGTACCATCCGTTGTCCACCGCCGACAGGAAGTAACAGTTGTCGTTGGACGGCGTGGGGTCCTGCGAGCAGTTGATGTCACCCGGGTTGAGGATCGCCTGTCCGGTTGTGGTGTCGTACCACTGCAGTAGGAAACCGTCGTGCCGTTCCATCGTCGAGACCTCGGTCAGAGTCGCCTTCACCAACGAGACCGCCTTGGTGTGGCTGATCAGATGCATGTCGCTGGCGGCCACCACGGCCCACAGGTACACGCCGATGTTCGCCGCTGACGTGTACGTGCCGCGAACCCCACCTGGCCCCAGGTTGTCCAGCGGCAGGTGCGTCTTCGGGTCCACGTCCTTCTGGTAGAACGCCCAGGTGTCCTTCGCGACCTTCAGCAGCTCGGCGCGCTGCTGAGCGGTCAGCCCTCCACTTGGCTTCGCCAGCTGGTGAGCGGAGTCGGAGGGAGCGGGTTGGGCACTCGCAGCCGGTACGGCGACCAGCGCCGCCGCGACCAGTGCGCCGAGTGCCGCGCCGAAGACCGCACGGATGGGGGGATGAGCTCTCATAAATCCTCCTGTTGTCAGTGCTCGCCAGCGGGCTGTGCCACCGTCGGGTCAGCTGGTGGTGCGTCGGAAGGTGATTCAGTGCTATCCGGACCGGTTGTCGATTCCCCGGCGGGTGCGCCACCCGGCACGGCCGCATACGGGTTGGCCACCGCCTCGAGCAGCTCCACGGTGTAGTCGTCCTGCGGGTGCTGCAGCACGTCCTTGGTCACGCCACGTTCGACGATGCGGCCGTGATGGAGCACGAGGATCTCATCGGTGACCACGCGCGCGCTGAGCAGGTCGTGGGTGATGTAGAGCAGCGACAGCCCACGTTCCTCGCGAAGCTGGCCCAACAGCTTGAGGACGCCGGCTCGCAGGGAGACGTCGAGCATGGACACCGGCTCGTCCGCCACGATCAGGTCCGGCCCACAGGCCAGCGCCCGCGCGATCACGACCCGCTGGCGCTGCCCACCCGACAGCTGGTGCGGCATCTTCGGCGCGAACTGCTCCGCCGGCGTCAGGCCGACCGTCTCGAGCAGCTCGTTGACCCGCGTCCTCGCATCACGGGCCGACAGGCCGAGGAAGTTCTGGCACGGCCGGGTCAGCGTGTACTCGACGGTGTGCAGCGGATTCAGGGCGCCGTACGGGTCCTGGAAGATCATCTGCACGCGGTGGTGGTACTTGCGCAGCGAGCCGCGACGCAGCTTGTTCACCTCGATGTCGCCGAAAATGATCGTCCCCGAGGTGGGCTTCTCCTGGCCGGTGATCATCTTGGCGATCGTGCTCTTGCCGCTGCCGCTGGCCCCCACCAGGGAGACCGCCGATCCGGGCGCCATCGTGAACGACACGTCGTCCACCGCCACCACCTGCTCACGCCGGCCTCGGTACGTCTTGGTAGCGCCCTGTACGACGAGCGGCGGGACGTCATGGTCGGCCCTGCCGCGGGCCGGCGGCACCTCACCGACGGGTGCTGTGGACTCGAGCTCAGCTGACACGGGAGGCTCCTCCTGGCTCGACGGCTACGGTGGCGGCTCGGTGCTTGCCGTTGGACGCCGCCTCGACCGTCGACGGCGCGCGGACATGGCAGGCGGCTCGGCCCCGCCCCAGCGGTGCGAGCGGCGGGACGACCTCTTGGCTGATGTCGATGGCGAGCGGGCAGCGCGGGGCGAACGCGCAGCCCTCCAGCGGCAGGGACAGGTCGGGCGGGCTGCCCGGGATGCCGCTCAGCTCCACGGTCTCCGCCCGTGGGTCGGCGTAGCACTGCAACAGCGCCTCGGTGTAGGGGTGGTGCTCCCCGACGAGAAGGTCCCTGGAGGGTTGGTCCTCGATGATCCGGCCGGCGTACATGACCAAGACCCGCTGGGTCGACTCGAGCACGACGCCGAGGTCGTGGCTGATCAGCACAGCGGTGAACTTCTGCTCGCGCTGCAGGTCCCTGATCGTCTTCATCACAGCGCGCTGCACCATCACGTCCAGCGCCGTCGTGGGCTCGTCGAACACGATCAGCCGAGGCTCCAGGGCAAGTGCCAGCGCGATGGCCACCCGCTGCCGCATCCCACCGGAGAGCTCGTGCGGGTAACGATCCAGCACGCCGACGTCGAGCTCGACCTTGCCCAGCAGCTCGGCGCCCCTCGCGCGCATGTCCGCCTTGGAGTGCGACTCTCCCTCGCGAGCATGGGCCTTCAGGATGTCGGCAAAGTGGTTGTTGACCGTGCGGACGGGGTTCAGCGCGTTCATGCCGCTCTGCAGCACCAGCGCGAACCCGTTGCGCCGCTGCCGCCGGAGCTCCTCGCCGGTCAGGCTGGCGATGTCGGTTCCATCGAAGATGATCCGACCGTCCTCCAGCCGGGCCGGTGGGCGCAGCATCCGGGTCAGCGCGTAGCCGAGCGTCGACTTGCCGCACCCGGACTCCCCCACCAGGCCGACGAACTCACCCTCCTCGAGCTCGAGGTCCACGTCACGCACCGACCAGATGCGCTGACCGCGCGCGGGTACGTACGCGACGTTGACCCCTTGGGCCGAAAGCAGGCTCATGACTTCTCCCGCAGCCGTGGGTTGGACAGCGCGTCGACGCCGAAGTTGACGAGCGTGAAGGACAGCGCGAGCAACGCGATCGCGAGGCCGGGGGCGAAGACCAGGATCCACTGCCCGGTCAGCAGCGCGTTCTGCTGCTGGGCGTTGTGCAGGATCGTGCCCCAGCTCACGGTGCTCGGGTTGCCGAGCCCGAGGAACTCCAGGCTGGCCTCCGCCATCACGGCCGCCGTCGAGGCAGCGAAGAAGCTGGCCGCGACGAGCGACGTCATGTTCGGCAGGATCTCGCGGAACACGACCCGGAACAGCCGCTCACCGGAGAACACCGCCGACGCGACGAAGTCACGCGTACGAAGGGTGGTGGCCTGGCTGCGGATCACCCGGGCACCCGTCGCCCAGCTCGTGAAGGCGACGACGAGGACGATCGTCCAGAGGGAGCGGCTCGACAGGTACGCCGCCAGGATGATCATCAGCGGCAGCCCGGGGATGACGAGGGCCAGGTTGGTGACGAAGCTGAGCACCTCGTCGACGAAGCCGGGCCGGTAGCCGGAGATGAGCCCGATCGTGACCGCGACGAGTGTCGCACCG
Source organism: Nocardioidaceae bacterium (assembly GCA_033850885.1). Taxonomy (GTDB): domain Bacteria; phylum Actinomycetota; class Actinomycetes; order Propionibacteriales; family Nocardioidaceae; genus JAWWPG01. The sequence goes on from JAWWPG010000046.1 coordinate 61,043, forward strand.
AGCCCGGCCGAGATCCCCACCAGCAAGGAGACGCGGGCGCCGTACAGCACCTGCGAGAAGACGTCCTCGCCGTTGCCCGTCGTGCCGAACCAGTTCGTCGAGCTCGGTCCCTGGTACGGCGTGAAGGTGGTCGCCGTCGGCGAGTGCGGGGCGAGCAGCGGTGCGAACAGCGCGATGAACACGAACAGACCGATGATCACCAGGCCGACCCTGGCCTTCCGGTTGCTCCACAGGGTGCGGAACCCGCGTCCGAGGAAGAGCAACGGCCCCGGCAGCCGGCTCTCGTGGCCGACATTGATGCCGATGTCGGCCGCGCCGCCGCCGACCGGTGGCGGCGCGGACGAGAGGATACTCATGACGCCACCTCTCGCCGTACCCGCGGGTCGAGCCGGGTGTAGAGCAGGTCGACGATGAAGATCGTCACCAGCATGGCAACGGTGATCACCAGGAAGAGCGCCTGCATCAGCGGGAAGTCACGGTTGACGACCGCGGTGTACAGCAGGTTGCCCAGGCCCGGGTAGCCGAAGATACCCTCCACCAGGACCGACCCGCCGACCACGGCGCCGAGCGAGAGGCCGAAGGCGGTGACGTTCGGTAGCAGGGCGTTGCGGGCGGCGTACAGCGTCGCCACCGTGCGCGAACGCAGCCCGTTGGCCTCGGCGAACGTCACATAGTCCTCGCCGAGCGTGTTGATCATGTTGTTCCGCATGCCGAACACCCAGCCGGACAGCGACGTGATCGCCAGCGTGAGACCGGGCAGGATGCTGTGTTGAAAGGCGTCCGACAGGAAGGACGGGCTCCAGTTCGGCGTCAGCCCTTCTGAGTAGCCACCCTTGATCGCGAAGAGCTGGTACTTGAACGCGAACATGTAGAGGAGCAGCAGACCCAACCAGAAGGGCGGGAAGGCGGCGAAGAACGTCGCCCCCATCGTGACCACGGAGTCGGCCGTCTTCCCCCGGCGCCAGCCGGCGTAGATGCCGAGCAACGTGCCGATAATGAACGCGATGATCGTGGTGACACCCACCAGGAGCAGGGTCCACGGCAGCGCCTGCACGATCGTGTGCGACACCGTCTCGGTCGGGTAGGAGTAGGTGCGACCGAAGTTGAACGTGGCGATGTTCTTCAGGTAGGTGCCGTACTGACCGAGCAGGCTGCCGTGCGGTGACCCGAGCTGGGCCTCGATCGCCTTGCGCTCGGCGTTGTTCACCGTCACCCCGCTCGACGCGAGCTTGGCCAGCGCGGCATCCACCGGGGAGCCCGGCATGACGCGCGGCAGGATGAAATTCAGCGTCACCGCCGCCCAGAGGGTGACGACGAAGAGGATCACCTTGCGCAGGACGTACCTCATGTCCCGGGCTCCTTCGGCTCTCGGCTAAGGCTCATCGCAGCCTCAGGCCTTGGTGAGGTGGCTGACGATGAGAAGCATCGCGTCGTTGTATGGCGTCGGCAGCGAGTAGGGGTTGCTCTGCGACGGCCAACCCGTGAAGTTCGACGTGTTGAACAGGCCCCAGCTGCCGCCGTAGTACATCAGCACGATCGGCACCTGGGTGTACATCACCTGCTCCAAGGTGTTCGTGGCCTGCTGCTGCTGCGACTGGCTCGTCGCCTTCGCCAGCGTGGCCAGCGCCTGGTCTACCTGCGGGCTCTTGAACCGCTCGAAGTTGTTCACGGTCGAGGTGTTGATCGGCGTCGCGTAGGCGCTGTTCAGCGCGTTGTTGAAGTCCGTGTACGGGCTTCCAGACCCACCGAACCCACCGAACGCCACATCGAACGTGCCCGTGTAGATCGCCTTCTGGTACTGCGTGTACTCCGGGAGGTCGAGCGTGACGTTGATGCCTACGGCACCCAGCTCCGTCTTGACCTCGTTGGCGGCCGCAACCCAGTCCGTAAAGTTGTTGGGCGCCACGATCGTCATGCTGGCCTGCTGCCCGCCCTTGACGAGCTTGCCGCCTTGCAGCGTGTAACCGGCCTTCGCGAACTCTGCCTTGGCAGCCGAGGCGTTCTGGCTCACCACGCCCTTGTTGGGCAGGCTGGGGTCGAGCCACTTCTCCTCGTTCGGCAGGATCAGGCCCGACAGGCTGGCGGCGGTCGTGTAGCCGTTGACGGCCTTCTGCGCGATCGTCGAGCGGTTGAGCGAGAGCGACAGGCCCTTGCGGAAGTCGACGTTGTTATAGGGGGCCTTCGTCAGGTTGAGGAACAGACCGATCGTCCCACCCGGCGGGAACCAGTACTTGCGGGTCGACGGGTCCTTCGAGACGTACGTCTGCTGGACGTTGGGCAGGTAGTTGTAGGACCAGTCGAACTTGCCGCTCGAGACGTCGAGCTGGTTGGTCGACTGGTTCGTCGACTGGGCTGGGAAGTCCACCTCGCTCGGGGCGATCTTGCTCGCTGCCCAGTAGCTGGGGTTCTTCGCGAGGGTGTACTCCGTGGGCGCGAAGGACTTCAAGGTGAACGGCCCGGTGCCGACCGGCTTCGTGTTCGCATAGGTGTCAGGCTTGGACACCGACGCCCAGAGGTGCTCGGGCACGATCGGGACCTGCGAGACGGTGGCCGCGAACGGCACGTCAGGCGCCTTGAACGTGACCGTGACCTTGTTGCTCGAGGAGGTCACGTTGCTCAGCTGGGCCCAAACACCGGTGAGGTCCAGCGCCGGGTCCTTCTTCAGCATGTCGAACGTGAAGACGACGTCCTTCGCCGTGAACGGCTTGCCGTCGCTCCACTTGACCCCCTGCCGGATCGTGTACACCAGCGTGGTGGGGCTGGTGAAGGTGTGGCCGGTGGCGAGGAACGGGGTGTACGTCCCGTCGACCGAGCTCGGGATTTCCAGCGGCTCGTAGATCAGCCGGGTTCCCTCTAGCGGCGGGTTCGCGAAGGGGTTGAAGTTCTCCACCAGGGTTGGGTTCCCGGCATCGCCCTGGATCGTCAGAACACTGCTGGTGCCGGTGGCGCCGCTGGAGCCGGAGCCGGAACCGCTGCAGGCTGCCAGCGTGGCGGCCGCGGTCAAGGCAGCGACGACCGTCAGTGCATGGGCCGGGCGTGGGCGCAGGATGCGTTTCATCGCAAACTCATTTCTCTGTGTCGACCGTGTCGATGTCAGCTGTGCTGACGTGGCTGGAGTGGGTACCGGCTGGGGTCCCGGTGGGGTGGGTGGCTTCCGCCTTCGGTACCACGCGGATCCTGGCTACCCCGGGTTGGGGCAGCGCGATGTCGAAGGCGGCGGAGCCCTGCCGTGGCGTGAGGTCGGGCAGCTCCTCCTCGTGGAGCCGGTCGGCGTCCTGCAGCCGCCGCTTCAGCTCGGGGTCCGGCCAGTCGACGCCCGTGGGGTAGCCGGCCAGGATGTTCGAGTGCTCCGCGTCCACCCGGGCGAGCGAGACGCCGTACGACGCCGCAGCCAGCCCGTCGACGGTGAGGGAGACCCGTCGCGAGAGCCGTGGGTCGCCGTGCATGACTTCGCTGTTGACGGTTCCGTTCCACAGCAGGACGTCAACCGTGCCGTCCTCGTGGCGGGTGGCCCAGGCCTGCACCAGGACGCCCGCGCCGTCTCCATCGAGGGTGCAGGCGAGGACCTGGTCACCCTGGGCGGCCGCGAGGTGGACCGCCCAGTAGCGCGGCTTGCGGAGGTTGCCGACCGTCAGCAGCCCGAACCCGTTGTGGAACAAGGCAGGCGGGCGGCCGAGCTCCTCGAAGTGGTCGCTGATCACCCAGTAGGCGAGCGCGTCCAGCCGGCCCTGGACGGCGGCATACCCGCTGAGCATGAAGGGGGCGCCGCTCACGCCGTCGTGGATCTCCCCGAAGTGGGTCGAGCCGACCCCCCACTCGGTCCACCAGACGGGGATGTCGCCGTACCCGTGCCTGCCGAGAGCAGGGCGGGTGTCGATCGGGAGGTTGCCGTACGTGTGCGACGTGGCGAAGTCGAACGGGACGGCCTCCTTCTCCGCGTGCGTCGCGAGCGCCTCGATCCACTCGGATGCGGCGGTGGCAGGGCCACCCACGAGCAGCCTCGTGTCGACGGTCTTGACGGCGTGCGCGGCCTCGTCGTAGAGGCGGAGATAGTCGTCCTGGGTACCGGTCCAGAAGACCTCGAGGTTCGGCTCGTTCCACACCTCGAATGACCACTCGGCGACCTCGTCGATGCCATACCGGTCGACCAGGTGCCGGGTGAGCTCACCGACGACCTCGCGCCACTCGCCCCACTCCCGCGGCGGGGAGATGATGCCGCGGTAGACGAAGACCGTCTCTTCGGGGTCACGGGCGATCGCAGCCGGCATGAACGACAGCTCGACGACGGGCCGCACGCCGATGTCGAGGATCTGGTCGTAGAGGCGGTCGATTTCGGTGAAGTCGAAGGACAGGGTGCCATCGTCCGCCCGCGTCACGACGTGGTTGTCGTCGTGCAGGATCGCGTGGGCGCGAACATGAGTGACGCCGAGGTCGCGGTGTGCACGCGTGAGCGCCTCCGCGAACTCCTCACCGATGTGGTGGCCGTGCCCGTCGTCGCCGAAGCGCAGCTGAGTCAGCCGTTCGGAGCCGACCATGCGCCACACCCGGTCCAGCATCCCGACTGCGGCACCGGCGTCGACCTCGACCGTCACCGGCCCCGGGTCTCCGGTGACGGTGCTCGCAGAGACCTCGTCGCTCCACTCCCACACCGGGTAGTCGGCACCGGCCACGGCACCGACGCGGTAGAGGAAGGAGGCACCGTCGGCGAGCCCGGTGTCGGCGAACGTCGTGCCGGGCACGGCCGGCACATCGCTGCCGCCATGCTGGACCAGCCGCCGCTCACCGTCCGCGCCTATCCTCTCGATCAGGTATCCCGCCGCGCCGTCCACCTGGTCCCACGACAGCCGCACGTGACCGACCGCCGCCACGGCGGTCAGGCTCCGAGGTGCGGGCAGCGCGAACTCCTCGGACGCTGCGCTGGTGTCGGTGAGCCGCCGGTAGATCCTGCGCTCCCAGTCCTCGCGAGCCTGCCGCTCGTCGACGTGCTGCTCCTCGAGCTTCTGGGTCATGAGACCACCTCTTCGGACTTTGCAGATCGTGCGCTGGATCGGGGCTTGCCGACCGGCCGGCCGGACGGCGTACGGACACCGCATCCGCAGCTGTGCCGAACCTTCGTCGTCGTAGGGAGTACGACGGCCCGCCGGCGTGACTCGGGCTGGCCGACGCGGTCGAGAAGCATCCGGACCGCCTGTTCGCCCACGTCGCGCATCGGCTGGTGGACGGTGGTCAGGGCCGGGCGGATGTGCCGAGAGGAGGCGATGTCGTCGAAGCCGGTGACCGCCACATCCGACGGGACCCGAAGCCTCGCCCGGCGCAGCACGCCGACGGCTCCGATCGCCATCTCGTCGTTGCCGCACACGATCGCCTGCGGCGGCTTGCGGTTGAGAAGCAGCTCCGTGAGCGCCCGGGAGCCGCCGATCTCGGTGAATCCGCCCTCGGCGTCCGGGGAGGTCGCGGCGGCGAGGCCGTGGCTTCGGAGGGACTCGCGGTAGCCGGCGAACCGCTCCATCGAGTCCGGGGACCGCGACGGGCCTCCCACGAAGACAAGGTCGGTGTACCCGTGGTCGACCACCAGGTGGTCGACGATGGTTCGCATGGCACCCCGGTTGTCGACGCTGACGTCGTCGAACTCGTTGCTGCGGGCCCTCGTTCCGATCGTCACGATGGGGATGCTGCGTGCCAGGGCCAGCACATCGCGCTTGGCCAGGCTTCTGGCCAGAACGACGAGCCCATCCACCTTGGCTGCAACGGAGAACGCAAGCTCTCGTCCGGTCCTGCCGCGAGTGGCGGCGATCAGGACCGCATCCCCGACTGAGGTGGCTGCGCGCTCTGCTCCACGAATGACCTCGTCGACGTAGAGGGGTGACTCCTCCTCGGCTTCCCCCGACCCGTCCAGGTCGTGGAACAGGACTCCGACGATGCCGGCTCGCCTGGTCGCGAGGCCACGGGCCCGCCCGTCGGGTACCCAGCCGAGCTCGGTCGCCACCGCGAGGACGCGGTCCCGCGTCGTCGGGGACATCCCGACTCCGCCGTGCATCGCGCGGGAGACCGTCGCGGTCGACACGCCGCTACGGGACGCTACCTCGTAGATCGTCGACCGGGCGTTCGCCACGAGACATCCTCACGTAAGCGCTTACGTACTTAAGCGCTTACGTAACCACGCCGGGGAAGTCGATGTCAAGCATTTCCTCTGTGCAGCATTGTCGGATCACCTTGTCGGCATGGACATTTCGGCGCGTATTCCCACCAGCCGCACGGGGCGCTCCTGGTCGAGGCCCCAAGCCAGCTCGGTGGCGGCCGTCACGATCGCGTCCCCGTCGTCCGTGGGATGCGAGAGGGTGCAGCTTCGGGTTTGCGTCTCGAAGGGGGCGTACCGGACCTTGACGGTCACCCGGACGGCCGGACGCTCGTCGCGGTGCAGGTCCTCGACCACCAGGCCGGCCAGTCGCCGTACCTCCGCCTCGACCTCCGCCCAGTCCGTCAGGTCCTGTTGGAAGGTGGTCTCCCGGCTTCGACCGCGGGCGAGGTACGGCGACCCGTCCACCCGGGACGAGGCGACCCCGAGGGCGAGCCGGTGGTACCACGGTCCCATCGTCGGACCGAGCCGTGCGGCCAGCACCTGCGGGTCGGTCGCCGCCAGGTCCCGAACGGTGGAGATGCCGAGTCCCGCCAGCCGCTTCGCCGTCTTCCGGCCGATCCCCCACAACGCCGACGTGGACTCGTCGGCCATCACCGCGAACCAGTTGTCGGCTGTCAGCCGGAACATGCCACGGGGCTTGCCGAAGTCGGTGGCCAGCTTCGCCCGCAGGGTGTTGTCGCCGATCCCGACCGAGCAGTGCAGGCCCGTCGCGTCGTACACCGTCTGCTGGACGAGACGGGCGAACGCCTCCGGTTCGTCGGTCTGGACGCCGAGGAACGCCTCGTCCCAGCCGAGCACCTCGACCACCGCACCCAGGGAGCGCAACGCGTCCATCACCTCGGCCGAAGCCTGCTCGTACGCCGGCCTGTCGACCGGCAGGAACACCGCCTCCGGACATTTGCGCGCCGCCGTCCGGAGCGGCATCGCTGAACCCACCCCGAACTTGCGCGCCTCGTAGGACGCCGTCGACACCACCCCCCGCTCGGTCGGGTCACCACGTCCCCCGACCACCACCGGCTTACCGGCCAGCTCGGGGTGACGCAGCACCTCGACCGCCGCGATGAACTGGTCGAGGTCCACGTGCAGGACCCAGAACGTCGGCACGGTCCCAGTCTGCTCGGTGAACCGTCATGCCGCCGGGGTGAGTCGTGCAGGTGCAGGCGCGGAGCATTAAGTTGGGACCATGAAGGTCGAGCGGACACGGTGGGAAGTCAGGGTGACCGTCAAGGTGAGCCCCGAGGAGTTGGTCGATCTGCTCGCCGTCGCGGAGCAGCACGATCTGGGTGTGGACCCGCAGCTCACGTCCGCGCAGTCGTCCAAGGAGGCGGCCTACCGCGTCACGCTGACCAGTACCGGCACCAAGACGTCGGTCCGGAAGGGCCTGGCGGCCCTGACCGCACTGCAGGCGTTCCTGGATAAGGCGGAGGCCTGAGCACCCTCCTGTGCTGAGGATCGCTCGCCTGATCCTCGCGATCGCGACGGCCCCCATGTGAGGCGCGTCCGCGCTGAGGAATGAACGACCCGTGCATATGGTTGATAAGTTAACTACTTGTCTCGTGGCTCGGACGGCATCGCCGCCGTACCGGATCTGGAAGGTCAGGCACAGCATGCCGAAGTTGAACGTGGTCGTGGCCAGCACCAGGCCGGGCCGGGTGGGTTACCAGGTGGCTCAGTGGTTCTCGGACCTCGCCGCCATGCACGGCGGCTTCGAGGTCGAGCTTGTCGACCTGGCCGAGATGAACCTTCCGCTGTTCGACGAGCCGAACCACCCCCGTCTCGGGCAGTACGTGCACCAGCACACGCGGGACTGGAGCGCCAGCGTCGGATCCGCGGACGCCTTTGTCTTCGTGACGCCCGAGTACAACCACGGGATGCCCGCATCGCTGAAGAACGCGATCGACTACCTGCACACCGAGTGGCAGTACAAGCCGGTCGGGTTCGTCAGCTACGGAGGTGTCGCCGCCGGCACCCGAGCGGTGCAGATGACCAAGCAGGTCGTCACAGCGCTGAAGATGACCCCGGTCACCGAGGCAGTGTCGATCCCCTTCGTCACGCAGTTCCTCGACGACGAGGGGGTCGTCCGACCGAACGAGGTCATGGAGAGCTCGGCGAAGGCGATGCTCGACGAGCTGGTCCGCCACACCGACGCGCTTCGTCCGCTGCGCAGGGATGCCTAGCTGCAGCCGCTCGTGGAGCCGCAGCCCTCGCAGACGTAGCAGCTCCCGGCTGGTCGCATCTTGGTCCCACACGTCATGCAGAGCGGGGCGTCTACTTCCTTGCCCTGGATGGCCTCCAGCAGCTCGGTCGACGTCTTCGCGGCGCGTCCCTGCTCCTCGGCCGTCGTAGCGGACTCATCCGTGATCGGCTTCGCCCCGGGCTCGGCCGAGACCACGAGACCGGAGGCCGGGGTGGCCTTCAGCGACTCTGCCTCCGGCAGCTCGTGGGACTCGTCGATCCGTGGCTCGTAGGATCCCGTCTCGAGCTGGCGCTCCCGCTCCTGCGCCGTGTAGATGCCGAGCGCCGCGCGCTTGTCGAACGGCAGGTAGTCGAGCGCCAGCCGCCGGAAGATGTAGTCCATGATCGACTGGCTCATCCGGACATCGGGGTCGTCGGTGAGGCCTGCCGGCTCGAACTTCATATTGGTGAACTTCGAGACGTAGGTCTCCAGCGGCACGCCGTACTGCAGCGAGATCGAGATCGCCATCGAGAACGCGTCGATCACGCCGGCGAGCGTCGACCCCTGCTTGCCCAGCTTGAGGAAGACCTCACCCAGACCGTCATCCGGGTACGAGCCCGCCGTCATGTAACCCTCGGCGCCGCCCACCGTGAATGACGTCGTCTTCGACGGGCGCGACCTGGGCAGCCGCTTGCGGATCGGGCGTTCGATCACCTTCACGACCTCGGCCTCGCTGGCCGCCTGTCCCGACTGACCCTTGCCGTCGCTGAGCGGCTGGCCGACCTTGCAGTTGTCCCGGTAGACGGCCAACGCCTTGAGACCGAGCTTCCAGCCTTGCAGGTAGACGTCCTCGATCTCCTCGACGGTTGCCGACTCCGGCAGGTTCACGGTCTTGCTGATCGCCCCGGACACGAACGGCTGAGCCGCCGCCATCATCCGGACGTGACCCATCGGGGCGATGGCCCGCTCGCCCATCGCCGTGTCGAACACCTCGTAGTGCTCAGGGCGCAGACCCGGCGCGTCGATGACGTGACCGTTCTCCGCGATGAACTCGACAATCGCCTCGATCGTCTCGCCCGAGTAGCCGAGCTTGCGAAGCGCCCGCGGCACCGACTGGTTGACGATCTGCATCGAGCCGCCCCCGACGAGCTTCTTGAACTTCACCAGAGAGAAGTCAGGCTCGATCCCCGTGGTGTCGCAGTCGAGCATGAACGAGATGGTGCCGGTCGGCGCTATCACACTCGCCTGCGCGTTGCGGTAGCCGTGCTCGGCTCCCAGCTTGACCACGGCGTCCCACGCCCTGGTGGCCGCGCTCTGCACCCGGCGGTCGCTCTCACTGATGGTTCGCAGGGCGTCATTCGCGGCGGCGTGCTTGCGCATGACGCGCTTGTGGGCATCCGCGTTGCGCTCGTAGCCGGCATAGGGGCCGACCACCGAAGCGAGCTCGGCGGACCGCTTGTACGACGTACCTGTCATCAGCGACGTGATCGCCGCAGCCAGGGTCCGGCCGCCATCGGAGTCGTAGCCGAGACCCATGGCCATCAGCAGCGCGCCCAGGTTGGCATAGCCGATGCCGAGCTGGCGGTAGTCGCGGGTGGTCTCGGTGATCTTCTCCGTCGGGAAGTCGGCGAAGCAGATCGAGATGTCCATCGCGGTGATGACCATCGCGACGCACTTGGCGAAGAGGTCCGCATCGAACGTGTCATCGTCCCGCAGGAACTTGAGCAGGTTCAGGCTCGCCAAGTTGCAGGAGGAGTTGTCGAGGCTCATGTACTCACTGCACGGGTTACTTGCCGTGATCCGGCCGGTTTCTGGGTTGGTGTGCCAGTCGTTGATCGTGTCGTCGTACTGGATGCCAGGGTCCGCGCATTCCCAGGCGGCTTTGGCGATCTTCTCGAACAGCGCCTTGGCGTTGATCGTCTCGATCACCTCGCCGGTCTGACGCGCCTTCAGCCCGAACTCGCCGCCGGCCTCGACGGCACGCATGAACTCGTCGGTGACCCGCACCGAGTTGTTGGCGTTCTGGTACTGCACCGAGACGATGTCCCGGCCGCCGAGGTCCATGTCGAAGCCGGCGTCGCGCAGAGCGCGGATCTTGTCCTCCTCCCGCGCCTTCGTCTCGACGAACTCCTCGATGTCGGGGTGGTCGACGTCCAGCACCACCATCTTGGCCGCCCGACGTGTCGCGCCACCGGACTTGATCGTCCCCGCACTCGCGTCGGCGCCGCGCATGAAGGACACCGGCCCGCTCGCCGTACCGCCGCTGCTGAGCAGCTCCTTGCTGGACCGGATCCGCGAGAGGTTCAGGCCGGCCCCCGACCCGCCCTTGAAGATGAACCCTTCTTCTTTGTACCAATTTAAGATGCTATCCATTGAATCATCAACAGATAGGATGAAACACGCGCTCACCTGCTGCGGGCTCGCCGTACCGACGTTGAACCACACCGGGGAGTTGAAGCTGAACACCTGGTGCACCAGCATGTGCGTCAGCTCGTGCTCGAAGATCTCCGCGTCGGCCGGCGTCGCGAAGTAGCCGTGCTGCTCCCCCGCCGCCCGGTAGGTCTTGACGACCCGGTCCACGAGCTGCTTGAGGCTCCACTCACGGGCCGCGGTGCCGACGGCACCGCGGAAGTACTTGGTCGTGACGATCGTGGAGGCGTTGACCGACCAGAAGTCGGGGAACTCAACTCCGTGCTGCTCGAAGACGGTCTCGCCGGTCTTCCAGTTCTGCTGGACGACGTCGCGCCGTTCCCACGTCACCGCGTCGTAGGGATGGGTGCCCTCCGTGGTGAAGATCCGCTCGATCTTCAGCCCCTTGGCCTGCTTGGATCCAGCGGCGCGACGGCTGTCCGTCTCGGTCATGGTCTCTCCTGCCTCAGTGTTTCCGGGGGTGACGCGTTGACGTGGTGACGTGACGTCACCGTGGCTTCCGGGGTGGTGCTTCGTGGTACGACGGCTCTTCGGCCGTGGGCGTGGTCTCGGCCCTCAGCAGCGCGATCTCGGTCTCGAAGTCGTCTGCCGACGTGAACGACCGGTAGACGCTCGCGAACCGTAGGTAGGCGACCTCGTCGAGCTCGCGCAGCGGGCCGAGGATGGCGAGTCCCACCTCTTGGGACGGCACCTCTGCCCAGCCGGACGCGCGCAGCGAGTCCTCGACCCGAGAGCCGAGCACCGCGAGGTCGTCCGCGCTGACCGGCCGGCCCTTGCAGGCCTTGCGGACGCCGCCGATCGCCTTGTCCCGGCTGAACGCCTCCGTCGCGCCCGACCGCTTGACGACGGTCAGCTGCATCTGCTCGACGGTGGTGAAGCGCTTCTCACAGCTCGAGCACGAGCGGCGGCGGCGGATCGAGGCGCCGTCCTCGGCCACCCGGGAGTCGAGCACCCGGGTGTCGGTGTGGCGGCAGTACGGGCAGTGCATGGTCTCGCCGCCTCCTTCGTGGCTCGCGTCCACATTGTTTGTATCCCGGTCCGCCGACACTTCTCCGGCTCGTTCGCCTGGGGATGTGCCTGTGGACGAGCTGGGGACAAAGTCCGGGTCCCTGTGGGTGACTCACCACTATCTGTGGAGGAACCACACCCGTGTAACTACTATATCTGGTGGCGACCCTACGCTCAAGACCCCCGACGCAACAAGAGCATCGCGGGAACAGACCGAAGATTCCGCGTTGTCGCAGGTCACCGCGCTCGACTGCCATGTGCGGCCTCGGCGTGTCGTACGTCGACCACTCGGCCCGGCGGCGTACCCGACGCCCACGCGCCCACTTCTCAGCTGGTAAGTCCCGGTACGGCTCCCTCCCGGGGCGGCGGACAGCCGTTCCGTTCCTTACCAGATCTCCCACCGGCCACACGAGCATCGAGTTATCCACAGATGGCCGAGGAGGCCTAGTCGAGCCAAGCGGGAAACGGTACTTTGACGGGAGCTTCGTCACGACGAGGGGGGACGATGCACCGGCTCGCTGTCGCAGCGGCGATCACCTGCCTGTGTGCCCCTGCCCTGTTCGGGTGCAGCCAGGACCCTCAGCCGACTGGCCCCACCACGCCGCCGCGATCGACATCTCCCGGAGCTTCGCCTGCTTCGCCCTCAACCTCGACGAGCTCCACCCGCTCCACGGCCCCCATGATCCCTGCGCTCGCGATGCGAAAGTCGATCCCAGGCGCCAAGGCGTTTGTGGCGGTATTCGTCTCGGAGATGAACAAAGCCTGGACGTCTCTTGAAACAACGTCGCTACGGACGCTCTTCGCTACCGCCTGCGTCTCATGTCGCGACGTCGCCAACGGGATTGACAGGATTCGCAGGCGCTCAGGCAAGACCGAAGGCGCCATTTGGTCGATACGATCCGCAGCACCTATTCCTTTGCAAAGGCTTTCTGCCCCCATCATCCACACAGCGATCCAGACAACAGCGGGTCGGTGGACGCCAACATCGAAATCACCATGGAGAAGAATCCCTGCAGACACGACCCAATGGGATTTTCATTTGACCTGGACGGGCGACCATTGGCGAATGCGCAAGGTGGTCTCCGAATGAAGCGAACGATTGGGACGCTCCTTTGCGTACTCCTGTTCACACCTCTTGCGCTGGTGATGTCTTCCGCCTCCGCGGGAGATGGCTGCAGCGTGGTGAAGCACAACGGGGACCCGCGCCACTACTGGTCTAACTGCCACAACGGGGAAAACCACCCGGGAGAGGGGCCGTTGGGACCGACAGGCGGAGGTGGTGATGGTCGATACTACGAATATGTGTGGCTGCCCACATGCCCCAACGCACTCCCCGGCACGCCCGGCGCAGAACAAGCGGACTGCCGTGCCGCCCACTCGTGCAGCAACCCGAGGCTCACCTCCCAATCCCTTTGGGGGCAGTTGTATGACCGAAGCGGACAGGTGGTGCTCCCTTGGCACTATCTGACTTCGGATTGTCGCGATCCCCAGCGCGTGGGTCCAACCAAGAAACGGGCTTTGAGTTGGGCGGACGTGCGGTCAGCGATCAGGAAAATCGGTGTTCCACGGAATATGGTGCAGGGCCCAGACTACACCCTGGTTAATCTACGAACTACCTTCTACACCAGTGCGAGGAATGTGGAACGGAGGCTTACGATCGTCGGTTTCAAAGTCGATGTTGAGATTACGCCAAGCCGATACATCTGGCATTGGGGCGACGGTGCTGCCACAACCACCTCGATGCCAGGTCGACCTTATCCAGCCAGGGACATAACGCATACCTATGTGCATGCAACGGCTCCGGGAGTTGGCTTGCCGCTACGCGTTGACGTTGCCTATACGGCCCGGTTCCGGGTCGACGGTGGGGATTGGGTCCCCGTCACCGACGAACTCGTCGTCAGGGGCATCTCAAGACAGCTGCCGGTCAAGCAGGCGAGTGCGGTCCTCGTGCCGAGCAGCTGAGTAGGCCCAGCCGATCGTCAGGACGACCTCAAAGTTGTACGACGCACGGGCTGGTGCAAAAACCAAGCGGGCCCTACAGGATCGGGGGATCCTCTAAGGGCAACGCGGCGTGGATGCGACCCTGCAACGCCCGCGCCGTGTTGCACCCAGAGCGGGTCAGCGCCTCACGGTGCTGGCCCGCTCGCTTGCCCCGGCGCTCGGGGTCAACCGGAGGCGGCGACCCGCACCAAATGCTCGAAAAGTCGCGGGTCGTCCCCCGCCTCCGGATGCCACTGCACCCCGATCCGGAACCGGGCGGACGGATCCTCGAAGGCTTCGAGGACCCCGTCGTCGGCCCGGGCGCTCACCTGGTAGCGGGCGGCGTCCGAGACGCCTTGGTGGTGGTACGTCGCAACGGTCACGCCCTCGCCGAGGATGTCGCGAAGCCTGGTCCCGGCGAGGAGGCGGACCTGGTGCGTGCCGTACATCCCGACGCCGGGAGCGTGGCTGGTGTTGCCCAGCCGGTCGGGAAGGTGCTGCTCGAGCGCGCCGCCGGCGGCAACCGCCATCACCTGCATTCCTCGGCACACCCCCAGCAACGGGACGTCGTCCTCCTCCGTCACCCGAGCCAGCAACAGCTCCGACTCGTCGCGATCCGGGCGGGGATACTGCACCAAGGGGTGCGGCTGCTGCCCGTACCGGCTCGGCTGCACGTCGGCGCCACCAGCGATGATCAGGCCCTCCATGCGGGAGAGCACGTTGCGGGCGTCCGCCTCCGTGGCGTCCTGCGGAAGCGGTGGCACCACCAAGGCCAGCCCGCCGGCGGCCGAGACCTGTCGGACATAGGCGTGCGGCACCAGCGCGGCCGGTACGTCCCGCCACGACGACCAGCTCGCCGGTTCGACATACGACGTGATCCCGATGACCGGCCGCCGGTTCATCGGGGCACTCCAGTCCCAGCGCGGCTCACAGCGGAGTGACGTATGCGCCGGCGATGCCTCCGTCAACGAGGAACTGCGACGCCGTGATGAAGCTCGAGTCGTCGCTGGCCAGGAACAGCGCCGCCGACGCGATCTCCTCCGGCTCCGCGAAGCGCCCCATCGGGACGTGCACGAGCCGCCGGGCCGCCCGCTCGGGATCCTCGGCAAACAGCTTCTGGAGCAGCGGGGTGTTGACGGGACCGGGGCAGAGCGCGTTGACGCGGATGCCTTCGCGGGCGAACTGCACCCCGAGCTCCCGGCTCATCGCGAGCACGCCGCCTTTGCTCGCGGTGTACGAGATCTGGGACGTCGCCGCCCCCATGACCGCCACGAAGGAGGCGGTGTTGATGATCGAGCCGCGACCCTGGGCCCGCATGTAGGGCAGCACCGCCTTACAGCACAGGAAGACGCTCGTCAGGTTGACCTCCTGGACGCGTCGCCAGGCCTCGAGGCCCGTGTCGAGGATCGAGTCGTCGTCAGGCGGGGAGATGCCGGCGTTGTTGAAGGCGACATCCACGCTCCCGTACGCCGTGTGGGCGGCCTCGAAGAGAGCGTCGACCTGGTCGGCGTCGGTCACGTCACACGACTGGTACCGCCCGCCGACCTCATCGGCCACGGACGGACCTCGTGCGTCGTCGACGTCGGCGATCACGACGTTGGCGCCTTCGGAGGCGAAGCGGCGAGCCGTCGCGAGGCCGATCCCGCCGCACCCTCCGGTGATCACGGCGGTCCGTCCGGCGAGCCGGCCGCTGTCTGATGGCATCCTCGTCGTCCTTCCCTCGTCGTAGGCGTCGCCAGCGACGTTGTCAGCTCTCGGATATGAAGACGTTCTTCACATCGGTGAACGCGTCGAGGGCGTCGGGGCCGAGCTCGCGCCCGATCCCCGACTGCTTGAACCCGCCGAACGGCGTCGAGTATCGCACCGAGGAGTGGGAGTTGACGCTCAGGTTGCCCGCCTGCACGCCGCGGGCGACGCGCAGCGCTCTTCCGACGTCGCGGGTCCAGATGGAGCCGGACAGACCGTAGTCGCTGTCGTTCGCCTTCGCGACGGCGTCGGCCTCGTCGTCGAACGGCAGCACGGCCACCACGGGTCCGAACACCTCCTCGCGCCAGACCCGGTCCCGGTCGCTACGCGGCAGCACGACCGTCGGTGGGTACCAGAACCCCGGCCCGTCCGGCGCCTCGCCCCGGAACGCCACGTCAACCGCACCGCCCTCGACAAATGAGCGCACGGTCGTCCGTTGTTGCTCCGAGATCAAAGGTCCCATCTCGGCGTCCTCGTCGCCCGGCGCAGACACCTTCACCCCCTGCACAGCCGGCTCGAGCAGCTCGAGGAAGCGGTCGTGGACGCTTCGCTCGACCAGGATTCTGCTGCGTGCGCAACAGTCCTGGCCCGCGTTGTCGAAGACTCCGTACGGCGCCGTCTCCGCCGCCTGCTCCAGGTCGGAGTCGGCAAACACGATGTTGGCGCTCTTGCCACCGAGCTCCAGCGTGACCCGCTTCACCTGCTCCGCGCAGCCCGCCATGATCGACTTGCCCACCTCCGTGGAGCCGGTGAAGCACACCTTGCGCACAAGGGGGTTGGTGACGAACCGCTGGCCGACGACGGAGCCCTTACCGGGGAGCACCGTGAACACACCTTGGGGAAGCCCAGCAGTCGCCGCCAGCTCTCCGAGCCGGATCGCGGTCAGCGGAGTCAGCTCGGCCGGCTTGAGGACGACGGTGTTCCCCGCAGCCAGCGCCGGCGCGAAACCCCACCCGGCGATGGTCATCGGGAAGTTCCAGGGCACGATCACCCCGACGACGCCCAGCGGCTCCTTGAACGTGACGTCGAGCCCGCCCGCCACCGGGATCTGCCGGCCGAAGAGCCGCTCCGGTGCCGCCGAGTAGTAGGTCAGCACGTCCCGGACGTTGCCTGCCTCCCAGCGGGCGTTACTGATGGTGTGTCCGGAGTTGCGGACCTCGAGGGCTGCGAGCTCCTCGATCGCGGCGTCGACCACCTCCGCGAACCGCCGCAGCAGCCGCGCCCTGTCGGCCGGCGCCAGCTGCCGCCACGTCTCGAACGCCACGGCCGCTCGGGAGATGGCGGCATCGGCCTCTTCGGCACTCGTGAGTGGCACCTCGCAGACCAGCTCTTCCGTGGCGGGGTCGATGACGGCATGGCGGGTGCGGGTGTCGTTGTCTGTGGTCGGCATGCTCAGAGTCTCTCGAACCCGCGGACGCGTTCCCAGTCGGTGACCGCGGCGTTGAAGGCGGTCAGCTCCACGTCGGCCGCGTTGAGGTAGTGGTCGACGACGTCGTCACCGAACGCCTCCCGCGCCAGCTTCGACGAGGCGAAGGCGTCCCGGGCATCCTGCAGCGTCTTCGGCACATGCGGCTTGTCCGACTCGTAGGCGCTCCCCTCCAACGGGGGCTCGAGCTCCAGACCCTGCTCGATCCCGTATAAGCCGCCCGCAAGCATGGCCGCGAGCCCGAGATAAGGGTTCATGTCACCGCCCGGCAGCCGGTTCTCGACCCGGAGCCCCGGACCGTGGCCGACCACGCGCAGCGCACAGGTGCGGTTGTCGTGACCCCAGGCGACCGCGGTCGGCGCGAACGTGCCTGGCTGGAAGCGCTTGTAGGAGTTGATGTTCGGCGCATAGAAGAGGGTGAGCTCCGCGAGGGTCGCCTGGACACCCGCGACGAAGCTCTCGAACAGCTTCGACTGCCCGTGACCCTCGTCGAAGACGATCTCGCCGTAGAGGCCGCGCAGGCTCATATGGACGTGGCATGAGTTTCCCTCACGCTCGTCATACTTGGCCATGAACGTGATCGACTTGCCGTGCTGGCTCGCGATCTCCTTCGCTCCGGTCTTGTAGACGGAGTGCTGGTCGGCGGTCCGCACCACGTCGTCGAACTTGAATGCGATCTCGTGCTGCCCGAGGTTGCACTCGCCTTTGGCGGACTCCACAGTGAGTCCGGCGCCGTACATGTGGTTGCGGATGTCGCGCAGCAGGGGCTCCACCCGGCTGGTTCCGATGAGTGAGTAGTCGACGTTGTACTGGTTGGCGGGGACCAGGTCCCGATAGCCCTTCTCCCACGCCGCCTCGTACGTGTCGTGGTAGATGTTGAACTCGAGCTCGGTGCCGGCGTACGCAACGAACCCGCCCGCCTTGGCGTGCGCCGCCTGCGCCTTGAGGATCTGCCGGGGTGACTGGCCAACGGGAGTCCGCTGCTCGTCGAGCCAGGCGAGGTCGCACTGCACCATGACGCTGCCGGGCAACCATGGGGTACGCCGGAGAGTCGCCAGGTCGAGCACGAACTCCATGTCGCCGTACCCGGTCGACCAGGAGCTGATCGCATAGCCGTTGACCGTGTTCATGTCGACGTCAACGGCGAGCAGGTAGTTGCACCCCTCGGTGCCATGCGTGAGGACCGTGTCGAGAAAGAACTGAGCGTGCAGGCGCTTGCCCTGCAACCGCCCCTGCATGTCGGTGAACGCGACGACGACGGTGTCCACCTGACCCTCGTCGATGAGGTTGCGTAGCTCTTCGACCGTGAGATGTGAGGGGCGTGGCATGTCGCGAATCCCTTCGACGGGGCAGGGCGAAATCTGAATAAGTCTAGACCGGAGCAAGAAGCCACCACTAGCATTCGAACGACACAGTCGCCTTGAACGGAGGTGGTCCGGGCGTGGCGGACGGCGACTCACCATTCGGGGAGGGTCGAGCACGGCCTGCCGCTTTCGATGCAGTCCTCGACCACCTCGACTGCGTGCGTGAGAGACCGCGGATGACAACTGTGCTCCCGGGCGGGCTTACCAACACCAACCTGCGGGTCACGACACGCAGCCGAGACGTCGTCGTCCGAGTGTCCAACAAGGACAGCACGCTGCTGGGGATCGACAGGGAAGCGGAGCACGCCAACTCGCTCGCGGCTGCCGAGTCCGGCGCAGCCCCGGCCGTCGTGGAGTACCACCCGGACCAGCACGTTCTCGTCATCGACTACGTGCCGGGCCGCACGCTCAACGACGCCGACCTGGATGACCCCACGATGCTCCGTCGCGTCGCGGCCGCGTGCCGAACCCTGCACGCGGGGCCGCGTTTCGTCAACGACTTCGACATGTTCGACATCCAGCGCGCCTACCTGGACACGGTGATCGAGCAGGGTTTCCCCTTGCCCGCGCGCTACCTCGAGTTCATGCCGCTGGTCTCGCGCATCCACCAGGCCGTGTCGTCGAACCCGCCTGGGACCGTACCGTGCAACAACGACCTACTCGCCGCGAACTTCATCGACGACGGCGCGCGGCTCTGGATCATCGACTACGAGTACGCCGGCAACAACGACCCGTGCTTCGAGCTCGGGAACATCTGGAGCGAAGCCAGCCTCTCGGTCGAGCAGCTTGAGGTGCTGGTTGATGCCTACTTCGGGGAACGACGACCCGGGCTGGTCGCCCGGGCCAGGCTCTTCGGGCTGATGTCGAAGTACGGCTGGACCCTGTGGGCGTCGATCCAGCACGCCACCAGCAGCATCGACTTCGACTTCTGGACGTGGGGGATGCAGAAGTACGACCGAGCCGTCGCGGAGTTCGACGGACCCGACTTCGAGCGCCTGCTCGACGCCGCCGCGCAACCCACTGGAGGGCACCGATGTCCGACACCAAGCCCCTGAGCGCCGACGAGAAACGGCTCGCCGAGCTCGGGTACAAGCAGGAGCTCAATCGCAGCTGGTCGGGCTTCTCCAACTTCGCCATCTCATTCTCGATCATCTCCATCCTCGCCGGTTGTTTCACGAACTTCGGCGCCGGCTGGAACAACGGTGGGCCGATCTCCATCTCGTGGTCATGGGCGATCCTCAGCGTCTTCATTCTCATCATCGGCTTTACGATGTCGGAGCTCGTTTCGGCTTATCCGACCTCCGGCGGGATCTACTGGTGGGCGTCGAAGCTGGGCGGTCCAAGGGCAGGCTTCTATGCCGGTTGGCTCAACCTGATCGGGCTGATTGCGGTGACCGCGGGTGTCGCCTATGGATGCGCGACCTTCATCGACCTGACGATCAGCACCTACTCCGAGTCCTATGCCGGAAGCTACTCCCTCACCAGGGTGTTCATCATCTTCCTGCTCGTGCTCGCCGGAGCCTCCGTGCTCAACATCTTCAGCGGCCATCTGATGGCAGTGATGAACAACGTATCGGTCTGGTGGCACGTGGCCGGCGTCTCCGTCATCGTCTTGATCCTGCTCCTCGTGCCGAGCCAGCACCAGTCGTTCAGTTACGTCTTCACCGAACGGTTCAACAACTCTGGCTTCGGGAACGGCAGTACGTCGAGCTTCGCGTTCTTCTTCGCCATCGTGCCGTTCGGGTTCTTGTTGACGCAGTATACGATCACGGGCTTCGACGCCTCTGCACATCTTTCCGAGGAGACCGGCTCCGCGTCGATGGCCGCCGCCAAGGGCATCTGGCGGTCCATCGCCTATTCCGCACTCGGCGGCTACATCCTGCTGCTGTGCGTCGTATTCGCCGTGCCGAACACTCCCCAGGGCACTCCGGACAACGCAGGGGTCGGCGCTGGTGGGGTGGCTTACATCTTCGTGCATTCGCTAGGCACGCACTGGGCAACACTCGTCTTGTTCATCTCCGCCTCTGCTCAGTTCTTCTGCTCGACGTCATGCATGACGTCGGCGTCGAGGATGACCTTCGCCTTCAGCCGGGACCGGGCCATGCCCGGCTGGCGCTTATGGTCGAGGCTGACGTCAAACCGGGTGCCGGCCAACGCGGTGTTGTTGGCCGCGACGGTGAGCGTCCTGGTGACGCTTCCCTCACTGATCTCGGTGAACATCGGCACCGCCCAGTCGCCGCTGATCGTCCCGGTGGCGTTCTACGCCGTCACGTCCATCGCGGTCATCGGCCTCTACCTCGCGTTCGCCATCCCAATCTGGCTGCGATGGCGCCTGGGTGACGCGTTCGAGGCGGGATCCTGGAACAACGGACGCAAGTACAAGTGGATGAACCTGCTGGCCGTGGCAGAGATCATCATCGTCTCGATCTACCTGATGCTGCCGTTCGTGCCGGGTGCGGTGCCGTTCAGCAGCCAGTTCGCCTGGAAGTTCGTCAACTACGCCCCGATCGTGACAATCGGGGCGCTGATCGCAATCACGGTCTGGTGGCAACTTTCGGCCAGGCACTGGTTCAAGGGCCCCGTGCACACCATCGACTCGACCGTTGTCGAGGTCTTCGACAACCCGTGACATCTCCGGGTTGACTGCATCACGGACGGGGCGGCGGTGAGCGATCCGGGGACCGTCTCGAGGAGTGAGTCGCTCCTCGAGTCGGCTCCTGTCTTCTCGGTGGCGGCCGGGCCGCCGGCGTACCAGCAGATCGAGCAGTGGCTTACGGAGCTCATGACGGCAGGCACGCTGACTCCGGGCGACAAGCTGCCCAGGGAGGCCGACCTGGCAACCACCCTCGGAGTCAGCCGGATGACCTTACGGCAGGCGCTGGCGGCGCTCGAGACCCGCGGGGTGGTCGAGCGCACTCCCGGGCGCAACGGTGGCACGTTCATCGTCGAGCCGACGATCGAGTGCGACATCACCGGACTCGCGGGTTTCACCGAACAGCTCCGGCGCGGCCAGGTCCGGGCCAGTGCTCGCGTGGTACGGGCCGAGCAGCACCCCGCCTCCGCCAAGGTCGCCCGTGCCCTTGGGTTGTCGCGCGCAGGCGAGGTGTTCGAGGTGGTCCGGGTGAGACGGGCGAGGGGTCAGCCGCTCGCGCTGGAACGGTCCTACCTTCCCGCCGACCTCTTCCCGGGCCTGCTGGACAAGCGCCTGACCGGCTCGCTCTACTCGAGGATGGCCCGCGACTACGACCTCGCGCCGCAGAGTGCCACCGAGTACCTCGAGCCGTTCGTGGCCGGCGAGGAGGTGGCCCGGCTGCTAGGCGTCCCCACCGGCTCGGCCCTGCTGCGCATCGAGCGTACGGCGGCCTCGGCCGCCGGGCGCCCCATCGAGTACGCCTCGGACCTCTTCCGGCCCGACCGGATCCGCATCACCGTGCGCACGGTGGCAGGCTCCCACGGGTTCCTGCGGGCTGCGAGCGGAGCATCGCCCATAGCATGATTAAGACGGCAATGCAGCAGAAGTTTGAAAGAAAGGGACAATAGCGGTTATGTTCGTCATATGCTAGCGTCCTCCTCGGGGGGAAATATGAAGCTGCGTCAGCGTCTGACGATTCTGGCAATATCGGGGGCTGTTGGTGCGATCGGGGTGACCTCGATGGCCGCGCCGGGGGCGGAGGCAAGTGCGTCAAGCCACGCCGGCCACCGGGCAACGAGCTCCACGAGCTGGTCCATGCTCACCACGGGGTTCGGACATACGTGCGGGACCCGGGTCGACGGCACCGCATGGTGTTGGGGAGTCAACTCACAGGGCCAGCTCGGCGACGGCGAGACCTCCGACCGGTCTCTGCCGACCCAGGTCGGCATGGCCGCCGACTGGGTCACGGTCAGCGCGGGCGCGAACCATACCTGCGGGATCCGCGGCGACGCCACCTTGTGGTGCTGGGGATACAACGGCGACGGCGAGCTGGGGGACGGCAACCGGCGGAACCGGTCGATCCCGACACGCGTCAGGGCGGCCATGAGCTGGGCCACCGTCACGGCAGGTGCCCGCCACACGTGCGCGACGGGGACCGACGGGACGCTGTGGTGCTGGGGCGACCACACCCGCCACGTGCTGGCCGACGGAACGGTGCAGCGGGTGAACCTCAACCCGGTCCAGATCGGAGTGGCGGCCACCTGGAAAACCGTCAGCGCCGCCTACGGGCACACCTGCGGCACTCAGACCGACGGCAGCCTCTGGTGCTGGGGCTACCACCTTTCTGGTGCGCCAACCTCTCGAGCCGGCCGACACACTCCGGTCCGGGTCGGACACGGCCATACCTGGGCCACCGTGACCACCGGGGACTACTCCACCTGCGCCACCCGCACCACGGGCACGGTGTGGTGCTGGGGCACCAACAACCATGGGCAGCTCGGCGACGGGACCACGACGGACAGCCCCGATCCCCTCCGGGTGGGCCTGGACACCGACTGGCTGACGGTCGGAGCGGGCGGCGCCCACACCTGCGGCACCATGACCGACGGCACCTTGTGGTGCTGGGGCTGGGACGGGTTCGGTCAGCTCGGCGACGGCAAGTTCCGGGACCAGTACTCCCCGATCCGGGTCGATACAGCCACCGACTGGGTCAGCATCAGCGGTGGCGAGGAGCACTCGTGCGGGATTCGCGCCGGCGGCGTTGCCTGGTGTTGGGGGTCCAACACGTACGGTGAGCTCGGCAACGGAGGCACGGTCAGCGCCGCCACGCCGCAGCAGGTCGGGGTCTAGCGATCGGTCGGCGCCCGGGCTGGGGTCGCCGCTCGCGCCCAGAGCTCCTGCTGGGTCACCACGGTGGCGCCGACGGGCACGCCGAACAGGTCGACGATCAGCGTCGTACCCGCCACCGCAAGGTCCACCGGCAGGTAGGCGTAGCCGATCGACGTAGCGACGCTGTAGCCGTACCCTCCCGACGTCACCCGCCCGACCACCTCACCGGCGGCCCGCACCGGCTCGGCACCCAGCACAACCGACCGGGCGTCGTCGAGTGCCAGGCAGCACAGCTTGCGCGACACTCCGTTCGACCTGACCCGGCGCACCGCCTCGTCTCCGACGAAGCCACCCGGCTTGTCGAGCTTGACGCAGAACCCGAGGCCGGCCTCGTACGGGTTGGTCTCGGGCGTGATGTCAGTGCTCCACACTCGGTAACCGCGCTCGAGCCGGAGCGAGTCGAGGGCCCGGTAGCCGCAGAGCCGAAGGCCGTACGACGATCCCACGTCCACGAGTCTCGTCCACAAGGCGGCGCCGTACTCCGTGCTGGCGTAGAGCTCCCACCCGTGCTCCCCGGTGAAGCTCGCGCGAAGGGCCCACACCGGAACGTCACCGACGGTCGTCGACTGCGCGGACATGAAAGGCGACGCCTCGTCCGACACGTCGCAGGGAGTCAGACCCGCCAGGATGTCACGAGCCGCCGGGCCCCACAACGCGAAGCACACCAGGGATCCCGTGATGTCGTCGATCCGCACGTCGTAGCCGTCGAGCCGCGCCCGTCGGCGCAGCCACGCCAGGTCGTGGGCGCCGTATGCCGTACCGGTGACCACCAGGAACTCGTCGAAGCGGCGCCGCGTGACGGTGAAGTCACACTCGATGCCGCCGCGGGTGTTGAGCGCCTGGGTGTACGTGATGTCGCCGACGTCCCGCGCGACGTCGTTGTCGCAGACGCGGTTGAGAAAGACGGCAGCCTCCGGCCCCGTGACGCTGAGCTTCGCGAACGACGTCTCATCGAAGAGTCCGGCGGCCGTGCGGGTTGCGTGGTGCTCAGCGCCGGTCGCGGCCGACCAGCCTCGCCCGGCCCAGCCGTCCGGCCGGAGTGTCTGGTCGCCGAGTGCGGTGTTCGTGTCGTAGAAGTTGACGCGTTCCCACCCGGCCTTCTCCCCGAAGCTCGCGCCGTGCTCACGGTGCGACCGGTAGGCCGGTGAGGTACGCAGCGGCCGCCCCGACTCGCGCTCGCGGTCGGGAAAGCTGATGTCGTAGTACCTCTGGTAGCTCTCCAAGGTCCGCTTCACCGTGTACGACGGCGAGCGGTACGCGTCACCGAAGCGGCTGATGTCCATGTGCCAGAGGTCGAGGCCCGGCTCGCCTTCCAGCACCCACTCGGCCATCACCTTACCGATACCTCCAGCGCCGGCGATCCCGTGCGCACAGAAGCCCGCCGCGACGAAGAACCCGGCGACGGCGGTCTCGCCGAGACAGAACTCGTTGTCGGGCGTGAACGCCTCGGGCCCGTTGATGAACGTCTTCAGCCCGACATCGGCCATCACCGGGAGGCGCTTCGCCGCGTTGACAGCGATCTCCTCGAACCTCTCCCAGTCCTCCGAGAGCAGCTTCGCGTTGAAGTCATGCGGGATGTCGTCGAACGCCGTCAGCGACGCGTGCCAGGGTGCCGGGTTGCGCTCGTACCCGCCCATCAGCAAGGCGTTCCCCTCGACGCGCCAGTAGACCAAAAGGTCCGGGTCACGAAGCGTCGGAAGCCGGGCACGCCCGCCGAGTACGGCCGCCGCCGGCTCCGGCAGCGCGTCGGTGACCAGATACTGGTGGGACAGCGGGACGACCGGCACCCGGACCCCTACCATCCGCGCGATCTCGGCGGCGTAGATGCCTCCCGCGTCGACCACGACCTCACACTCGATGTCGCCGCGGTCGGTGCGGACCCTCGTCACCGACCGGTCCACGTCGCCGGCCGTGCCGCGAAGGGTGTCCGCGGTGTCGATGCCGAGGACACGGGTGTGCGGACTGACGACAATCCCCTTGGCACGCGCATGTCCGGCGAGGGCTTGGCACAGCTGCGACGGGTCGACGTACCCGTCGGACTCCAGGAACGCGGCACCGACCACGTCGGCGGGATCCATGAGTGGGAACCGGTCGACAGCCTCGGAGACCGAGAGCTCGTGCAGGGGAAGGTCGAACGTCGTCGCCCAGGAGATCTGGCGGCGCATCTCCGCGAGCCGTTCAGGCGAGGACGCCAGCTTGATGCCACCGCTCTCGACCCAGCTGGGCGGCCGGTCGGTCATCTGCAGCCGTCGGTAGAGGTCCACGGAGTACATGTTCATCCGGGTCAGCGCCGGGTCGGCACGCAGCTGGCCGACCAGGCCGGCGGAGTGGAACGTCGAGCCGCTCGTCAGCTCCGCACGCTCGACGAGCACCACGTCGGTCTCACCCATCTCGGCAAGGTGGTAGGCGATGCTCGCTCCGCCGACTCCCCCGCCGACCACCACGACGCGGGCTCGGCTCGGCAGGCGGCGCTCGGACGTCCGTGCCGACAGAGCCGGTTCCGTCAGGCCCGGCGGTTCCGGCGACGGCACCACCCGTTCCGGTGCGTGTTCCGGCCTCACCCGTCAAGCCTAGGGACTGCCCCACAATTGGTCTAGACCTTTCGATAGCCTCCCTCGACGGTGCGGGGTTGCTAAGGCGCCGGCACCAGCAACGGCTGTCCGACGCGGATCGAACCGGCGTCGGGCAGCGAGTTGAGCGCCTCGATCTGGGCGACTATCGGCCGTGGGTCCGAGCCGGCCGACATCGTGCGAGCGATGTCCCAGACGGTCTCGCCGGGTGTCACCACGATCGTCGAGGTCTGCTGGTGATGCACCACGCTGGTGGAGACTGCAGGGTCCCCGCGCATGGCGAACAAGAACATGACCGCGACAGCCACGGTCAGCGCGACCACGAGGCGGCCGCGTCGGGTGAGGCGGACGACGCGGTCGGGCCCGTGGGGCGGCCTTGTCGCCGTCCCGCGGTCGGGCCTTGTCGCCGTCGGGACATGGACGCTGTGGGTGGAGCTGCTCATCGGGAACCTCCCTGGACGGAAGTCGGCCGCACCTGGGCCGTCTTGAATGGTGTGGTGTCGGTCCACGCCCTATCTGGTGCCGCCGACAGAATCCGGACGCGATATCGAATACACGTTCGATCGAACATATGAGCGAGCGTAACACCATCCACAGACAAGAACCCAGCCCCCGAAGCCCGCCCGGAGAGACACGCCGCTTCGAACAGGTGTTTGAAACTGTCTGTCTCGAGGTCTAGCGTCTGTAGCGGACCAAGATCAGCCCGGGACAGCCCCAGATCAGCCCGAGACAGCCCGAGACATGCGGTGCTACTGCCTCGAGCCATCGTCAGATGACCCGCACACGCATTCCGAAGGTGAGGCAGATGGCCAAGACTCAACCCACCACCGCCGTTCGCGAGCTACCGGACGGACCCCCCGACGCATCCGGACTGACGCCTCGGCAGCGTCGCGTGCTGGCGGTGATCCGGGACTCAGTGCTGACCCGCGGCTACCCGCCCAGCATGCGAGAGATCGGCCACTCGGTCGGACTCACCAGCACGTCCTCCGTCGCCCACCAGCTGCGCGTGCTCGAGGGCAAGGGATTCATTCGTCGCGACCTCAACAGACCCCGCGCCCTCGAGGTGCTGCTTCCCGACTCCGACCTGCAGCCGAGCGGCGCCGACGAGACCGGCGTCGGTGATGCCTTCCCGGCCGCGGTCATGGTGCCGGTTGTCGGTCGGATCGCCGCCGGTGGGCCCATCCTCGCCGAGGAGAGAGTCGAGGAGATGTTCCCGCTGCCGAAGCAGCTCGTCGGCGAAGGGACGTTGTTCCTCCTCGAGGTCACCGGTGAGTCGATGATCGAGGCAGCGATCTGTGACCACGACTACGTCGTCGTCCGGCAGCAGGCGACCGCCGAGAACGGCGAGATCGTCGCCGCCATGATCGACGGTGAGGCGACCGTGAAGACGCTTCAGAGGAAGGGCGGGAAGGTCTGGCTGCTCCCCCACAACCCGGCGTTCGAGCCCATCGACGGCACCAACGCCACGATCCTCGGCAAGGTGGTCACGGTGCTGCGCCGGGTCTGAGGGAAGTGACCGCGGTCATCCGCGCCGCGCGCCGGAGGTCGTGACGTTCGAGGCGACCCATCCGACTCGGGGCGGCGCGACGCGATCATGCGGCGGACGTCGCCAGCCGCTGGAGAGCCGCCCTGGCGACCGTTCCGTCGTAGGTCACCCACATCGGCGGCAACGAGGCCCGCAGGAACGTCGAGTAGCGAGCCGTGGCCAGCCGAGGGTCCAGCACCGCGACCACACCCCGGTCCCGCTTGGTACGGATCAGTCGGCCGGTGCCCTGAGCCAGCAGCAGCGCGGCATGGGTGGCCGAGACGGCCATGAACCCGTTGCCGCCTGCTCGATCGGCGGCGACCGCCCGCGCTGACATCAACGGGTCGTCAGGCCGGGGGAACGGGATCCGGTCGATGATCACCAGCCGGCAGGTGTCGCCGGGGACGTCGAGGCCCTGCCACAGCGACAGCGTCCCGAACAGGCTCACGGCAGGGTTGGCGACGAACTCAGCCTGCAGGTGCGACAGCTGGCCGTCCCCCTGACACAGGATCGGCAGATGCGGCACGACCTGGCGCAACGCCTCCGCCGCCGCCTCCGCGGCGCGTCGAGAGGAGAACAGGCCGAGCGTGCGGCCCTGGCCGGCCTCCACCAGCCGTTGGATCTCATCGAGCTGGGCCTGCCCGATGCCGTCTCGTCCCGGCGGTGGGAGGGCTCGCGCGACATACAGGATCCCCTGCCTCGGGTAGTCGAAAGGGGAACCGACGTCGATCCCTCGCCAGGGCAGCACCTGCGCAGCTGCTGCCCCGGTCTTCGTCAGGGAGTCCGGGTCCGGGTGCCGATTCGGGTTGTCTTCGATGCCTCGGCCGCTTGGGTCCGGGTTCGGCTGCGCCAGCGCGCCACGGAGGCCTGCGGTTGACGCCTCGTCGACCCGCTCGGAGGGCTTGAGCCCGATCGAGGTCGCGAGGGCGGTGAAGTCACCGCCGAGCTTGAGCGTTGCCGACGTGCAGATCACCGTCTTGTCGGTGAGCAGCTTGTCGCGCAGCTGGCCCCACACCTGCAGCGGCGCAACGCACAGCTGGTTGCCTCCGCGTGCCGGGTCGCGCTCGGAGAGCCAGACGACGTCGTCCGAGCGGTTGAGCGCCAGCCGCTCGGCGATCTTGCGGACGTCGTCGACCATCCCGCGGGCCTGCTGCCGGGCAGCGTCACCCTCGGCGTCGGCTGCCTCCTTGGGAAAGCCGCCCATCGTCGCCCGTGCCGCGTCCCGCACCGTCGCAAGCCCCATCGCAACGCCGTCCGGAAGCACGTCGATCCGCCCGGGCTGCACGTCGTCGAGGGCGGCCCGCAGCGCGTCCACCGCGTCGCCGAGGTCATGAGGGGCGGCCCCTTCCACGAAGTTGCCGGCCCGCCGCGCTGCGCGCTCCACGAACGGAAGCGACAGCTCGTCCGTCTCGGCCTGGGTCACCCGGGCGACCAGCTCGTGCGCCTCGTCGACGACCACGACGTCGTACTCCGGAATCATCGGGACGCCCTCGATGGCGTCGATCGCGAGCAACGAATGGTTCGTGACGACGAGCGACGAGCGCATCGCCCGGTCACGGGCCCGTTCTGCGAAACACTCGACGCCATAGGGACACTTCGCCGCGCCGAGGCACTCGCGGTGGTTCACGGAGACCTGGCGCCACACCCGCTCCGCATGCGACGGCGCGCTGTCCCGGTCGCCCGTGCCGCCGGCCTTGGACTCCTTCTCGGCCCAGGTCCGCAGCCGGAGCACCTCTGCGCCGACGCTTCCCTCGGGAAGGTCGACGAGCGTCCCCTGGTCGTCGGGGACCCCGTCACGGATCCGGTGCAGGCACGCATAGTTGCTCCGGCCCTTGAGCACGGCGTACGACGGGCGGGCACCCATCACCTCCCTCGCGGCCTCCAGCAGGGCAGGGATGTCGCGTTCGACGAGCTGGTGCTGCAGTGCCAGGGTCGCCGTGGCGACGACCACCCGGTCGTCGTGAAGCAGCGCCGGGACGAGATAGGCCAGCGACTTGCCGGTCCCGGTGCCGGCCTGCACGAGCAGGTGCTCTCCGGACTCCATCGCCTCCCGCACCGCTACGGCCATCTCGACCTGCCCCGGCCGGTCCTCGCCGCCCACGGCGTCGACGGCGGCATGCAGCACCGCCTCGACGGTCGGTTCGGCGGGCGTGGTCACCGATCGAGGCTATCCCGACCTGCGCCGGCGGCTCGCCTGGCTCTCCACAGGATCCCTGCGCTCCGGACCACGTCGCAAATCAGGTGCGGCAGCAGGTTCAGCCGGTGAGCTCGGCCCGAAGGGTCAGGACGAAGGAGAGCACGACGGCGACCAGGATCAGCCAGGCCACGACGCGGTGCGAGGCTTTCCTCGAGCTGAGCGACCCCGCGAAGGCGAGCCAGGCTCCCTCGGGCACGTTCCGGTCGAGGCCCATGGACTGCGCGTCCATCGGGACGCCAGGCAGGCTGTGCAGGTACGCCGCCAGCTGGTCCTCGTCGTCCTCGTCCTCGTCGTACATTCCGTCATGGTACGACGACGGCCGGCTCAGTCGCGGGTATGTGCCGCCGCGAACTCGCGGAGCTCGCCAGCCAGGTTCGGGTTCACCCGGGCATGAACCTGTGACCCCACATCGAGATGCTCGAGCGAGAGCACCTCACCCTCCTGATGGATCCTGCTGACCAGGTCTCCGCGGGAGTAGGGCAGCAGCACCTCGATCTCGACGCTCGGCCGCGGCAGGTCGCGCTCGATCGCCCCGAGCAGGTCCTCGATGCCGGCTCCGGTACGCGCCGACGCCACGACCGAGTGCGGCTCGTGGGCGGTGAGTCTGGCGATCACCAGGGGGTCGGCCGCGTCGACCTTGTTGATCACGATCAGCTCGGGCACGCTGTCGGCGCCGATCTCGGCAAGCACCTCGCGCACCGCCGCGATCTGCCCCTCGGGGTCGGGGTGGGACCCGTCGACGACGTGCAGCACCAGGTCGGTGTCGGCGACCTCCTCCAGCGTCGACCGGAAAGCCTCGACGAGCTGGTGCGGCAGGTGGCGGACGAAGCCGACGGTGTCGGAGAGGGTGTATACCCTCCCGTCGCTCGTGGTGGTGCGCCGCGTGGTCGGGTCCAGGGTCGCGAACAACGCGTCCTCGACGAGGACCGCCGACCCGGTCAGCCGGTTGAGCAGCGACGACTTACCGGCGTTGGTGTAGCCGGTGATCGCGACCGCGGGCACCTGCCGGCGTACCCGCTCGGCCTTCTTCGTCACCCGTGCGGTCTGCATGTGCTCCAGCTCGCGGCGCAGCTTGGCCATCCTCGCCGAGATGCGGCGACGGTCGGTCTCGAGCTTCGTCTCGCCGGGGCCGCGGCCACCGATCCCGCCCCCCCGCGAGCCGACCCGCCCGCCGGCCTGCCGGGACAGGTTCCCGCCCCAGCCACGAAGCCGTTGCTTGCCGTACTCGAGCTGGGCGAGCTCCACCTGCGCCTTGCCCTCCTTGGAGCGCGCATGCTGGGCGAAGATGTCGAGGATGAGCGCGGTCCGGTCCACGACCTTGACCTTCACGCGGTCCTCTAAGTTGCGCAGCTGTGAGGGGCTCAGCTCCCCGTCACAGATCACCGTGTCGGCGCCGGTGTCGGCGACCACCATCGTCAGGTGCTGGACCTTGCCGGGTCCGATGTAGGTGGCCGGGTCGGGTTTCTGTCGGCGCTGTGACAGCGCGTCGAGCACCTGTGAGCCGGCGGTCTCGGCGAGCAGCTTGAGCTCGACCAGGGAGTTGTCCGCCTCCTCCTGGGTGCCCTCGCTCCACACGCTCACGAGGACGACCCGCTCCAGCCTCAGCTGCCGGTACTCGACCTCGGAGACGTCCTCGAGCTCGGTCGACAGTCCGGCGACGCGGCGGAGCGCGTTTCGCTCCTCCAGCTCGTAGTCTCCCTGACCGAAGACATCCTCGCCGTCGCCGCCCCAGTCATCCCAGGTTTCGGCGGGCCCCGTCTGGAGGTCGATGTCACTGTCGGTGGAGAGCTGCGACGCTGCTGCGGGCTCGAAGCCGGGCTGGTCGGCGTACGGGAAGTTCGCTGTCATCTTGGATCCACTGTACGTCGGCGGCCCGTGCCGCCTCGACGCCTTTTCCTCGGCTGGCTCGCCGGTGGACGCGCCCGTCGGCGCGACCAGGTCTTCGAGACGGCCGCCATGCCCGCAAGCAGGACCACGATCTCGAGCCCTGAGTACACGATGCGGTTCACGGGTATGAGGAACGTCCGCCCGTCCGCTGCGCCGAGGAGAACCCGTGTCCACCGATGCCATCGTGATGCTCAAACAGGACCACCAGCAGATTCGCCGGCTGTTCCGCGAGTTCGAACGGACCAGCGAGAGCGCACAGGTGAAACAAGGCAAGATCGTGGACCGGATCCTCGAGCTGCTGACCATCCATACCTATATCGAGAACGAAGGCATGTACCCCCGGGTCCGCGCACTGCTGCCGGACCTCGAGGACGACGTCCTCGAGTCCTACGAGGAGCACCACGTCGCGGACGTGCTGTGCATGGAGCTGTCCACCATGTCGCCGGAGGACGAGCGTTTCACGGCCAAGACCACCGTGCTCATCGAGAATGTCCGCCACCACATGGAGGAGGAGGAACAGGACTGGTTCCCGAAGGTGCGCGAAGGTCTGGGGCGCAACCAGCTCAAGGAGCTCGGTGCCGAGATGCTCCGGCTGCGGGAGCGCGCTCCTCGCCGTCCCAGCCAGCCGAGCGCCCTGAAGAAGGCGATCGACGCCCTCGTCAAGTAGCGGACGCTAACCGGTCCAGACGCCGTCCGCCACGATCACCGCCGGACCCTTGAGATGAAGGTGGTCGTCCTCCCCGCGCGTCACGGTGAGCGTCCCGCCCGGGACGTCGACCCGGTACGTCGTACCGGGCTCGCCGGAGCGGTGCTCGGCAGCGGCCACCACCGCACACGCACCGGTGCCGCACGACTGTGTCTCCCCCACCCCGCGTTCGAAGACCCGGAAAGCCAGGGCACGGGTGCCTCGGCGGACGACGAACTCGACATTGACCCCGTCGGGGAAGTCAGCGGTGTCATAGCCGGGCGCTGCCTGCAGGGCGCCGGCGTCGGCCAGCGACTCGACGAACACCACCGCGTGGGGGTTGCCCATGTCGACGGATATCGCGTCCAGGACCAGCCCGTCGACGGCCACCTTCACCGGGAGGCCGACCTGGGGACGTCCCATGTCCACGCTGACCTCGCCGTCGTCGCAGAACTCGACGCTCTTGATCCCGTCGCGTGTGTCCACGGCAAGCGGGCGAGCGGGGTCGATGAGACCGGCGTCGGCCAGATAGCGGGCGAACACCCGGATCCCGTTCCCACACGTCTGCGAGACGGTGCCGTCGGCGTTCCGGTAGTCCATGAACCAGTCCGCTCCGCCGTCGACGTCGCCGCGCAGCACCCGCAGCACACCGTCGGCGCCGATGCCGGAGCGCCGGTCGCAGACCTGCCGGACCAGGGCAGGGTCGAGGTCACCGTGAGTCGTGCCGTCGGGATCGGGCAACACGACGAAGTCGTTGCGGGTGCCGTGACCCTTGACGAACGGGAACCTCACGCCTCGAATCGTACGGCGTCCACCACGCGGTCCAGCAGATCTGCGGCCCCGAACGGCAGCCAACGGATCCGAGGGTCCCGTCGGAACCAGGAGTCCTGCCGCCGCGCGAACCGCCGGGTCCGCAGCACGGTGTCCTCCAGGGCCTGCTCCTCGCCGATCTCTCCGGCGAGGAAGGCAAGTACCTGCCGGTAGCCGAGGGCCCGGCTCGCGGTGCGCCCCTCCCGCAGCCCGGCTCGTTCGAGGCGGCGGACCTCCGCCACGAATCCAGCGGCCCACATCCGGCGTACCCGCTCGTCGATCCGACTGTCGAGGATGTCGTGCGGTATGTCGATGCCCACCTGGACGACCCGGTCGAAGGCGTAGACGTGCTGAGGGAGCGACGCCTGGAACGGGCGACCGGTGATCTCGATGACCTCCAGGGCGCGCACGACTCGACGGCCGTTGGTGGGCAGGATGTGCTGGGCGGCGACCGGGTCGACAGCGGCCAGCAGGCCATGGAGAGCCGGCGCACCGATGGCCGCGAGCCGACTCTCGAGCCGGGAACGAATGACGGCGTCGGTCCCCGGGAACTCGAACTCGTCGAGAACGGCCCGCAGGTACAGCGCCGAGCCACCGACGAGCACCGGGACGACACCGCGGTCCCGGCAGTCCCCGATCGCCTCCCGCGCCCAACCCTGGAACTCGGCAACCGTCGAGGGCTCGCCGACGTCGAGCATGTCGAGCACATGATGGGGCACCCCGCGCCGCTCCTGCGGCGCAAGCTTGGCGGTGCCGATGTCCATGCCGCGGTAGACCTGCATCGAGTCCGCGTTGACGACCTCGCCGCCGATGGCGAGTGCCAGGTCGACCGCCAGGCCGCTCTTGCCGGCCGCCGTCGGACCTATGACCGCCACTACCGGCGGCGCGATCTCACCGGCGGTCATCAGGTCCGGTGGCTGCGGCGTAGCTGGTTGCCACCATCGGTCCCTCCGGTCGGTCGTGGCCGAGTGGCACGACCTTATGACGCCCGCGATCCTGCCGCCGCGACCGGCGCGCGAGACGCGTCCGCTGTCGATAAGGTAACGGTGTCGTACGCTGCACAACCACAGCATCGGCTTGAGGAGAAGCAATGGGATTCCTGGACAAGCTCAAGACCACGGCCAGCCAGGCGAAGGACAAGGCCGTCGAGGCGGTCGACGAACACGCTCCGCAGATCAAGGGCGGCATCGGCAAGGCCGGTGACTTTGTGGACAAGAAGACCAAGGGCAAGTACTCCGACAAGATCGCCAAGGGCACCCAGCAGGCGACTGCGGCCGTCGACAAGATCAAGGCCGAGGAGCACAAGTCACCGCCGCCTCCGCCGCCACCGCCCCCGCCGGGCGGCCCTGGCCACACCCCCGCCCCCTGACCCGGATTCGCGAGTGGTACGGAACGGTTCGGCTGCTTGTTCGCGCGCGGGCCAGCCGTTCGGTTCCTTAGCATCTCAAAGAGCTGGCCGCCGTTAGCGTCCGTCGCCGACGTCAGTACGTCGTCAGTCCGTCGTCAGCTGGACCACGAAGTAGCCCACCCCGAGCGGCGCACCGTAGTACGCGACCGAACCCGTGACCCGGCCAGCGGCCTGGGCCAGCGCCCCGGCCAAGACCTGCCAGCTCGCTCTGCCGGCGACCCAGAGGTCGGCGGCCAGCACCGGGTCGATCCGCAGCAGGGCCTCCGGATCCGGCTTGCTCAAGGCGCGTACCACGTCCGCGTCGAAGGGGCCTGCCCGTGGGTCCTGGTAGCCGGGAGAGCTCAGGGTCAGCTTGGCGCTTCCGTCACCCATCACGAGCATGGCGACCCGCTCCGAGCATTGCGCCAGCTCCTCGCCAAGGTCGCTGCACGCCTTCGCCGTCGCATCTGCAGCGATCGCTTGGAAGACGTCGACGTCGACGACCCCTGCCTCATCGAGCAGGTAGGCAGCGATGGTGAGAGCCGGCGGAAGCACCCAGGCTGCACCCCCGTACGACGACCGCACACCGAACGCGTCGAGGGTCCCACCCGCTTCCGGTCCCCACCGCGCCGTAGCCGGACCGGCGCCGACACAGACGAAACTGTCGTGGCCGGCGCTCGAGATCGCCTGCAGGGCGCCCATGCAGGCGCCTCGCGTCTCGTCCATCAACCCGGCCGCTCCTCGCGAGACCGCCGGCACGACAGCCGGCGGATGGGGGCAGACGACGGCACTGACGAGCATGTCCTTGAGGCTATGGTCTGCGTTGTGACGCAACGATTCCGGGTGATCCCGGCGGCGTACGTGCTCCTACGCCGCGGCGATGAGGCGCTCCTGCAGCTGAGACGGAACACCGGGTACCGCGACGGGTTCTGGGCGATGGCCGCCGCCGGGCATGTCGAGGAGGACGAGTCGGTCTTCGACGCCGCAGCCCGCGAGGCTGGGGAGGAGCTGGGGATCACCATCGAGGTGGCGGACCTGCTTCCGCTTTGTGGCATGCATCGCACCCACGGCAACCACCGGCCGATCGACGAGCGGGCCGATTTCTTCTTCGAGTGCCGCCGCTGGTCGGGCGAGCCCCGGGCGATGGAGCCCGACAAGAACGCCGGCCTCCGCTGGTGCCGGCTCGACGATCTCCCCGATCCGGTGGTTCCGCACGAGCTCCTCGTCATCGAGGGGGTGCGTGACGGTCGCTTGCCGCCGGTCGTGACGTACGGCTTCTGAGGGAGCTCCGCCCATCGACGTAGCGAGGGGAAGGACTGCAGTCGAGTCAGGAGTCGAAGCCGAGACCCAGCTTGTCGATCGTGCGCAGCCAGCGGTTGCGCCGCCCCTGACGACGGTCGGCGGCCTTGATCGCGGCCCGGGTGGCCTGGACGCCGAGCCAGGCGAGTGGTTCCGGCGGGAAGGGCGGCGGTTTGGTGCGCACCATCTCGGTCGCGGTGCGCTCCGTCTCGACGCCGGAGAGCAGGTCGAGCATGACCTGGGCGGCGAACCGGGTGGCGCCTACGCCGAGCCCGGTGAAGCCGGCCGTATAGGCAGTCTGGCCCCGGTTCGCGGTCCCGAAGAACGCGCAGAACCGCCCGCAGAGGTCGATGGCGCCGCCCCAGGCGTGCGTCAGGCGAGCTCCCCCGAGCTGCGGGAACGTCGCGTCGAGATGGTCGGCGAGGAGCGCGAAGGTGGCCCGCCGCACGTCGTACGCCGGCCGGACGTGCCCGCCGAAGTGGTAGATCGCGTCGTACCCGCCGAACAGGATGCGGTTGTCAGGCGTCAACCGGTAGTAGTGGAACTGGTTCGCGACGTCGCCGATCCCCTGCCGGTTGGCCCACCCGATGGCGCCGAGCTGCGCTTCGGTCAGCGGCTCGGTGACGATCGCGTAGTCGTAGACGGGGACGACGAGCGGCCGCGCCCGTCGGACCAGGGAGGGGAAGGCGTTCGTCCCGAGCGCGAGCTGGCGAGCCGTGACGGTGTGCTCCCCCGCGCCGACGACCAGCCGGCGTCGCCCCGCAGGCCCGGCAGAGTCGATGCCGACCGCGCGGGTGCCCTCATGGATCCGCACGCCGAGCGACTCGGCGGCGACCGCCAGGCCCCAGGCTAGCTTCGCCGGGTGCACCATGACGGCGCCGTCGTGGTCCCACAGCCCGGCCAGGTAGGTGGGTGAGTCGACCTCGCGACGCACTCGCGTGGCGTCGAGAAACTCAAGGCCGTCCCGCGCCGCTCCGTCGCGCAGCCACTCGACCTGATGCTCCTCGGTCGCGACGTCGAGCGTCCCGCTGGACTCCAGCTGAGCGTCGATCGCGTAGCGGGCAACGCTTTCGCGCAGGCCCTGCAGGTTCTCGGCGCCGAGCCGTTCCAGGGTGTCGAACTCCGCGGGAAACCGGGCCCGACCGTTGGCCGCGCCGTGGGTGAGGCTCGCCGCGCAGAAGCCCCCGTTGCGCCCACTTGCCGCCCAGCCGATCCGGCCGGCCTCGACCAGCATGACGTCCCGGCCCGGGTCGGCTTCCTTGGCGAGCAGTGCGGTCCACAGCCCGCTGTAGCCACCACCCACGACGAGCAGGTCGGCAGTCGTGTCTCGCCGCAGGGCCGGCCTCGCGGCGGGCCGCGCCGGATCGGCAAGCCAGTACGGCGTGTGGCTCACGCCTTCCAGGAAGTCGCTCCGCGCCACCTCAGCAGACCTGGCAGGCGGGCTGTCCCAGGCTGGTCGGCGCTCCCACGGTCGGCATCGCGAGCCCGACCCGCGAGCCGCTCTGCTCCGGCCTGCCGGGCCGGCCGCGTCGTACCGACACCAGGGGCGCATCGCAGACCAGGTGGTGCGGAGCCGCGTGTGTCACCTCGGCCACCACGACGTCACCGGGCAGCACCTTCGCCTGGCCCGCGGCGACGTGCACGAGCCGGTTGTCACGAGCTCGCCCCGAGACGCGCCGGGTTGCCTCGTCCTTGCGGCCCTCGCCCACGGCGACCAGCACCTCGACCCGGCGGCCCACGAAGCGCAGGTTCTCCTCCCACGCGATCTGGTTGACGCGCTCGACCAGCCGCTGGTACCGCTCCCGCACCACCGGGGCGGGTACCGCGCCGGCCATCGAGGCCGCCGGCGTGCCCGGCCGGCGCGAGTAGACGAACGTGTACGCCCCGCTGAAGCGCGCCTGCTCGACGACGTCGAGCGTGTCAGCGAAGTCAGCCTCCGTCTCACCCGGGAAGCCCACGATGATGTCGGTGGTGATCGAGGCGTCGGGCATCGCGGTCCGCACGCGGTCCAGGATCCCGAGGTAGCGGTCGCGGCGGTAGGACCGCTTCATCGCCTTCAGCATGACGTTCGAGCCCGACTGCATCGGCATGTGGAGCTGCGGCATCACGTTGTGGGTCTCGGCCATCGCCGCGATGACGTCGTCGGTGAAGTCACGAGGATGCGGTGACGTGAAGCGCACCCGCTCCAGGCCTTCGATCTCACCACAGGACCTGAGCAGCTTCCCGAACGCGAACCGGTCACCGAACTCGACTCCGTAGGAGTTGACGTTCTGGCCGAGGAGGGTGACCTCGGCGACACCCTCGCCGACGAGCGCTTCGACCTCCGCGAGCACGTCACCCGGTCGCCGGTCCCGCTCCGTGCCGCGCAGCGCCGGCACGATGCAGAACGTACACGTGTTGTTGCACCCCACACTGATCGCGACCCAGGCCGCATGGGCGGACTCCCGCCGGGCCGGCAACGTCGAAGGGAACACGTCGAGGGACTCGCGGATCTCGACCTGTGCCTCGCGGTTCACGCGCGCCCGCTCGAGCAGCACCGGCAGGGAGCCGATGTTGTGGGTGCCGAAGACGACATCGACGTACGGCGCCCGGCGGGTGATCTCTGCCCTGTCCTTCTGCGCCAGACAGCCACCCACGGCGATCTGCATCCCAGGCCTGGCTGCCTTGACCGGGGCCAGGTGGCTCAGGTTGCCGTACAGCTTGTTGTCGGCGTTCTCCCGCACCGCACAGGTGTTGAAGACCACCACATCGGCGGCCGCGCCGTCTCCGGCGCGCACATATCCGGCCCGCTCGAGCAGCCCGGACAGGCGCTCGGAGTCGTGGACGTTCATCTGGCATCCGTAGGTCCGCACCTCGTACGTCCGCGGGAGGGTCGTCGTCATGGTCCGCCCAGGGTACGGCGGCCTGCCGCTCGTGGGGAATCCGGTGGACCCGGCGGGAATGACGGCCGCTCACCATCACCACCCGCGGTCACCCCATGGCGGCCAGGAGCGCCTGCTCCTTGTCGGGGTGCAGCCCGGTGCCTGGGCGACCCGGCGGCGGCTCCGGCAGCCCCTCCTCCGACAGCCAGCGCCACGTGTCCCGGACGGTGTCGGCCACCGGGCGGCAGGTCAGCCCTTCGCGGTACGCCGCCGAGACGTCGGCCGCGTGCAGCCCCGCCAGGTCGCCAGTCGGTGGTACCCAGATCGGCAGCTCGGTCCAACCGGAGATACCCGCGGCGTCGATCACCTCGGGCGGGGTCCACACGAGCTCGGCGTCGGCGCCGGTGGACTCGGCACACGCCTCGAGAAGCTCGCCGATGGTGGCATGCCCCGGTCTGCTGACGGCGTTGAAAGCCCCGCCCAGGCGTCGGTCTGCGGCTGCCAGCAGCCAGGTCGCCAGGTCCCGCCCGTCGACGTACTGCAGCGGTCTCTCCCAGGGGCCGGGGGCGAGGACTCTGCCGCCCCGCGCGATCCGACCGAGCCACCAGGGCAAGCGGCCGACGACCTCGTACGGGCCTAGGATCAGCCCGGCCCGGGCAAGGAGCGCCCGCTCACCGAAGGTCTGCTCGACCGCCATCTCGGCACCTCGCTTGGCGGCCGCGTAGTCAGACTCGCCGTCACTCATGGGGTCGGCATCGACCACCGGCGCCGACTCATCGGAACCCGGCGGCATCGGCCAGACGTACACCGACCGACTCGACACGTAGACGTAGTGGGCGACCTGGGCGGCGAGCAGGGCGGTCGAGTCGTGCACGAGACGTGGTGCGCCGGACCAGGTGTCGAGGGCGACGTCCCAGGTCTGGTCCCGAAGCGCGGTGTCGAGAGCCTGGCGGTCAGTACGGTCGACATGGACAGCGTCGGCTCCCCTCGCGGACGGCCCGCTCAACCCTCGGGTGACCGTGGTGACGGTGTCGCCCCGCTCGAGCGCGGCCTCGACAACGGCACGACCGACGTGATGGGTGCCGCCGAGCACGAGAAGGCGCATGTCCTCATCCTGCGGCACGCCCGTGCAGAGTCGCCCCGACGTTCACCGACAGCGCAACCGAGGTCAAACCCCCTTGCCGCCGTCAGAACGGGACGGTAGGTTCTTGCGATTGTGCCGCCGGACCTTCGGACGTACCTGAAGCTCGTCCGGGCCGGGTTCGCCCGCCAGGCGAACTACCGACTGGCGATGCTCGCCGGGCTGGCCACCAACCTCGTTTTCGGCTTCGTCCGGGCCGCGATCCTGTTCGCCGCCGTCAGGAGCGCCGGCGGCACGCTGGCCGGTTACACGGCGGGGACGATCAGCTCCTACGTCTGGTTGTCGCAGGGCCTGATCGGAGCCATCGAGCTCAGCGGGTCGGCCGAGATCGGCGACCGGGTACGTACCGGTGATGTCGCGATCGACTTCACTCGCCCGGTTGACCTGCAGACGTGGCACCTGGCCGAGGACATGGGGCGGGCCGCGTACACGCTCATCCCGCGGGGTCTGCCATCGGTGCTGGTCGGTGCGCTGACGGTGGGCCTGGTGCTGCCGAGGACGCCCCTTCCCTACCTGCTCGGCGTGCTGAGCATCGTGCTCGGCGTGGCCATCTCCTTCTACGCCCGCTATGCGGTCAACATCCTCGGCTTCTGGCTCCTCGACACGCGGGGCGTCCGCACGGTCTACCTGGTGACCTGCACGTTCCTCGCCGGGCTGTACGTCCCGGTGTCCCTCTTCCCCACGTGGCTGCACACCCTCGCCTACCTCACGCCCTTCCCGTCGATCCTCCAGACACCCATCAACGTCATCTCCGGGAGGGACCTGGGAGTCGACGCGGTCGCCGACATCTCGATGCAGGTGATCTGGGTGGCCGTCGTCTGCATGGTCGGCAGGGTGCTCACGAGCGCCGGACGCCGCAAGCTGGTGGTCCAAGGTGGCTGAACCCTCGGCCTGGAGCCCGTACGCCGCGGTCCTCGCGTCACGGATGCGGGCCCAGCTCAGCTACCCGACCGGGTTCGCGCTCGACGTGATGGGGTCGCTCCTGATCGCCGTCACCGAGTTCGGCGAGGTATGGGTCATCTTCCACAACGTGCACGTGCTCGGTGGCCTGACCTTCGACGCGGTCCTCGTGCTGTTCGGGCTCTCCAACCTCGGCTTTGGCACAGCCGACCTCCTCTTCGGCCATCTCGACACGCTGCCGGTGTTCATCCGGGCCGGCACGCTGGACGCCTTCTACCTGCGACCTCTCCCCGTGCTGACGCAGCTGATGACGAGCGAGCTCGACCTGCGCCGGATCGCGCGGATGGTGGTCTTCGCGATCACCCTCGTCGTCGGGTTGAGGCTAAGCCACGTGTCCTGGAACCTGCACAACTTCGCACTCGTCACGATCTCGGTGGTCTTCGGGACGGTGATCTTCTGTGCGCTCTTCGTCTGCGCCGCTAGCCTGCAGTTCTTCCTCATCAACGCGCCCGAGCTGACGAACTCGTTCACGTACGGCGGTTCCTACGCGTCTTCGCAGCCGGCCGCGATCTTCCCGACACCGCTCAAGCTGCTGTTCGGCTTCCTGGTGCCGGTCGTCTTCACCGGCTACCTGCCGACGCTCGCGCTCCTCCACCTGCCGGGTCCGGAGCTGTTGCCGGCATGGCTGGCCTGGCTGACCCCGGTAGCTGCCCTCTGGGTGTGGCTGGTAGCGCTCGTGCTCTGGCGCTGGGGAACCCGCCACTACCAGGGAGGTGGCGGGTGAACGAAGCAGTCATCGACATCGAGGACCTGACCCGCACCTTCTCGGTCAAGCGCCGGGGCGCGGACGGCCGGCGCAGGCGCAGCACCCTCGCCGCCGTCGACGCCGTGACGTTCCGGGTGCTGCCCGGCGAGTCCGTCGGCTACATCGGAGCGAACGGTGCCGGCAAGTCCACCACGATCAAGATGCTGTGCGGGATCCTGGTCCCCACGTCCGGCCGGGTCCGCACCTGTGGGCTGGATCCGCTCAAGAACCGTCGCGACCTCGCGCGCCGAATCGGCGTCGTCTTCGGCCAGCGGTCGCAGCTGTGGTGGGACCTCCCGCTTCGTGAGTCCTTCTCGATCCTGGCGGCGATTCACCGGCTCGACGCCGCGACGGCAGGTCGTCGTACCGCACAGCTGGTGGACCAGCTGGAGATGAGACCGACCCTCGACGTCCCGGTGCGCCAGCTCTCCCTCGGCCAACGGATGCGGGCGGAGATCGCGGCAGCGCTCCTGCACTCGCCGGAGCTGCTCATCCTCGACGAGCCGACAATCGGGCTGGACGTGGTGTCGAAGGCGCGGCTGCGTGAGTTCCTGATCTCCGAGCGAGCCTCACGCGGCACGACCTTGCTGCTCACCACCCACGACATGGGCGACATCGAGCGGCTCTGCGAACGGGTGCTGGTCGTCGACCACGGCCGGCTCGCGTACGACGGCACCCTGCCGGGACTCGCCACCACCGTGGGCGCCCAGCGGGTCCTCGTCGTCGACCTGATGCAGCCCAGGCCTGACCTGCTCGGCATCCCCGGCACGACGCACCTCGGGGCGGAGGCGGACGGGCTTCGGCAGCGGCTCGGGTTCGACGCGGCGGCAACCACCGCCGCCGACGTGCTGGCGGCAGTCGCGAGTCACGCCGAGATTCGTGACCTGTCCATCGAGGAGCCGGACATCGAGGACGTGGTACGTCGGATCTACCAGTCGATGGGCTAGCCACTCCCCGCCCCGCTAGGGGTTTGCCTGGCATGCCAGGGAAGTGCACCGTTTGCCAGGCAGGCCTGCCTGGCAAAGG
Source organism: Nocardioidaceae bacterium (assembly GCA_033850885.1). Taxonomy (GTDB): domain Bacteria; phylum Actinomycetota; class Actinomycetes; order Propionibacteriales; family Nocardioidaceae; genus JAWWPG01. The sequence goes on from JAWWPG010000046.1 coordinate 103,206, forward strand.
GTGAGATTGAATGGCATGCCACGCAAACGCCGGAAGGAAGGGCGCGGACGGCCGCTACTCGCCGGGGTAGCTGCCGAAGCTCCACTGGTTGCCCTCCGGGTCGAGGACCGAGAACCCGCGGCCCCCGTAGTCCTCGTCACGGATCTCGCGGAGCACCTTGGCGCCCGAGCCGAGCACCTTCTGGTAGACGGCGTCGGGGTCGTCGGTCACGCAGTAGGCGCTGCCCCGGCCACGGACGTCGGGCCAACCCTCGGGTCTCGGCGCCGAGCCGAGCATGATCCCTCCGCCGGGGGGCCAGTCGAGCTGCGCATGCACGAGCTTGGTCTTCTCGTCGTCCTCGTAGTAGACGGCCTTGGCGATGAAGCCGAAGACCGACGTGAGGAACTCGATCGCGGCGGGCGCGTCGTCATAGCTCAGCGAGTGCCATACGGTCGGCTCGGGAGCCGCCGACGTTGCTTCGGGGCTGGTGGCCTGACTGCTGGTTGTCTCTGTCATGGCTGCAGCCTGTCAGAGGACGGCGACCCGTTCTTGAAGAAATGGGTGCTCCTGCTTCAGCCAGGCAGTCGGTGGTACGCCGGCCAGCTCCCGCCACTCCCGGGTCAGGTGCGCCTGGTCGGCGTACCCGCACCGCAGCGCCACGTCGGCGAGGGCGGCACCCCGGTTGACGACGAGGTCCCTCGCGGTCGCGAACCTGACCAGCCGGGCTGCCTGCTTCGGTCCGATGCCGTACTCGCCGGCAAACCGCTGGGTCAGGTGGCGGCGACTCCAGCCGACCTCGTCGGCGAGAGTCGCCACGGGCAGCATGCCACGGGTTGCGTGCAGCCGCTGCCAGGCGTGCCGGAGGGTCTTGTCGTCACCGCGACGGTCGTCACTCGCGTTCGCCATGGCGAGCAGCTCCCGGTCGAGGGCTGCGAAACGTCCGGGCCAGCCGGGAGGCGTCGCCACGGCGTCGTACAGCCGCGGGCCTCGGGAGCCGAGGACGTCGCCGAGACCGACGAGCTCATCGTGGAGGGCGGCCGCCGGGACACCGAAGAGGGCTCGGGCTCCGAGGGGCGTCAGGTCGAGCTGGATGCCGTGCATCGTCCCGTCGTGGTAGATGCCGGCCGGGCTCATGCCGAGCCCGGACGTCATCGACCAGTGGCGCCACCGGCCGGCGTCCGCGAGCGCGCCGACCTCGATCGGCCGGTCGAAAGACAGCACCACGGTCAGCGAGGTCGATGGCACTCCGTAGTGCAGTCCCGGTTCGAGTCCGGCGTACCGGTACCCGTGGTAGGTGGTGACCAGCGAGCGAAGTGCCGGATGCGGCAGTCGAGTCGCCGAGGCAGCGCGGGCCCCGTCGACCGGTTCGCTCATGGGGGCCAGCGTACGGCGTCAGCCGAGCCAGTGACGGACGTCAAGGGTGCACACGATCTCGGTGTCCGCGGCCTCGTCGGGACGGGGAGCAGCTATCCACAGCCCCTCGGTGAACCCGCACTTGCCCAGCACACGAAGAGATGCCAGGTTTCGCCGGCTCGGACTGGCCAGGAAGTGCTCGGCATCCGGGTAGTCGCGGTGCAGCACCCCCCGGCAGAACTCCCAGACCATCCGAGTGCCGAATCCGCGGGAGACGAGATCAGCCTCGCCGATGGCGTAGTCGAACCCCACCGCGTCCGGGTCCCGCGTCTTGGCGGCGTAGTCCGGCTGGTCACGGACCCGGTAGTCCTCGATGAAGCCCACCGCGCGGCCGTCCGCCTCGACCACCCACATCCGGATCGGCTCGTCGCCGCGAAGGCGCGGCGTGTAGCGAGCGCGGACAGCGTCCTCACTGCGACCGCGGGGGTCCCACCACGGGGCGACGTGTGGTGCCGACTGCCAACGGGCGAGGGCGGCGAGATCTGCCGGCGTCATCGGTCGGAAAGCCGGCTCGATCCGGGGCACCGCGGCGGCTCGTGCCTGTTGCCTCGCGACGAAGACCGGCCGGATCCGGCGAACCGCCTCCTCGGGACCGACCCATGCGTACCCGTCGTGCTCCGGGTCCACGAGGTCGACGACCGTCTCCGACGGGACGTCGACCGCGAAGCAGGCCCAGTCGCCGCCGAGGTCGACCGCCCACGGAGCTGGTCCGGCGATCCCCGCCTCCTCGGCCAGCTCCCGCAAGGCGGCCGGGTAGACCGCCTCCCCCGGCTGGCGGCAACCGGCCGGACTGGTCCAAGCCCAGTCCCCCTCGAAGCCCTCCCCGGGCGTGCTGCGGTGCAGCACGAGAACCTCGGGTTCGCCGGTGGCCCCGGTGCGCCGCACCACGACCGACGACCCGGTCGGTCGGTCGGTTGCGATCCGGAGACCGTCCCAGGTCCGTTGGACGGGATCCAACGTCAGCGGGCGATCTCGGTGGTCCTGGACTCCCGGATCACCGTGACCTTGATCTGTCCGGGGTAGGTGAGCTCGTGCTCGACCTGCTTGACGATGTCGCGGGCAAGCACCTGTGCGCCGATGTCGTCGACGACCTCGGGAAGCACCATCACCCGGATCTCGCGCCCCGCCTGCATGGCGTAGACCTTCTCCACGCCATCACACGCCATGGCAATCTCCTCGAGGCGCTCCAGCCGCTTCACATAGGCCTCCGGGGACTCGCGGCGGGCACCAGGGCGGCCGCCGCTGATCGCGTCCGCCGCCTGCGTCAGGACGGCCTCGATCGTGCGCGGCTCCACCTCGTTGTGGTGAGCCTCGATAGCGTGCACCACCTCGGCCGACTCGCCGTAGCGATGGGCCAGCTCGGCGCCGACCAGCGCATGGCTGCCCTCTGCCTCGTGGGTGAGCGCCTTGCCGATGTCATGCAGCAGCGCCGACCGTTTGACCACGGTGGCGTCGATCCCGAGCTCGGCGGCGATTAGGCCGGCGGCGTGTGCCGACTCGACGAGGTGCTTGAGGACGTTCTGTCCGTACGAGGTGCGGTAGCGGAGCTGGCCGAGGGTGAACACGAGGTGCGGGTGCAGGTCGGTGACACCGACCTCGACTAGGGCGTCCTCGCCTGCACGCTGGCAGAGCCTGTCGACCTCGGAGAGGCTGCGCTCGTAGACCTCCTCGATCCGGCTCGGGTGGATCCTGCCGTCCGCGACCAGCTCTTCCAAGGTGATGCGGCCGACCTCCCGCCGTACCGGGTCGAAACACGACAGCACGACGGCCTCGGGGGTGTCGTCGATGATCAGGTTGACACCCGTGGTCTGCTCGAACGAGCGGATGTTGCGGCCCTCGCGGCCAATGATGCGCCCCTTCATGTCGTCTCCGGGGAGCCGAACCAACGAGACCACGGACTCCGCAGTCTGCTCGGATGCGAGCCGCTGGATCGCGGTGGCGAGGACGTCCCGGGCGCGCGACTCGGCTTCGCTGATCGCGATCCGTTCGATGTCGCGAGCGGCCACCGCCGCCTCCCGTTTCGCGTCACGCTCGATGTCCGCAACCAATGCCGCCCTCGCCTCCTCTGCAGTGAGCTCCGCGAGGCTCTCGAGGATCGCCCGCCGGTCGGCGGCGATGTCGAGCAGGGCGTTGCGCTCGAGGGTCAGCTCGTCGTCGAGGTGGGCGAGCTCCCCGGCGCGCTCGTCGAGCAGTCGGGCCGCGTCGTCGAGACGCTCCTCGCGCTGGCTGAGGCGCCGCTCGCGGCGTTCGAGGTCGACATGCTGTTCGTGGAGATCCTGGCGCAGCACACTCACCTCGTCCTCCCGGTCCCTCAGGGCGGCCAGCGCCTGCTGCACGGCCGCAGCCGCGGCTGCGTTGGCGGGGTCGAGATGGCTCGCGCTCGGAGGCTGAGGAGATGCCGAGCCAAGTGGGGCGGCCCGGGTTCCCCCCAGACCGGACGCCGTCGAGGATGGCGCCGTCGGGCTCGTCACCTCAACCAGGGCCGCCGGCTGCTCGGAGAGCGGCGGCTGTGCGGGGTGATGGAGTCCGGAGGACGCCTCGCTGTGCACCGCATCGGTCGCCGTCCTGACGAGGGGCTCGAGGCGTGTCGGCGCCGCCTCCGGCGTCGTGAGCCGCTCTTGACCCGGCGAGATCCCGTCGCGGTGGCGCCGGGCGCGCGAGATCCCAACGGCGATGGCGCACAGGGCGCCCAGTACGGCGATCGAGAGCAGTCCCAGCCAGATCATTCGACGACTCCCTTCGTCGCCACGGTCGGCTCCGACCTTGGCGCGGTTGCTGAAGCGAAGCACACGGGAGACGGCCGTCCACGAGAAACACTGCCTGACCCCATCCGCGGGGTGCCAAACGAGTCGGCTCGACGACGAGGATGCGTTAACGGCTCATCGCGAGAACGTGCTCGGCGAAGGTCGCGACCCTCCTCTCTCGCCTGTCGTCGGCCGACGTTCAGCCGGCGAGAATGAGATCCGGGCGGTGCCGGATCGCCGGTTCGATCACAATCTGGTGTCAATCATGGTGACCTGCAGTCGTGGCGCCGCTTCCGCGGTGTCTTCTGCTTCTCACCGTAGGACGCGCGTTCGGGCAGGTCAAGCACATCGGCACGGGCGAGGCAGGCGACGCCACGCGGGCGGCCTAGGGCTCGGGAACGGGTGTTGGTCCGGCCAGGCGGCTGCCGACGCACGCGCCGTGAGCCCCTGCTACCCGAGGGAGCCGGACGAGTCGACGTCTGCTGGCGTGGCTTGCAGTGACTCCTCCTCGAGCGCCTCCTTGACGACGCGCACCGCCACGCCCGCCGAGTAGCCCCGACGGGCCAACAGCCCCACCAGCTGGCGCCACCTGGCCTGGGGGTCGGCGTTGCGCGTAGACCTGAGCTTCTTCTGCAGCAGGGCCATGGCCGCGTCGCTCTCCGCCTCGTCGTCGATGCCCGTCAGGCTCTCGCGCGCCGTCTCGTCGTCGATGCCCTTGCGGCGCAGCTCCTGGGCCAGGGCGCGACGAGAAAGGCCCCGAGATGACTGGCGAGACTCGACCCAGGCCCGCGCGAAGCCGGCGTCGTCGATCAGGCCGACCTCGGTGAACCTGTCGAGCACCCGTTCGGCGACGTCGTCAGGGACGTCGCGCGCGGCCAGCGCGTCGCTGAGCTCGTGGCGCGACCGTGCTCGAGCGGTCAGCTTCGTGAGCACGATCGTCCGAGCGACCGACTCGGGCTCGGCGAGTGGTCCCCGGTCGACGGCGGCGCCCGTCGGCTCCTCCCGGCCCGACCGGCGGCGAGGGGCCATCAGAAGTCAACGTTGGTCGGCTCCGGCGGCGGCACCTCGTCCTCGACGCTGGCGCCGATCCCGAGCTGCTCGAGGATCCGCTTCTCGAGGTCGTTGGCGAGATCAGGGTTGTCCCGCAGGAAACTGCGCGCGTTCTCCTTGCCCTGACCCAGCTGATCGCCCTCGTAGGTGTACCAGGCGCCTGCCTTCCGAACCAGCCCGGTGTCCACGCCGACGTCGATGAGCCCGCCCTCCCGGCTGATCCCCAGGCCATACATGATGTCGAACTCGGCTTGTTTGAACGGTGGGCTCACCTTGTTCTTCACGACCTTGATCCGGGTACGGTTCCCGACGAAGTCGGTGCCGTCCTTCAGGCTCTCGATGCGCCGGACGTCAAGCCGGACGGACGCGTAGAACTTCAGCGCTTTGCCGCCCGTAGTCGTCTCGGGGCTGTTGTGCACCATCACCCCGTCGGCGAAGTAGTTGTGGCTGCCGTCCACCTCGATGTCGAACCGGTGCATGGATCGCGTCTGCGGCTTCACATGGATGTCGAGGATCCTGGCCGGGACCGGGCGCATGACCGGATCCACCAGCTCGGGGCGGACATCGAACCTGCCGTGAAAGGCCGGCAGCAGCTTGTCCGCCATCGAGGGGTGGACGTACGGCGCAACGAGCGCCATGAACTTCGTGGACGCCGCCGTCGTGAACGTGAGCACGGCCTCCTGCATCGACCCGGACAGACGCAGCCGGGCCTCGATTCCATGAGTGTCGCGCAGGTAGTCGCGGAGCCGGACCCGTGAACCTTCGCCCAGTGCTTCGACGCAGAACTCGATCCGTCCGCTGCCATCCTGCGTGCGCCGATGGGCACCATTGGATCGGAGGGTGAGGTTCCCGTCGTCCATGTACCAGATTGCCAGGGCCAGCGGCGTCAGCGCCTTGAGATACTCCTCGGTGATGGTCCGTTTGCCGTCCCCCAGATAGATCGCTCGCTGCAGCTCCCGGAGCTCGGGCAGCGGCGCGAAGTCGGCAAAGACCGCCCCCTTGGCGTCGTCGCGTCGGCTGCACCCGATGTTGGCGAGCATCGAGACCAACCAGTCCAGGTAGTCGACCTGCTTGGCATCGTGGCCCAGCCGGAGCGCAACGCCGTGGCGACCATGCCGATGCGGCGAGAGGTCCCCGTCTCCCAGCAGGGAACCGAGAACCACTTGCCATTGCTGAGCGCTGAGCCGGTGCTTCTCGGCGGCCAGCACGCGGTCGCCGACGACCAGCTCGCCGGCCGCACGCCAGCCACCCGGTGTGCGCACGAGGTGGTTCTCGGTGACAGCGAACTGAGACCGGCCGTTGCCGGCCGAGCTTTCGACGGTGAACTGCAGGAAGTGGTCCGTGACGCCGTTGTCGAACCAGTTCACCACCTTCCGGGGCACGATCCGGTCCTGCGCGGGGTCGTAGGACATGACCTCGACCGGCAGCCTCCGGTTGACGATCGCCCCGATCTTCTTCGTCGTGCCGTCCGACAGCGTGACCCTCGTGTCTGCCGAACAGCACCCGAACATCACGCCGATCTTCTCGCGGAGCTGGTTGATGAAGATCGCGGTCGTGCCGGAGGTCGAGATCGCCGCCGTCAGCTTGCGGAGCGCCTGGCTCATCAGCCTGGCCTGCAGCCCGACGTGGGAGTCGCCCATCTCACCCTCGATCTCGGCCCGTGGGACCAGGGCGGCGACCGAGTCGATGACGATCACGTCGAGGGCGTTGGACCGGATCAGCATGTCGGCGATCTCCAGCGCCTGCTCGCCGCTGTCCGGCTGGGAGACGAGCAGAGCGTCGGTGTCGACGCCCAGCTTCTGCGCATACTCCGGGTCGAGGGCGTGCTCGGCGTCGATGAACGCGGCGATCCCGCCGGCCCGCTGCGCGTTGGCCACGGCGTGCAGCGCCACGGTCGTCTTGCCGGACGACTCCGGCCCGTAGATCTCGACGACCCGCCCGCGGGGCAGACCGCCGATGCCGAGGGCGATGTCGAGGGCGATCGACCCGGTGGGGATCACCTCGATCGGCACCCGGGGCTGGTCGCCCAGCCGCATCACGGAGCCCTTGCCGTGGTGGCGCTCGATCTGCGCCAGCGCGTTGTCCAGAGCCTTCAAGCGGTCTACGTCAGCCATCTGGGTCATCCCTCTGTCATCGTCTGGTCAGGCGGGTCGTCCACCCGGGTCGGTGTCAGGAAAGACGCTAGCCAGCCCCGCCGACAAGGTCGTCGAGCCTGCTCGACCCTGTGGACAGGAAACCGCTCAGCGGCCATCTGTGCACAACCGTAGGACGAACACCTGTTCGAACCAATGCGACACGCCGTCAGCGGTCGCGCAACGGAAGCTCGAGCTCCTCCCACACGGCCCGCCACACCCGCTTGGCGTCCCAGCCCTCGGCAAGGGCCTGCAGAACGGTCCGCTGCTCGAGCCCCGTGACCACGTGCTCGCGCGCCCAGGTCCGGGCGTACGCCGACCCGAGGGCCGCCTCCATCCGCGCCCAGAACTCGGTCTGACGCACCCGTCCTCCCAACACCCCGAACCGCCTCCGGACCGCCCCGGCGGCACCGCGCCACTTTACGTCGCTGCGTCGTGCCTGCCCGACCGGTTCCGCGAGACCGCGCCGGGAGAGCCTCAGGCCGGCAGCCGGACCAGGAACCGGCAGCCCGGCGCCTCGTTCGACACCGCGACGCTCCCCCGGTGCGCCTCCACGATCCCCCGCACGATGGCCAGGCCGAGTCCGGCTCCGGGCGTGGCCGCGCCCGGCTCCGGGGTTCGGGCGTCGCTGCCGCGCCACGCCACGTCGAACACTCTGGCCAGGTCGCCGTCCGGTATGCCCCCGCACTGGTCACGCACGGCCACCTCGACGACGTCGCCGGCAAGCCGCCCCGATACCTCCACCGTGCCGTCGAAGGGCGTGTGCCGGATGGCGTTCATCACCAGGTTCGTCACGACCCGGGAGAGCTCACGCGGGTCGGCGAGGACGTGCGCCCCCTCCTCGACGGATCCCCCCAGCCTGACCCCCCGTGCCCGCGCGACCGGGCCGGCACCCGCCAGCGCGTCGCTGATCACGTCACCGAGCGAGACCCTCTCGATCGTGAGCTGCAGCGTCCCCGCGTGGATCTGCGAGAGCTCGAACAGGTCGTCGACCATCCGCGTCATCCGGTCCACCTCGGCTCGCATCTGCATGTGGTAGCGCTCCGGGTCGTCCACCAGTCCGTCCTCGAGCGCCTCCGTCATCGCCCGGAGCCCCGCCAGCGGCGTACGCAGGTCGTGCGAGACCCATGCGACGAGCTCGCGGCGGGAGGACTCCAGGCGGCGTTCCCGGTCGCGTGACTCGGCGAGCCGCTCGCTGGTACGCCGAAGCTCGGCAGACACGCTGGCGAGCTCGGCGGGCGCGGACATCGTCGTCTCCGGTCCTGGCCACTCGTCCGAGAGGCGCCGGGCCGCCTCCTGGAGGGAGCGCGACCACCGTACGGCGGCACCCGCGACCACGAGCGCGAACCCGAGCGACACGACTCCGGCGACACCGCTGACGAGGAGCACCACGCGGAAGTCGTGGTCCGACACGAGCATCGCCCGGGTCGTCGCAACGAGTCCTGCGAGGAAGCCACCCACGCCGACGATGGCGACGATGGCGGCGCCCCAGCGAAGGGACCGCCGCCGCAGCGAATAGGCGACCCCGAGCCCGACAACGCCCACGACTGCGGACCATCCCGCCGCGAGGCCCACGATCGTCCACTGGTCGGGGGTCACGCCTGCTCCCACCGGTAGCCGACTCCCCATACGGTGGCGAGCCGCACGGGGCGGGTGGGGTCGGACTCCACCTTCTCCCGAAGCCGGCGCACATGGACGGTCACCGTCGACTGGTCCCCGAAGGACCAACCCCATACCTTGTCGAGAAGCTGCGCACGGGTGAAGGCGATCCCTGCGTTGGCGAGGAAGAAGCGCAGCAGGTCGAACTCCCGGCTGGTCAGGGCCATCCGATCGCCATGACGGGTCACGATGTGCTGCGCCGCGTCGAGGACGAGGTCTCCGTCGCGGAGCACCGCCTGGTCCGGATCTTGGCGCTCACCCGACCGGCGCAGCACCGAGTTGACCCGCAGCACCAGCTCACGGGGACTGAACGGCTTGGCCACATAGTCGTCGGCACCCAGCTCCAGTCCTACGACACGGTCCGCCGCCGCGCCCAACGCGGTGAGCATGACGATCGGGACGTCGCCCTGCCGGCGCAGCCGCCGGCAGACTTCGAGGCCGTCGATCCCCGGAAGCATCAGGTCGAGCACCACGATGTCCGGTCGCCGACTCCCCACCGCCGCCAGCGCGGCCTCTCCGTCGCCCGCCTCCCGTACCCGGTGCCCACCCGCGCGCAGGTACGACACGACGACCTCGCGGACCGTGCGGTCGTCGTCGACGACGAGGACGTCAGCCACGGTTGCGAGCCGCCCCTGCCGTCCCGGGGTGCCACGTCGCCCTACCCGCTGCGACCGTCTCGACCAGCACCATGCCTGCAAGCATGACCCAAGCCCTTCGCCGGAAAGCAGGCAACGCCTTACAGAACGATGACGGGGGGGATCCCGAGACGTCCTGAGGGCTAGGCCGGAATGACCCGAAAGGGCTATTGCGCAGTCGCTTGAGCCGGCGCACGTTCTCGACACCACCGGGCCATCCGGCACGGGCGCACATCACTGGCACCGCAACCCATCCAGGGTCACCGACCCGAAATCTTCTCTCGGAGGACTTCATCATGCGCATTTCCATCTCCAAGACCGGCACCGTCGTCGCGATCGCAGCCGTCGCGGCTCTCGGTGCCCAGTACGCAAGCGCGGCCCCGAACCACGGCGCCAACCAGGTGCACAACAACGTCGCGCCGCTTCGCAACATCGCCTACGTCTCCAGCGCGTCGTCGACCGGCGGCACGGGAGAGGTCGCCTACTCGATCCCGACCCCGCCCAGAGGCATCTACGAGGGGTCGTTCTCGGCGAACTTCTTCCCCGAGGGCACCCCCTCCGCCCCCGAGACGTTCTCCTGCTTCCTCGTCAAGGACGGGACGACCCTGCGGGCGCAGAGCACCGTCTCGACCACCTACAGCAGCGGCTTCTATGCCGGTGTCAACGGCAGCAACACCATCAAGGTGGCAGCTGGCGACACCTTCCAGCTCTACTGCGGTACGGCCGACGGGACCGCCTGGAGCTGGGGAAGCCGGCCCGCGCAGGTCACCCTCACCCGCCTCGACGGCACGGTGCCAGGCGTCCTGGCAGCCACCGCTCACAAGGCCGGATCCCTCTCGGTGGCCGGCAGCACCCACTGAGCGACTCCATCCGCTCACCCCGCGTTGGGCACGGTTCCTGCAGAACATGCAGGGACCGTGCCCTCGCCCATGTGTTCGCGGCGCTTCGTCAGCCGCAGTCGACGAGGCGCCGTACCGATGGCTGAGCGGCTCGACGCTACTTCAGGAGGAGCGTGCCGACCCGGCGTCCCGCGACCACCAGCCCGAGCGCGCCCATTGCGAAGAGGTACGCAGCGGACACCAGCGAGCTCCAGCCGAGGGTTCCCAGCGCCATCCCCCGAAGCAGCGCAACGCCTTGGTACAAGGGGGTGCAGCGGACGATCCACTCGACCGTGCCGGGGTAGGTGGAAAGCGGGAAGAAGGTGGCCGAGAACAGGAACATCGGGGCGATCGTGAGCTGGATGAACTCGAAGTCCTGCCACGAGCGCATCCAGGTGGTCAGGGCCATGCCGGCGCCCCCGAACGCGAAGCCGACCAGCATCGTCGTCGGGAGTGCGAGCAGCATCCACCACGAGCCGACCAACCCCATGCACACCATGACGACGATGAACACGGCGGAGTAGCAGGCTCCACGCAGCAACGCCCAGGTGATCTCGCCACGAGCCACGTCACGAGGCATCAACGGCGTGGCGAGCATGGCGTCGTAGAGCTTGGCGTACTTGATCTTGAAGAAGATGTTGTACGTCGCATCGAACAGCGCCCCGTTCATGGCTGACGCCGCCAACATCGCGGGCGCCACGAACTCGACGTACCCGACGCGTGTCCCGCCGGAGAGAGTGAAATGCCCGACCAGGCCGCCGACCCCGATGCCGATCGACAGCAGGTAGAGGATCGGCTCGATCATGCCGGTGATAAAGACGACCCACCCTCGCCGGTAGACGAGGTAGTTGCGCTCGACGACCCGCCAGTGAAGGGACCCCAGGACCGGAACCACCCGCGGGCCGAGCATGACGCGAGGAGCCAGCGTGCCGCTCACTGCGCCAGCCTCCTGCGGAAGCCGCTGACGGCGAAGAACCAGCCGCCGACCAACCAGGCGAGGAGGTAGGCGACGTGCCCGAGCGCTCCCCAGGCGCTCGGCTGCCCGGCGGTGAGCATCCGGGCCAGGTCGACGCCGTGCCAGATCGGCGTGACGTACGCGATCCAGGCCAGCGCTCCGAGCTGGCTGACCGGGAAGAACGCGCCACTGAAGAGGAACATCGGGAGCAGACCCAGCCGGTAGATCAAGCTGAAGCCGCTCTCAGTCTTCAGCCTGGCGCTGATGCCGACGATCGGCGCCGCGTGCGCCGACCCGACGAGAACGACGACCAGCAGGGCGAGCAGGCCGCCCGACAGGCTGTCGACGGCGCCGTACGCCGCCATCACGACGAGGAACACGGCGCACGCCGTGAGGATCCGGAACGCCGTGAAGACCAGCTGGGCGAACACGATGTCGGTGGCGTCGAGCGGCGAGGCGGCCATCGAGTAGTAGAAGCGATGCCACTTGAAACCCGCCATGACCGGGTACGTCGACTCGAAGACCGCCGTCTGCATCGCGGTGGTGGCGAGCAGGCCGGGGGCGATGAACGCGAGATACGTCATGCCGCCGAGTGCCCGCTGACCCGTCGTGGTGTCGACGAAGCTGCCGAGCCCGACACCCATCGCCGTCAGGTACAGGAAGGGCATCAGGAAGCTGCTGACGACGGTCCCGCGCCAGGTCCGCTTCAGCACGGTCGCCCAGTAGTCGCTCAGTCGCGGAGCCAGCCGCGGCAGCCGGAACACGGTGGACGTCATCAGGGCAACCTCACTCCACCAGCGAGCGACCGGTGAGGCGCAGGAAGACGTCCTCCAGCGTGGACCGGCGGACCAGCGACGAGATCGGACTGAGCCCGCGCTCGTGGACGGCAGCAGATGTTGCCTCCCCGTCGTTGGTGTAGAGGAGCAGCCGGTCGGGCAGCACCTCGACCCGGTCTGCCAGGTCCTCGATCTTGAGTGCCATCGCCTCGTTCTCGCCGGTGCCGAACCGCAGCTCGGTGACCTCTCTGGTCGAGTGCTCGGCGATCAGCTGGAGCGGCGAGCCCGCCGCCACGACCAGGCCCTGGTCCATCACCACAAGACGGTCGCAGAGCTGTTCGGCCTCGTCCATGTAGTGCGTGGTGAGGACGAGCGTGACCCCTTGCTGCTTGAGCCGGAACAGCCGGTCCCAGAGCAGGTGGCGGGCCTGGGGGTCGAGACCTGTCGTCGGCTCGTCGAGCAGCAGCAGCTCGGGCTGGTTGATGAGGGACCGGGCGATCGTCAGCCGCCGCTTCATGCCGCCGGAGAGCTCCTCGACCATCACGTCGGCCTTGTCGGTGAGCTGGACGAACGACAACAGCTCGTCGGCCCGCTCGGACGACTCCTTGCGGCTCAGGCCGAAGTAGCGCCCGTAGACGACCAGGTTCTCCTTGACCCGGAGCTCGTTGTCGAGCGAGTCCTCCTGTGGGCAGACACCGAGCCGGCCGCGGATCTCGGGACCGTGCGTCGCCGGGTCCATCCCCATGATCGACAACCGGCCGGCGGTGACGGGTGAGACGGCCGCGATCATCCGCATCGCCGAGGTCTTGCCGGCCCCGTTGGGTCCGAGGAAGCCGAAGGCCTCCCCCCGACGGACGACGACGTCGATCCCCCGGACGGCCTCGACGCCGTCGTACGACTTGCGCAGCCCCTCCGCGACGATCATCGCGGGACTTGTCGCGTCGAGGTTCACAACTCCCGACCATAGTGTCGGGGGCCGACACTTCCCAAGGCGATATCGGAGCCGATATCGGCCGCTCAGCAGCGCAAACACGCCCCGGCGAGACCCAGGTCGCTCAGGGACCGATGCGCCACAATGGCAGGATACGAGGAGCGCCGGCCGAGATTCACCCGGCGCAAGGCAACCGAACCGTGACCTGGGACGTCCTCGGCATGAGGTGACTACTACCCATGACCGAGTGTGCTGGACCCGGCAGAGCCCTGTCAGGGGTGACTGGATGCGTGAGGACGAGCGCGAGGGCTTCGACGCGTTCGTTCGCGCGAGATTGCCCGATCTGGTCAGGTTTGGCCGGGCGCTCACCGGTTCGACCGAGGCGGGTCAGGATCTGGTGCAGGACGCTCTGGAGCGCACCATCCTGGCCTGGAACCGGCTCGACTCCCGCTCGGACCCGGAGGGCTACGTGCGGCGGATCATGGTCAACCGCAACATCAGCATCTGGCGCAAGTTCGGCCGCGAGCACCCCACCGACGAGATCTTCGACCGCGGTACCGAGGACACCCACCTCGACGACGACCTGTGGCGAGCGCTCAAGTCTCTGCCCACCAAGCAGCGTGCGGTGATCGCTCTGCGCTACTACGAGGACATGTCGGAGGCGGACATCGCCCGTACGCTGGGTTGCTCGGTGGGAACCGTGAAGAGCCAGGCGTCGAAGGCGCTCGCCAAGCTCCGGTTGCTCGTCCCCAGTCAGACATGACACCCACCTTTCCCCACATCCCACCCGACATCGCCGGAAGGAGGCCCGGATGAGCATGGACGACGATGACCTGGAACGTCGGCTGCGGAGCGCGCTCACGACCCCGCGCGCCTCCGACCGGCCGGACACCGACGAGTTCCTGTCGGGCGTCCATCGCGGAGCGCGGGTACGACGGACGAAGCGCGCCGCGTCGATGGCCGCGGCCGCGGTGCTGGTGGTTGCCGGCGGGGGGCTGGCCGTCAACGCCACCGGCCTGCTGAGTCCCGCCCGGACCCCGGTCGCCGGAGGTCCGACGGGCACGGTCTCGACCACGGGGATCGACCGGTCGCCGACGGCATCGCCCAACACGCCCACCACGAAGAGCACGCCGACGAGACCCACCCAGTCCAAGGCCGGCACCACGATCACCCCGCTCCTGAAAGGGCCGGTCAGAATCCACGCCCACGGCCCGATAGCCGCGGGCGACGTGACACCGATCTCCCTGACCGCGACCGGCACCGAGCACCAGTGGGTGCTGGCGACCACACCGGGCGGCCAGGGCTGCCAGACCAAGAAGTGCGCCTCGGTCTTCGTCACCAGCGACCACGGCGGCACCTGGCGGGACGTCGGCCAGCTCCCTGCCCCGCCCGCCGGCCCGGACGCGTTGCGGTATCCCAGGTCGGTGAGCGAGCTCAGGTTCGCGAAGCGCCCCGACGGAACCTACGACGGATGGGCGTACGGCAACGCCCTGTGGAGCACCCACGACTCCGGGACGACCTGGTCGGCCGTCCGGTCACCCGATGGGCAGGTGACGAGCCTCGAGGCGTCGGGCGGCTACGTCTACGCTGCGGTCTCGACCGGTACGCCTCTCGCCAGGAGCGCGGCGCTGTACCGCTCTCCCACCTCGACCGACCAATGGAGCCCGGTCCTGACGGGGCTCACCCACGTCGAGTCCCTCGCCGCCGCCAACGGCATCATCGGGGTGATCGACGCGGGAGCAGGCAGTCCGCGTCTCTTCACCAGCACCGACGGTCTCACCTGGCACCTCCAGCAGGCCGCCTGTCCAGCAGGCAGACGGCCAGCTGCGCTCTCGAGCGCCGGCAACACCACGACCGGGATCGGGTCGCTCTGGCTGACCTGCGTGCGGGGCAACACGGCGGTCGTCCGGTACCTGGACAGCGACAACCCGGCCGTCTGGATCCGGGCCCGCGGGACGTTCACCGACCCGGTGTCGGTCGCCGCCCGAACCCCCCTGGACGCGCTGGTCACCGGGGCCGGAGCGGGGTCCACCCAGGACGTGACCGGAACGCACGCACCAGCATCCTGGTCGAGCGAGTCCCCCTCCTCGGTTGAGTTCTTCGGGTTCACCAACGACCACTACGGCTACCTGATGGCCAACGACGGCAGCATCCTCGGCACGACGGATGGTGGGCACACCTGGTCGCCGTACCAGGTGTCCAACACCCCCTAACCCCCCGTTACCCCCCGCGAATTGCGGGAAAGTCGACCCGGGGAACACCGGGTGGAGGTGCACTTTCCCGCAATTCGCGGGGGGGAGGGAGACTTGCCAGATGACGACGAACCCGAGGGGAGCGATGGCCGCGTTCTCGCCAGTGGCGCGAGCGTGGTTCTCCGACGCGTTCGAGGCACCCACCCCCGCCCAGCTGGGAGCATGGCAGGCCATCGCCGGCGGCGACCACACCCTGGTGGTGGCTCCGACCGGGTCGGGCAAGACGCTCGCCGCGTTCCTCTGGGCGCTCGACCGGCTCGCCGCCAGCCCTCCGCCTGCGGACAGGAGCAGACGGTGTCGAGTGCTCTACGTCTCCCCGATGAAGGCGCTCGCTGTCGATGTCGAGCGAAACCTCCGGGCGCCGCTGGCGGGGCTGCGCCAGACCGCCGCCCGCCTCGCCCAGCCCGCGCCCGACATCAGCGTCGGGGTCCGCTCGGGTGATACGACGGCCGCCGAGCGCCGCAGGCTCGTCATCCGGCCACCCGACGTCCTCATCACCACTCCCGAGTCCCTGTTCCTCATGTTGACCTCGCAGGCCCGGGAGACCCTGCGGGGTGTCGACACCGTGATCGTCGACGAGGTTCACGCGGTCGCAGGCACCAAGCGGGGCGCCCACCTGGCGCTGTCGCTCGAGCGTCTCGACGACCTGCTCGCTCGGCCGGCCCAGCGCATCGGGCTGTCGGCCACGGTCCGCCCCGTCGACGAGGTGGCCAGGTTCCTCGGCGGGGCGAGCCCGGTGAGCGTGGTGGCACCGAAGTCCCGCAAGCAGTGGCAGCTGGAGGTCGTCGTACCCGTCGAAGACATGGCAGACCTCGCCGCCAGCTCGGTCAAGGGCGGTCGGGCCCCAGCTGCCGGGCTCGACGGTGACGACGGCCGAGATGGTGACGACGGGCCGGTAGCGTACGACCGGTCGGGCGGGTACGACCAGCCGAGCGCCTCCGACGTCCGGGAGCGCTCCTCGATCTGGCCGCACGTGGAGGAGCAAATCGTCAACCTCGTCGAGCAGCACCGTTCGACCATCGTGTTCGCGAACTCCCGCCGACTGGCCGAGCGGCTCACCGCGAGGCTCAACGAGATCAGCGCCGAGAGGCGCGGCGAGCTGCCGCCGGCCGGCCTGCCGCCGGCCGAGATCATGGCCCAGAGCGGAGCCGCCAGAGGAATCCCCGGTCTGCTGGCGCGTGCGCACCACGGGTCCGTGAGCAAGGAACAACGGGCGGTCATCGAGGACGAGCTGAAGGCCGGGCTGCTGCCCTGTGTCGTCGCCACGTCGAGCCTCGAGCTCGGCATCGACATGGGGGCCGTCGATCTCGTCATCCAGGTCGAGGCGCCGCCGTCGGTGGCCAGTGGTCTGCAGCGGGTGGGCCGGGCGGGACACCAAGTCGGGGAGGTCTCGCGCGGGGTGCTGTTCCCCAAACACCGAGGCGACCTGGTCCAGACGGCCGTCACCGTCGAACGGATGCGAGCCGGCCAGATCGAGGCCCTCCGGGTCCCCAGCAACCCGCTCGACGTGCTCGCACAACAGGTCGTCGCCTGCGTCGCGCTCGACAGCTGGCAGACGGACTCGTTGTTCGCGATGGTACGACGCTCGGCACCGTTCGCGACGCTGCCGCGATCCGCCTTCGACGCCACACTCGACCTGCTGGCAGGTCGCTACCCCTCCGACGAGTTCGCTGAGCTGCGCCCGCGCCTGGTGTGGGACCGGGTGGCCGACACGCTGACCGGACGACCCGGCGCGCAACGCCTTGCCGTCACGTCGGGCGGCACCATCCCCGACCGCGGGCTCTTCGGGGTGTTCCTGGTCGGCAGCGACGCCGCTGGCGGCCGTCCGTCGCGGGTCGGCGAGCTCGACGAGGAGATGGTCTACGAGTCACGGGTCGGCGACGTGTTCGCGCTCGGCACGTCGAGCTGGCGGATCGAGGAGATCACCCACGACCGGGTGCTCGTGTCGCCGGCCCCAGGTCTGCCGGGGCGGCTGCCGTTCTGGAAGGGCGACACACTCGGCCGGCCGGCGGAGCTGGGAGCCGCGATCGGTGCTTTCGTCCGCGAGATCGCCAAGCTTCCGGCAGCCGCGGCGCTCGACAGGGCGGCAAGCTCCGGACTCGACACGTTCGCCGCAGGCAACCTGGTCGCCTACATCGGCGAGCAGCTCGAGGACACCGGTGCCGTCCCTCACGACCGGCAGCTCGTCGTGGAGCGCTGCCGCGACGAGCTCGGCGACTGGCGTCTCATCCTGCACTCCCCGTACGGCGCCGCGGTGCACGGGCCGTGGGCGCTGGCGATCGGCCAGCGACTGCAGGAGCGCTTTGGCGTGGACGCCCAGGCGATGGCCGGAGACGACGGCATCGTGCTGCGCATTCCCGAGACCGATGCGGCACCGCCGGGCGCCGACGTGTGTCTCTTCGAGCCCGACGAGCTCGACGAGCTGGTGACGGGTGCCGTCGGCGGCTCCGCCCTCTTCGCGTCCCGGTTCCGGGAGTGCGCGGCGCGGGCCCTGCTGCTGCCGCGCCGCGACCCCGGGAGGCGGTCGGCGCTGTGGCAGCAGCGCCAGAAGTCCGCGGCCCTGCTGGAGGTGGCCAGCAAGTACGGCTCGTTCCCCATCGTGCTCGAGGCGGTGCGCGAGTGTCTGCAGGACGTCTACGACCTGCCTGCGCTGCTGCAGCTGATGCGCGACATCGAGGCGCGCCGAGTGCGCGTCGTCGAGGTGGAGACGACCACGCCGAGCGCCTTTGCCCGGTCACTGCTCTTCGGCTATGTCGCCGAGTTCATCTACGAGGGGGACTCGCCCCTCGCCGAACGTCGGGCGGCCGCCCTCGCCCTCGACCCGGGCCTGCTCGGCGAGCTGCTCGGCCGCACCGAGCTCCGCGACCTGCTCGACCCGGACGTCATCGACGAGATCGAGCAAGACCTGCAGTGGTTGTCCCCCGGGCGGCGAGCGCGCGACGCCGAAGCCGTCGCCGACATGGTGCCGCTGATCGGGCCGCTCACCGCCAGGGAGGTCCGCGAGCGGGCCATCGACCCATCGGCGGCCGAGGAGTGGTTGACCCTGCTGTCCTCCGCCGGTCGCACCGTCGCGGTGCGGATCGCCGGGACCGACATGGTGGCGGCCGTCGAGGACGTCGGCCGGCTCAGGGACGCGCTCGGGGTGCCGGTCCCACCGGGCGTACCCGCTGCCTTCACCGACGAGCTGGCCGATCCGCTGGCCGACCTGCTCGCGCGATACGCCCGCAGCCATGGGCCCTTCCGGACGGCAGACGTCGCGACCCGGCTGGGTCTCGGAGTCGCGGTCGCACATGACACGCTGAGCCGCCTCGCGCGCGCCGGGCGGGTCAGCGAGGGCGAGTTCCGCCCCGGCGCGCACGGCAGCGAATGGTGCGACTCCGAGGTGCTGCGCCGGATCCGCCGTCGGTCGCTCGCCCGCGCCCGGGCGGAGGTGGAGCCGGTGGAGCCTGAGGCGCTCGCGAGGTTCCTTCCCGTCTGGCAGAACGTCGGCAGCAGGCTCCGAGGTGTCGACGGCGTTCTCACCGTCGTCGAGCAGCTGGCTGGCTGTCCGGTTCCCGCGTCGGCCCTCGAGCCGTTCGTGCTGTCGAGCCGGCTGCTCGACTACCAGCCACAGATGCTCGACGAGCTGACCTCCGCCGGCGAGGTGGTGTGGGTCGGGGCCGGCGCACTCCCCGGCGCGGACGGCTGGGTCTGCCTCCACCCCTGCGACACGGCGCCCTTGACGCTGCCCGATCTCGCCGACGTCGAGCTCACCGACCGTCATCGCGACGTCCTCGACGTGCTCGCGTCGGGCGGTGGCTACTTCTTCCGCCAGCTTTCCGACGCGGTCGGCTCGACCGACGACACGGCGCTCGCATCGGTGCTGTGGGAGCTCACCTGGGCCGGCTACCTCACCAACGACACGATCGCCCCCCTGCGTTCGCTGCTCAGCGGTGGCTCCGGGACCCATCGGCGGCGTCCGAGCACTCCACGGGCCAGGTACGGCGTTCGCCCGCGGCGCCCGGGTGCCGGCCTGGGGGGGGAGCCACTCAGCAGGCCGTCGCTGCCCTCGCGCACCGGCCCACCGACCACCGCCGGGCGCTGGTCCCTCACCCCGGCCCGGGACACCGACGTGACCCGCCGGGCGCACGCGACCGCGGAGGCCCTCCTCGAGCGGCACGGGGTCGTCACCCGCGGAGCCGTCGGCAGTGAACAGGTGCCCGGCGGTTTCGCTGCGGTCTACAAGGTGCTGTCCCGTTTCGAGGAGGCCGGCCGGTGCCGGCGAGGCTACTTCGTCGCGGGACTCGGAGCGGCCCAGTTCTCGACGACCGGGGCGGTCGACCGGTTGCGGGCCATGTCCTCCGACGCCGGCGCGCGTTCCGACCTGCGCCCCGGCCGGGACGGGGCACCGGGAACGCTCGTGCTCGCCGCCACCGATCCGGCGAACCCGTTCGGCGCCGCCCTGGCCTGGCCGGAGCGGGCCACCGACGTCACCAGTGCCGGGCACCGACCAGGGAGGAAGGCCGGCGCGCTCGTCGTCACCGTCGACGGGGCGCTCGTCGTCTACGTCGAGCGCGGCGGCCGCACCCTCCTGACGTTCAGCGACGACCCGACGCGTGTCCAGCCCGCCGTCGACGCGCTCGCCCTCGCCGTACACGAAGGAGCACTCGGCAGGCTGAGCGTGGAGCGAGCCGACGGCGAGCACATCCTGGGCACTCCCCTGGCGGCCGCGCTCGAAGCCGCCGGCTTCTACGCGACCCCCCGCGGCCTGCGGCTGCGCCGGTAGCGACCAATAGGGTGGGGCGCGTGGTCCAGGTCGAGCGCACGTTCACCGTCAAGAAGCCGCGCGACGAGGTCGTGGGGTATCTCACGGACTTCGCGAACGCTGAAAGCTGGGATCCCGGGACCGTCTCGTGCGAGCAGACCACCCCCGGCCCACCCGGAGTCGGCACCACCTGGCACAACGTCTCGCGGATCCGGGGACGTGAGACCGACCTGACCTACGAGCTGACGTACGCCGACCCGCACCGCCTGACCTTCGTCGGGACCAACAAGACGGCAACCTCGACGGACGACCTGACGTTCAGGTCCGACGGCGACGCGACGGTGATCACCTACCGGTCCACCGTCAGGTTCAACGGCCTGGCACGGCTCGCGGACCCGCTCATGAAGCGGGAGTTCAACCGCCTGGCGAAGGAGCTGGTGCCGCTGATGACCCGTACCCTGGAGTCGCTCTGAGCCCAGTCGGCATACTCAGACCGACGATTGTCGAGCCTCCGACGGGCGCCCCCGGTAGGAGCGGCGGTACGCGGTGGGGGTGGTGGCCACCTCCCTCGTGAGATGCAGCCGGAGGTTCGCGGCGCTGCCGAGCCCGCTGCGAACGGCGACCTGGTCGACGGGGAGGTCGGTGCTCTCGAGGAGGCGGCGCGCCTCGTAGACGCGTTGCAGGGCGAGCCACCTCAGCGGCGTGGTCCCGATCTGCGCGAGGAAGTGGCGCGCGAACGTACGTGGCGCCCAGGCCGCATGCCGTGCCATGTCAGAGACGGTCATCGGCTGGTCGAGCCGGTCCAGCATCCACTGGCAGGTGGCGCTCAGGCCGTTGCCGGTCGGAGGGATGGGGCGTTCGAGGAACTGGGCCTGACCGCCCTCACGGTACGGCGCCACCACCATGCGCCTGGCGATGCGGGCCGCGGAGTCGACGCCGTGGTCGAGGCGCACCAGGTGCAGGCACAGGTCGATCCCGGCCGCGAGTCCCGCGCTGGTGAGCACGGATCCCTCGTCGACGTAGAGCACGTCGGGGTCCACGACCACGGTCGGGTACCGAGCGGCCAGCTCACCGGCGTCCCGCCAGTGGGTGGCAGCCCGACGTCCGTCGAGCAGCCCGGCGCCGGCCAGCGCGAAGGCTCCGGTACACACCGACACCACCCGCGCGCCTCGATCGGCGGCCGCCCGCAGACCCTCGCAGACCTCCACCGTGGGCTCGTCGTGCGGGGCGTATCCGGGTACGACCACGGTGTCGGCTGTCTCCAGGGCGTCGAGTCCTCGGCCGACCTGCACGGCGTAGCCGGTGGTCGTGGGGACCGTCCCGGGTACCTGCGTGCAGACGGCGAAGGAGTACCGGTCGCGCTCGTCCTGGTGGCCGAACACCTGCGACGGTATCGCCAGGTCGAATGCCACGACGTCGGGAAGCACGAGCGCCACCACCTGATGCACGCCCCCATCATGTCAGAGGCGGTGGCAGGATCCTCACGCATCTCGGCATTCCTGCCTCTCGTGGCCGCCTGGCCCCGCATCGAGGATGGTCCCCATGACTGCACAAGGCAACGCCACGCCGGCCCGCCACATCGGGATTCTGCTCTTCGATGGTGTCGAGGAGCTGGATGCCGTAGGCCCCTGGGAGGTGCTGGCATCCTGGACCCAGGTCTTCCCGCAGGACGGGTACTCGGTCTCCTGCCTGTCCCGCGACGGCGGGTCCGTCACAGCGGCCAAGGGACTCGTCATGCATGCTCACCACTCGTTCGCGGATGCTCCGCCGCTAGAGGTGCTGGTCCATCCGGGCGGCAACACCCGACCTTTGCAGGAGGACCCGGAGCACCTGGAATGGGTGCGGGCCCAGCGGGCGGTCGTCCCCCTGATGACGAGCGTCTGCAGCGGGTCGCTCGTCTACGCCGCGGCCGGTCTGCTTCGCGGCCGGCCGGCCACCAGCTACTGGGGCGCCCTGGACTCTCTGCGCGCCCTCGACCCGTCGGTGGAGGTGCGCCCGGACGACCGTTGGGTCGACGACGGTGACGTGGTCACCGCGGCGGGGGTGAGCGCGGGGATCGACATGGCCCTGCACCTCGTCGCACGCCTCGCCGGTGACGACCGCTCCCGCGAGGTCCGCCGAGGCATCCAGTACGACCCGCAACCTCCCGTCTGACCCCCCACCCTCGTTGAGCCGTCGCAAAGTTGCGACGGGTCAACGGCAACTTTGCGACGGGTCAACGGCAACTTTGCGACCGGTCAACGGCAACTTTGCGACGGGTCAACGGCAACATCCGGTACGCCGTCCGCTACGTGGCGGCGTCGCCGACCTCGACCCTCATCGAGCGACGCAGGAACTCGACCTGGAGGAGGAGCAGGTTCTCGGCCACGGACTCCGATTTGGCCAGGTGCGTGATGCCGGGCAACGGGAGCACCGCATGCGGTTTACCCGCCTCGACCAGCGCCTGCGACAGCTTCAGCGTGTGCGCGACCACGACGTTGTCGTCGGCGAGGCCGTGGACGAGCAGCAACGGCCTGGTGAGCCGGTCGGCGAGCAGGGTCAAGTCGTTGGCGTCGTACACGTCGCGGTTGGCCTCCGGGTGTCCGAGGTAGCGCTCCGAGTAGCAGGTGTCGTAGAGCCGCTGGTCGCTCGTGGGCGCGCCGGCCACCGCCGCGGCGAAGACATCGGGGCGCTTCAGCACGGCTGCGGCGGAGATGTACCCTCCGAACGACCACCCGCGGATTCCGACGCGTGAGCTGTCGATGTCATCGGGGTAGCGCTTGGCGAGCTCGGTGAGCACCTCGGCCTGGTCGTCGACCGTGCCGATGAAGTCGTGGTAGGCGAGCCGGTCCCAGGCTGGTCCGCGGCCGGCCATCCCTCGACCGTCGGCGACGATCACCAGAAACCCCTGGTCGGCGAGCCACTGCGACGAGAGGTAGGCGTGCGCGTCGTTGACGACCCGCTGCCCGTGCGGACCTCCGTACGGGTCCATCAGCACCGGCAGCGGTCCCGAGCCGCGCACGTGACCCGCGGGGAACAGCACCGTGGTGGGGTAGTCACGCGAGCCCACTTGCATGGTCTCGAGGTTCAACGTCAGCGGAGGCTGCTCGTTCACGGTGGCGATCGTGCCGGCGGCTTTCCCGCCTCGGGTCACGGACGTGACCGTGGCGAAGTCCGCAAGAGTGCGCTGCTGTACGACGATGGTGCCACCGCCCACCGCGCCGAGGGCGAAGCCACCCGAATCGGAGAGCAGCTCGACGCTGCCGTCGAAGCCAAGCCTGGCCACCGCGACCGAGGCGACCTGGGGCACCACCGAGGCCACCACGGCATGGTCCTCGACGGCCATCACCTCGCGAACCTGCGTCCCGCGGGGGGTGAACGCAACCCCGTCGAGAGCGAGCCGTCTGGTGTCATCGTCGTCGAGCCCGTGCAGCACCCGCCCGTCCCTGATGCGCCGTGGGGTTCCGGGCAACAGCTCTACCCAACAGTCGTCCGTCAGGGTCCGAACAGGAGTGGTGGCGCCGGAGTCGACGTCCACCTCGCGAAGCTCGAGCCGCCGCTGGTCGCGGGTCAGCAATGCGAGCAGGGGCCTGCCGTCGGACCACTCGACCTCGGCCAGGTACTCGAGGACCACGCCGTCGACCTCCCGCTCGGAGGTCCATTGGATGTCGACCCGGTCGCCGGTGAGCGAGACCACGTGCAGGGACACGACGGCGTTCGGCTGGCCCGCCTGCGGGTATCGCACCCGGACGGGTTCGGCCTCGGGATGCGCCGGATCCGAGATGTGCCACAGCGGGACGGGTGTCTCGTCGTACCGCTCCACGATGAGCGAGGTCCCGTCCGGCGCCCACCAGAACCCGCGCGAGCGGTCCAGCTCCTCGGCGGCGATGAACTCCGCCAGGCCCCAGCACACCTCGGGCGGGTCGTCGGTGTTGGGACCGACGAGCACCCGGTTCGTGCCGGTCTGGTCGACGACGTGCAGGGCGCGGTCGCCGGCGTAGGCGATCAGCCGACCGGTCGGATCGAGCCGCGGATCGATGACGGGGGCGTCGACGCTCACCTCACGGGCCGGCGACGGTCCGACCAGGTCGGCGACGAAGAGTCGAGACGACAACGCGAACGCGGCCACCGTGACCGCCTCGTCGGTGCTGAAGGCAACGACGCCCGACGTGGAGACCCGCATCCGCTCGCGACGGGCGCGCTCCTCCGCGGTCAGCTCCTCCGCGTCGCTCAGCAGGATCGCCGGGTCGGCAACCTCGCGTTCGGTGCCGGAGGCGACGTCGTACACCCACAGGGAGTGCGACCTGGACGTTCCGCTCTTCGAGCGGAGGAACACGACACGCGAGCCGTCCGGACTGACCACGAAACCCCGTGGCAGCCCGAGCTGGAAGTTCATGGTCCGCGCCGAGAGGCGGGGGAAGGAGTCAGTCACCGCCCCATCCTCACACGAGCCCGGCTCGCGCGCGGGTCAGCCGCGAATCCGGTTCCCGGTGTAGACCGAGACCCCGATCGCGGCGAGCCCGACCTGGATGAACAGCTGGATCCAGTCGACGCCGGCGGTGTCACTGACCCCGAGAAGACCCGCGATCACACTGCCGACGAGGGCCGCGGCGATCCCGATCAGGAGGGTCGCCAGGATGCTCATGTTCTGCCTGCCCTTGACGACCAGGCGCCCGAGGGCACCGATGACAAGACCGACGACGATGGCGCTGAGAATAGCGGAGATCACGGTGTTCCAATCGGTTGGTAGGGGTGCGAGGTCGACATCGGATCGCGTCTGCGGCCGGGTCTTTCGGCCAGCTTCGCGTGCAGGGTCAAGCGGCCAAGTCCCTGACGCCGGCCGGGTTGGACGCGGTGGGCAGTGACGCCACCCGCGAGTATGCGGCTTCTTCGCGGGCCATCTCGTCGCTCACGTCCGAGAGGACGACGGAGAGCGGGACATCGAGCGCGTGACAGATCGCGGCCAGGCACTCGGAGGACGCTTCCTTCTGCCCGCGCTCGATCTCGGAGATGTATCCCAGGCTCACCCGCGCTGTCGCGGAGACGTCGCGCAGTGTGCGCCCCTGGCGTTGCCGCTCCTGACGAAGCACGTCGCCGAGCAGCCGACGGACCAAGATCATGGGTCGCTCCTCCTCCGCAGGGGTTCACCGGCGACGCTGGATGTCGCTGTGCACTCAAGGTTACCCGTCGTCGCCCGAGCCGGCCGGAGTCGGTGGCCTCTCCACCGTCGAAGCCAGGCGCGACAGGACCTCAAGCACCGACGCTCTCCTGATCTCGTCCCGGGTACCACTGAGGGACAGCCGTTGCACGTCTACGTCGCGGGGGCCCGCCACGGCGATGAACACCGTCCCGGGTGGCTTGCCTTCCTGGGGGTCCGGGCCGGCCACGCCGGTCGCCGACACCGCCCAGTCCGCGCCGAAGAGCTCGACTGCTCGAAGTGCCATCTCCGCCGCGCACTCGGAGGACACGGCACCATGGGTGGCGA
Source organism: Nocardioidaceae bacterium (assembly GCA_033850885.1). GTDB lineage: Bacteria > Actinomycetota > Actinomycetes > Propionibacteriales > Nocardioidaceae > JAWWPG01. The sequence goes on from JAWWPG010000046.1 coordinate 128,818, forward strand.
TCACGGCGGGATCCACTCCCAGAACCGACGACTTCACGTCGGTCGCGTAGGCAGCCAGTCCCCCGCGGAGCACGTCCGATGCCCCCGGGACCGCTGCCAGGGTTGCGCAGACGAGCCCGGCGGTCAGAGACTCCGCCGTTGCGAGGGTCTGACGCGCCCGCCGCAGGTCCTCCAGGCAACGGGCGGCGACCACCTCAAGCCGATGATCCCCCGCCCGACCGTCGGCTCCGGCCGTCACTGCCCGGCGTCCCTCGGGGTCAGGTCGGCGCGGCGCAGGCTCAGGGCACGACGTACGTAGTCGAACCCGGTGCCGAGCGTGACCACGACGGCCGCCGCCATCACCGCCACCGCCGCCCACCAGAGCACCAGGCCGAGGTCGTGCCAGCCGCCGGTGAGCTGCCGGAAGGGCAGGATGAGTCCCATCAGGGCCAGCGCCTGCAGGCTGGTCTTGATCTTCCCGCCTGTGCTCGCGGCGATGACGCCGTGCCGGATGACCCAGAAGCGCAGGCCGGTGACCAGTACCTCTCTGCCCAGCACGAGGATCGTCACCCACCACCACAGGTCATGGTCCAGCGACAACCCCACCAGCGCCATCCCCGTCAGGGCTTTGTCGGCGATGGGGTCCATGATCTTGCCGAAGTCGGTCACCAGGTTGTGCCGGCGGGCGATGTCACCGTCGATGCGGTCCGTGGTGATCGCCAGCGCGAACACGGCGAACGCCCAGATGCGGTGGGCCACGTCGTGTCCGCCGTCGGAGAGGAGGAGCCAGCCGAGCACCGGCACCAGCAGGATGCGCAGGGTCGTCAGGGCGTTCGCCAGGTTCCACACGCTGGGGGCGGCGCCGGTGACCTCCCGAGACGTAGAGCCCTCGCCTGACATATCCGAGAACCTACGCAGGTACGGCGACGGCTGTCAGGTCGACACCCGCGGACGCGACAACGCGAGCCGGCACGAGGTCTCCCACCGACGCGTGGCGGGGCAGCAAGTGCACATACGTGCAGCCGTCGACGTCCGGCCCTTGCGCCTCGGGCCGACCGACCCCAGTCCCCCCGTCGACAGACTCAATGAGGACGTCGACCCGCTCGCCGGTCCGGTCCTCGGCGCGCTGTGCGGTCAGCTCCTCGGCCAGTCTCGTCACGTGGTCACTGCGGGCCCGGACCTCGTCCGCGCTGAGGTGTCCCGGCAGCCGGGCGGCGGCCGTGCCGTCCTCGTCGGAGTAGCCGAAGATTCCCACCGCGTCGAGCCGGGCGGACTCGAGGAAGGAGCAGAGCACCCCTACGTCGGCCTCGGTCTCGCCCGGGAAGCCGACGATGAAGTTGCTCCGGACGCCTGCCGCAGGCGTAACGTCGCGCACCCGGGCGAGCAGCGCGAGAAACCGCTCGGCGTCGCCGAACCTGCGCATCGCCCGCAGCACCGGGCCTGACGCATGCTGGAACGACAGGTCGAAGTAGGCGGCAACTCCGGGCGTTGCGGCGATCACGTCGATGAGGCCGGGGCGCATCTCGGCGGGCTGCAGGTAAGAAACCCGCACCCGTCGTACCCCTTCGACCGACGCCAGGTCGGGGAGCAGCGCCTCGAGCAGCCGGATATCGCCGAGGTCCTTCCCGTACGACGTGGAGTTCTCGCTCACCAGGAACAGCTCCCGGGCGCCGGTGTCGGCCAGCCAGCGCGCCTCGTCGAGCACGTCAGTGGGCCGTCTCGACACATAGGAGCCCCGGAAGCTCGGGATGGCACAGAACGTGCACCGGCGGTCGCAACCGGAGGCCAGCTTCAGCGGCGCCACCGGGCCGTCGCCCAGCCTGCGCCGGACCACCCGGGGCCCGCTCGCCGGGGCGGCTCCGAGCGGGAGATCGGGCGGTGACTGCGCGTGACCGGGGACCGAGTGGTGGTGATCGCCGCGGTCGGAGGGGGCGAGCGGCAGCAGGGCGCGCCGGTCGCGCGGCACATGGGTCTCGCGCGGCTCACCGGCGATGATGCCGCGCAGGCGCATGGCGATGTCGGGGTAGTCGTCGAACCCGAGGACGGCGTCAGCCTCAGGTAGTGAGTCCGCTAGCTGCTTGCCGTAACGCTCGGCGAGGCAGCCGACCGCAACCACGGACTGGGTGCGCCCGGTGTCCTTGAGCTCAGCGGCCGCCAGCAGCGTGTCGACCGAGTCCTTCTTCGCAGCCTCGACGAACCCGCAGGTGTTGACGACGACGGTCTGGGCCGCGGCCGGGTCGTCGACGAGCCGGAATCCGCCCGCTTCGAGCCGGGCGGCGAGCTCCTCGGAGTCGACGTCGTTGCGGGCACAGCCCAAGGTCACGAGCGCGACGGTGTTCGGTGTGGTCATGGGATGCCCCCAGTATGCCTGAGGAGCCGGTTGTCACTTGATGTGTACGAAGACGCGCTGACCCGGCTTGCCCAGTACCGCGGATGGATGTCCCGGGGCCTTCAGGGCGATCGCGCCACCGTCGACCGCCATCACCCGGAGCGGACCTTGTCCGCTGATGTGCCTGCTCTGGCCGGCGGCCAAGGTCCCGCGGTAGACGACGTGTCCCGTTTTGTCCCAGACGACGACCCGTGACGGCCCTGTTGCCGTCACCGTCAGGCTGGTCCGGGTTGGGGCGGGGGGCAGCACGTCGCCGATGCCGGGGGAGCCGAAACCGGCAGCCGCCGATGCCGGGTTGCGCACGGGCGTCGAGGCCGGGTTGGGGTTGGACAGGAAGAACCTCGCGACGCCCCACAGGAGCAGCAGCACGAGGACCGTGCCGACGAGCGTGCTCCACCGCGACCCGCCACCGGTCGGTCGAAGCACTCCCCGCGACAGCTCGGCGTGGAACACGGCGCGGGGGCTCACCGGGGCCGTGGCCAGGTGCTCGTCGTACGACGACAGGATCGGGGTCGGGTCGATACCGAGGACTCCCGCAAGCATCCGAAGGTGACCCCGGGCGTAGAAGTCGCCACCACACGGTGAGAAGTCGCCGAGCTCGATCGACTCGATGACGAAGGGCCGGATCCGCGTCCGGTCGGCGAGCTCGTCGACGGACAGGCCGAGCCGTTCGCGGGCATCCCGGATCCGGACGCCGATGGCCGACGGACTCTGGTGCGGCGACCTGGCGACGGCGGCCGGCTGAGCCGTCTCGTGGTCGGGGTCGGGGTCGGTGGTGGAGGGGCCGGTCGGACCCGGGCGAGCTGCGCCGCCGGTGTCCCGGCCGGTGGCCGGATGGTCACGCACCTTCCGCATGGCCGTGGCGCTCAGATCCGTCGTCGCGTCGATGATCAGCTCGACGTTCGAGGTGTGGGGCTGCCTCTCAGGCGCGTCGTCCTCGGGGGCGCGCCGACGGAGCTCGTCGCGCTCCGGCAGCGGCTCGGCTTCCGCCGACACGTCGGACAGCGCAAGGCTGCCGGCCGTCGCAGGCTCGCGGGGTATCGGAACCGTCGTCTCGTCTCGCCTGCCCACCGGGATGTGCAGCGCCGACACCACGGCAGCGAGCCTTCTCGGCGGATCCGGCGCCCGAGCTGGGGACGGCTTGTGGTCCGGGCCTGCGTCGTCGTCTCGCGGCTCCGCCGGCGCGGGCCCGCCGAACCAGCCCGACGTCGGTACGGCGACAGCCGATGTCCCCTGGGCCGCCTGACCGAGGGTGCCGGCGGCGGCCACCTCGACCGTCGCCTGCGGCTCCGCGGCCTCGTCGTCGACGAGCACGACGCCGGCCCGTCCGTCGGAGAGGTGCCGCAACGCTTCGGGGATGTCGTCGACCGAGACGGTTGTGCTCCTGCCGTACGGAACCACCAACGCGGCGTCGTACAGCCATCTGTTGAGGATGACGGCGAACCGGGCGCGAAGCCCGCCCTCGGCGAGGGCCTGGTGCTCGTCGTGGAGCCGCAGGGTGACCAAGCCGTCGCTGACCCGGCGCCGTCTGGTCACCTCGATCGTCGCGACGTCGCTCCAGGGCAGGCCGGCCCAGGTCCCGCCCAGCCGGACGCGGAGTCCCGTCAGGTCGGCGATCAGCAACGGCACCCGGGACTCTCGCCACGCGATGCCGTGCACCACAGCCACCACGATCAGGGCGAGCCCGAGCAGGAACGGCACGACGCCGTGGTCGTCGCCGAACCTCCACAGGTATCCGACCGCCAACGCGAACGCGGCCACGGTCACCAGGCCCATCAACGTTCCACGACGACGAATGACCACTGTCACCCCTCTGCTTGAAGGCTGGCGATCACGTCGTCGAGATCGTCGGGTTTGACCAACACGTCCCGTGCCTTGGACCCCTCGGACGGCCCGACGATGCCGCGGCTCTCGAGGATGTCCATCAGCCGGCCCGCCTTCGCGAACCCCACTCGGAGCTTGCGTTGCAGCATCGACGTCGAGCCGAACTGCGTCGAGACGACCAGCTCGACCGCCTGGCAGACCAACGTGAGGTCGTCGCCGATGTCGTCGTCGAGCGCCCTTCTGCTCTGCTGGGGCGCCGTCACGTCGTCGCGGTAGGTCGGCTTGAGCTGCACCCTGCAGTGCGCCACGACCGCCTTGATCTCCGGCTCGGTCACCCAGGCGCCCTGGATGCGGGCAGGTTTGCTGACCCCCATGGGCAGGAACAGCGCGTCACCCTTGCCCACGAGCTTCTCCGCCCCCGGCTGGTCGAGGATCACGCGGCTGTCCGCCAAGGACGAGGCGGCGAAGGCAAGCCGGCTGGGCACGTTCGCCTTGATCAGCCCCGTCACCACGTCGACCGACGGTCGCTGGGTCGCCAGCACGAGGTGGATGCCCGCGGCCCGCGCCAGCTGGGTGATGCGCACGATCGCGTCCTCGACGTCGCGAGGCGAGATCATCATCAGGTCGGCCAGCTCGTCGACGACGACGACGAGGTACGGGTACGGCGCCAGCACCCGCTCACTGCCCACCGGGGCGGTGACGGCGCCGCCCTTGACGGCCTTGTTGAAGTCGTCCACGTGGCGGAAGCCGAACGCCGCCAGGTCGTCGTACCGCTGGTCCATCTCCCGAACGACCCACTGCAGCGCCTCGGCGGCCCGCTTCGGGCTGGTGATGATCGGCGTGATCAGGTGCGGGATCCCCTCGTACGCCGCGAGCTCGACCCGCTTCGGGTCGATCATGATCATCCGCACCTCGTCGGGCGTCGCCCTCACCAGAAGGGACGACACCATGGAGTTGATGAAGCTGGACTTGCCGGAGCCGGTGGCTCCGGCGACCAGCAGGTGCGGCATCCTGGCGAGGTTCGCCACGACGAATCCGCCCTCGACGTCCTTGCCGAGCGCCACGACGAGCGGGTGGTGGTCGGCCCGGGCCTGCCGGGACCGCAGCACGTCGCCGAGCGAGACGATCTCCGCGTCGACGTTCGGGATCTCGATACCGATGGCGGACTTGCCCGGGATCGGCGACAGGATCCGGACATCCGCCGACGCCACCGCGTAGGCGATGTTGCGGCTCAGTGCGGTGACCTTCTCCACCTTGACCGCGGGTCCGAGCTCCACCTCGTACCGGGTGACGGTGGGACCGCGCGTGTAGCCGGTGATCTGCGCGTCGATGCCGAACTGGTCGAGCACCTCCGTGAGCCGCTCCACCACGGCGTCGGACGCGGCCGATGTGGCCTTGTGAGCACTGCCGGCCTTGAGCACCTCGTTGTCGGGGAGCGTGTAGCTGACGTCGCCGGACAGGCTGAGCTGCTCGACCCGCTGCGGGAGCGGCGTGTGCGGTGGCGGCTCGAGCGCGACGTCTCGGTCGGGGTCGACGGGGTCCGCGCCGGCGCGGCGCCTCCACAGCTCCCGCGCCTCCAGGGCGGCGTCGGCGGCGGCTGCGGCTTCGGCGTCGGCCTCCGCGGTGCCCGTCATGGTGCCGGCGCGACGGCGGCGGCTGCCGCGGTTGAGGGGCTCGACCCCGGGAAGGTCAGCAGGCTCGTCTGGCTCCTGCGACGTCGTCGTACGTCGACCGTTCCCGAGCAGCAGGTCGCGAAGCGCCGTGGCCCTGGCCGGGATCTGGTAGACCGGTGTCGCCGTGACCACGAGGATCCCGAAGAACGCGAGCAGGACGAGCAGTGGGATCGCGATCACGGTGCTGCGGAAGAGGTCGGCGATCATGGCCGACCCGATATATCCGACGGCGCCACCAGCCTCTCGCATCGCCTGCTGGCCGCCGCTCGGGCGTGGCAGCCCGTGCTGGATGTGGATGAGTCCGAGGACGCCCAGCGCGATGCAGAGCCAGCCGATGATGGGACGCCCCGAGGGTCCACCTGTTCCTGGTCTGCGCATCAGCCGCCAGGCTGAGAGAAGGAGCAACAGCGGCACGGCGTAGGCGGCGATGCCGACGGTGCCTTCGACGACCGCCCGGATGCCGTCAGCGACGGAGCCCGGCAGCCGCCACCACTCCGTGGCGGCGATGACGATGGCGAGTCCGACCAGGCTCAGGCCGAGGCCGTCTCGGCGATGCTCGGGCTCGAGGTCGCGCGCGGTGGAGCCGACTCGGCGCACGATCGCACCGATCAGGTGTGCCAGCCCCAGCCAGAGCGCTCGTATCCCTCGCCCGAACGCACGCAACACCCTCGCCACCGGACCGGGCCCGGATCGTCTGGCCGATCCCGACCGCGAGGTGGAGCGCCTGGTGCGGGAGGACGACGTACGTCGGGTCTGGCCACCGGACGAGCCGGATCGAGAGCGCTTGCCCTGCGACCGCGGCGGTGAAGACGTACGGGTCGCCATGCTCCGACCCTACGTGAAGGCCACACCAGTCCCATGCGTAACACGCCCCATTCGTCCGTGCACCAACCTGGCGTCCACCGGTCGGCCACGGCCGCGGTCAGGACTGTTCGCCCCCAGCGGACGGCGAGTCCAGGGGTACGACGAGGCTCGGGCCGCCGTCGTAGACGCCGCCGTCGACCGCGAGCACGAGCCCGTCTGCGTACAACCAGGCCTCCTCGACGGATGACGACGAGATGTCCCGGAGGTCGCCGATGATGCTGTGCCCGTGCACCACTCGGCTCCCGCCGGCAGCCTCGAGCATGGCCCGCGCCCGGGCCGGTCCGTCTTCGCCGAGGAAGGCGTACCGCTGCGTCATGGCTGCCCAGAGCCGCCAGCAGGTCTCCAGGTCGTCACCGTGCAGGATTGCCGAGACGCGGGCGTTGACCGCCTGGGCGTCGCTGCCCAACCGGAGGTAGTCGGTGGTGTCGGCATGGATGAGGAGGTCGTCCCCGGTCCGAACCAGTGCCGGCAGGTCGGCGAGCCAGCTGGCCATCTCGTCGGTCAACAGCTCCTGGTCGCGCATCCGGCCGCCGTTGGCCAGCCAGCTGCTCGCGAAGCTCGGCATGTCCCCGGATGTCCACCGGGTCGCCAGCTTGACGTCCCCGAAGCGCCGCATCCCGAGTGCGAGCACCTCGTGGTTCCCGAGAACCGATCCGACGTACCCGCCCGACTCCCCCGCCTGTCGCTGCCAGCGCATCACATCTGACACCACCCCGACCCCGTCCGGGCCGCGATCCATCAGGTCGCCGGCGAACCAGACCTCGGCGTCGCCGCCGGACCAGTCGCCGGCTGAGTCCACCAGGCCGGCGGCGGCTAGCGCGTCACGCACCTCTCGCCGGTAACCATGGACGTCACCGACCGCGAACCTCATGCGCAGACTGTAGGGCATTCGTTCCGTCGCGCCGTCCGGCCGGCGAGGACCGGCAGGCGGGTCCGTTACGCGCGGACCAGGTCGGCGTCGACTGGCTCGAGCGCCGCCAGGTCGAGCACGCCGTCGACCAGGCCGATGCCTTCCCGCCGGTGGGTCATCATGACGACCGTCCTCCCGGCGACGCCGCTGAGCAGGTCGTCCAGCACTGCCTGCGCCGTGGAGGTGTCGAGGTGGGCGCCCGGTTCGTCCAGCACGACGACCGGGTTGTCGCTGAGGACGATCCGAGCGAGACCGATGCGGGCCCGCTCACCGCCGGAGACGGCCGCGCCGCCCGCTCCCAGCGCCGTGTCGAGGCCGTCGGGAAGTCCGTCGAGCCAGTCCCCGAGGTGGGCTCTTCGCAATGCCACCTCTACCTCCGCGTCGGTCGACGTCGGGCAGGCGAGCCTGACGTTCTCGACGAGCGTCGAGCCGAAGACGTGCGGATCGTCGTCGACAAGGCCGACGCTGCGTCGTACGTCGTCGAGACAGAGCCGCCGCAGGTCGACGCCGGACAGGCTGACGCTCCCGCTCGTGGGGTCGATGAAGCGGACCAGCAGGCCGGCGAGCGTCGACTTCCCAGATCCGGTCGGGCCGACGACAGCCAGCCGGCCGCCTCGTGGGAGTGCGAACGACACACCCCTGAGCACCGCCGCGGCGCCCCAGCCGGCGCTCACGGTGGTCGCTTCGATGCGGTCCGGCGGACTGCTGAGAAGCAGGGGCGACGGCGGGTTCGTCACGGCGGGGACCGCATCGCCCAGCGCCTCGAGCCGCTCGAGCGACGACTTCGTCCGGACGGCGAGCGCGGCAGCATCGACGACGGGCGTGAGCACCTCGACGAGAGCCAGGGCCAGGAAGGCGACGAGCGCAAACATCGGCGCACTCACGCGTCCGTCCGCCAGAGCTGTCGGCGCCAGCAGGGCCAACGACAGGATGGCAACACCGCCCTGCAGCAGGACGAGAGCACGACCCCAGGCCATCCACGCGGCCGATCCGAGGCCTTCCGCGGCAATCGCCCGGCTGTGGGCGTCGAGCCGGCCCAGCACCGATCGGCCGGCGTGCCAGGACATCAGCTCATCCGCCCCCGCGATCGCCTCGGTGACCTCGTCGTACGACGCCGCGCGGGCCGCGACGAACCTCGGCTCGTGCCTGCGGGCGCCTCGACTCGCCAGCCAGCAGGCGCCGAGCCCGCCGAACGCGAGGGACAGCCCGAGCGCGACTCCCCCTACCGGAAGCACGAGCGTGGCGACAACCGTCGCCACGACGCTCACGGCGAGGGCCGTCACCACGGGTTGTCGGACCCGAAGCAGCCTGTCGACGTGGGCATCGACGTCGTCGACGAGAGATGCGAGGAGATCACCCCGTCTGGGTCCGAGCACCCCTGGAACCAGCGGAACGAGAGAGTCGTAGACGGCGGCCCGCCGATCCGCGAGCTCGCGCAGCGCCGCGTCGTGTGAGACCAGCCGCTCGCCGTACCGCAGCGCCGGGCGAGCGATCCCGAACGTCCGGACACCGACGATCGCCACCAGCAACCCGAGCGCCTCCGGCCGCTCCGACGCCTTGACGATGAGCCACCCTGCGGTCGCGGTGAGCGCCACCCCAGACAGTGACGACAAAGAGCCCAGGACGACTCCGAGGAGCAGGCGGAGCCTGACCCGAGCAGGTCGGCCTGTCTGCTGCATCGGGGCGAGTCGTTCGGAGGTCTGCGGCCGCACTTCACGGCTACTTTGCGCAACAGGCTGCCGGGGGTGCGCGAGCTCCGGCTCTCGAGGGGGCCGTTGCGAGATCGGCGGCTGACCGGCGACAGACCCGAGGGAGAACGAGGGCGGCTGGACAGCCAGCACCAGGTCGGCGGCGTCGGCGACTGCCTGCCGGTGCGCGACGACCACCACCGTCGCGCGCCTCGCGAGGGTCCGTACAGTCTCCAGGATCACCTGCTCGGTCGCGGTGTCCAGGTGGGCGGTCGGCTCGTCGAGCAGGAGCAGTGGTCGCTGCGAGACAACCAGCCTGGCCAGTGCCAGTCTGGCCCGCTCCCCCGCCGAGAACAGTCGGCCATCCTCCCCTACGGGGGAGTCCAGACCTCCGCGTGCCACCACGACGTCGGCCAGGTCGACCTGCCGGAGCGCGTCCCACACGTCGGGATCGGTGGCGTCAAGGCGGCCGAGCCTGACGTTGTCGCCGACGCTCGACGAGCAGAACCACGGTCTCTGCGGGAGCCATCCGATCGATGCCCTCCACTCCTCCGGGTCGATCTCGTCGAGGGGTACGCCGTCGACGAGGACGCGCCCCGACGATGTCGCGAGAGCACCCCGGATTACGTCGAGCAGGGTGGACTTGCCGGCGCCGGAGGGCCCGGTGACGGCGGTGAGGCCGGCCGGGCCGAAGGTGATGTCGCCGGTATGCAGCGCGGGCTCGGGGCGCCCGGGATAGGTGACCGCGATGTCGCGCAGCTCGATCGGCCCGACCGCGCTGACTTGTCTGGCCCACCGCGCCGGGCCTCCGCCTGAGGCAGTCGGACGGGTCCTGGGGGCGGCCGGCAACGCGGCGATCTCCGCGAGGGCGGCTCCGCCTTCGGCGGCGGCATGGAACTCCGCACCGACCCGCCGGAGCGGCCAGTAGGCCTCCGGCGCCAGCAACAGGACGACGAGCGCCGTACGCAGGTCGAGGTCCCCCACGGCCAGTCGCAGACCCACGGCCACGGCGACCAGCGCCACCGACAGGGTCGCGACCAGGTCCAGCACCGCCGAGGACACGAAGGCAAGGCGCAGGGTCCGCAACGTGGCACGACGGTAGCGGTCGGTCACCCGCCGGATCGACTCCGTCTGTGCCTCTGCCCGGCGGAACGCCACGAGCGTCGGCAGCCCCTGCACGACGTCGACGAAGTGGCCCGCGAGCGACGTCATCGCCTGCCACTGTCGAGCGGCGCGCTTCTGCGTCGCCCACCCGACGAGTGCTGCGAAGACCGGGACGAGGGGCAGCGTGGCGGCGACGATGGCTGCGCTCGTCAGGTCCTGGGTCGCGATGGCCACGACCGTGAGCAGCGGGAGGACCGCCGCCAGCAGGAAGGCGGGGACATACCGCGTCAGGTACGGTTCCACGGCCGAGACGCCCCGGGTCGCCAAGACAGCGAGCTCCCCGGTACGTCGGGCCGCACCGGGCTCGGTCGAGGCGTCGAGCGCTCCCAGCAGGACGCGGGCGCGCAGCGAGCGACCGGCCCGGCCGGCGGCGGAGGCCGCGCTGACATCTCCCACGAAACCGGCCGCGCACCGCAGCAACACCACTGCCCCGAGGGCGACAACCCACGGGTGTGCGTCCTCGTGCCGCACCAGCCTCGTGATGAGCCCTGCGAGAACGAATGCCTGGGCGATGACGAAGACGCTCTGTGCAATGGCCGCGGTCACGACCATGACGAGCTGCCGCCACGCCGGCCGGAGCAGGCGCAGGGCTGGTCGGTCAAGTGGTGCCATGACCCGCCGGAGCCCGGCCACCAGATTCACCGGCCTCTCCGGTCACCCTTCCGGAGCCGACGCTTTCGGGGATGTGCTGGACCCCGATCCGTTTGCGGAACACCCAGTAGCTCCAGCCTTGGTAGAGCAGCACGAGGGGCGTGAAGATTGCTGCCACCCAAGTCATGACGGTCAGCGAGTACGGCGAAGCGGAGGCGTTCGTCGTCGTAAGCGACAGGCCGGGCCCCAGCGTCGAGGGCATCACGTCAGGGAAGAGCGCGACGAACATCCCGGCCACCGCGAACCCGATGGCAACGAAGGTGCCGGCGAATGCCAGACCTTCCCGCCCGGCGGCGGCGGCCGCGAGCCCTCCGACCAGCGCGAGCGCTGCCACGGCGAAGACGACCAACGACGAGGGCCCACCGGCCTTCACCTGAGCCCACACGAGGAAGCACACCGAGCTCAGTGCCGCACCGGCCCCGACGGCCAGCGCGAAACGCCGGGCCCGCAACCGGATGTCACCCAGGGTCTTGAGGGTCAGGAAGAGCGCCCCGTGGGTGACGAACAACAGCAGCGTGGTCAGACCTCCGAGAAGCGCGAACGGGTTGAGCAGGTCGAAGAAGGATCCGACGTAGTTGCCTGACGCGTCGATCGCCACGCCTTCCAGGATGTTCGCGAACGCGACGCCCCACAGGATGGCAGGCACGAGGGATCCGGCGAGGATCGCCAGGTCCCACCAGGTACGCCACCGGGCATCGTCACGCTTGGCTCGGTACTCGAAGGCGACGCCACGGACGATCAACGTGAGCAGAATGATGAGCAGAGGAAGGTAGAACCCGCTGAAGAGGGTCGCGTACCAGACCGGGAACGCCGCGAACGTGGCCCCGCCGGCCACGATGAACCACACCTCGTTGCCGTCCCACACCGGGCCGATCGTGTTGATCAGCACCCGCCGCTCGGCTTCGCCGCGCGCAAGTACATGGACCAAGATGCCGACGCCGAAGTCGAACCCCTCGAGCACGAAGTACCCGATCCACAAGGTCGCGATCAGGCAGAACCACACGGTGGTCAAGTCCACGGTGTCCTCGCTCTCTCCACGTGCGGCATCAGTAGGCGAAGGCGAGCGGTCTGTCCTGGTCCGCGTCGTGACCAGGATCGGGCTGCTCCGAGAAGGGCGGTGCGCCGGCGACGACGTACTTCAGGATGAGGCCCGTCTCGACAACCATCAGCACCGCGTAGACAAGCGTGAGCGCGATCACGGACGTCAGGGCCGCCCCTGTGCTGACACTGGTCGACACGGAGTCTGCCGTCGTCAGCTGCCCGAAGACCGACCAGGGCTGTCGACCCGTCTCGGTGAAGATCCAGCCGAACGAGCAGCCGGCGATCGGCAGCAACGGAATGCCGATCGTCGCCCATCGCCACCTCCCGACACCGAACCGCGAGCTCTCCAGGGACCGCCCCTTCCGCATCAGCCAGAGCAGCAGTGCGCCCGCCACGGCAGCCAGCATGCCGAGGCCGATCATCAGCCGGAACGACCAGTAGGTGAGGGGGATCAACGGCACGTACCCGGACGGCGAGTAGGTGAGCGAGCCGGGCCGCTTTGCGTAGCGGGCCTCGTACTGCCTCCTCAGCTGGTTGATGCCCAAGACCTTGCCGTGGAAGCTGCCGGTCGCGAGGAAGGACAGCAGGTCGGGCACCTTGATGGCGAAGATCTCCTTGGAGCCGCTCAGGGTGCCGATCGTGAGGATCGAGAACGACGCGGGCTGCTCGGTGTTGTAGAGCGCCTCGGCAGCGGCCATCTTCATCGGCTGGATGTCCGTCATGACCTTGCCTTGGGCGTCCCCGCTCACCGCGACTGCGACTCCGGCAGCCACCAGCACCCAGGCGCCGACTCGAACCCCGGTGCGGTAAAGGGCTTTGTCCGCTGGCGCAGTAGCGCGTCGTACGAGGTGGAACAACGCAACTCCGCAGACGAACGCACCCCCGACGAGATAGGCGGCGGTGACCGTGTGCGGGAACGTGACGAGCTGTGCCTTGTTGGTGAGGACTGCCCAGAAGTCGGTCAGCTGGGCCCGACCGGTCTTCGGGTTGTAGCGGTAGCCGACCGGGTGTTGCATCCAGGAGTTGGCGGTGAGGATGAAGTACGCCGACAGCAGGGTCCCGACGTGGACGACCCACATGACCGCGGCATGCAGGGCCCGCGGCAGCTTGTCCCAGCCGAAGATCCACAGGCCGAGGAAGGTGGACTCGAGGAAGAACGCAGCCAGACCCTCGATCGCGAGCGGGGCGCCGAAGACGTCGCCAACGAAGCGCGAGTAGGCACTCCAGTTCATGCCGAACTGGAACTCCTGAACAATGCCCGTGACGACCCCGATCGCGAAGTTGATCAGGAAGAGCCGGCCGAAGAACCGGGTCAGTCGCAGATAGTCCGGGTTCCCGGTGCGGACCCAGGCGGTCTCGAAACCCGCGACGATCGCCGACACCCCGATGGTCACCGGCACGAACCAGAAGTGGTAGACGGTGACGATCGCGAACTGCCATCTCGCGATGTCGAGGACGTCCATCGAGTCTCCTCCCACCGGGCAACGCATCTCCGCCGCACCTACTGCGTCACCTGGAGTGCGTGGCGAACGGCAGTACGACGTGATCCGTTCCTCAACTCTGCCATCGCCGGTACCGGTCATCGCGGCTGGGTTCCAGTCGCACCGGTTTGGCTACTATCAGGTGTAGTACTACGCGAGCCGTTGGGTAGGCTCGCGGTCGTGGCCGCTTCGCCGATCCCCCGCCTCGGCGGACTGGAGCGACGCGTGATGGAGCACCTGTGGGCCGATCCGTCCGGTGACCGGTGGTTCACCGTGCGAGAGGTCCACGAAGAGCTGGCCCGGGAACGCGAGATCGCCTATACGACGGTGATGACCGTGCTGCAGCGGCTCGCCAGGAAGCGTCTCACCCTGGAGGCCCGGGAGGGTCGGGCCTACCTGTACCGCGCCACGTCGACGCGAGGCGAGGTCACGGCGGACATGATGCGCGATGCGCTCGACTCGTCGAGCGAGGCTGACCGGACGACCGCACTCGTCCGCTTCGTCGACCAGGCCTCGCCCAGCGAGATCGCGGTTCTGCGACGGGCGCTGCGGACCCCCAAGCCCTGACACCCCCCGCGAGCCCTCACGCCTCCGCCGCGCGCCTGTGACGCGTTTGAGTGGTGCACCACCCAGGTTGCCCTCAAGCCACCTAGGTCTGGGTGGCTCCAGGTCTGCTTGAGTGGTGCACCACCCAAACGCCCGGCTCGGCCCGGGCCGGTCACCAGCCGGCCCCGAAGCATTGGAACGACGACAGGTCGGAGGCCTTGACCTCACGCACGGCATCCGCGAGGGCTTCTGCCGGGGGGTGCCCGAGGGCGAGCCGGGAGTGGGTTGCCGTCAGGACCTCGCACGCGACGTCGTCGGCCACACTGGCGGGGGCAGCCACCACGCACCTGGCACCGGCATGCAGCCAGGCGACGGTCATCCCGATGGTCTCCCGACCCCACCGCAGGGACGAGCGGCCGAGCTCGCACGCCGACAAGATGACGGTCAGCGGAATCGACGAGAGCTGGTCGATGTCGTAGCCGAACCACGGCCCGTCTGCCAGCTCCAAGCCGGAGAAGAGCGGGTTGTCGGCGGAGTGCCGACCGTGGGCTGCGACATGCAGCACGTCGACCCGACCGGCGAGGTCGCTCACCTCGGCAGACCGCGCCTGCGGACCTAGCAGCACCTCGGCAGCCGCCCAGCGAGCCGCCGCCAGGCTGACCTCCTCCTCTGCCCGCGGCACGTCCGGCCCGGCCACCAGCCCGACCCGGTCCAACACGAAGGGGCGCTCGCGCTGCGTCAGCCACAGGGAGGTCGACCGAGGCACCGTCAGGGCGCGGTTCTGCAGGCCGGGCAGCATCGGCCAAGGTGTACCGGCGAGCGCGCCCGCGGGCACCACGACGAGCCGGTCGGCATCGAGCCGGTCGCCGAGCGGCGCCACCAGCAGCCTCGCCAACTCTGTCACCCGATCCCGCAGGGCATCGTCGACGACCCCTCGAATCGCGGGCGGAAGATCTGTAGCGGCCATGTCGAGATCGGCCTGCATGCCGGACAACAACGCCCGCACGCCACCGAGCCCGCCCAACGGGACCACATCGCGTCGGCCGTCTCCCACGACGAGGCAGGTCAGGGTGTCGTCGACCGTGACGTACGACGCCAGCACGCCTCCCGAGGCCGAGAGCGCCGCCTCGACCTCGTCGAGGGTCGTCGGCTCGGTGACCCGGCGGGAACCCTCGCCGTACCACGCCTGCTGACGGATCCGTGCGCGCAGCGCGGAAGCCGTCGCCTCGTCGGGAGCCTGCCTCAGCTCGGCCAGGGCACGCACGGCGTCCGGGTCACCGGGGGGCCTCACCGGCATCACCCGGCTGGCCAGCGTTCGAGCCCGCTCGGACCACTCGAAGACCACATCGGGGTGCCCGTCGGCGAGTGCCAGCCGGATACCGTCGAAAGCGAGCCGTCGCCCGTGCCCGACCAGGGAGCTCTGCAGGTCGAGGCTGCCGAAACCGGACTGCCATCCGTGGAGCTCCTCCAACCCGCGCCGTACGTGGCCGAGCGCGGTCTTGCGCCGCCCCTTCGCCGCCGCCACCTCGGCCCGCACCTCGCTGGCCAGCAGGCGGACCGGAAGCGGTGTCGCGGGTCCGGGACGCGCCCGGGCGAGCTGGCGCCCCGCGGCCGCCAGGTCACCGGCAGCGAGCTCCGCCCGGGCGGCGGAGAGGGTCATCGCGAGTGCGTCGTGACGCAGCCCGTGCTGGCGCAGCACGAGAGCGAGCTCTGCAGCTCGGCGGGCCGACCCGGCTCGCCGGGCCGGCGC
Organism: Nocardioidaceae bacterium; assembly: GCA_033850885.1. Classification (GTDB taxonomy): domain Bacteria; phylum Actinomycetota; class Actinomycetes; order Propionibacteriales; family Nocardioidaceae; genus JAWWPG01. The sequence goes on from JAWWPG010000046.1 coordinate 144,778, forward strand.
GGCGCGTCGGCTCGGCGAGCCGGCCTCGATCTCGGCGGTCAGCTTCACACCCTCGGCGCGCAGCGCCCATGCCTCGCTCCCCCGCAGGCGAAACCTCCGCTCCGCACGCCGTGCGACCGTCGACGCTCTCAGCGGGTCGTCCCAAGCCAGCGTCTGCGCCAGCAGCAGCTCGACCTCGGCCTGGCGCTGACGGAGCCCACGGAACCCATAGGCGCGGGCCGCCTTCTCAAACGCCGCCAGCGCGTCGGCCGGCATCCCGGCAGCTACCAGGACCTCGGCGCGGTCCTGCGAGACGACGGCCTGGTACGTCGCGGAGAGCCCCTCGAGCAGCGGGGCGGCCGCCTCCATCATCCGCAGCGCCGTCACCAGATCCCCCAGCAGCAGCCGCGAGTACCCGAGATTGTGGTCCGCCTTGGCCGCCTCGACCTCGTCGCCCGCTGCACGGTACAGCTCGGCGGCACGTCGGGAGTCCTGGGCGGCCCGCTCGGCGTCTCCGCGATGAAGGTACACGAGCCCCCGGTTGAGGTACGCCCGCGCTCGCGACTCGGGGGAGTCGTCGAGCAGTGCGATCGCCGCGGCGAACGAGCCGAGCGCCGCCTGACCTGCCCCTGACCGCATCTGCAGAAGCGCAATCTGCGACTCGACAAGCCCTCGGACCTGCCTGCTCAGGCCGGGCTCGGTGAGCGCCTCCGCGCACAGGGCCAGACCCTGGGCGGTGCTGCCGAGCTCGGCCTCGACGTACCCCAGGCTCAGCTTGACGCGGGCGATCGTGTCCGGCACGTCTGCCCTTGCCAGCGCCCGGCGGAACAGCTGACGGGCCGACGCGTAGCGGCCCGCGTTGCTGCGCGCAAGGCCGCGACCGTGCAGCTCCTCTGCGCTCAGCATCCACCCATCATGGCGTGATGGACGTCGCCTCGGAAACCGCATCCCAGCCGCGCTGAACAGCCTCGGCCCGCGACGGCGCCGCATCCCGCGCCGGCATCTTGTCGAGCATCAGGCTGGCGATCCGCCCAGCCTGAAGAGGAGCCGCGAACGACGTACCGCTCCACACCGCGAACTGTCCCGTGAAGTCGTCCGGGTCGATGCTCTCGCGGACCCGGCCGTACGCCCGCGTCCGCGCCATCGGCTGGAGGCCGCCTTGCAGCGGCGGCATCGTGCTCAGGACCGCAGCCCCGTTCGCATAGGAGCGCACCCAGGGACCCGTGTTGCTGAACAGGGCGACGGTCTTGGTGTTGGGGTTGAGTGCCCCCACCGAAACCACCGGCACGCACTCGCCGCTCGGCTGCACCTGACCCTTCCCGTTGGACCAGGGTGCGAATGCAGCCGGGAACAGCGGCCGGGCCGTCGCGTCGTTGCCCGCAGAGCAGGTGACGACCGTGCCGCACTCGCCGAGGAGCTCGACGAGGTGGTACATCGTCGGGTCGAAAAGATGGTCCTCGGGTGTCTCGTGGTAGTAGCCCATCGACATGTTGAGGACGTCGACCGGATGGCCGTCAGGGTCGCCGTCGTAGTAGCGGCGCACCAGCTCGGCGACCTGGGTCAGCCCGTTGACCCAGTCGGACTCGACGATCGGCCCACTGGAGTTGACGACCCGCCAGGCCGCGATGTCGGCATCGGGGCACCCCTGGTGGACGAGGCCGGCGATGAAGGTGCCATGGCCGGAGAGCTCGTCGATCCCACCGTCGAGCGGACCTACCTGGTCACCGCGGTTCTCCGGGTTCGTCGCCGGGTTGGTGTAGCCGATGCGACGACCGTCGATGCCGATGTCGGTTCGCACGACCGGGTCGAGCCACGGATGGGACCCGCACCCGGTGTCCAGGATGCCCACGACGGGACGACGACCCGGCAGGTCTGCGTCCGGCCGGCGCGCAGGTGGTGGACCCACGTAGGCGACGGGCTGTCGACCGCCGCTGCCCGGCACCCCGTACGTCGCGACCGGGTAGCTAGAAGAGGCCGCGAACGGGTTGGACGAGTCGAAGGGGTTGGACGAGTCGAACGGGTTGGACGAGTCGAACGGTGTCACGAAGAGCACGTGGTCGAGACCCACACCCTGCAGCGAGTCCACCCCGAACCGCGCTCGGGCCTGCTGAAGCAGCACCCAGCCGTCGGGGGCGACGGCCGCCTTCTCGGACTTGACCGTGAGCTTGAAGCGGGAGACGCCGAGCTGACCCTTCGCCCACGACCTGCGCTGCTGCCAGCGGGCCCGCCGCTCCTCTCCCCCGTTCACCCGCGCGGGGCGGAACGATCTGTCGACGCGGACCTCCCAGTCCAGAGCGCCGGCCACCTCGCGCAGCATGGCCAGCACCTCGCCGCGGTCCCGCAACGCCGAGACCACGAGCCGTGGCCCGACGTACACGGTGGGACGAGGCGAGACACCGGCGACCGTGATCGCCGTCGCAGGATCGAGCACCCGGCCCTCGACCTGCTGCAGCATCCGCCTCGACGGCGGAGTGGGGTCCCGGTCGTAACGCGAGCGGTACGAGCCGACCGAACCCGGCCCTGCGGGGCTCCGCCCGCTGCCACCGGTGCCATCAGGAGTCTCGGTCACGGCACTGTCCTTTACAGCTCGAAAGTGGGGGTGGCGAAGAGCTCCTGCTCCTCGTTGGGCTGAGACGACTGCTTCGCCACGAACCAGCAACGCGTCGGTCCGCCGGGTAGCTGCGGAATCTCGAACCGCCCGTGCGCATCGACGTCGGCCTCCCACGTCCGGGCGGCCTGTTTGACGGTGACCCGCATCTCCCGGGCGGGGGTCACCCAGCCGTCCATGCGGCGGGACCCGCCGCCGGTGCCGCTGACCCGCAGCAACAGCGCGAACGACTCGCCCGAGAAGGTGATGGTCACCGCATCGGCGGTGCCGTTCGTGCCACGGGCACCCGCGAGCCGGTCGGTGCGCTGCATGAGGTGGAGCAGCTCGTACTCCCTGTCGAGGTCCTCCGTCGCGAGCGCGACGAGGACGTGCTCGACCAGGTTGGCGGGCATCGGGTCGCGGGCCTCCCACATCGCCGCCAGGTCGCGCCAGAGCTCGGCGTCCTCGTCCGGCTCAGGGACCCGGTCGGAGTCGAACCTGTCGTCAGTCATCAGCCATCTCCCGACTCTCTCCTGCCAGCAGAGCCTTCAGCTTTGCCAGGCATCGTCCACGGGTGGGCCCAATGCTGCCCACGGGTATCTGCAGGTCCGCTGCCAAGCCTCGGTAGTCGGGCCTGTCCTCGAACGCGACAATGCGCATCAGTCGCTGGCAGCGTTCCGAGAGCTGGCGAACACATGCCCAGAGCCGGTCACGATCGTCGTCGGCGAGGGCGGCCGACTCTGCCGAAGGCTGCGTGGGCAGCTCCCACTCGAGGACCTCGTCGGCCACGGCGGCGATCCTGGACCCGGCCTTGGCGACCCGCCACGCCTCGCGCCGCGCGGTGGTGGTCAGCCAGGCGGCCACCGCCTGCGGCTCGGCTATCGACTCCTGGCGACGTACGAAGGTGAGCCACGTCGTCTGGACGACGTCCTGGGCGCGCTCGCTGTCGAGGCCGTGCGCGCGTACGACCTGCCAGAGCACCGGCGACAGGCCACGCACCATGTCGTCGAGACCCTGGGAGTCGCCGGCGCGCCAGCGGCGGAAGTGGTCGGCGGCGTCCGTCCAGACGCGGGCAGCCCCGGAGGACGACGTGGCGTCACTCGCCATCGTCACCCGCACGGTCTCGGGGTCCGTCACAGTCTCGACGTCTGTAAACCAGCTCACATCTGCAAGGAGTCACGGCTACCGGTCTTGATACGTCAGGAGAAAACTCGGCAATGGACGTATCAGCGTAGCGAGCGGACACCTCATCCGGGGTGATCTGGGGATAGTTCGTGGTTCATCGCTGTGGTGGCGGGTACGCCGGGCCGGGGCCCCTCTCCGAGCAGGACGGACGCTCCGGCGCAGGCGAGCACCGCAAGCGCGAACGTGAGGCCGAGCAGGACGCGTCCGGCGGCACGGGCGTCCGAGGCCCGGCTGGTCACCGCTGCCCCCACCGCCCAGGTGAGCGGTGCCGCTCCCAGGAGGGAGAGGAGTAGCGCCGTCAGCCCGGCCATCGAGACGTAGCGGACGGCGATCCGGTCCGCGGCGGCCGCCCGCAGCCCGCCTGCGCAGGCGGCCGCGACGCCGGCCGCGAAGGGCGCCGCGGCGGCGCACATCAGCCACTGGTTGGCCGGCATCACCCACCCCCCGGCGGCGCCGAGCGCCATCACCGCAAGCCCGGTCGTGATGGAGCCTCGCGGACGCCACCAGGCCACGCCCACCCCGGCGAGTGCGCCCACCGCTAGCGTCAGCCCCACCCGCGTCGACAAGGGGCCTGAGGCGTGCGCCGGCACCAGAACGAGCAGCTGCAGGCAGGGCGGGCCGCAGGACAGGGCTACCACAACCGCCAGGTACGCCGGCCGTGCCCAGGCCACCGGCATCAACCAGCCACAGCCGAGGAGACCTCCCACGGTGACAGCGGTGGTGAGGAGGACGACCGGCCGCACCCAGGAGGTGCCCGGATCCGGCTGGAAGCCGAGAAGCAGCACGATGCTACCGACGCCGACGACGAGGAACCCGAGCGCGGCCCAGGCGTTCTGCCACAGGTCGCCCGCCGGGTTGGGCGGTCGAGCCGGCTCCTGCAGCATGGTCAGGACGGCCCAGACCAGCGAGATGGCGGCGACGGCAGCCAGTGCCCACCCGGGGGGATGCACCCCGAGCCGGGTCCCGCCATGCCCCCGGGGCCGAGACACCAGCCACGCGAGCGCCACCCATCCACCCGCCATGGGCAGTGTCCAGCCGGCCAACGTGGCTCGCGCCCACGGAGCGGGCAGGTCGTCCACCATGCACAGAGCGGAGGTGACGAGCGCGCCGACGGCAACCGCCTGCGTCAACAAGGCCAGCTCCAGCTGAGGGCTGCTGGTGACGTCCCGGGAGAGCGCCAGCCCGAGGAGCGCCGCGACGGTGCCGAGCGCCAGCGGCGGTGCCGGGCCGACGCGGACGCTCACCACCAGCGTCACCGCGCCAACGGCAAGGGCCAGCACGACCGCGACACCTGCCCAACCGGGCAGCCGGCTGTCGACGACACTCAGCGTTGGCGAGCCGGCCACCGTGTCCGGGATCGTCACCAGACAGCACAGCGCCAGACTCGAGGCGAGGAAGGCGACGGCGGGAGCCAGCAGCAGCCTCGCCGGCTCGGCCCGTCGTATCGCGGGCGGCGCCGGCACGTCAGGCCTCGAGGACGACCGGGATGATCATCGGTCGCCGCCGGTGCGCCGAGTTCACCCAGCGGCCGGCCGTGCGACGTACGACCTGGTGCAGCTGGTAGATGTCGGAGTTGCCGTCCTGGACCGCGGCCATCAGCGCGGACGCCACCAGGGGCCGGAGCTCGTCGAAGACCCGCTCGTCCTCGGCGAAGCCGCGAGCATGGATCTCCGGCCCCGCGATGATCTTGCCCGAGTCGGAGTCGAGCACGACCATCACGCTGATGAAGCCTTCCTCGCCGAGGATCCGGCGGTCCTTCAGCTCGCTCTCCGTGATGTCGCCCACCGACGAACCGTCGACGAAGACGAACCCACAGTCGATCCGGCCCGCGATCTGGGCCACGCCGTCCACGAGGTCGACGACGACACCGTCCTCGGCGAGCAGGGCCCGACGACGCGGTACGCCGGTCATCACCGCCAGCTCGGCGTTGGCGACCATGTGCCGCACCTCGCCGTGGACCGGCAGCACGTTGCGGGGACGCACGAGGTTGTAGCAGTACAGCAGCTCACCCGCGCTGGCGTGCCCGGAGACGTGGACCAGAGCGTTGCCTCGGTGGACGACGGTGGCCCCGAGCCGGGTGAGCCCGTTCATGACGCGGAAGACTGAGCTCTCGTTGCCCGGGATCAGGCTCGACGCGAGCACCACGGTGTCACCGGGTTCGATGGCGATCCGGTCGTGGTTGCGGGCCGCTATCCGAGAGAGGGCGGACATCGGCTCGCCCTGCGAGCCGGTCGAGATCACCACGACATCTTCCGGTCGGTAGTCCTTGAGGTTGTTGAGCTCGATGAGCGTGTCGGGCGGCACCTTCAGGTATCCGAGGTCGCGGGCGATGGCCATGTTGCGAAGCATCGAGCGGCCGACGTAGACGACCTTGCGGCCCACTTCGACCGCTGCGTCCATCACCTGCTGGACCCGATGGACGTGGGAGGCGAAGCAGGCCACGATGATGCGCTGCTTGCTGGTGGCGAACACGCGCTGGAGGACCGGCCCGATCTCACGCTCGGACGTCGTGAACCCCGGCACCTCGGCGTTCGTGGAGTCGACGAGGAACAGGTCGACCCCCTCCTCCCCCAGCCGGGCGAAGGCACGCAGGTCGGTGATCCGGCCGTCCAGCGGAAGCTGGTCCATCTTGAAGTCCCCGGTGTGCAGCAGCATCCCCGCCCGGGTCCGTACGGCGACGGCGAGCGCGTCCGGGATCGAGTGGTTGACCGCCAGGAACTCGAGGTCGAACGGTCCGAACGTGAGCCGCTGGCCCTCGGAGACCTCGAACTTCGGTGACCTGGTCTGCCGGTGCTCGCGCAGCTTCGCCTCGAGGAGCGCCAGGGTGAGCTTCGAGCCCACCAGCGGGATGTCGGGACGTTCGCGGAGCAGGTAGGGCACGGCACCGATGTGGTCCTCGTGCCCATGGGTCAGGACGACGGCCTCGACGGCGCCGAGACGGTCGCGGATCGCGGTGAAGTCCGGCAGGATCAGGTCGACCCCCGGCTGGCTCTCGTCGGGGAACAGCACGCCGCAGTCGATGACGAGCAGCCGTCCCGCGTGCTCGAGCACCGCCATGTTGCGGCCGATCTCGCCCAGGCCCCCCAACGCGACGACCCGCAGGGCGTTCTTGTGCAACGGCGGCGGGGGGCCGAGGCGGGAGTAGAGATGGCTCATGCCGCGGTGTCCTCCAAGAGTCCTGCGTCGATGAGGTCGCGTCGCAGCTCGAGAAGCTGCTGGTCGGTCGCCGGGACCAGGGGCGACCGCACGACCCGGTTGCCGAGGTGGCCCTGCAGCTCGAGGGCCGCCTTGACCATGATCGCGCCCTGGGTGCGGGTCATGATCGCCGCCACCGCCGGCAGCAGCGACCTGTCGATCGTTCGGGCGGTGTCCAGGTCACCACGCTCGACGGCCTTGACGAGATCCCGGTAGCGCAGTCCCGCGAGGTGGCCGACCACGGAGACGATGCCCACGGCGCCCAGCGCCAGCCACTCGAGGTTCAGCGTGTCGTCACCGCTGTAGAGCACCAGGTCGGTCGAAGCCAACAGCCAGCTCCCGGCGTACAGGTCGCCGCTCGCCTCCTTGACGGCAACGATCCGCTCGTGCTCGGCCAGCGCGGCGAGCGTGACGGCGGCGAGCTTGGTGCCGGTCCGGCCGGGGATGTCGTACAGCATCATCGGGAGACCGGAGGCGTCGGCGACAGCCCGGAAGTGCGCCAGGATCCCGGCCTGGGGCGGCTTGCTGTAGTAGGGCGTGACGGCGAGCAGCCCGTGGGCACCCGCCGCCTCGGCCGCCTTGGCGAGCTCGATCGAGTGCGCGGTGTCGTTCGTCCCGACCCCGGCGACCACGTGGGCGCGGTCTCCGACGGCTCCCACCACTGCGCGCAGGAGCATGTCCTGCTCCGCGTCGCTCAGGGTCGGGCTCTCCCCCGTCGTACCGCAGATCACCAGGCCGTCGTGCCCGCAGTCGTCCACCAGGTGCGCGGCGAGGCCGGCCGCGGCGTCGCTGTCGAGCCGTCCCGCGGCGTCGAAAGGGGTGACCATCGCACTGAGCACGCGCCCGAAAGGCGCAGTCGTCACGGGGCTCATTCGTGAAGGTTACCGTTCAGCGCGTGCTCCGCCAGGCGTGCCGCTCGGGTCAGCTCGCGGGCTTCTTCCCATCCGTCCGTCTCCGGTATGTCGACCAGGCCCCACCGTCGAACTCCTTTCGGTCCACCTCGTCCCACGCGGACCAGTCAACGTCGGGAAAGTACGTGTCGCCTGCCGGGTCGGCATCCACCCACGTGACCAGCAGCCGGTCGGCCAACGGCAGCGCCTCCGCGTACACCTGAGCTCCGCCCTGGATGAACGTCTCACTGCCCAGCCGGCCGGCTTCGCGGAGCGCCTCCTCGAGGCTGGTCGCGACGACCAGCCCAGCCGGCCGCTCGGTCGCCTCCGGCCAGCCCCCGTTGCGGGTGACCACGATCGTCGTGCGCCCCGGCAACGGGCGGCCGATCGACTCGTACGTGAGCCGGCCCATCACCAGCACGTGACCCATCGTCAGCTGCCGGAAGCGCGTCATGTCGTCGGGTAGGTGCCACGGGATGGCGCCGCCCCGGCCGATGACCCCGTTCCGCGCCACGGCCGCCATGATCGTGACCGTCATACCGCGATCGGCGCCTTGATTCCCGGGTAGGGGTCGTACCCCGTCACGACGATGTCGTCGAGGTCGAAGCCGTCGATGTCCTGGACCCTCGGGTCCAGCTCGAGTCGCGGCAGCGGACGAGGCTCGCGGCCGAGCTGCAGGCGCGCCTGGTCGAGGTGGTTGAGGTAGAGGTGGGCGTCTCCGAACGTGTGGACGAAGTCGCCGACACGCAGTCCGGTCACCTGCGCGACCATGTGGGTGAGCAGGGCGTACGACGCGATGTTGAACGGCACGCCGAGGAACACGTCCGCCGAGCGCTGGTAGAGCTGGCAGGACAGCCTGCCGTCGACCACGTAGAACTGGAAGAACGCGTGGCAGGGGGCGAGCGCCATCGCCGACAGGTCCGCGACGTTCCACGCGCTGACCAGGTGCCGTCGGGAGTCAGGGTTGTCTGCGATGGCCTTCACGACGCCGCGGATCTGGTCGATGTGCTCGCCGGACGGCGTGGGCCAGCTGCGCCACTGGTAGCCGTAGACGGGTCCGAGGTCGCCGTGCTCGTCCGCCCACTCGTCCCAGATGTGGATGCCGTGCTCCCGGAGCCAGCCGATGTTGGTGTCGCCGCGCAGGAACCAGAGCAGCTCGCCGAAGACGGACCGCAGGTGCACCTTCTTGGTGGTCACCAGCGGGAACCCGGCGGCCAGGTCGAAGCGCATCTGGTGACCGAAGACGCTCAGCGTGCCGGTCCCGGTGCGATCGGACTTCTCGCTGCCCTCGTCGAGGACCCGCCGCATCAGGTCGAGGTACTGCCGCATTCGCCGACCCTAACAGCGGGCGACCCCACTTCATGGCAAGCGTGAGCACCGTGGGCCCGGGACGGCGACGAGGCTGCTCGCGCTGACAAGGGGATGAGTCGGCCGTCGTCGTCGACGCGCTGACGGCGGGCTCGGTCAGCGCTCGAGCAGATCCTCCAGGTGGAGCGGCAGGCTGCGCAGCCGCACGCCGGTTGCGTTGTAGACGGCGTTCGCGACGGCGGCGGCGGTGCCGACGATGCCGAGCTCCCCGACGCCCTTGGTGCCGTTGGGGCCGAGGTTCGGATCCTGCTCGTCGAGCCAGCTCACGTCGATCTGGCCGATGTCCGCGTGCCCCGCGATGTGGTAGGAGGCGAAGTCGTGGTTGGCGTAGTCGCCGAACTCCGCATCCATCACGCCCTCCTCGTGCAGTGCCATCGACAGGCCCATCGTCATCCCACCGATCAGCTGCGAGCGAGCCGTGATCGGGTTGATGATGCGCCCGGCCGCGAACACCCCCACCATGCGCGGCACCCGGATCTCCCCGGAGTCGACGTCGACCCGCACCTCGACGAACTGGGCGCCGAAGGCGTGGCGGCTGAAGGGGGCCTGGTCCTTGAGGTCGGCGGCCGTGCCCTCGGTTGCGTCCAGGCCCTCGGCCGGGACCACGCCGCCCTCGCCGTCGAGCCGCGCCGCGAGCTTCGCTGCTGCCTTCTCGACGGCCCACCCCCATGAGTTGGTGCCCATCGAACCGCCGGCCAGGCCGGCGCGCGGCAGTCTGGTGTCTCCGATCAGGATCGTCACCTGCTCGGGGCTCACCCCGAGGCGCTGCGCCGCGATGATGAACAGCGCGGTGCGGGCTCCGGTCCCGATGTCGGTGGCGTTGATGGACACCGTGTAGTGCCCGTCGGTGTCGACCGCGACCCGAGCCGTCGCAGGGGCCACGTTGACGGGGTAGGTGGAGGCCGCGACGCCGCTGCCGACCAGCCACCGCCCGTCGGGCCTTCGCCGGGGCCGCGGGTCTCGATCGGCCCACCCGAAACGCTCCGCCCCGGCGCGCAAGCACTCCACCAGGTGTCGGCTCGAGAACGGCAGCCCGCTTCCGGGGTCGGCGGCGGGCTCGTTGCGGATGCGCAGCTCGACCGGGTCGACGCCTGCTGCCACCGCCAGCTCGTCCATCGCGGACTCCAGGGCGAAGGAGCCCGGGCACTCGCCGGGTGCTCGCATCCATGAGGGGATCGGTACGTCGAGTCTGGCGAGGCGATGCGTCGTACGGCGGTTCGGCGCGGCGTACATCATCCTGGTCAGCAGGGCGCTCTGCTCGGCGAACTCCTTGACCGTCGCCGTCTGCTCGATGACGTCGTGGCCGATCGAGCTGAGGACGCCGAAGCTGTCGGCGCCGAGGCGCAAGCGCTGGATGGTCGGCGTCCGGTAGCCGACCAGCGAGAACTGGTGCTGCCGGGTCAGCGCCAGCTTGACGGGCCGGTCCACGATCCGCGCCGCCATCGCAGCGAGCACCACATTCGGTCGCGGGAGACCCTTGGAGCCGAACCCACCGCCCACGTGCGCGCTGATCACCCGGACGTTCTCCGGGTCGACGCCGAACGCCTTCGACAGGGTCTGCCGGACGACCTGACCCCCCTGGTTCGAGTCCTGGACGGTGAGGCTGTCCCCATCCCAGCTGGCCGTGGTCGCGTGCGGCTCCATCGGGTTGTTGTGCTCGGCCGGGGTGGTGTACGTCTCGTCGACCTGGACCTCGCTGGCGGCGAACGCGCCGGCCGGGTCGCCAGCCGTCGTGTCCGGCTCCAGGCCGGGGTTGATCGTCGCTGGCTTGTACAGGGACGGGTGGTCGGCGGTGAGGACCGAGTCGTGCGGTGCAGCCTCGTAGTGCACGACGAGCTGCGCGGCCGCCTCCCGGGCGGCTTCCTGGGACAAGGCCACCACGAGCGCGACGACCTGACCGCGGAACGCGACACGGTCGTCTTGCAGCACGGCCAAGGAGGCGTCGCCGGTGTCGCCCAGACGCGGCGCGTTGGCGTGCCAGAGGACCTCGATCACCCCGTCCCGGCCGACCGCACCCTCGACCTCGACGGAGCTCACCCGGCCGCGGGCGACCGTCGCCTGCACCGGCCATGCGTAGGCGGCACCCTCCGCCGCGTACTCGAACGCGTACCGCGCCCGGCCGGTCACCTTGTCCACTCCCTCGACGCGGGCGAGGGACAGCGCGCCGACATCCTGCCCGACCGTCGACGTCACCGCTCCTCCCCGTCGAGCCCGGCCAGCCGTATCAGCACGTCGGCGGTGAGGTTCGCCGAGAGCACCGCCTTGAACGCGTTGTCGGGCAGCAGCTCGGCGCGTTCCATCTCGTGAGCGACGGCCCTCTTGACTGCCTGCAAGCCGAGAGCCTGTCCGCGCAGCGCACTCTCGGCGACCCTCGCCCGCCAGGGACGTGGCGCGACGGCGCCCAGCGCGATCCTCACCTCGGACACCTCCCCGTCGTCCACCACGACGGCAGCCGCCACCGCACCCACGGCGAACGCGTACGACCGCCGGTCCCGCGCCTTGCGGTAGGCGGACGTCCTGGTCAACCGGCTCGGGGCGGGCAGCTCCACGGCGGTGATGAGCTCGCCGCGGCCGAGGGTGGTGTCTCGCGTGGGGTCGTCGCCTGGCAGGCGGTAGAGCTCGTCCAGGGTCACCCGTCGGCGGCCGTCCACGCCATCGAGGTGGATGACGGCATCGAGGGCAGCCAGCGCCACCGCCATGTCGGACGGGTTCGTCGCGATGCAGTGCGTGCTCACTCCGAGGATCCCGAGGTCGCGGTGGATGCCTTCCCGCGCCGGGCATCCCGACCCGGGTTCGCGCTTGTTGCACGGCTTGGTGACATCCTGGAAGTAGAGGCAGCGGGTGCGTTGCAGCAGGTTGCCTCCCACGGTGGCCATGTTGCGGAGCTGACCGGACGCGCCGGAGAGCAGAGCCTGCGACAGGACGGGATAGTCGCGGCGTACCCGTGGCTCGGCTGCCAGGTCGCTGTTGCGAACTCCCGCGCCGATCAGCAGCCCACCCGCATCCGTCTCCTCGACCGAGTGCGGAAGCAGCCCGTTGAGGTCGACCAACGCCCGTGGCCGCGCGACTCCCAGCCGCATCAGGTCCACCAGGTTCGTGCCCCCGGCAAGGTAGACGGCTCCAGGGTCGCCGGCCAACTCGGCGAGGGCGGCCTCCGCGGTGGCCGGAGCCCGGTAGGCGAAGGACCTCACGGCAGACCCGCGACGTCGAGGATCGCCGGGACGATGTTGGCGTACGCGCCGCACCGGCAGAGGTTCCCACTCATCCGCTCACGGACCTCGTCGGCGTCGAGCGCGCCCGCACCGTCGAACTCGATGACGGCAGACGGTGTCACCGCGCTCGGCCAGCCCCGATCGGCCTCGCCGAGCATGCCGACGGCCGAGCAGATCTGCCCGGGTGTGCAGTAGCCGCACTGGAAGGCATCCCGGTCGATGAAGGCACGCTGCAGACGGTGGAGGTCGCCGTCGACCGCCAGGCCCTCGATCGTGACGATGTCCGTGCCCTGGACGGCAACCGCGAGCGTGAGGCAGGAGTTGACCCGCCGTCCGTCGACCAGCACGGTGCACGCGCCGCACTGGCCGTGGTCGCACCCCTTCTTCGAGCCGGTGAGGCCCAGGTGGTCACGCAGGGCGTCGAGAAGCGACGTGCGGTTGTCGAGGGTGACGTCGATACCCTCCCCGTTCACCGAGAGGCGTACGTCGGACCGCGTCGAGATCTCATCTCCGGAGGCGGTGCCCACGGCGCTCCCTTCCCAGACGGTGTCGTACCACTACGGGGAAGGCTCGCCCACCAACGACGTGAGCACAACCGGTGCCCTCGCCGCTTCCGCTGGGTCAGCCACCAGCCTGCGCGTCGTCGTTGGTCGTGTCCTGGTGGAGCCTGAACATGGCGCCCGTCGGGTCCGTCACATCGGCGATCCGTCCGAAGGGGGTGTCCTCCGGGGGCCGGACGACCGTGCCACCGAGCTCGGTGACCTTCGAGGCGGCCGCATCCGCGTCGGCGACGCTGAAGTACACCGCCCAGTGCGACGGCACCTCCGCCGGGAGGAACGAGCTGGAGTCCATCATCCCGGCAACGCTCTCCCCGTCCACCTTGGCGATGACGTAGCGGAACTCGTCAGTGTCGGACATCGGGTCGAGCTCCCAGCCGAAGACCGTGCCGTAGAAGGACTTCGACGTCGGGAAGTCCTTGCTGTGGTGCTCGTCCCACGTCACCGACCCAGGCTCGTTGTACTTCCCGAAGCCGGTGTGCTGCCCCGCCTGCCAGATCCCGAACACCGCTCCGACGGGGTCGCCGAGCACCGCCATCGTGCCCACATCCCCAACCGGCATGGTGTTCATCATCACCTGAGCGCCGGCGGAGGTGGCGGCGGCCTCCGTCGCCGCACAGTCGGCCGTCGAGATGTACGTCGTCCACGTGTCGGGAAAGTCCATCCCGGGCTGTTTGGGCATCGCCCCCGCAACCGAGTGGCCGTCGGAGCTGTACATGACATAGTTGCCGTACTCGTCCCCGGAAGCCTCCGCATCCCAACCGAACAGACCCTGGTAGAAGGCGTTCGACCGTTCGAGGTCCGAGCTGGCCAGATCGACCCAGCACGGCGTTCCGGGGGCGAACGGCTTGTCACGAGTGGTCATGCGAACTCCTGGTGGCTCGACGGGAATGTGAAATCTGGGCTCAACCTACTCGGGTGCACCGACACCCGCGACCCGGTCAGGTGAACGGAAAGTAACGATGATGGGACCGGCCGAGTGCCCGTCTCAGGCGTCGTAGTCGAGGCTGACCTTCTCGGTCACCGGATGGCTCTGGCAGGTGAGCACGTAGCCGGCTGCCATCTCGTCGGGCTCCAGGGCGTAGTTGGTGTCCATCTCGACCGAACCCTCGGTCACCTTCGCCCGGCAGGTGCCGCAGACCCCGCCGCGGCAGGCGAAGGGAGCGTCGGAGCGCACCGTCAGCGCGGCCTCCAGTACGGACATGTCGTCACCCTTGAGGCGGAAGGTCGACCGCCGCCCGTCGAGGTTGATCGTGACCTCGCTCCCCCCGCCCTCGTCCGCAGCCGAGGGCCCGCGCGCCGGCGGTGCCTTCTCGACGTGGAAGAGCTCGGAGTGGATGTGCGTCTTGTCGACGCCCGCTTCGACGAGCGCGTCGCGCAGGTCGATGACCATCTCGTAGGGGCCGCACAGGAACCATTCGTCGACGGTCTCGGCAGGAACGAGGGTCTCGGTGATCTTGGTCAGCCGCGCCTTGTCCAGCCGGCCCGAGAGCAGCTCGGCGTCCTGACTCTCGCGGCTCAGGACGTGGATGAGGTGGAAGCGTCCGCGGTAGCGGTCCTTGAGGTCCTCGAGCTCCTCGAGGAACATGATCGAGCGGCTGGTGCGGTTGGCGAAGAGCAGCGTCACCCTGCTGTGGGGCTCGGTCGCCAGCGTGGTGGCGACGATCGACAGGATCGGGGTGATGCCGCTGCCGGCGGCGATCGCGCAGTAGTGCTTGGTGCTCGTGGGGTCCAACGGGGTGTTGAACCGGCCCATCGGGGTCATCACCTCGATCTCGTCGCCCACGGCGAGGGTTCCGGCGGCGAACCCCGAGAAATGACCGCCAGGCAGCACCTTGACGCCGATACGCAGCTTCCCCGACCCTGCCGGGGCGCAGATCGAGTAGCTGCGGCGGACATCGTCACCGGCGAGTGCCGTGCGCAGCGTCAGGTGCTGGCCCTGGACGAAGTCGTAGTCGTCGGCGAGCTCGGGCGGCACGTCGAAGCCGATGCAGACCGCGTCGTCGGTCAGGGCGGTTATCTCGCTGACTCGTAGCGGGTGGAAGCGCGCGCGACGGGTCCCGGACGAGGGGCTGGTCGTCATCGCTAGTGGGCCTTGAAGTGGTCGAACGGCTCCCTGCAGTCCTCACACACCCACAGGGCCTTGCATGCCGTCGAACCGAAGCGACTCAGCTCCCGCGTCGCGCCCGACCCGCACTGCGGGCACCGGATCGACAGCCGAAGCGCGATCGGCCCGTCCCCCCTCGGGGTCGGCGGGGCGATGCCGTACGCGAGCAGCTTGCGCTTGCCGTCGTCGCTCATCCAGTCCGTCGACCAGGCCGGCGCAAGCACCAGCCGCACGGTCACGTCGTGGAAGCCTTCGTCGGCGAGAGCAGACCCGACGTCCTGCCGGATCGCGTCCATGGCCGGGCAGCCCGAGTACGTCGGGGTGATCGTCACCTCGACGCGGTCGTCGGGGTCGACGCTGACATCACGCAGCACACCGAGGTCCTCGATGGTGAGAACGGGAACCTCCGGGTCCAGAACCGCCGCGGCCGCCCGCCAGGCGCGTCCGACGGTCGTCAGCGCAGCAGCATCGACAGGTGCAGCGCCAACCGTCGAACGTGTCACCAGGACGCTCCGGGGTGTGAGCGGTGCAGGTACTGCAGCTCTGCGAGCAGGTAGCCCATGTGCTCGGTGTGGACTCCCCGCCTACCTCCGCGGTGGTGGACGTGCGTGTTCGGCACCTCGAGCGTCGCCTCGGCGAGCACCCCAGCGACGTACTCGAGCGTCGCGTCCTCGAGGGAGCCGGGGTCGGCGGCGACTCCGGCCTCGGTCAGCCGGGCCGTCAGGTCATCGCTCTCGAAGAGCTCCCCGACGTATGGCCACACGTCCTCGAGGGCTCGCACCATGCGGCGGTGGGACTCGTCCGTGCCGTCGCCGAGCCGCAGCATCCACTGGGTGGCGTGGTCTCGGTGGTAGTCGACCTCCTTGACCGCCTTCGCCGCGATGGCAGCGATGGTGGCGTCACCCGATGTCGCGAGCCGCGTGTAGAGCTCCACCTGGTAGGCGGATGTCACGAGCATCCGGGCGACCGTGAAGGCGAAGTCACCGTTCGGCAGCTCGAAGATCTGTGCGTTGACGAAGTCGCGCTCGTCGCGGAGATAGGCGAGATCGTCCTCATCGCGTCCGGCGCCTTCGAGCTCTCCGGCGTAGGTCAGGAACGACCGCGCCTGACCGAGCAGGTCGAGCCCGATGTTTCCAAGTGCGACGTCCTCCTCGAGCTGTGGCGCCGCTGCGATCCAGCCGCCCATCCGTTGCGCGTAGACGAGGGCGTCGTCACCCAGACGGAGTGCGTACGCGACGACGTCCGCCGGCGAGACGACGCGGTCGTCGGCTCGGGCGTTTCCGATGTCAGCGGTCACAGGTGTTCCACCCCGTCGGGCACGTGGTAGAAAGTCGGGTGCCGGTAGATCTTGTCGGCTGCCGGGTCGAAGAAGGCGTCCTTCTCGTCCGGGCTGCTGGCAGAGATCTGGTCGGCGGGCAGCACCCAGATCGAGACGCCTTCCTGCCGCCTCGTATAGAGGTCGCGGGCGTTGCGGATGGCCATCTGGGCGTCGGGGGCGTGCAGGCTCCCCACATGGACGTGGTTGAGGCCCCGCTTCGCCCGGACGAACACCTCCCACAGCGGCCACTCGTCGATGTCGGTGGCCTGGTCACCGGGCCGCTCCGTCACGCGGCGGCCCCCGCTGTCGTCGTACGGCGCTTGCCGGCGTAGGCGCCGGCGGCCTCGCGGACCCAGGCGCCGTCCTCGTGCGCCCTGCGCCGGTGTTCCATGCGCTCCTGGTTGCACGGCCCGTTGCCCTTGATGACCTCGAAAAGCTCCGTGAAGTCGATCTCGCCGAAGTCGAAGCTGCCGCGTTCGGAGTCCCAGGCGATCTCGGGGTCCGGGAGGGTCAGCCCGAGCACCTTCGCCTGCGGAACCGTCATGTCGACGAACCGTTGCCGCAGGTCGTCGTTGCTGAAGCGTTTGACGCCCCAGGCCATCGACTGCGCGGAGTTGGGCGAGTCCGTGTCCGGCGGGCCGAACATCATCAGGCTCGGCCACCACCAGCGGTTGACCGCGTCCTGCGCCATCTCGTGCTGCGCCGGGGTGCCGTGCGACAGCGTGTTCAGGATCTCGAAGCCCTGACGCTGGTGGAACGACTCCTCCTTGCACACCCTGACCATGGCGCGCGCGTAAGGGCCGTACGAGCAACGGCACAGCGGAACCTGGTTGACGATCGCTGCCCCGTCGACGAGCCATCCGATGGCACCCATGTCCGCCCAGGTGAGCGTCGGGTAGTTGAAGATCGACGAGTACTTCTGCCGGCCGCTGTGCAGCATGTCCAGCAGGTCGGCGCGGTCGGCTCCCAAAGTCTCCGCGGCCGCGTAGAGGTAGAGGCCGTGACCTGCCTCGTCCTGCACCTTCGCCATCAGGATCGCCTTGCGCCGAAGGCTGGGGGCGCGGCTGATCCAGTTGCCCTCCGGTTGCATCCCGATGATCTCGGAATGCGCGTGCTGGGCGATCTGCCTGATGAGGTTCTTGCGGTACGCCTCCGGCATCGCGTCCCGCGGCTCGATCCGCCCGTCTCCGTCGATGATCGCCTGGAACTGCGCCTCGAGGTCCTGCGACTGAACCCGCTGCTGCCCGGCATCCGAGTCGGCATCCGACTCGGCCGTCGGCTCTCCGGAGACGTCGTGCCCGGCCCTGTTCCTGGGATCCTCGAAGTCGTTGCCGTACATGGCCTCATCCTATCGCAGTGTGACAGAACATGTGCACCCCTGCGATTTCGTGTAACACACGAGCGGGCGTCCCTACGGAACAGGTCTCAGCCACAGTGGACGCGCCATGCGACTCCTCGTGACCGTCGTGGGCGGGTCACTAACCGGAGTACGGAAGCTTGAGCAGTGCGTTCTCGACGACCTCGGGCATGGCGGGGTGGATCCAGTACTGTCCTCGCGCCATCTCGTCGGCGGGAAGCCCGAAGCTCATCGCCTGGATCAGCGGTTGGATCACGCTCGATGCCTGCGGCCCGATGATGTGTGCCCCGAGGAGCTGTCCCGAGGCGGGGTCTGCGATGACCTTGGCGAAGCCCGTCGTGTCCTCCATCGCCCAGCCGTATGCGATGTCGCGGTACCCTTCCATCCCTGTGATGTAAGGCGTTCCCTCACTCAGCAGCTCGTCCTCGGTTCGCCCGACAGCCGCTATCTGCGGGCTGGTGAAGATCGCGCGCGGCACGAACCGGTGGTCGGCGGCGACCGGACTGTCGGGATGCAGCAGGTTGTGCTGCACGACGCGTGCCTCATGGTTCGCGACGTGCTTGAGCTGGTCGTTGCTGCTCACGTCGCCGAGAGCCCAGATGCCCGGCACGACGGTCTGCTGCTGCGAGTCGACGACGATCCGACCGTCGGGGTGAGTCGTGACACCGGCAGCGCCGACGTCGAGCAGGTCCGAGTTGGGCCGACGGCCGGTCGCCACGAGCACCATCTCGGCGTCGATGACGCCACGATCGCCAAGACCTCCCCGGTCCACCAGGGACAGCCGGGTCGACGACCCGTCGGCCTCGGCCTTCAGCACCCGCGTCGACAGCCGGACATCCCAGCGGGCCTGCGCCAGCTGCGTGAACCTCGTGGAGATGTCGCGGTCCTCGGCCATCAGGAGCCGTGAGCTGCGGGCGACCACGGTCACGTCGATGCCGAGCGCCGAGAAGACATGCGCCATCTCGGCCGCGATCACACCGCCGCCCAGGATCACGAGGGAGGCGGGCATGTCGTCGATTCTCATGATCGTGTCGGTTGTGTGGAAGGGCGTTTCCGCGAGTCCCGCGATATCCGGGATGACCGGTCGACTGCCCGCGGCGATGACGATGCGGTCCGCAGTAAGGACCTGACCGCTGGCGAGCTCCAGCTGCTTGTGCCCGGTGAAGGCGACATGCTCGCCGTAGAAGGTGACGTAGCTGCTCTCGCGCCGGTAGCGCTCACCGTCGGCGGAGATGGGGTCTATCCGGTCGAAGATGCGGTCGCGGATATCGCGCCACCGGACCTTGTCCACGTGCGAGTCGACGCCGAAGCGGGCGCTCTGGCGAGTGCCGGCGGCCAGGTCGGCGGTGTGCACGAACATCTTGGTCGGGATGCATCCGACGTTGAGGCAGGTGCCACCGAACGTGCCCTCGTCCACGATCGCCACATCGAGGTCGGCGAACCTGTCGTCGACGATCGAGTTGCCCGATCCGCTGCCGATGATCAGCAGGTCATGGTGATGCATGCACCCATGGTGTCGCATGTGCCGTCTGTCAGGCACCGGGTGGGCGAAGGATGCCGCGGCGGATAGCAGCGGTCACTACCCGCAGCGGGACTTGACGCCGGGTTCGCGCAGCGTTCAGCCGTCGTCGCGGCGCGTCCAGCGGAACGACCGTACGGCGAGGAAGAGGCCCGCCACGAGCCAGACGCTGAGCACGACCGCTCCCGTCCCGATCTGCCAGGAGTGACCGGGCTCCGCGGCGACCAGCTGGGGAGGCAGGAACACCGAGCGCATGCCCTGGGCCATCCACTTCAGCGGGAACACCGACGCAACGGCATGCATCCACTGCGGCAGGTTGCCGTACGTGAAGTAGACCCCGGAGATGAACTGCAGCACGATCACGATCGGCGTGACGACAGCGCCGGCAGAGCGCCCCGACCGAGGAACGGAGGAGAAGGCGATGCCGAGGACGGTGCCGGCGGCCGAGCCGAGCAGCACGAGCCAGACGAAGCGCAGCCACAACGGTCCGCTGCGGGGCAGGTCGACACCGTAGGCGATATGCGCGACGGACAGCAGCAGGATGAGCTGGATGACGGTCGTGAACGCCACCTGCGCGATCTTGCCCACGAAGTACACCAACGGTGGCATCGGCGTGCCTCGCAGCCGCTTGAGCGTCCCGTCGTCCCGCTCGACCGCGATGAACGTTGCAAGACCCTGGAAGCTGGTCAGCATGATCCCCGTGGAGACCATGCCGGTCAGGTAGTACTGCGCTGCCCCGACGGAGGCGCCACCTCCGCTGACGAACTGTGTCTGGGAGGCGAACGCCGAGGCGAAGATCACCAGCATCACCACCGGGAAGGCGAAGATGAAGACGACTGCCTCGCGCTCCCGGAAGAACTGCTTGAGCTCGATCACCAGCCGCTGCCAGCACATCCCGGCAAGACCCGGCCTCCCGTCGAGCGACGCGCTCGGGCGGCGGGTGCCACTCCTTGCGGTGCCGGTCATTGTGGCTGCTCCTCGATCATGGAGAGGTAGACGTCCTCGAGGTCCGGGCGCCGCACCTCCAGGTCCGGGACCTCACCCCCGAGCCGCTGGGACAGCTGCGCGACGAGGATCGTCGGTTCGAGTGTCGACTCCCGGTGCGTCCCCACCTGGTCGCGCCAGGACACGACAGCCGTACGACGCTGGGCGGCGCCAAGGTTCTCGACCGTGTCCATGGCAACCAGACATCCATGGTTCATCACCCCGACCCGGTCGGCCAGGTGTTCGGCCTCGTCGAGGTAGTGGGTGGTGAGCAGGATCGTCGTACCCGAGTCACGCAGCGAGCCGACGAGGTCCCAGAAGGACCGGCGGGCCTGGGGGTCGAAGCCCGTGGTCGGCTCGTCGAGGAAGAGCAGCTCGGGGTCACCAACGATGCCGAGAGCCACGTCGAGCCGCCGCCGCTGGCCCCCGGACAGGGCCCGGACGCGGCGTTTGCGCTGCGCTTGGAGCCCGACCGACTCGATCACGTCCTCGGGGTCTCGTGGGCGCGGGTAGTAGCAGGCGAAGTGGTGGACGAGCTCGGCCACGGTCAGCTCGGCCGCGTCGTTCGTGCCCTGGAGAACGATCCCGATCCGCGACCGCCACGACCGGCCGGCCGAGCCGGGGTCGGCACCGAGTACGGCCACCTGGCCGGCGTCACGGTGCCGGTAGCCCTCGAGGATCTCGATGGTCGTGGTCTTGCCGGCGCCGTTGGGGCCGAGCAACGCGAAGATCTCGCCCGTCCGCACCTCCAGGTCGAGGTCGTTGATCGCTCGGTGGCTGCCGTAGCTCTTCACCAGGCCCGAGACCGAGATCGCAGGGTCGCCGACGTAGGTCTTCCGCATCTGTCGAGTCTCGACCAGTCGGGGCGGTTCCGGTAACACCGACCCGCTGCTCTCGCGTCCATCGTCTGGTGGGGACGGTCGGAAAAGTCGGACCAATCCGGTCGCCGGACCGTGACGAAGGCAGGGAGACAGTCCTGACCCGGGATGGCTCGCCGAGCCATGCAACCCCGGCCTCACAGCACTCATCAAGGAGGCTTTATGAGGACACCACACCCAAAGGCGAGGCTCTCGGCTCGCAGCGCCGGATTCGCCATGGCCGGCCTGCTCATCGCCGGGCTGGCAGCAGTCGCGGGGCCGACCCTCGCGTCGGCACAGCCGGCCGGCATGTCCATGTCCGGCATGCAGATGGGTGGAAGCGCCTCCCCCAACGCCATCGGGAACACCAACGGATGGCTGCACGGGAAGACATACAACTTCCACTACGAGAAGAACTTCTTCTGCAAGGCGCCGCCGAGCAGCGCCGCGACCTCGAGCTGCGAGCTCGGCGCCGCGTACGACGCTGTCCCCGCGGGAACGTTCGACCCGCTGTACGTCATCGTTCCCATCGGGTTCACCCCGCGGGAAAGCTCGCTGCAGTGCCCGCAGGCAGGGAACTGCGTCGACCACCCGAACCGCATCGACCTCAGCAGGGTGTTCGGGTCGGGCACGGGGAACTCACTGCTGCCTCCGCACAGCCACATCGTCACGACCGAAGCCGGCAACACCGCCGAGTGGTGGAACGTCGATGTCATCGGTGTGAAGTCGAAGGCAGCCTGGAACCGGATCGTGGAGGCAAAGAGCTACGCCGCGATCCAGGGACTGCGAGTCGCAGGAAACCCGAACGTCACGGATAACATCCCGACGAACCTGTTCCTCTTCTTCGCCGTCCAGGACAAGCACCGGTAGCACCCGATCGTCGGTGGTGCCGTGCCGTGCGCGGTGCGGCACCACCGGCCCCGGAAGGAACCCGTCATGACCACCGCCTCCATGCTCACCCCGTCCGCTCTCACCGACCGCCAGGTGCAGCACACCGCGAGCCGGGTGGTGCTGCGCCGGCTTCCCGCCGCAGTGCTCGGCCTGCTCGGTGCCGCAGCCCTCGGGTACGGCGTCACCCAGCCCTGGGTCTCCACCTTCCAGGGCCTGATCATCCAGAGTGGATGGGGAACCCGCAACGGGGACCTCCTGCTCGCCGGGGCTGCCGTCAGCGGCTGCCTCGCCGTCGCCCAGGTCGTCTGGGCCACCACCGTGCTGCGTTGGGTGCTGGCGCTCGCGGGGTTCGCCACCGCTGCCTTCGCGGGCTACCTACTCATCCAGCTCTACACCGTGACGCAGCAGACCGACTCGATGGTGTTCCTCGGCAAGGGACCGGGACTCTACATCTCCGCCGCAGGCTCGGCGGCCATCTTCGCCACGATCTTCCTGCCCGTGCCCGGCCGAGACACCCCCGCCCCTGCGTCCGGCGACATCGTCGAACGGTCGCAGCCGCTCGCGGACGACACGGTCGGTGTGCCTCGGGACACGAGCCTGCCGCTGCGGCTCGGGCTCCTGCGGGCGCTCCACTCGCCGTACCGCTACCCCGCCGCTGTGCTGGCGGTCGTCGCCGGTCTCGCCCACGTGCCGGTCACCCCGGAGCACCTCAACGAGGCGCCCTACATCGGAGTGGGCTTCATCGTGCTCACGACCGTGTGCGTGCTGCTCGCAACGATGCTCCTCATCTCGGACTCGCTGCTGGTGTGGGGCACGCTCGGAACCAGCTGCCTGCTCGCGGTCATCGCGTACGTCGTCAGCCGCAGCATCGGGCTTCCCCTGATGGCAGACGATGTGGGCAACTGGCTGGAGACGCTGGGCGTCGTCTCGGTCCTGACCGAGAGCGGTGTCGTCGTACTGTCTGCGCTCGCACTGGGCCGGGCGAGAAAGGCGAGCGCACAGCCACCACGTTAGTTGAAACTTCAGTTTGAGAGGTTCTTGGCATATTTCGGTTTCTGGCTGGATTGACATAGAGTGACGCGGGTCACACTTTCTGGGGAGCCATCCGGTCATCGCCGAGTGTCACGTTCTGCCACCGGCGGACTTCGAACCGCGGGGCTAGCCAAGAGGTGCATCATGCACACCAGACCGCTCAGCACAGTCGTTCTCGCACTGCTCGTCGTCCCGGCATCGATCGGCCTGGCTTCGGCCGGGCAGGCCGCCCAGCCCGTTGCCGCACCATCCACGACCGGCATCATCTACACCGGCGACGCCTACGGCACACACGCCTCCGTGGGCC
This sequence comes from Nocardioidaceae bacterium, assembly GCA_033850885.1. Classification (GTDB taxonomy): domain Bacteria; phylum Actinomycetota; class Actinomycetes; order Propionibacteriales; family Nocardioidaceae; genus JAWWPG01. The sequence continues at coordinate 168,123 of JAWWPG010000046.1, forward strand.
ACACCGTGGTCGCAGGGAAGAGCTCGCTCGTCGCGCTCTGCACGATGAACGCCGGCATTGGCGAGGGCAGCGGAGTCGCCTCCGTGAACGTCCCGAACATCATCAGCTCGGGTACCGTCAGTACGACCGTCGGCTCTGACCTGACCGGCATGACGGCGACGTCGACCTCCACTGCTCGGGTCCAGCACGCGAATGTGCTGTCCGGGCTGATCAGCGCGAGGGTGGTCAAGGCAGCCAGCGCCACCAGTCACGACGCGAGCGGCTTCCGGGTGAGCGCCACGGGCTCCACCTTCGCCGGCCTCGTCGTCGACGGGAACGCGATCAGCGGAGTACCAATGCCGAACACGACGATCAGGCTGCCGGGAGTCGGGCGGGTCGTCCTGAACGAGCAGGCGACGGACATCGGTCGCAACAACGCGTCGTTCACCGTCAACATGATCCACGTGTTCGTCACGCACGCCATCGCCGGCGTCGCCAAGGGCACCCAGATCGTGGTATCGCACGCCACCAGTGGCCTGGCCATCAACAAGGTTGGCACGCTGGACGGCAACGCCTACGGAACAGCGGCCGTCGCGGCACACACCGTCGTATCCGGCGAGACCGCACGTGTCCTGATGGGATGTGGCGGAACCGGCGGCGACCTGAACACGAACTCGGTGACCAGCGTCAAGGTGCCCAAGGTGCTCTCCACCGGGACGGTGACCGACACGGCCCAGGGCAGCATCAGCGGCACCAAGGCGACAAGCGAGACGACCTCGACGGTACAAGGGGTCAAGGCGCTCGGCGGCCTTGTCACGGCTGACGTCATCAAGGCTGACGCGCACGCCACCAAAGCCTCGGGAACGAGGGCCTTCGGGGACGCAGGTTCCGTCTTCACCAACCTTGTCGTCAATGGCAAGCAGATCTCTGGACACGTCGCGGCGAACACCAACGTCGTCATCGGCAACATCACGGTCTGGCTGCACCGGGTGCTCCACGGACCGACGAACATCGAGGTCAGGATGGTGGAGATCGTCGCCTCGGGACCCAACCCGTTCGGCCTGCACCGGGGCACTCACGTCCGGGTCGCGGTGGCCGAGGCGTCAGCCCACTGAGCGGGGCCGCCCACGCGTCGCTGGCGCGGCCGACTAGCGGTCCGGATGGGTGCCGATCACGACTGTCGCGTCCAGCTCGTCGGAGCTCGCCACCCGCGGAACCATCCCGTGGCGAACGATGGCGTCGACGGCCTGCGGCGCCTGAGCCTCGCTCGTCTCGACAAGCAGGTGCCCGCCGGGGGTAAGCCAGCGCCTCGCCTCGGTAGCCAGCCGCCGCATCACATCAAGTCCGTCCTCGCCGCCGTCGAGGGCCGCCCGAGGCTCGTGGACCCGGGCCTCCGCAGGCATCATGGCGAGCGCGTCGGTGGGCACGTAGGGGGCGTTGGCGACCAGCAGGTCCACCCGACCGCGCAGGTCGGGGGGAAGCGGTTGGAAGAGATCGCCCAGGTAGACCCGTGCTCCTGTCGGCGCCAGGTTGGTGCGGGCACAGCGCACCGCGACGGCGTCGATGTCGACGGCGTACAGCTCGATCCGGTTGAGCGCCGCCGCCAGCGCCATGCCGACCGCTCCCGACCCACAACACAGGTCAACCACGACGGGTTCTGGTACGGCGATCCCGACCGCCTCACGAACGAGCAGCTCGGTTCGCCGCCGAGGCACGAAAACCCCCGGTTCCACGGCCACCCGCAGGCCGCAGAACTCCGCCCAGCCGACGACCTGCTCGAGAGGCAGACCGGAGGCTCGCCGCTCCACCATGGCGGCGAGGTCGTCCTTCGTCTGCGCCGTGGAGATGAGCAGCCGGGCTTCGTCGTCCGCGAAGACACATCCCGCGGCCCGGAGCAGGCGCACGATCTCGGATCGCGTGGGACCCGAAGGGAAGTCGGACATGGGAGGCGCCAACGCTAGCTTGTCCGAGTTACCGCCTGGGCTGCCGGCGGCCGCTCCCTTCATTGGTAGATCGGAAGCTCCGCGGCTGACGAGGCGTGCACCAGGGTGGTCTGCCGTACCCCAGGGACGGGGATGGGCAGCCGGTACGGCATCGTCAGGGCAACCACGACGCGGTGACCGACCACGTAGACCCGTGACGTGAGACCCGGATAGTCGGCGTAGGCGCCGGTTGTCGCCAGGTAGGAGCGCACCGCCTTGGCCGCCGCCGGCTGGTTGATCGGCACATAGCCCGCGTCGCCACTGTGGTAGATCGAGCCGGCCGCGGCCGCCTGGGTCGCCGCCAGGGATGCCCCGTCGGCGAGGGAGATCGCGTTCTCACGGCGCAGGTATGCCGCCGACAGGTCGGTGATCGCGATGACCGTGAGGAGCAGGCACAGCATGAACATGACAAGCATCGCGGTGATCTGCCCTGCCTGGCCGCTGGATCGTCGGGCATCGCTGCGGGCGGCAGCGGACGTCACCGCGAGCCTTCCCGATATGTTCCGAAGGGCTCCACATGATGTGCCGAGACCGCGATCGTCGCGGGGTTGTGACCCAACAGCTCCGGGACGGCCGGAAGCGGCGCCTGGTAGCTGATCCGAACCTCCACGGTCGACCCTGGCTGGAGGCAGGCGGCCTGGTTCGGGTGGCAGACGATGGTCAGATCCGATGCAGGCAAGGTGATTCCCTGGTCACGCATGGCCAGCCGGGCAGCCGCATAGGCACGTTGGCGGCCTGTGGCTGGGTTGGGGGACAACACGTAGGCCCGGCCCGCAGCACGGGCGGCCTCCGTGACGCCGTACGCCGACCGCTGAACGGTCACCAAGGTGATGAGGATGTAGACCAGCGGGATCAGCAGGATCAGCGACAACCACACCAGCTCCACGAGCGCCGAGCCGTCCTGTGCTCCGCGTTGGACACGAATCGGGAGTCCGGCGGTCGGGGCCCTCGTCACGGCAGCACCTCGGTGATCGCGTGACCGGCCACCGACACCCGCAGGGTCGGTCCCCAGAACACCAGCACCGGCACCCGAGCAGCCACCTCCACCTCGACGCCCCGTTGCCCGTGCACCGATGTCGCCCTGGCGGTGACCCGGTCACGAAAGTCGGCGCCGAACGTGTCCACGATGATCGCCCTGGTCCGCGCCGCTCCTTGCGATGGCGAGTGCTGGTACGACGCGCCGTAGCCGGCGCCTTCCGATGCGGCCGCGGTCAATGTCGACTTCACGTGCCAGATCAGCGCCAGCTGCAGGATCGCGAAGAACAACGGAACCAGGACGACCGAGACCAGGACGAAGTCGGCGATCGCCGAGCCCTGCTGCGAGCACCGCCCGGAAGACCGCTGCGACGGGTGCCCCGCAGCCCGTCGACGAGACCTGCACCCGCCGAGCCTTCTCACATGTACTGGTTGAGCGCGTCATTCAGGAACGACGTCACCCGCGCCTGGAAGATCAGCAAGATCGAGCTCGCGATGATGATCGTCATCACCGTGATCATCACCCAGCCAGGCACGTCACCACGCTGGTTCCGCCCCACCAACCGCCCCGTGCAACCCTTCGTCAGCCTCATGCTGCTCCTCTCCGTCGGCCGGCGCTACGGCGCCAGCAGGTTGAGCCCGACCACTCCCGGATAGAACGCGAAGAGCAGCGTCACGGGAAGAATCAGGAAGACGACCGGCACCATCATCACGACCTCCTTGCGCGCTCCGGTCTCGATGAGCGCGCGTTTGGCGGCCTCTCGGACGTCTGCGGCCTGCGCGGCCACCACGTCCACCAGCGGGGTACCTCGGGTCATCGCCACCGAGAGCCCGTCGGCGAAACGCGCAACAACGGAAAGGCCGGTACGTCGTGCCAGCCCGTCGAGCGCGGCGACCATCGGCAGGCCGGTCCGCGACTCCGCCAGGACGCGGGCCAGCTCGTCGACAAGTGCGCCTCGACAGCTCGACACCACCCTGTCCAGCGCCGCAACGGGACCCTCTCCCGCAGCGACCGCCAGCGCCAGCATGTCCGCAATCGCCGGGAACTCCGCCAGCATCCGACGCTCGCGACTTGTCACCTTCCTGGTCAGCCAGGAGTCGCGAAGGATCATCGCCAGGCCAGCTGTGCCCAGGCACAGGAGCAGCCACGGGACCGCCCGTCCGGGCTGACGGGCCGGCCCGATGACCCCGAAAGCCAGCACGGCGCCAAAGCCGGCGAGCGCCCACTCCACCTGGGACACCCGGAACTGCTCAACGGTCAGCGCCGACCCGGCTCGCTCGAGCCGTCGTTGCACCGAGGCGCGGCCACCGAGGATGCGTTGCAGGCGGTCGGCGCCGCTCTCGAGAAACGGCCCGGTGATCGCCGTGAACGCCGACAGGGCGCTGTCACTCGGCGGGCGCGGCGTCCACAGCGGTGTCCGGGTCGCGACGTCGCGGATGTACGGCGCGATCCGGCTCTCGAGGGTGGGACGCCGGGTGGCGAGCAGCCTGCTGCCCACCAGCAGCAGCCCGACAGCCCACAGACCGCCGAGCACCGCCCCCCAGGAAATTCCCGTCATTGGAGGACCCGCTCCTCCTCGGGCAGCCTGCCCAGCGACACCATCAACCGGTACGCAATGGCGCAGGCGGCGGCCCCGAAGACGAGAACGACGGCGCCAGCCGTCGACCGGTAGCGCCCGATCACCTCAGGCTGGAATGAGAGCACGAGCAACACGACCCACGGCGAGGCCGCGGCCAGGCGGGCTCCGTTGACCACCCAGGCCTGTCTCGCCTCGAGCTCGGAACGGGTCCGGGCGTCGTCTCTGAGGAAGCCCGACAGGGTTCGGAGCACCCGGCCGAGATCACCGCCGCCCACGTCGCGGGCGATCCGCAGCGCCTCCACGACCCGGTCCCCCACCGGGTCCGAAAGCCGCTCCTTGAGCAGGTCCAGGCAGACCCCGAACCTCCCCGAGACCAGATAGTCGCGCCCGAATGACGTGAACGCGGCACGCAACGGAACCGGACCGCGCTCTCCCAGCTGGCTCAGCGCCTCCGGCAAGGACAGACCCGCTCTGACCGCCGAAGCGAGGTTGTCGACGGCTTCCGGCCACACGTCCGCGAGCTCGCGCCGCCGCCGCGAGGCTCTGCCTCGCACGACGGCGACGGGCGCGTAGCCGGCGATGAGACCGAACACAAAGGCGATCGGGGGTGTCCGCGACACCAGGAGCATGAGCACGGCCGCGGTCAGGCCGGACAGCAGGCAGAGCGACACCAACCCGACCGGGGTCACGTTGTCGATGCCCGCTCGCCTGAGCAACGCATCAGTGCTCCGGACCGCCCGTGAGGGTCCGGGTGCCGCGGACGGGCGGGGTGCCGTGATGAACTGCCAGACCAGGAGGAGCCCAGTTCCGAAGAAGAGCCCGAGAACCACTCCCACGTCAGCGCCCCGAGGCCGTTCGCTGCGTCGTCACCAGGCCCGCGTCGCCATACCCGTCACCAACCCCTTGGTCGAGCACGGCATGGATGTCGATCCCGTGCGCTCCGAAGGTCTCCAACCGCGGAGGCATTCCGTGCGCTCGAACGAGACGGCCGTGGTTGCTCGAGAAGATCGGCTCCGCCTCGATGACATCCGCCTCGACGCGGCCGGGTACGGCGACGATCTCGCGCACCCGCCGCTTGCCCGCCACGTCGATGCCGAGCTGGACCACGATGTCGATGCTCGCCGCGACCGTCGGTACGACGAACCTGGCAGAGATGTTCTCACCGGCCAGCAACGGCAGCGTGCACAGCTTCACCAGCGCCTCCCGCGCAGAGTTCGCGTGCACCGTCGCCATCCCCGGCAGCCCACTGTTGAGCGCCAACAGCAGGTCGAGACACTCTTCAGCCCGCACCTCACCCACGACGATGCGCGAGGGGGGTTAAGTGATAGCCCGCTTGAAACGTCCACCGATGCGCGAGGGGGAACGTGCCGCAGCTCCAGGACATGTTGACCTGCATGAGGGCTCACGTCGCGCGCACGCGACACTCACGCCCCAGCTCGACAGGTACGAACTCCGCCACCCCCGGGGTGCGGGTTCCCGACGTATCGGACCATCCGCTTCGCCCGGGCCGACCACGGCAAGGGCAGGACGTTACGCAGGGCAGTCCACTGCGCAGCCAGGTCTTGATGTACCGAGCCGCCCAACACCTGATTCTCCACCCACTGGGTATGTCGCTAACCGCTCGAGCGTCCGATCGGCGTCCAACTAGTCGTTCTGGCTGGGCTCGACCTCCCGGTGGACCGCGCCGCTGCGAACGGGATCGCCCCGAAGCTGGCGGTGATGCTGAATGCCCCCGCCACGAGTGCGGTGTCGACCTACCTCTCCAGAAACGATAAAGTGCTGCCCGTCCGGCTCGCGCAGCCCGAACGTTAAAGTGGGGAGAAGTTGAATCTGAATCCTGTCGAGATACTCGCACTAATAGTTATCAGCCTGATTGTCGTTCTTGTCGCTTTAGCGGCGTTCAACCATTTTCGCCTCATGCGGCTCAGTCTGAGTACCATGGCTGGGCGCTACCAACTACAAGCGGAACTGCTTGACGCCATTAAAAGAGTGAGCGCTAATCGGCGAACCCCGGTCGATATTCGACCCTTTTGGCGGGGTAAAGGTATCAAGCCTTCCCAGAGAAACGCTGTGATCGATCCGCTTATCAGAAGTCACGAAGTTTACGTACCGGAAAAGACTTCTTCTGATTTGGCCGGGCTAGAATTCGTCACCGATCTCCTAAATTTCGCATTCTATCGCCCTCCGAGTCATCTTGTCTTGACAGACAGAACATGGGAATTAATGGTACAACAAGGCCTTGATGGACGGGGTATTGTAATAGAAAGGGTAGGAACCTTGAATTGGCAGTCACAGAGCACGAATGGGGGCGACATCATAAATTCTCCCCAGGCGGGAAGAGATGCCGATGTACAGGCAGATAACTTCCATAAAAAGATTCCCCAGGGCATCTCCGTTGATCAGCTGACTGACTTGGTTGCAGCTCTTAGAGCCGACGCCCGCAATATGGAAGACCAAGACGATCGAGCCAGGGTCCGTTCGCTGGCGGAGAAGCTTGAAGACGAGTCGGGGAGTGAGAATCCCGATCAAGACAAGGTCGAAGGCATGGTTGCGCGAGCCACTCGCTATGCCTCAGACACGGCGGGGTTAATGGTAGTTACGGGAAAACTTCTCGAGACCTGGCGGGACTTACATCTGTAATGCAATGCCAGATGCGTCAAACTCAGGCTCAGTGCGATAATTTCAGCGCATATCTGTACAGTTGAAACATTAGTCCGGGCCCATGACCGTAATATGATAGCCAAAGGAGTTCTAGCTGCGCTCTGGATAACGTGCAACGGGCCCCGGCCCCGGATCTAGGAGATTGGTCGCGCCACTGGACCCACCCCTCTGCGGGGGATTGAACCGCAATCTCCGCAGAGGTCTTGCTTGCCACCGCCTTGGGAGTTTGAGCGTTCCCACCCCTGAACTGATATTGCTTAGGCTCAACACGTATGGGCGCGACTGGCACAATATCAAGCCCTCATTCTGCCGCGAGAGTATCGCCATCGCTAATCCGTTTTGGTTGAGGCCTCGTCACCCGAAATTGTGGATGCCGGAGGACCACCATAACTGACTTTAACTCTGAAATGCTTGGCTATTGACTCGATCCGGGCGAGCGCAGGGGAGCTTGCGAAGTCGTGTGATGGAAAAGAAACGTGAACGTGCCCGTCTCCCTTGCGAATGATCTCAGAGGGGAGACGTTCCTTGTTGAGATAATCGGCGGCGACCGTTATAAAGGCCTCAACGTCGGCTGCGGGACGTTGAACTTCTCCGGGAGTGAGATCCCGGACGCTCGCTTGACCTTCGAGTGATCGCCAATAGTCCGGGATGCTGGCCGCCGAGTCACCCGAAGGTTTAGACGTTGAATCGAGCTGCGCGGTCGTGGCTATCGTCAAAAGACTGCGCTGAATCACGTTCAACTTCTCGGCCATTATGTTAACCGTGGCCTCCAAAGGAGTGGCTGCGCTCGTGGGCTCCTCCGCCTTGATTCTGAGGCCGAAGTGCTGCCAAAGCGGATTGCCTCCGGCGCAGTTTTGGACGCTGTCAATGACATGCTTGGCTAGTGTTTGCCGCTGCGTCTCCAGATCCCATCCAAGCAATCTTGAATCATATTCGTATGTATTGATTCCAGAGGTGTCGAAAGGCAGGCTTGTGCGTTCATCCCTCACTAAAGCAATCGGGAGATCTAGTGAAGTGCGTACTCCGAGTTCGAAAAAGACATTCGGATTGTGTTGGCTGATGTCACAGAGCACCAGATCTGCTTCGCTTAATAGCTTGATTATTTGAGCATGGATCAAGATCGAGCCCTGGGCCACAGGCCTTATCGGTTCGAGCCCTGCTATTTGTACGGACTTAACAAATAGGCTTTCCATTACATGGTGCCAGTGGTCCGGATCCTGATACAGGTCAGCCTCCGCCGCCTTGGTCGAGATTGGCATTGCGATGAAGCAGGTTGGATTCTTGGACACAGACACACTCTCTCATGTATCAACTGGGTGTGCCAGGTCTGGATGTCCTTGTCTGTCGAGTCCTGTTGCCAGAAAGCGGTGGTGGACCCAAATGGCCGTTTGATCGGGCACTACAACATCGTCGGACATGCCCCTCCGGCCCAAACATGTTGGTGACGTCGGCCTACTCACACATTCTGTGCCGTGCGACAAATTATGACATTCCTTGAGCCCGACCCCAGGACTTGATGCCGAGACTCTGTGTGCGTGCGTGAGTCGAGGCTAGAGCGTGCGTGAGTCGAGGCTGAGGGAGGTGCCCGTCAGTTGAGACTATGGGACTCAGTCACTATGACGCCCCACGCGGTAGAGCCCAGGTGTCCTCATCCTCGCGCCAAGAGGGCTTCTAGTTTCTTCAGAGTCTGCGCGCGTGGAAATGAATTGCCCTGCAAGATGTCTCTGAGTCGTCGTTCGCTGCGCCCTGTCAAGGCCGCTAGGCGCCGGGCTCCGATGGTGCGCAGTTTGTCTAGCGCCTCCACACCCAGCTCGGCTAAATCGGGCTTTTGGTACACCAGTACTTTCGGAGTGTCGTTCGGGTCGTCGGCGATGCCTGAGATTCGTTCCTCGATGTCGTTGGCTTCCTTGCCGATGATGGAGAGGACCCCCGCTCGGGCGTGTCGCCGCCCCAGCAGTCCGCATGCAGCTCTGTTGGCAACCGAACCTCCTGGGCTCGCCGACTTGACTTCGCGGTGGCTGAAATAGCCGGAGGCGATGGCTCCGTAGGTATCGACCAGGGTGCGGCCTGGCTGAGCGGGGTCGGTGCTGATCTTGGTTCGGTGCTCCGGCTGGGCGAGGTCGGTCCAGTCGAGCCGTGTCCACCGGCTTGGCCGTCTCTCGAAAGGGGCGACCAGCCGACCAGCAGAGCACTCGTTCGTGGGGTCCGCACCGGGCGCGTGAAGCATGAACCCGAAGGGCTTGATCTGGTCGCGGTACTCCTTGTCATGGTTGTACCGCTCCAGGGCATCCCAGGTGGCCGGGGAGGTGATGGCTACCTTGCCCAGGGCCGCCCTCTCGTACCACTCAGGCCGGTCGCCGGGGCTCACCTTCAGGCGTAGCGCAAGCTCGCGTTCCCAGAGCTGGACGATCCAGTCGCGGGCTTCACTGTCTGGGTCGGTGGGGTTGAGGAGATGCCCTAAGCCGTGGCTGCACGGCTCATGCTCATCGGCAGGTACGAGACGTGGCCTGCCGTTGTCGTCGTACCGGTAGAGGGCGTAGCGCTTCGCGGCGATCGCATAGCAGTAGGCGTCGAGTTCGTGTTTGAGGATGCTGCCCGCCACGACGTCGCGGTGGTAGGGGTTGAGAGCGGTGAACCGTTCCCGGATGGTCGCGACCTCATCGGCGGACAGGGCCCGGACGCACCCTCGCCCAGCCACGTCGCGATATGCGCCTCCGTCGCAGGGGACGAGGCCACCGAGGGGTGTGGAGACGACGGCCATGGAGTCGGTGTCGGCGAAGGCCCAAGCTCCTCCGGCGTCGGTGACGCATCGTTCGAGGATGGCAAGCATCAGCCGGGCCCCGGCGGTGATCACCGCGGCGAGCGGCGGACAGGCGTATCTGCCGGGGTCCTCGGGAGCCCCGACGTCGGCCGTGAAAGGAAGGTCGTCGGCGCTGTAGACGGTGACCTCCGCCCGCTGACCCTTCGGGAGGTCCTGCCGGTTGTGTTCGGCGTAGATCCCATACCCTCCGGCGTTCGAGGTGATCTTAAGAAACAGCCGGATCCGCTTCACCACCTCCGCCGGAAGGGCCTCATCGGCCAGCAGACCTTGGCGGTGCTCGATCATGGCGGGCCAGCACGCGTCGACATGCGGGTCGATCACCCGACCTCCGGGCATCGTCCAGGGTCGCAGCCCTGGCAGCTGCCCCTTGGCGGTGAGGCGGATCGCACGGAGCACCTTCGGTGGCTTTCCGGTCAGCAGGGTGGATGCTATGAGGTCGGGGATGGTGTACCAGAGAGGGGTGGCGCTGGTGAGGTAGTTGACGCCGATGTTCCAGCTGGTCTTGCGTTCGTCGTACTGCGCCCTCACCGGCAGGATGTCGGAGTCTGGCTCGATGAGGGCCAGCCCGACGAGCTGCGGCCAAAGTGCCGGGTTGAACATGCCGTCCAACGTCACATCGGCCAGCAGGGCCCGGACCTCGTCGGTGGCGTCCTCATGACCCACCTGCTCGGCGACGCTGTACCGGTGGATGTCCATCAGTGCGAACAGGGTCGGGTACATGGACAGGAAGTCGAGCAGCGACACCGGCACCTCTGTGTGCCTGATCCGGCACTCAGCGCGTCCGCCGTAGAAGGCCGACATGAAGTACCCCTGCACCTCTGCCGGGAGCTCAGCGGGCCGCTGATGGTGGGGGGTGATGCCCTGCGCGGTCAGTGCCGCCTTCGCCAGCGACGCGGGGCTGAACGCCCGCGAGGCCGAGATCGGCAGGTCGAGAGCCGCGAGCTCGGCAACGCATCGCTGGTACAGCCGGAAGGTCGCCTCGACGTCGGTCCGGCAGTAGTCGACGTACTTGGGGGTGATGACCCCGTGCCCACCCGGGTCGGCCTTGCCGGGCAACCCGAACGCGGCACATCCCGACGCCAACGAGTGGCCGGCCGCGGTCAGGGCGAAGGTCAGGGTACGCAGGTCGACGAAGTCCCCGTCCCACCCACCGGCGGCCTGGTAGGCCTTCCCGAAGTGGATGAACGCGGCATGGCTGTTGACGTGTTTCACGAGGACGCGGGGGACGTGGCGTCGTTCCTTGTAGCCCTTAGCGGCGTTGCCGGCGGCGAGGTAGAACGAGAAGCCGCGGAGGTTGCGGCCTCTGCCTTCGCTGACCCCGATGGCGATCCGGGAGATGTCGAACGGCAGGTTGAACCCGACCACGGTCGCTCGCCCTTCCCAGGCTGCGGGGTAGAAGACCCGGTTGACGAACTCGGCGCAGCTCAGCAGCCGCGCCCCTCGCTGTCCGGTTGCGGCCGATGTCGTCTGAGAGGCATGGCGACGTAGTACCGCGTAGCCGGCAGGGTCGGAGTCGGGCAGGTCGTCGGCGTAGAAGAGCCCCTCATCGAGACACTCCAGGACGCCTCGGCCGTCGGGCCGGTAGTAGCGCCAACTGCCGAACGTCAGCGCCTGTACCTCGTCGATGGTCGTCTCGGTATCGAACACGAGCACCGCCCCCGACGGGGCCTCACGCGGCCGCGGAGCCCCCTTCCGCGGCGCTTCCCGGGTGGTGTGGGCACGCACGGCGACCGGCAGAAGGCACGGGTCGGGGATCACTGTGCGACCTCCCAACGCCGCCATCCAGGCACGGCCTCATCGAGGGCGGCGACAAGACGAAGGAGTTGGTCGGCGAGCACGGTCAGGCTGTGGGCCAGTTCGTGCAGGAACACAGCAAGGGACCGCAGCGCCCGGGCTATCCGTTCCAGCAACGAGTCAGCAGTGGCCCCTCGGCCGAGGGGCGGCAAAGCCTGCAGGTCATGCTGGCGGCCCGTTTGAAGGGCGTGACAGTTGTGGCACAGCACGACCACCAAGTTCGGGTCGGCGGCATGTCCGAGGACATGGTGCAGCTCAAACAGACCCGAACCGGTGACTGACTCCAGCATGTCGGGATTGGTGATACCGCAGATCAGGCAGGCGGCGTCGGACGGGAGCTTGGCACGCTTGCGGGCACGTCGACGGTCGGCGCCGATCGGGTCCGGTTCGGCAAGGTCGCTCATGGCTGCCCTCTCAGGTGCGGGGGTAGATGTCGTCGATGTCGAGCTCCCGCTGAGCGGCGAGCTCCTCGATGCGAGCGATGTCGGTGAGCAGCTCCACCCCTCCAACACGCCTCCCGGCGAAAGGGGCGAGGTACCCGGGGTCTCCGGTCGCGAGGTAGCGACCGATGGCGTTGTGGTGGGAACCGACCAGACTGGCGGCGTGTGACCCGCGGATGTCGACCTCGACCCGCCCGTCGGGCCCGTAGACGGTCATCCGGCGATACAGCCGGTCGCCGCGGGTGGCCCGGTAGCGTCCCCGGCTACGGGTCAGGGCCGGTTCGGCGTAACGGTGGACGGTCCGTGGGGTGGTTCCGGTCAGTTTCGAGGCTGCGGTCAGGGTCAGCCCTTCGCCTCGCATCAGGTTCACCGCCCGTAGGGCCCGGTAGTGGGCCTCCTTGCGAGGCTCACTGAGCCGTTCCCAATCCCGTCGTCCGCGCACCTCACCCGCTCTGTGACTCAGCAGCGACGATGGCATGGCAAGGGATCCTCAGGTCAGTACGTGATTGAGGCTGCCCGTACCTGAGGGTCCCCTCGCGATCGGGACCCTCAGGCAGGCAAGGGGTTCAGTCGGGCAGCTGGTCGAGGGCCGTCCTTACCCGATCGGTCTCCTCAGGGGTGAGGTCACGCAGCCGGTAAGCCCGACCGGCCTTGGTGAGCACTCCGGCAATCCAGGGGACATCCGTGGTGGCGGCCCGGAGCTGGTCGCGGACGACGATCCACAAGATCGGGATCTCGCCACGGTTGCGTGGTTGACCGTCGGGTTCGACGGTGACGACCTGGCAGATGGTGGCCTCCGTCATTCCTCTTGAGGTCTCGACTGTAGTGATCTCGATCGGTCGGAACGCGACGATCTGGTCGAGCAGGTCTTCCCCGAACGCTACTGGGGGTGGGACGGATGCCACGTTGTGACGTTGCTTCTTGCCTCGTGTAGCACTGGGCATAATGCTCGCCCTTTCTGTTAACGCACACCATTTTTGGGCGTGCTGGTTTCTCACGCGACCCAGGTAGAGCCGCGTTTGGGGTAGGGATGATGGGTTCTTGCTAGGTCCGCGTCGGTGGGTTGCGGTCGCGTTTCTGGGCGGCGCGTTCGGATGCCAACCGTTCTACGTCGAGCGGGTTGTAGAGACGCCCTAGCGGGGTGTGCTCACAGCGGAGCTGCCCTGCGAGGGTGAGTTGTCGTACCCGCTCGGGGGAGATGTCGAGGGCTCTTGCGACATCGCTTCGTGTCATGCATGCCTTATCCATAGAGAAACTATCGCCTGCTGTAGAAGCAAAATCCAGTGGAAAGCAAGAGCCGTTCAAGATGATTTGGTGTAGCATCCATAGCATGCTCCTCCCCGGCCCTGTCCTCGGACCTGGAACGGTCGACGACCTCATTGCTGACGCCCGGCTCATGGGCAAGAAGGCCACCCAACGCATGATCATGGACTGGCAGAGCTTGGGGCTCATGGACTATCCCCAACCCCAAGGCGGCGCGGGGCGGGGCAGGGGCTCGAAGAAGGCTCTCTACTCCGGCGGTCAGCGATATCTCTTTCGCACGCTCCTGGAGAAGCGAGCCGAGGTACGCCACATCAATCCCTTGACGAACATTCCCGTCTACCTGTGGCTCTACTGGGGCGACGACTATGTCCCCCTCCGCCAGGTTCGCTTGGCTCTCACAACCTATGTCCGTAAGTTCGCACTGACGAGTAAGGAGCGAGCAAGGCAGGTCGCGGGGCAGCTAGTCACGGAGCTGGCACACCCTGACACGTCTGATACCGACCGGAACAAGCTCCGCCGTCTTCTCTCGACGGCCATCCACAAGGGCCGCCTTGACGTGCCAGAGCTGGCCGACACCCTCGAGAACGTGTTTGACCCACACTCCACCGGTCGAGAGATCGGACCTCCCGGCCTTCAGCTCAACCCGCACCACCTGCTCGCTACGGCGGCAGCGCGGCAACGCGCAGAGCAGGCGCTGTTCACCGACACCGTACCCGACAGAGTGTTCTACGATGCGCGGGCAAGCCATTGCCACGGGTATCTCGAATTTCTGCGTGAACATCCCCAACGCGCCGGAGCGGCACTCGGTCTCACCCTCAACGGAACTACGGCGCTCTCCAGCGAGATTCTCCACAATGCCTGCGACGACCTGGTGATCGCTCTGGGCTGGCGGCTCAGCGCAGTGGCGGCCCCCGAAGGACGACCGCATGGGTGACAGCGACAGCAGCCGCACGACTCACTGCGTGATCGCGGACGGCTACGGCATCACCCTCACCGTCCAACGTGGCCACCTCACCATCAACGACGGCACCGGGGCCAACAGACGCACCCGCACCTACCCGCGCATCGAACGCAACCTGAGCCGGATCCTCATCCTCGGACAGAGCGGCACCATCAGCCTCGATGCCCTGCGGTGGTGTAGCGAGCGGAACATCGCAGTCACTCAACTCGACGCCGACAACAGGATCATCACCCTGGCAGCCACCCCGCGACTCGACGACGCGAGGCTACGACGCGCCCAGGCGCTTACCGCAGGCAACGCTGAAGGGCTCGCCATCGCCCGCCTCCTCCTGGCGGCAAAGATCCACGGACAGGCAGCCGTGGCTGAAACGCACCTGTCTGGTCCCGTGCTGGCTGCCTCCATCAGGCGTCATGCCGACACGGTCGCCGCGGCCACGACCATCGAGGAGTGCATAGACGCGGAGTCCCACGCCGCGAACGCCTACTACGGAGGCTGGGCTGGTACCGTCGAGATTCGCTTCACCGAAAGAGACGCTGCGTCCGTGCCTGAGCATTGGCGCGTCTTTGCGAGCCGTCGCTCACCGATCATGCGGGGCCGCACACCTCGCGTCGCCACCACCCCGATAAACGCCCTTTTGAACTACCTCTACGCTCTCGCCGAGGTCGAGGCACGGGTCGCCCTTATCACCGTCGGCCTGGACCCCGGTCTAGGAATCGTTCACGTCGATGTCAAGGCCCGCGACTCGTTAGCTCTCGACCTCCTCGAAGTCGTCCGGCCAGACGTCGACCGGTACCTCCTCGACCTCCTGCAGCGGCGGCACTTCCGTGCGCGAGACTTCCACGAGACCCGCGAAGGTAACTGCCGGCTCATGCCCGACCTCGCCCACGAGCTCGCACCGACCAGCATCACATGGGCTCACATCGTCGCCCCTTACGCTGAGCAGGTTGCCCATATGCTGACCTCCGAGAGTCGAGTCGGTCGTCCAACACCCCTGACACGTAGCAACGCGCGAGCCTCTCAAACCTCCCGCACGGCCGCCAAGCGCCGTTCGCGTGCCTCGGCCCCTCCGGTCCCGCTGGTCGCGTCTGCGTGTCGCGTCTGCGGAGTCGAACTCGCAGACCGGCAACGCCAGCTCTGCCCAGCATGCTGGCCACGAACCCGTACCCGGCTCGCGAAGGAACGCGCTCGACGAGGTGCCGCGGAGATCGCAGCCAGGCGAGCACAAGGCAAGGATCCAACCAACACGCCGACGGCTCGGGCGACACGCGCTGAAACTCTCTCGCGCGGTAGGCGTGCCCAGTTGGCCTGGGAGTCGGAGTCCCACGCCCCTGACGGGATGGAGCTCTCACAGATCCAGGCTGCACTGCAGGGTGTCCCGCTGCGGCACATCGTCGCCGCCACCGGGCTCTCCCTGTCAGCGGCGTCACGGATCCGATCCGGTCAGCTGGTTCCGCACCGACGCCACTGGCAGGCACTCGTCACGCTCAGCTTCGCCATACCGAGACCTGGCGTGGAATACCCCCGGGAGGCCCTTCTACACCCGAGCACTCGGAGAGACCGTCGGTAGCTGTGGTATCGATGCGTGCATGACCCTTGACGAACTGCGGGAAGAGCTTCGGCGCTTCGCTGACGAACGTGACTGGCAGCAGTTCCACACCCCGAAGAACCTGGTGATGGCACTTGCCGGAGAAGTAGGTGAACTCACCGAGATCTTCCAGTGGCTCACACCCCACGAGTCCACCATCGTGATGCGAACTCCGCAGTCAGCGGCACACCTGCGTGAGGAACTCAGTGATGTGTTCGGCTACCTCGTGCGGCTGGCCGACGTCCTGGAGGTGGACCTCTTGGCCGCACTACAGGAGAAGATCCGCGTCAATGAGCAGCGGTACCCGGTGGAGAGGGCGAAGGGGAACGCTCTGAAGTACACCGACCTTCCTCGGGACTAGCCGAGCCCAGATGCGGCTCAGGTCGGGGAACACATCTGGAGTGTCAGGCTCCTGGCACGCGGTACTCGTAGGCGAGCGGACGAAGGTGGGACTCATCGAGCTCCCAGGGCTGGATCAAGTGGAACTGGCCACCCGAGGCCACTGGCTCTGGTCCGGAGGTGTCTAACACGATGTCGAAGACAACACCGAGAACGCACCCCGGGTAGCTGAGAGCGTTGATCACTTCGCCGGCAGTCAGCTGGACATGCGTCCCTACACCAGTGGTGCCCTTCACCTCTATCCGGATCTGCTCATCACCACGAGTGGCCTCGTAGTCCCACGAGCGTCGGGTGCTGGTGTCCTCTAGCCGCCAGCCCTGTGACTTGAAGTGCTTACGTACGACGTCCATGGCGCGCACCTCGACAGCCTTCCGCAACGCTGCGTCGGACATGCGGCCCAGCCCTCGGCGGCGGCGCTGACCGGTTTCGGGGAGGTCGTCGGTCATCGTCACCGGGCTCGGGCCTTTGCCGGGGTCCGGCAACTCCCCAGGTTGCAACGATCCCGGGTCCCAGCCGACGACTAGGTTGCCCATCCCCCGGTTGGCCCCGGACCTGCGGATCGCGTCTGCGACCTCGGTGCCAAGGGGGCCGCCGGGAGCAAGGCTCACTCCTTCCAGGTGGGCGATCGGCTCGATGCCGAACCGGCAAGGGTACTTGATCGTGTTCTCGGCCAGCTCGTCCTCCCAGTGCGGGGCGTGTGCAGCGACGAACGGGCCGACGAACCGGCACACATGTAGGTCCACTGTGCCTGTCAGCCACTGGGTCGACTGCACCCTCGGGCTTCCTCCGCTGTAGTGGGAGGCGATGATTACCAACCCGATGGAAGGCTGCCCCTCATACAGGGAGTCCCATTTGGGGAACCCCCATGTCCGTGTGACGAGCCCTCGCACCACATTGGTCTGGGCGGCTTCCCCGGCGTACACGGCCATTACGGCGAAGTCGAGAGCCTCGGCGGGGAGCAGGCCGCGAGCGACGGCCTGCCGGCGCACCTCGGGCACTAGCGCTTGCTGGATGTGCGGCCTACCGCGGTACCCGGGGATCCCCGGCAGCCCGAGAGACTTCATCACATAGCTCACGTTCTCGAGCTTGTAGTCCACGGATCCGTCGGAGCGGCCGTCGAGCAGCGGACGAACCTGAGCCCTGGCCCGTGACTTATTGGCGCCACCAGACTCGAGAAGGTGGAAACCTGCCTCTACGAGAAGGCGGTTCTCTTCCTGGGACCAATCTTCGTTTGTAGGCATAAGGCGCTCCAATCAGGCACCGGCAGTAAACCTAACAGTAACACAGCCTGTCGTAGTGCACCACTACACAGTGCTCCCAGCCCTCTTGGGCAGCCCTAGTCGGACCAGCTGCGGACGCCTGTGTGAGACCCACTGGAACAGCTGGGGACGCCTGTGAGACACGCTGGAAACAGCCCCTTTCGAACTTTGATGCACGTCCTTTGCGTGTGGAGCTCAGTTGGATGTTGCACTCCGGACTATTCGCTCACGACTACCAACAAAGCGTGTTGTAGATGGGTCCAGGAACTCTATGAGGTCAATGAGCGCATTTTGGATGTCACGCAGTCGATCAGCGCGGCTGCTGGGTAAAGTAGCTATTGCCAGTCTAAAACGCTCAAACCAGGCGGCAAAAGCTGGGTTATCGTAATGGCCTACGAAACCGGCGTATCCCATGCACTCAAGCCGACTTTGTTCCGTGGCTACTGCACGTGTTATAACCAAAAGTTCTCCCATTGCACGCTGCTCCCCGCGGTAGATATAAAAGTCGTCTTGGTAGCGGGAGGTGCTCGCGAAGATATCCGTGACCCGGCTTAACCGCTGAGATAGCAGAGCTGTCTCCTCTATTTCGCCCAAATCAAGAAACTGCATGTCGAGACGTAGTATTTCTAGCCACGCGAAAAACTGAGCCACAAGGAAAAGGGTATTCAGTTGCATATACTCTGGGTGTCGACGGCCGATAAATCCTCCCGGCCGCAAGATATTATACAGTCGACTCTGCAAATCGAACGCTGACAAAAGAAGTGGATCGCGATATCGAGAGACCAGTCTGTCAGCCTGACTCTTCTTTCCTTCAGCCTCTCGCCGGCGGGCGAGTTCATCCTCGAATTGAGCCAGAGCAACACTGGACCGGCGCCTGGAACGCTCAACCCCCAAGGCCGTGGCAAGCGAGACTGCTGCCGAGATTAGAGCAACAATCAGCGCTGTCGAAGTAACCGACACGTGGTCTCCTAGGCGGTCGCGAAGACGCTACGATCACACGTACTTTGACCAACCCAACCTTTTCGCCGTAGATTTCGGTATCCGACCTCTGAGAAGCCGACCAAGTGCGATAAGTTCATTCGGCGAAAGATATGACGGATTAGCCCCGATCGGAATTCTTATCTTCTCGCAACCGATCAGCGTCGGGTCCGCCTTGATAACCGCAATCGGCAAAAATTGGCTCAGCCTTGCTGATTCGAAATCTACACAATCGGTGATCTTATTTCTTCGCGACTTGTCTATAAGATGCTTGGGCTCAATGCCCCGAACCTGGCGTGTGGGTCCACTCGAGCGACCAATCTCGTAAATACCGGGGTCGCGCTTGCCCGTTATCCACAGAATGACTAAATCGCCCTTGGTTATCATTTGGCTGCGATAGCCAGGGCTAATTGTCCAGTCGTGAAGGTACACGCCGAATTTGTTGGCTTTGAGCCAGGGTTTCGCGGCTAGGTAGTCCCACACTTGTGTCGAATTTCCTTTGACAACCCACGCGCCGACGTCACCAGCCGATTGAAGCTCTCTCTGTACCATCATTATCCCTCACTCAACGACGATATCATTTCACGTATTGCGACAGCGTTGCGCCGCTTCGGGTGTTCGGTGCTTCACCGGACAGGTGCCGTGCCGGTAGATTGGCGACCGGCGCTTCCGTCCGGACCGCAGGCTGGTCGCGATGGACCGCTCGACTGAATACTTCGCATTGTCGATGGGATGGAGAGCCCGCCGAGCCCTTTTCACGACCCGGGGAGTTGCCTTGCGCTTGACTGCCCGTACGGGGTGCATGGCTCGCCTGACTCCCCGCGGCACTAGAAGTCGTGACAGGAAACCCATGGGCCTGGTCCTTGCTTTAGCAGTGGATGCTGCCGGGTCCGTCGCCCCAATGGCAGGTGTCGACGGTGGCGCCGGTGTTGGCGACTAGGAAGGCAGTGTCTCCGGTGTTGTTCCACACGTAGTAACTCTGGCCCCAATAGCGGTTTGTGGACGTGTTGCGACCTGAGCCGGTGTGAACGCGGACACTGTGGCCCGGCCCGAGCTTGAGACTACCGAAGCCGCGGTAGACGTGTCCGGCGGTGTCATGGACCCGGAAGCCTGAGAGCGGCCTGGCGATGCTTGTGGGGTTGTAAATGGTGACAAATTCCTCGTTGAGTTTCTTGTTCGTAACCGGCAGATCGTCGCCCGGGGAGTTGTACTGGATGAACGTAAAGCGCAGCGGTGAGCCCAGCGCATTGGCCCCCTTCGTGGATGCAGCCGCATGAGCAGCGGGCATCGCCACGGCGACGGCGAGGAGACAGGTGGCGAGGGTGGCTAGAAGTCGTTTCTGCATGCGTCCTCCGGGGTAGTCATGTGGCCTCATGCTATGCCCCGTGCCGCTTTCATTGCCATTCGCTGTGATTTGCCGTCTCTCTGACCGTCAGATGGGGTGGGTGCCTCAACTGAATCCCCGAGACCTCCAACGAGCAGCTACCCGACGTGGGCTGGGGCGACAGGGGGCGGCCAGCGGGTGCGAGGACGTTCCGACAGCTCTGTCACTTAACCCACGATGCGCGAGGGCCGCATCCGCAGGCTCTCCTTGACGAGGTGACGAAGCTTGATCTCGCCGGTCCCTTCCAGTCCCGACTGGCGGGTCTGGAGCTGCACCCAGTCGGGATGTGAAAATCGGAGCTCGTAGACCTCCTCGGCGGAGACGATCCGTTCGCGGCCAGGCACCGCGCTCCCCAGTGTGTTCAGCATGGTGGTCTTGCCGGCCTGGGTCCCCCCGGAAACGATGATGTTCAGGCCCGCGACCACACACGCGTCGAGGAACCGAGCCGCCCCGGGAGTGAGGGTGCCCAGCGCCACCAGATCGTCGAGCCGGTCCGCCTTGACGACGAACTTACGAATGTTCACCGCAATGAAGCTAAGTCGCATAGGAAACACACAGGGGACTCACAGGTTGCGGGGTGCGGGATGAACACGACAGGCACTCGTCAGGCCGCTCCCCCGCTGAAGGTTCAGGTCACTGTGTTCGAACCCAGTATCGCCCACGAGCATATGTGCAGGTCAGAGGCGTTATTTCGAGAAATCTGAATCGTCGTGCCATGTACGTGCCACTAGCCCCCGCGTCGATAGCGACGATTAGTGGCACGAAACCCGGCCGATGGCTTTGCAGGAAAACCTGCCCGCAGTTCGGCACCGAAGAATCGCGCAACGACGACGGCGCTGCCACCGTGGACAGTGGCGGCCTCCGATTACCCCGTGGTGCCGTCGAGATGGGCCTCCGTCATCGCGTCCCTGGCGGGATGGCGGAGGCTTCCTAGGGGTCGGCTGCCGAACGGTCGCGGTCGGTGCACGGGAGGACGTTTCCTGCCCCGGGGTGCTGCCATCTGGTGCTCTGGACACGCCACGAGGGTCGGGTGGATGCTGTTGCGGATCAGCATCTCGGCTGCCCTTCGCGGCGGGGTAAGGAGCATGCCATGTCGCGTCGTATTGGCTTTGCGATAGCCACATTTGTGGCAGCGGTGGTGGGGTTGCTGGTGGGTCTTTCCGGTCCCTCAAGAGCGGGCACGGGAGGCGTGGCCAACGGTTCGACCGGGCCGGTGTGGGTAGCAGTCAGCGCCGGCAGCTTCTACACCTGCGGGATTCGCCGAGACCGGACTCTGTGGTGCTGGGGAAACAATAGCTCCGGTCAGCTGGGGCTCGGCGACACCACCGACCGGTGGACCCCGACCCAGGTTGGCACCGAGACCGACTGGGCCCACCTCCGGGCCGGGAGCGACCACACCTGTGCCACCCGCACCGACCGCACCCTGTGGTGCTGGGGATGGAACGCCTACGGTCAGCTCGGCCTCGGCGACACCACCGTCCGGTTGATCCCCACCCAGGTTGGCACCGACACCGGCTGGGCGCACCTCAGCGCCGGTGCCGGCGCCCACACCTGCGCCACCCGCACCGACCACACCCTGTGGTGCTGGGGATACAACCGCAACGGTCAGCTCGGGCTCGGCGACACCAGCGACCGGTTGATCCCCACCCAGGTTGGCACCGACACCAACTGGGCCCACCCCTGGGCCGGCGGCGTCCACACCTGCGCCACCCGCACCGACCACACCCTATGGTGCTGGGGATGGAACCACTACGGTCAGCTCGGGCTCGGCGACACCACTAAACGGTTGACCCCGACCCAAGTTGGCACCGACACCGACTGGGCCTACCTCCAGCCCGGCGACTGGCACACCTGCGCCACCCGCACCGATCACACCCTCTGGTGCTGGGGGTACAACATCCACGGCGAGCTCGGGCTCGGCGACACCACCAAACGAACCACCCCCACCGAGGTCGGCACCAGCACCGACTGGGCCCGCCTGACCGCCGGCAGCTTCCACAATTGCGCCACCCGCACCGACCACACCCTGTGGTGCTGGGGACAGAACACATTTGGCGAGCTCGGCCTCGGCGACGACACCCACCGGCTAACCCCGACCCAAGTTGGCACCGACACCGGATGGGCTCGCGTCGACGGCAGCTACCACCACACCTGCGCAATCCGCACGGACCACACCCTGTGGTGCTGGGGAGACAACTACAACGGTCAACTCGGCCTCGGCGACACCACCGACCGGCTAGTCCCCACGCGAGTCTAGGCAAACGACCACAGGGCCGGCATAAGCGAGCTGTTCGCCACGGTCACCCCGACGGCTCCCACCTCACCCTCCGGCGGGTCACAAACGCTAGGCGAGTCGGCGTCCCGTCGCCGCGAGAACGAGCTGGGGCGGCGCCGCGTGACCGAGATTCAGCGCCACCGGTCCTCACGAGCACGTGCCAGCACCGCAATCTGACGACGTCGGTACAGCCTGACCCCTTCCCGGTGGACGACGTAGGGCAACCGGTCGGCCCGTGACAGCTCGCTCAGACGCGAGCGGTTCACGCCGTACGCGTGGGCGGCGTGCTGCCCGGTGAGCCAGTACGAGTCGGGGTCGTGGACGTGCCCGCGCCAGTCGTAAAGGTCGACAGCCAAGTGCTCGACGTCGGCCCGCTACAGCGCCCGGTGCGCGTACCGCCGCCGGCCCGGGCGCAGCCGAGTATCTCAGATGCCTCAAGCAACGTGACAGCGTCCACCGCGCGGCGCATGGCAGGAAGATACAGATGAGTGGCCGGCCTGCTCGTCCTCGATCCCGGTCGATAGGAGCGAGGTGGGGGTTCGGCAGGGAGCCGTGGGCTGACCATCGGCATAGGTACGGCCCGCGTCCTCTTCGGTTTGAGAGACTAGGCGTATGGATGGCTGGACACACGGCGGGTGTAGCGGTCCGCCGCCTGGTCACCCGATGTGAACCCAGCTCGCCACTGAGGGTGTGCCGCTGCTGTCGACCAGGAACAGCATGTAGTAGCCCGGTGCTGCCACGTTCGCAGACGGTGCGGTGGCGGTGATCATTCCTGCGCCGGCGGTGGTCGCTAGCGGGATGTTGCGTGCGGTGAAGTCCACCGTGTGGGTGGCTGCACCGGGTGCCATCAGCACCGCGCGGCTTGTCGTGTCCGGTGTGGTGATGGTGAAGGTGCCACCGTTGGCGACTTGGGATGGCGCGTCGGTGATCGTCGGCTGTGGCGCGGCTAGATACGGCGGGGAGAAGATTTCCATGGTGTTGCCGCCACCCTGCGCCCCAGTGTCACCCGCCGATAGGATGCGACCGTCCGGTAGCAGCACCGCCGACGAGTGGTATCCACGTCGCTCGATCTGCGACGCGAGGG
>JAWWPG010000065.1:0-14833 GCA_033850885.1 Nocardioidaceae bacterium
TCGACGACGACGAGCCGACCGTCACGCTGACGGCCGCCGAGCGCAAGCAGGCCGCCGCGGCCATGATCGCCGAAGAGCACGTGGTTGCCGTCGCCATGGAGACCTCTGAGGGTGGCTCGTTGTGGGACCCGCTGCCGGTGACGCTGCCGACCTACGTGGGTACGGCGGTCGCCAAGCGCACCTTCCGCACCATCGAGCTCGGCGAGGCAGGCACCTGGTCGTCCGGCCACTCCGACGCCGACAGCGAGACTGTGGCCGCGACTGCCGCTCAGGCCGTGACCGCCAAGAGCAGCGGCGCAGCACCGTCGGCAGCCGTGGACGACGACGAGCCCGGCGAGGTCGCCAAGGTCGTCAACGCCTGACCTCCGGACGCGGGCCGGTCGAGCCCTGGATGCTAGAGTTTGGCCTCGGTTTCTCCGCCTTCAGCGTGCTCTCGCTGTGGGATCCGGGGCTGTAGCGCAGCTGGTAGCGCACCTCGTTCGCAACGAGGGGGTCAGGGGTTCGAGTCCCCTCAGCTCCACCAACGCTACAACCGCGCCATGACCACACTGATGACCGCCGCACAACTACCGGTGGCGAGGAACACCTCGTCCTCGATGGCATCGGGGCCAGCAGGAGAAGGCAGAGCGCAGTGCCGCAGGGCGGAAGAGGTGCTAATCCCGGCGGGCGCGCCGCACACAGACGGGAGCTCCCCGGTCTTCCTAGGCGATGCAGATGCGGTGCAGGAGGTCGGCCAGCCAGGCTTCGAACCGCTCGGCGGACCAGCCCTCCTCGGTGACGAGGCGGTAGTAGGCGTCCGGGGGGAGCGTGAACAGGAGGTCGGCGAGTTCCTTCTCCTCGCACCGCAGCGTGGCCTTGGAAGCGATGTCCGCAGCGATCGCGGCGGTGCCGGCGCGCCGTTGCCGCCTCGTGCCGGCCCAGAGGGCTGCGGCATCGGTGTCGACGGTGGCGGCCGTCTCGAGCGCACGCAGTAGTGCAGCCACCCGACCCACGATCATGCAGATGTTCCTCGCGTGCAGAGTGATGGCTCGCTCGGGGTCGGGTTCGCCGACCGCCTCGCGGTACCAGGGTCTCTCGGCAACGGCGACAGGTGCTTGGTCCCCGGCCATGGCACGGTCGATGACCGCCTTGAGGATCGCGGGCTTCGAACCGACAGCGCTGAAGACTGTCGGGCGGGCCACGCCGGCTGCCGTGGCGATGTCCTCGATCGTGGTGGCCAGGTAGCCATTCGTCGTGAACAGGTCGCGCGCGGCATCACAAACCAGCCTGGGGGCGTCGCCGCGCCGGATCGCCGAGTGATAGCCACGCCTCTTGACAGTCGCCATGCGACGGAATAATACTGGGACCTATTCCAAATAGATGTACAATCTATTAGATTGGGTGTCGGGACAATGAACCAGACCGAGGAGTTCCTGACGGCCTTCAAGCCGCAACTCGACGAGGTCGAGCGCGCCCTCCACAACGGGGACGCCGCCGGCCGGATCGCGATGTGGTCGCAGACCGCGCCGCTCACCCTGTTCGGTGCCGCGATGAACGCGATCGGCTGGGACCACATCCGTCCGGCGTTCGAGACGCTCGGCGAGCAGTTCTCGAACTGCACGTCGTATCGAAACGAGATCCTTGCGGCCGAGGCATCCGGCGACCTGGCCTACATCGTCGCACTAGAGCACACCACGACGTCGATCAACGAGGCCGAGCCCACGCCGTACGTGCTCCGCGCGACGACGATCTTCCGGCGTGAGCACGGCGAATGGAAGGTCGTGCACCGCCACGGCGACGGCATCGCCGCACAAGACGCCGCCGTCGTCTCGGCGCTGACGGCGCCCGAGTCCACAGCGTCCACCGGCTCAGGCCAAACCTAGGAGTGACGATGGACGTCGAGCTTCGTGACTACCTCGCCACTCCGGGTCGCCTCGACGACTGGATCCGGTGATGGAGCGAGGGCGTGATGCCGATCCGAGAGCGCTGCGGCTTCCACCTGCTGGGAGCCTGGTGGACCGCCCGCACGAACGGTCTGTCTGGGTGCTCGGGTACGACGGACCCGACGGATTCGACGCGGCCGACGAGCGCTACCACTCACTCGCCGAGCGACGCGCCCTCGACCCAGAGCCCCCGTCGTTCGTCGTGACGGCTCAGATCACCCGGGTGGCCCCGTCACCCGTGACGGTGCCGACACCTAGGTCTGCGGCGCGTAGGCGACGAGCGTGCCGTCGGTCGGGATGACGATCAAGCCGTCGCCGGCCCCGAGGCCCGTCAGCGGTTGCGAGACGTTCTGCTCGTCCGGTTGGGGGATGGACTGACCCACGTTCGTCTTCCACACGACACGTGGAGAGCCTTCGCGCAGCGCGTACAACTCTCCGGAGGACGAGCCGACGTACACGAGATGATCGACCACGATCGGCGCGGTCACGAGGCCGCCATCTCCGGCGAAACCCCACTTCAAGGCCCATCCATCCACGGCGAAGGCTTGCAAGGTTCCCTGATTCAGGACGAACCCGATGCCTCGGTCGAAGGCCGGGATCGGCCCGGAGGTGAAGCCACCGATCCGATCGCCGGTCCTTTGGTCGAGAATGTCTCCCGGCATCGGACCGAAGAGGTCATCGCGCACGTAGAGCCTGCCCCGATACAGCGCCGGTGTCTTGCCGCCCCCGCCCTCGCATTCGCCCTGGTAACGCCAGTGAAGAGATCCCGTTGCTCGCTTGAAAGCATAGGTCTGCGGGCAGGCGTAGGACACGAACACGCCCCCACCCGACAGGGCGGGCGAGCTTTGGTCGCCGTTCTCGACGCTTTGGGTCCACAACACCGCGCCGGTCGCCTCGTCCACCGCGTACAGCGTTCCGCCGCTCCCAGCCCCACCCACATAGACCACTCCGCCTTGAGCAGTGGGCGCCGAGCTGAACGAGGACTGGCCCGGTAGTTGCTCGGACCATAGGAGGTGGCCCTTCGCGGCACCGTACGCCGAGAGCACGCCATCGTAGTTCACGACGAAGACCGCCCCATTGTCGTATGCAGCGTTCGACCACCAGTATGTCCCTGGGATCAGGTGGTGCCACAGGGTCGAGCCGTCCGTCTCGGACAGCGCGAACAGGGTAGTCCCATAGCCCCCGGAATCCCGGACGGTCACGAAGACCGTGCCGTTCACGATGAGTGGGTACGAGATCGGCTGACCGAAGTTTACCGACCACTTCTGCAGAAGTGGCGGACGAACGGCTTCGGCCGAAGCTCCGGCATGGGCGATGTCGACCTGGTAGGCCGTCTGCGTCGTCGCTGCACCGGCGGCGGGCGCTGCCACGGGCGGGCGATACACGGCCGCCGGCAGGGGCGCGGCGAGAACTGGACGCACCCCCGGTGAACCGAGCGGCTGGGTCGCCGTGGTCGACGCGTGCGAGGCCGGTGCGAGCAGAGCCGCGCCGAGCAGGCCAGCGGCGAACGCCAGGATGGGACGCTTCATGCAGGAAAATCCCGATGTATGAGGAAATATCTGGTCTGAGGCGGCCTACGCCCCGCTGGCGCGGATCGGTAAACCCATCAACACCTGGCTCGTTGTGCAGCCAGAGCTGGCTGAGGCCGGCTACGAGGACTCCGTCAACAACCACTCGAAGGTCAGCACGACACTGTGGTGGTCCGGGCCCTCGCACCGGCGTACAGGATCGGGTTCTTCAGGAAGAGCGGCGGCATGGCATCACGGCGAGGATCCGCGTCGCCATACACCAATGAAGCGAAAGACCGGGCGGCCACGCTGGTCTTCGGCGCGAATGAGTCTCTGGCGGCGGTGAACTTCGAGCTCGCGATGGTGCGGCTTTGACGGGGAACATGACGGGCTGACGATTTGGGGCTTCGACCCTGCTGTCCCTGCACGACCGCTCGACGAGTCGCGGCACGAGTGGCGACGCGTTCGCCGATTCGGTCGAGCGAGCGGTTCGGTACGTCGAAGCGGGCGCCGACTGTGTCTTCGTGCCGGGTGTCGTCGAGGAGGGCGCGATCCGGCGGCTCGCCGCAGCCATCCCAGGCCCGCTCAACGTGGTGGCCGGGCTGGCGAACCTCATCGACGCGCCCACGCTCTTCTCCCTCGGCGTCAGGCGGGTTAGCTTGGGCGGCAGCCTGGCCCGAGCTGCGCTCAGCATGTTGGAACGCGCCGGCCAGGCGCTGCTCAACTCCGGAACCCTCGGCTTCCTCGACGGCGCGATTGGGTACGCCGACCTGCAGCGACGCTTCTCGTGACCGCTGTCCCCTGCGGCCCGAGCAAGACCAGCCGGGCCGCTCGCTCTGAAATCGGCATCGGCTTGGGGGATGTTGATGCCGGGCCAATCGCGGCGGATAGACGCACCTCAGCGCATGCGAGGGTTTCACATGCGTGCGCGTTCTGAATCATGAAGGCCCCGAGGTCACAGATGTCCCGGGCCGGCTACGGCTGGTTGGGACCTGAAGTCAGGGTCCTGAGCTGCTCCCAGTGCCCTTCGGATACGAAGTCGACCTCGCCGTCGACCACGGTGATCGCCGTCTGGTCGTCCATGGCGTACGTCGTGTTCGGGATGCCGGCCGCCCACTGTTCCGCCTCGGCCATGGAGTTGCCTGGCATGCCGTCGGCAGCCAGGTGAGGGCAGATCGAGAAGTCGACAAGGCCCAACGTGGTGTCGTCGCCGGTGGGTGGTCGCCACTGGATGAAGTCGTCCCCGACACGGGGGGTCATCACCATGCTCCCCGCGCTGAGCCCTACCCAGACGGTCTCGCTCAACGACGCCAGCAGGTCTGCCAGCCCGGACTCGCGTAGCCAGTGACACAGGTACAGGACGTCTCCGCCCGCGACGAGCAGGGCATCGGTCTCCCGGACCAGCGGCACCCAGCGTTCCGCGTCGATGCTGGGCAGCGCAGTCAGCTCCAGCACGCCGACGGACTTCCAGCCCAGGTCGACCATGGGGTTTTGGGAGTTGCCGCTGATGAACTGCCAAGCCTTTACGCCCGGGCCGACCATCGGATGCCCGTACTGCGCAGTGGGGATGCACAGCGCGGTGGACTCGGCGATCGGCTTGCCCAGGAGCCCGACGAGCGCGTCACGGATGCTGGCGTTCGTCACGCCCCCGGAGGTGAGAAGAAGCTTCAAGGTGTCTCCTGGATCTGAGTGTGGTCAATCGGAACGGCGACCGTGGCGGCCCGCTCACCCCTCCCACGAACCGGCCCGCCCCGATCCGACACGTCTGATCAGATTTCCTCCGAGGAACGTCTCTACCCCGCGGAATGACGTGGTGCTGTCGCTGCGGAATGACGCGGGTCGGTCTGACCCGGAGGTTCACGCGGACAGCAACGACGACTGGCAGTCCCGGAAGCCGATCCCGAAACGCTACAGAGCCGCCGTTCGTACGACGGAGTCGGACCTGATCCCGATCGCGCTGCTCGGCGCCTTGGTCGCCGTGCAGGCTCTCGGCGAACCAGTCGCTGACTTCGATGCCCGCCTCGCCGGTGTCGGTGGCGCGCTGGTAGCCCTGCTCTGCAAGGCGCTGTTCCTCGTCGTTGTCGTGGGGGCGCCGCCACGACTGCCATGCGACGCCTACCCGTTGGCTAAGGCCTTCGACTCGGCGCCCGCTTCAGTAGCTGGCGGCAACCGCCGTCTCCGGTGCGTTGCCGTACTGGTTAGGACCAGGCGTCCCCTGCTGAACGTAGTACACGATGAGGATGATCCATCCGATGACCGGAATCAACCCGATGAGCAGCCACCAGCCGGTGCGGTTCGTGTCATGGAGGCGGCGGATGCTGACCATGATGGCGGGCAACAGGAACGCCAGGCTGACGAGGTACCCGAGAATCGGGCTGCCGATGATGACGTCGATGATGCCCACGATGAGAGACACGATGAGGTCGAAGAGGACGAACCACCAGTACTCGGCGCGTCCGGCCCGGCCCTTGGGGTCGACGTACTTCGCGAAACAGATCCGAACCGCGTCCACAAAGGTCATGTCAGGCTCCTCGAGTCGGTGACGGCAAGCGTCCAGGGACCGCAGGTCGCGCATACGACCTTCCAGCAAGGTGACTTTATCGCTATCTCGAGGCATTTGTGTGCATCGCGATGCAGAACTGCATGGCGATGCACAACGACACACTCGCCAATCACGAGCCTCAGGACAGCCCCCAGCACCTCGTCGAGTCCGACCACGAGCCCCGTGACGGACGGACAAGCGGCCCGGACGCAGGCTAGTAATCCCGGCATGGTCGCTGGCCGGTCCATCATGTCGTGCCGGGATCGTCAAAGACTCGCCAAGATTGCCGAACACGGCATCCTGATGGGCCACGGCACCGCGGATGCGCAGACTTGTGCACGCGCATGGCGTCCTCGTCTCCCCCTTGGGCAGCGCGTTCGTCACTGTGCGTTGCGTCCTCCGGGTCAGGCTCCGCGCGATCATCGCACTAGCGCGATGTTCGACGGGCCCCGGCACTTCGCCAGCCGGACCGAGGCGCGGATCCAGACAGCCGCCGCGGATGCCATGCTGGACGCGCCGCGACACATGGAGAGCAGATGAGACGACGACGGTGGACGGCCGCCTGGGCGGTACTGGCGACGGCCTTCGTCGCCGTCGCGGCGTGCAGCGGCAACGGTGTTGCCCACCCCACGCCGGTCACTACTCCACAAACGACTGGTCAGTCGCCCTCACAGCCGAACACCTCGAGCCCGACGGCACCACCCGGGTCCCCGTCATCCAGCCCAGCCACGACTGCGCCCGCGCCGATCTCGATCACCATGGTGATGAGCGGGGACGTGCTGTTGCACCAGGGTCTGTGGGCGACTGCCGAGAACGACGCCAAGCGCACCGGACGCGGGGTGATGGACTACCGACCGGCGCTCGCCAACATGCGATCGGTCATCAGCAGCGCCGACTTCGCCATCTGCCACATGGAGACACCGCTGGCACCGAGGGGCGGCCCATACACGGCGTACCCGATCTTCTCAGTCCCCCCGCAGATCGTGCCGGCTCTCAAGTGGATGGGCTACGACGCCTGCACGACGATGTCCAACCACAGCCTGGACGACGGCTACACCGGGATCCAGCGCACGCTGCGCGACTTCAACCGCGTGGGTCTCGCCCATTTCGGCACGGTGACCAGCAAGGCGGCGTCGAGGCAGCCGCTGATCGTCACGGTCAAAGGCGTCAAGATCGCTCTCATCGGCGCTACCTACGGCACCAACGGCATCCCGCTGCCCGCCGACGAGCCCTGGTCGGTGCCCATCATCAACACCAAGAAGATCCTTGCGAAGGCCCACCGGGCTCGCGCCGAGGGGGCGCAGATCGTCATCGTGGCCCTGCACTGGGGGCTCGAGTACGACCACGAGCCCATCTCCGACCAGACGAGCGTCGCCCACACATTGATGAGATCGCCGGACATCTCGTTCATCTACGGCCACCACGCGCACGTCGTCCAGCCCTACACCAAGATCAACGGCAAGTGGGTCGTCTACGGGCTCGGCAACGCGATCGCGCAGCAGGACACCGCCGTCGAAGGGGTCTACGACGGCAACACGGCCCGCGTCACGTTCACGGAGCGGCCGAACGGTTCCTTCGCGGTCAGCAAGCTGGAGTACATCCCCACGATGATCACGCCGTACGACTATGCGAACCCGACTGCGCATCCGATGCGGTGGCTCGATGTGCCGAAGGACCTCTCGAACCCCGCCTACGCCTCCATCCGTCCTCAGCTGCTGGCGACGCAGGCCCGGGTGCGCGCCGACGTCAACCTGCTCGGCGCCCTGAGGCACGGGGTGCACGAGGGCTCGTAACCCCCCGGGTCGCCGTACGAACCCCGTGCAGCGAGGCACAAAGAGGGGCCAGGGGTTCGGGTCCCCTCAGCTCCACCAACCAACCGGGTTGACTCAAAACGGCGAGATGGCCCAGGTCCTACCTGCGTCGTGGGTGACAGCGAGCCGACCGACCCCATTGAAGAAGCCCGCGGGCGCGTACACGACCCAGGCGGTCCTGTTGGTGGTGTACACGATGTCGTTCCATCCTGCCCCGCCGTCAGAGAACCCGATCGGCATCGCCCACGCCTTGCCACCGTCGTTGACGTACATGAAGGAGCCGATCGACGACGAGGCGACGGCGAGGTTGCCGGACGCAGACGCGGCCAGCTGGGTCTGGATCCCGTACATGCCCAGCACGCCGGCGGACCTGTCCGTCTCGGCGTTGTCCGTCGAGCGGTACACCTTCTTGTACGCCTTGCCGAACCCGATCGGTGCCTCGCACAGCAGGGCGACCCGGCTCGCCGACATCGGGACCGCCTGGATGAGCCCCACTCCCTTGGCGTTGTCGCAGGGCACCGGGCGCGTGGAGAAGTGCCGACCGTCCGTGCTGGCATAGAACCGGTCCGTGCCACCGTCCGACTGGGAGTCGATCACGTAGACGCTCTTGTCGAGCACGGCGACGTCGGCGCTGATCGCCACCGGGAGACGCATCTTCACCTGGGTCCAGGGTCCACCGGCCAGGGTCGTGGTACGCCAGAACGTCAATGGCTGGCCGCAGAGGCCCTCGGCGTACCTGCACGCGGAGACCACGGCGTACGCCGTCTTGGAGCTGGTGGCGAGGCTGAGGACCTGCCGCCCGTTCCCGGGAATCGTCATCGAGGCCCAGGAGGCGCCCCCGTCGGTTGTCTGGAAGAGCTTGGGTCCGAAGGCCCAGCCGACCGTCGAGGTGGCGAAGCGGATGTCGGTGATCCCGGGGTTCGACGGCTCCCCGACCGTGGAGATCGGCGCTGGGACCGCCCCGGCGAGGTTCCAGGTCTTGCCGCGGGAGGTCGTGGCGAGGACGTCCGAGCAGGTCTTCTGGCCGCAGGGGGCCGAACCCAGCACCCATCCCCGTTTGGGGGTCAACCAGCTGATCGAGTTGGCCCGGTAGCCCGCCGGGACCGACTTCCCGGCTGCCACGACTGCCGGTGTGCGCGGCTTGGGCCGGCTTCCGGGCAGGGCCGACGCTGAAGTCCCAGGCAAAGCCAAGGCAACCCCGACCGCTGCCACAGCAGCTGCTCCAACAACACGGATGGCCGGTGAGCGACGCGGTCTGCGAGTCATGACGGCTCCCTTTCAGAGGTTCGAACTATCCACGCTCGAACGCGCGCTTTGGTTGCCCCCTCCCGCGAATTGCGGGAAGGTTTACCTTCCCGAGGCCGCCGGAGGTGTACTTTCCCGCAATTCGCGGGGGGCCGGGGGGAGGCGGCGGGGCGGGGGGCCGGGGTCGGGGCCGGGCTCCGACGCCTTCAGATGCCTTGCCAGGCCGGCTTCGACGCCCAGGTGTGCCGGTAGTAGTCGCCCAGCTCCAGCTCCCCGGCCGCCGCCTCGTCGATCACGACGGTGGCATGGGCGTGCAGCTGCAGGGCGGAGCCGGGGCAGAAGGCCGTCACGGGCCCTTCCACGCACCGGGCGACCGCCTTCGCCTTCCGCTCCCCCCAGGCCACCAGGACCGCATGCCGAGACGACAGGATGGTCGCGATGCCCTGCGTGATCACGTGCCGCGGCACCGCGTCGATGTCGCCGTCGAAGAAGCGGGCGTTGTCCTGCCGAGTCTGCTCGGTGAGCGTCTTGAGCCGGGTCCGCGACGCCAGTGAGGAGACGGGCTCGTTGAACCCGATGTGACCGTCGCTGCCCACTCCGAGGAGCTGCACGTCAATCCCGCCGGCCCGTTCGATCGACTCCTCGTACGACGAGCACGCGGCCGCCAGGTCGTCGGCCATCCCGTCCGGGCCGTGCACGGAACCGGGCCGGAACCCGAGTCGCTCGACGACCTCTCGGGTGAGGACGGACCGGTAGGACTGCGGGTGCTCGGGCGGCAGGCCGACGTACTCGTCGAGCTGGAACCCGGAAGCGTCGGCGAAGGACACCGTGCCGGCGCGGCTGCGAGCGGACAGGTCGTCGTAGACCGGTTCCGGTGAGCTGCCGGTGGCCAACCCGAGCACAGCGTCCGGCTTGCGTCCCAGGAGAGCGGCGATGGCGCCGCCGACCAGGCCTCCGCCTGCCGCCGGGTCGGCCACGATGACTACTTCGATCGCCCTCCACCGGCTTTCACGTCGGGTTTTCGCTGCGCATGCATGGGTACTCGTCTCGAGAGCGTTGCCGTCTACGGTCTATCACGTCCGGTTGGGAGACGCAGCGGGTCGACGCGGTGTCGGTCGGCCGGTCGGACGGCCGCGGAGAGGACGGTCATGAGCACAACGTCAGGTCGGGTTGAGCGCTCTCGGACGGCTCTCGCCGTCACCGTGACCGCGGCCACCATCGGAGTCATCTACGGCTACGACACCGGGGTGATCGCGGGGGCCTTGCTGTTCATCCCGAAGGAGTTCAACCTCTCCACCAGCGAAACCTCATCGATCGCGACCGCGGTGGCGCTCGGCATGATCGTGGGGGCGCTGGCGGCCGGCCGGGTCGCCGACCGGCTCGGGCGTCGCGTGACGATGATCGCGATCTCCGCGGGGTACGTCGTGTTCGCGGCGCTCTCCGCCTTCGCCCAGAGCCTAGCCTGGCTCGACGGCGCCCGGTTCCTCCTCGGCGTCACGATCGGGCTCTCCCTCGTCGTCGCCCCGGTGTTCATCGCCGAGTCGAGTCCGGCCGCGATCCGGGGGTCCCTCCTGGTGAGCTACCAGGTGGCGACCGTGGCCGGCATCATGCTGGCCTACTTCGTCTCGTACGCCCTCGCCAGCAGCGGCGAGTGGCGCTGGATGCTGGGGGTGTCGGCGTTCCCCGCCGCGATCGTCGGACTCCTCGTGTACCGGCTGCCCGACAGTCCGCGCTGGTACGTCATGAAGGGCCGCCGGCGCGAGGCGCGTGAGACGCTCGAACGGGTCGACCCGGACGCGGACCTCGACAGCGAGCTCACCAAGATCGAGGAGGCCCTGGCCGCCGAGCGCGGCGGACGCATCAGTGACATGGCCCGCTCGCCGTACGCCAGGGCCACCATCTTCGTCGTCGCGCTCGGGTTCCTGGTGCAGATCACGGGCATCAACGCGATCGTCTACTTCACGCCTCTGATCTTCCAGAAGGTCGGACTCACCGGCAACGTGGCGCTGTTGCTGGTGCCGGGCCTGATCCAACTGACTGCGCTGTTCGCCACGCTCGCGGCGCTGCGACTTGTCGACCGGATCGGTCGGCGCCTGGTCCTGCTCATCGGCATCGGGTCGATGATGGTGGCCAACGCTTTGATGATCGCCGTCTTCGCCGTCGGGCTGAGCGGCGGCGTGAAGTGGCTCGCGTTTCTCGGCGTGCTGCTGTTCACGTGTGGGTTCGACTTCGGCTTCGGCGCGATGGTGTGGGTGTACGCGTCCGAGAGCTTCCCGGGCCGGCTCCGCTCGGCGGGCGCCTCGGCGATGCTGTCGGCCGACCTGATCGGCAACCTGCTGATCGCCCAGTTCTTCCTCGGAGTGCTCGGCAGCATCGGTGGGGTGGCGACGTTCAGCATGTTCCTCGTCCTCGCCGCCGTCTCGTTCGTCTTCGTGTTCGTGCTCGCTCCGGAGACCCGCGGCCGCCCCCTCGAGGCCATCCGGTTGTACTGGGAGAACGGCGGCCACTGGCCCGAACCTGCTGCGGGGGAAGTGGGTTCCGTGGAGACGGTTGGGCGACCTGCCGCCTCGGACCGTCCGCAGAGCCGCCGCAGTTGACGACGACAGCGGGGAGCCCGGTCACCCTGCTGGCCGAGACCCTGCTGACACCCTCGCAGCAGCTGTGCCCCGGTTGGGTGACGCTGAGTGGTCCGGTGGTGGTCGCAGTCGGGTCCGGTCTCCCGCCGCGCGCCGGTGAGCTGGTGGACCTGGGCGGACGGGTGCTCGCGCCGGGTTTCGTCGACCTGCACGTCCATGGGGGTGCGGGCGCGCAGGTCAACGGCGCAACCGCTCGAGACGTGGCAGATTCGGTACGGCGGATGGCGGCCCACCATGCACGTCACGGGACGACTGCCCTGCTGGCGACGACCGTCTCGGACACTCCGGCGCGGTTGCTCGAGACACTGCGTGGCATCGGGCTGTGCCTGGCCGGCCCTCCCGCTGGTGGTGCCCGCGTCCTCGGGGCACACCTCGAGGGCCCCTGGCTGGCGCCCGCGATGGCGGGTGCACAGGACCTCCGCTTTTTGCGGCTGCCGGATCTCGAGGAGCTGACCACACTTCTCGACGGCCACCGGGACGTGGTGCGGATGGCCACCATCGCGCCCGAGCTGCCGGGAGCGCTCGACGTGGTCGCGGCGTTGGTCGAGGCCCGAGTGGTGGCCTCGATCGGACACACGGAGGCAGACCTCGCCACCACCCGGGCCGCGGTAGCCGTCGGTGCCCGCCACGTCACCCACCTCTTCAACCGGATGCCAGGACTCCACCATCGGCGGCCGGGACCGGTCGGGCTCGCCCTCACCGACGAGCGGCTCACGGTTGAGCTGATCCCGGACGGCATCCACGTCGACCCCGTGGTCATCGCACTGGTGATGCGGGCCGCAGCCGGACGGGTCGTCGCAGTCACGGATGCCGTGGCGGCTTCCGGACAACCCGCGGGCACGCAACGGATCGGTGAGCTCGAGGTGGAGGTTGCCGAGGGACGAGTCGTCCTCGCAGCGGCTCCCGAAACGCTGGCGGGCAGCGTCGTCACCATGGACCATGCCGTTGCCAACCTGGTGGCGGCGGGCGTCTCGATGACGGATGCGGTAAACGCCGCCACGGAGACTCCTGCCCGCGTCATCGGCGAAGGAGCGCGCGGCCGGATCGAGGTCGGCTCATCCGCCGACCTCGTGGTCCTGGAGCCGAGTCTCAGGTGCTCGGCCACCGTCGTCGCAGGTCGCGCAGTCTTCGACCCGACTCGACTTCTTGCGGGCAGGCTCGGGTAAGGGGCCGGGGCCGCCGACCCGGATCAGCGGATGAGCGGGCTCCTGCGCTCCACGGCGACGACGTCCCGCCACTGGCCGGCGCACGGGCCGTACGTCATCTGGCCGAGGCGTTCCCGAACGCCGACGACCCGGAACCCGGCCGCTGCATGCAGGGCGAGACTGGCGAGGTTCTCAGTGAAGATGCCGGACTGGACGGTCCAGATGCCTGATCTGTCGGTCGACGCGGTCAACGCCGCGAGCAGCAGGCGGCCGATCCCGATGCCGTGGGCGCGCCCGTCGACGTACACCGAGTCCTCGACGACCCCGGCGTAGACGCAGCGTTCCGAGACGGCCGAGGCTGCCGTCCAGCCCAACACCCGCGAGGCTGCGTCCACCGCGACGTACCGGTGTGCCGACAGGTGGCCCTCGTCGAAGCGCTCCCAGTCAGGCGGCTCCGCCTCGAAGGTCGCATGACCGGTCGCGATGCCGGCTGCGTAGATGGCTCGGACCTGCGGCCAGTGCGACTCTGTCAGCGCGGTGACGGCGACATCGGCCGGCTCACTCGCCATGTCTCCCAGTCTGGCAGAGCCGCTAGGAAAGCAGGCGGATGACGGCTCGTTCCAGGCTCGCCTGCCGGTGCGCCGGCGACGCGTAGGTCCGCCGGACGGCGGCGTCGATCGTCACCCCGTCCTGGTAGAGGTCGATCACGCGAGGGTCGATATAGGCCGAACGGGCCACCGTCGGGGTGTTTCCGAGGTACTTCGCCACCTCGACGACCGCCGCCCTGACCGCCCGCTTCCGGGACGCCTCGGTGTGTCCGGGCTCCGGCGAGGCGGCGAGGGCCGCGGCGGCGATCACCGTGGCGTGCCAGGTGCGGAAGTCCTTCGCTGTCAGCTCGGCGCCGACCACGTTGCGGAGGTAGTCGTTGACCCGCGCGGCGTCCATCTCGGCCCAGGTGCGGCCGGCCTGGTAGGCGAGGAGACGATCGCCGCCTCTTCTTCGGCGCATCAGGTCCACCGCGGGGATGACGCCCGGGTCGTCGATCTCCACGGTGTGGAGGACCCCGGACTTGCCGGTGAACGTGAAGACGAGGCGTCCTCGACGAAGCCGGACGTGTCGCTTCTCGAGTGTGGTCAGGCCGAAGCTGCCGTTCTCGTCGGCGTACACGTCGCTCCCGATCCGGAAGTACCCGAGGTCGAGCAGTCGCACGGCGGTGGCTGCCGCACGCTCCAGCGGCATCCTCTCCATCGCCAGGTGCTCGAGCACGGCTCGGCGAGCCGCGGGCAGTCGGCTGGCGACGCTCGTGACCCGGTCGAACTTGAGCTGGTCGCGCTGCAGTCTCCACTGCGGATGGTAGATGTACTGCCGTCGCCCGGCCGCGTCGATCCCGACGGCCTGGATGTGCCCGTTCGGCACCGGGCAGATCCACACATCCAGCCAGGCCGGGGGGATGACGAGCGACTTCACCCGCGCGATCTGCTCCGCGCTCAGTGGTTGCCCGTCGACGTCGCGATAGACCATTCCCCGCCCCTGCTTGCGGCGAGTCCAGCCCGGCGAGTTCGGGGAGACTCGGCGGAGGCGGACCATGTGTTCGCACGTACCCCGCCCGCGCATGGCGGAAACTGGATGGCCGGCGCGCGAGTGGTGGGTCAGGTCAGCTGAAGTGCGTCCGCGGCCGTTCCAGCCGCACACCGTCGAGCGTGATGTCGACCTTCTCGTTGTAGAAGGCGACCAGCCCGGCGATGGGGAGAAGCTCACGGGTCGGGAAGTCATAGGCCCACGCGATGTCGTCGTACCGGGTGCCCTTGACCGTTGTCGACCAGTAGCCACTGGTCGTCCCCTTATAGGGGCAGGCGGTCTGTGTCGCGCCGGGTTCGAGATGCTCGAAGTGCACATCGGGACTGCCCCCAGTTCGGTTGACTCCTTGCCTGTGAGGATTGCTCCTCGCTGGAAGGATCAGCATCATGCCAAAGGCCTTTCCTCCGGAGTTCCGTCGTGACGTGGTCACGGTCGCCCGCAAGGGT
>JAWWPG010000026.1:0-25364 GCA_033850885.1 Nocardioidaceae bacterium
ACCGCCGACGCAGACAAGCCGCCCTCGGCAGACTCACCCCGACCGAGTTTGAGACCATCTACTCAGCCGCACCCGCGGCCTGAGAACAACCCGCCCTCGGTGTCAACCAGAGCCTGGGCAGTCCCGCCTTTAGGGCCACGCGCCTGGAACTCGGCGTTATGCATGATGCGCGTGCGAATCCGTCCTGGCTCTCAGCCGAGGACGCGGCTCTGATGCTTGATCACATCGGGTCACAGGCGGTCACCAGCCTGACCCTCAACTCAATCCAGGACCGACTCAGCTGCGTACTCGCCGAGCGAGCCAAGCACTGTCTCCGCTGCTACATCAAGTATCCCGAGACCATGGGCGTAAAGCCGCCACACGGCGATGACGGGGAGCAGTCGGGAGGATCGTCGGTATGAGTGGTGTGCAGATACCGGCTCCCAAGTGTGCAAGACAGGTGTCGCCAGGACCAGGCGTAAAGGTTGACCAGCCACGCGACAATTCCGTGAACACCCCACCAACCAACCACGACCACCACACCACCCATCCACCCAACAACCACGTGTTGGAGATCCTGTGGTCAGACCCTGGCCGCACTCCTCAGCGAATGTTGCTTCCGAGTGGAGGTGTTCCGGTGGGAAGCCTGTCAGGCCGCTACTCAGTTTCGAGCTCATCTTCCCAACGCCATCCGTTTTACGCCGTTGAGTTCAGTAAGATCGCCCAGTTAGTCCGTTGCGGCCCGACAGGCGCGTGCACATGCCAAGCCTCCACCCGTCACGGGAAGTCAGTCGTGTCTTCCTGGGGTCATCGTGCCGTTGTACCGCGGGTCCGGAGCGCGTCTCCACGCTCAAATCTCCGATGGGTCGCTCGTGCGTGTCTTGAGCGAGCAGTTCCGTCATCGTCTTGGGCGGTCTGCGCCGCCCGCCGAGGTCAGGTCGTGGGAGGGGAGTCTCGCTGAACCGTCACGAGTTCTTTGCCGCTCTCATACGGGTTGCGGCTCTTGGTTGAGAGCAGCGTAGTGGGCTTGCTCGAACTCGACCGGGGTGAGCATGGCG
Organism: Nocardioidaceae bacterium; assembly: GCA_033850885.1. GTDB lineage: Bacteria > Actinomycetota > Actinomycetes > Propionibacteriales > Nocardioidaceae > JAWWPG01. The sequence continues at coordinate 1,038 of JAWWPG010000026.1, forward strand.
AGGGTGCCGTGCAGGCGCCGGTGGTTGTACCAGTCGACCCAGCCGGCGGTGGCGTACTCGACGTCGGCGAGGGTCTTGTAGGGGCCGTCGTGGAAGACGGTGGTGGCGATGGCCTCGGTCTTGAAGAGGCCGATGAGTGACTCCATGAGGCCGTTGTCGTATGCGTCGCCGATGGTGCCGATCGAGGGGGCGATGCCCTGCAGCTCGAGGTGCTCGGTGAACCGGATCGAGGTGTATTGGCTGCCGGCGTCGGAGTGGTGCAGCAGGTGGCCGGGTCCGACGGGGTGGCCTTGGCGGTGACGGTCCCACAACGCGATCCGCAGCGGCGTGAGCACCAGGTCGGTGCGCTTGTCGGTCGCGGCGTGCCAGCCCACGATCCGTTGGGCGAAGCAGTCGACGATGAAGGCGACGTAGACGAACCCGGCCCAGGTGCGGCAGTAGGTGAAGTCCGCGACCCATCGGCTGTTGGGTGCTGGTGCGGTGAAGTCCCGGTTCAGCAGGTCACCGGCGCGGTGGCCGTCTTTGGCCGGCACCGTCGTCCGGACGCCCTTTCCGCGGCGAGCCCCGTTCATGCCCAGACCCCGCATGAGGCGGTCCACGGTGCAGAACGCCACGTCGTGGCCCTGGCGGCGCAGCCAGTGGGTCATCTTCCGGCGACCGTAGAGCGCTTCGGGGGTGGCCTGGACGGCGATCAACGCATCGAGGATCTCGGCGTCGCTGCGCGTTCGGGCAGCGACCGGGCGGTTGGCTGCTCGCCAGGATCGATAGGTCCGCGCGGCGACCTTGCAGCCCTGCTCGGTGAGCACGCTGCAGGTCGACTCGACCGCGTGGCCTTGCGCCCTCATGTCGTCGATGAACGCCATGATCATCGGTTGCGGGAGTCGAGCTCTCCCGCGAAGAAAATCGATGCCTGACGAAGGATCTCGTTGTCCTCACGCAGCCGTCGGTTCTCCGCCTTCAGCTTCTTGATCTCGGCCTGCTCATCCGACGTCACACCGGAGCGGGTACCGGCGTTGATGTCGGCTTGAACCAGCCAGCGACGGGCTGTCTCACGGCCCACCCCCAGCTTCTTCCCCACCGCCTCGGCCAACGCGGTATCCGACGGATACTCCCGCCGATGGTCGGCGAACATCCGCAACGCCCGCTCCTTGACCGCGGGATCAATCCTTTTAGGCATGTGCCCATCCTCCTGTGACTCAAACAGGAGCGGCAGCCAACCCGTGACGGTTCACGCTGTCCTCGCGGCGGATCTGGCGGACGCGCATCTGGGGAGCGTCGAGGCATTGGTGGAGTATCAGCTTCCGTTGACGAGCAAGCGCGTCGACGTAATCCTGTGCGGCGTGCACCCACGGACCCAGGAGCCGTCGTTTGTGGTGGTCGAGCTCAAGCAATGGAGCCGCGCCCACATCCTTGACGGAGCCGATGACGTCTGCGTTCTCGAGGGACTCGGGGAACGGCTTCACCCTGTCGAGCAGGTCAGGCGATACTGCAGCTACCTCGCCGACTTCGCTGCGACCCTTTCGGACCATCCCGAATGGCTGAGCGGGGTGGCGTACCTGCACAACGCGACCGATCTCGACGTGGACAGCCTGTGGCACCTCCCGCAGTCGGAACACGGCCGCATGTTCACTGGTCAGCATCGGGGTGCGTTCATGGAGTTCCTCCAATCGCGCCTGAGTCGAGAGTCTGGTGCGGACTCGGCCGACCAGTTGATGAGCTCGGCTGTGAAGCCCAGCCGTCAGTTGCTGACGCTGGCTGCCGAGGAGATCCAGTCACGCGAGCAGTTCGTGCTCATTGACGAGCAGCAGACGGCGTACGCCCTAGTGATGCGCGCGCTTGAGCGGGCGTTACATGCCAACAGCAAGGAGGTGATCACCATCAGTGGTGGCCCAGGGTCTGGGAAGAGCGTGATCGCGCTCTCGCTCATGGGTGAGTTGTCGCGACAGGGACGCACCGCCTTGCATGCAACAGGGTCAAGTGCTTTCACCCAAACCCTGAGAAAGATCGCGGGTCGCCGCGCCCCGCGGGTTCGGTCGTTGTTCAAGTACTTCAACCAGTTCGTCGATGCAGAGCGCAATGGAATCGACGTGCTGCTGTGCGACGAAGCTCACCGAATCCGTGAGACATCTGCCAACCGGTATACGAGGGCGGCCTTGAGAACCGGTGTCCCTCAGGTTGAGGAGCTGATTGACGCCGCACGGGTTCCCGTCTTCTTGCTGGATGAGCACCAAGTCGTGCGGCCCGGTGAGATTGGCACGATCGCTGATATTGAGGCTGCGGCCCGCCGGCTCGGCGTGGGTTTCCGTCACGTAAGTCTCGACGGCCAGTTCCGTTGCGGAGGTAGTCGTGCGTACGAGGAGTGGGTGCTCAGGCTCCTCGGACTGGAGCCAGGTGGCCCAGCCATATGGGATGGCGACGACCACTTCGAGGTGACACTCGCGGATAGCCCAGCAGCGATGGAGACGCGGTTGCGGGGAATGCTTGATCGCGGGTACGGCGCTCGGATCGCGGCGGGCTACTGCTGGGACTGGAGCGATCCAGTCAGGGGCGGCGGGTTGCTCGCCGACGTACGGATTGGCGATTGGCACAAGCCGTGGAACAACAAGAAACAGACTTCACACGCTGGCGCGCCGGGCACGCCGTTCTGGGCCAGTGACCCGGCGGGCTTCGAGCAAGTTGGGTGCGTCTACACGGCGCAAGGGTTCGAGTACGACTACTCAGGCGTCATCATCGGACCGGATCTCGTCTGGCGAAAGGACCGCTTCGTGGCGCGGCCAGAAAGGAGCAAAGACACCCAGGTCAAGCGTGGAGACTCGGCGCAGTTCGACCGGGCGGTCAGGAACACCTATAAGGTGCTCCTTACCCGAGGCATGCTCGGCTCGCTCGTGTACTCGACCGACACCGAGACCCAAGCGCTGCTGCGATCACTCGTGCCCGTCCCAACCGATCGGCTATAGAACCGGACCGAGCGCGACGACTCCAACCCAAACCTGTCAGCCTGGGGCCCTCGGCTGAATTCTCACGACATATCGAGGGGCATGCCATGGCAGCCCCATCGCCCGTGCCCGGCGGGCGGTGGCGACTCTGACACCTGGTCGCCGACATGTTTCCGGCGAACTGGTCTTCGAGGCTAGGGAATTCTGATGTCGTGGTGCTGCTCCGCCTCACGACGTTCGTCGTCAGTCAGGTCCGCTTCGCGGATCGGCCGCACCAGTGTCCAGTGTTCACCGACTGGGCAGCGTTGGAGCCTGGCCGTTCCGAGGCGGATCGACTTCAACGACCCACCGGGGATCCAGATCGTCGTGAAGATGTGACCAGACCGGCAGCGGACCACGGTGTGCAGACCTAAGCGGTAGCCGCGGCGTCTGGCGAGCAGGGTCAGGAGTGCCGACAGTGTGATCGCCAGAAGCAAGCCGCGGGGGAGGCGGCGCAGGGAACTCGCCATACCTCCATTATGTGACGCACTACGAACTCTCGGAAGTCGCGTCCGCTCGACCACCATCGAGCAGGTTCGGTGGCGCGAGCGACGCCGGTGAATCCCTCGCATCGGCCGCGCGGGTCGCGGGGTCCACGGTCTGAAAGCTGTGTCACAGTCTGGGGGTTCGGCGTCGTCTGCAGGAGGCTGGATGAGAAGCAGTCTGCGCGACTGGGCCGGACCCTACTTCGACCCGGAAGCGTTCGACGCCGCCGAAGTCACGAGGTATCTGCGTCAGCTCGCGTGACTGGCGACCGGAGGCCTTAGCATGGTCGGCTTTCTGCATCCGCTCGCGTTGAATTTGCCGCGGCGCTCGATTAAGTCAAAACCACTCCGGGATATGACAGGGATTGATAAACTACCTCACCTGTAGGCAAATGGATGTTGCGCGGCATGCCGGCCTCCAAAGGACGGGGGAAGGCTCATGACTGTGCGGCTGACTGCGCGTCCGATATTGGCGGCAGTTGCGGCTGGTGCCCTCCTTTGCGCGATATTCGGGGTTGCGGCCGGCCCCTCGGCGTTGGCCTCCGAACCCGTCACCGGTGATCCGGTGGTGGTGGCTGTCGGAGACTTCGCATGTGACCCTGCTGACCGTCGTTGGAACGATGGTGGAGGAACCGCGGCAGGTTGCCAGCAGGCCGCCACCTCGAACCAGCTGCTGACGGACACCACGGTGGACGCGATCCTCGCCCTCGGGGACTACCAGTACGAGTGCGGCGACCTCGCAGACTACGCGGCCTCTTACGACCCCACCTGGGGTCGGCTTGACCCGTTGATGGACCCCACGGCGGGCAACCGGGAGTACCAGACCGGCACGGATGCGCTCGGGGTGGCCTGCCCAACCGATAACGCCACCGCGCAAAACTACTTCGCCCACTTTGGTACCGCCGCCCATCCCGTGACCAGCGGTCACTTCTCGTTCGACCTCGGGTCCTGGCATCTGATCGCATTGAACGCGAACTGTGGCAAGGCTGGCGTTGGTGGGTGTGGTGCTTCGAGCGCACAGACCAAATGGCTCAAAGCCGACCTGGCCGCAACCAAGCAGCCCTGCATCGCCGCCTATTGGCATCAGCCTTTGTGGACGGGCCTCGGATCCAACCTCTTGGCGTATGCGCCGTGGTGGAATGCCCTCTACGCCGCGCACGCCGACCTTGTTCTCAACGGCCATATCCATAACTACCAACGCTTCTCACCATTGAGCCCAGCAGGGGCGGTCGATCCCGGCAACGGGATCACGGAGTACATCGTCGGCACGGGAGGCGAGGCGCTGCAGCCGATAGCAAGAACGGCTGCACCCCAGCCTGTCGCCTACAGCAAGACGTTCGGATACTTGCGGATGACCTTGCACTCTGCCGCATGGGATGCGCAGTTCATTGACTCCAGCGGTGCCGTGCTCGACACCTCCGCCGGCACCTGCCACCCCAACTAGGCCGTTGCAGGCCCTCCCGAGCGTGGGCCAAGAGATCAACCCTGCTGCCGCGATGGCATCCGGTCCCTTGGATCCTGTCCTTCTCCCGTATGGCCGGCCGTGTCGCTCCATCGCCGCCTACGTCGAGAGGCGCTTGACGGCCTGACGCGCCGACAGGATCGGCGCCATCGGACGAAACGGAGGCGTGGGAGACTCGACGGGAGCGAATCGAGGCGGGACAGATGGTGAGCGCGAGGGGGTGCGAGAACGGCTCCAGTACGGCGCTGGCAGATCTGGCGGATGAGGTTGCCGCCGGAAAGACCGGCCGCTGGCTCCGCGGGGCGTCGAAGTTCGGGCTGGTCGCCCGAGGCGTCGTCTACCTCCTCGTCGGCTATCTGACCCTTCGGCTGGCGCTGGCGGCCCACGGCCGGGCCGCCGAACCGGCCAGCGCCGGCGGCGCAGTGCAGGAGGCAGCCCGGCATGCGTGGGGGGCGTTCTCGCTGGTACCGCTCGCTGCGGGCTTCGCCGGCTACTCCCTCACCCAGCTCGTCGAGGCGATCTTTCGGCCGCGCTATGCGGCCAGCAGGCTGAGTGGGTGGCGGCAGCGCATCATCTCGACGTGGGGGTGCCTGCTCTATGCGGCGTTCTCAGTGAGCACCATCTCCGTGCTGGCCGCCATCCAGAGCCCCGACACCACGGCAGGTTCCGAGCAGCAGCAGGACAAGGCGATCAGCGCAACCTTGATGAGCTCCGGACCCGGCCGCGTGCTCTTCCTGTTGGTCGGCGTCCTGCTCGTCTTCGCCGGGGCAGAGCTCGGCCGTCGGTCGATTCGGCTCACGTTCCAGGAACGTTTCACACCTGAGGCGCGGCACAGACTGTTCGGCGTCGGGGCCCGTGCGCTTGGCGCCCTCGGTTGCGTTGCTCGCGCCGCCGTCTTCGCCCTTGTCGGTGTATTCATCGTCAGAGCGGGCGTGCTCAACGAGCCGGGGCAGACCAAGGGACTTGACGCTGCGTTCCGATCGGTCGCTGACACCGACTACGGCACGCTGACCCTGGCCGCGTTGGCCGTCGGCCTCTTCTCGTACGGCCTCTACTGCCTGCTAGAAGCTCGATACCGCGACCTGACACCTGGCCGATGAGCGGTGTACGCCGTCTGATGGACCGGCCGGTTCATCATCGGCTTCGGTGGTCCACGACCGCCCGGCGCTTGCCATCTGACGAATGACGATGTTCGGCGATTAGACGACGCATTCTTCGTTTCGAGCACTACCGCGCGTCCAGAAAATCGGAAAGATCTAACCGTCATTTTGCGCTGACCGGATCACGGCCGCGGCCCTTGTGTTATTTTGCAGGGGGACTTTGTCCGGCGTTTGCCCGGGGGTGGGGAAGATATGTTGCTCAAGAGCAGTTCCGCGCGGGCTACCCGCGCCAAGGTGCTGGCCCTCCTGATGGGGGTGTTGTGCCTTGGTGCGATCCTGCCCGCGTCGGCCAGTGCGATGAGTGCAGCGGCAGTGACCGGTTGGCACCAGACATGGGGGACGAACGGACGGGTCTCGGCGATCCTGGCGGATCCGGCCACTGGACGGGTGTACGTCGCCGGTAGCTTCACCGCCGTCACCGACCCCTCGGGTGGGGCGAGCCTCCCGATAGCTCACCTGGCGGCCTTCATCCCGGCAACCGGCAGGTTTGACAAGTCGTGGCGGCCCGACCCCAAAGGCACGGTCAACGCGCTGGCGCTGTCCGGCGGTCGGCTGTATCTGGGAGGCGACTTCACGCAGGTAGCTCGACAGCACCGGTCACACTTGGCCTCGGTGGACCCCGCCGGGGCGGGGGCGCTGACCAGTTGGGCGCCTGCGGTGGCGGGCGGCACCGTAGATGCACTAGCCGTGAGTGGTGGGCGGGTCTACGTGGGAGGGAACTTCACCTCTCTGGGCGGCGTCGGCCAGGGGCACGTGGGTCGGGTGGGTGTCAGTACCGGCGCTCTGGACACCGGTTGGGCTCCTCGTGTCAACGGACAAGTGCGCAGCCTGGTGGCGTCCGGCGATGGGTCTCGCGTCTACCTCGGAGGGAACTTCACCACGGTCAACGGCAACGGCACCGGTCGCAGCATCGCCAGCCTGAGCGCGGCTGCTCCAGCCACGCTGACCCCTGGGTTCAATGCGGGGCCCACCAACGCGGGTAAGGAGCCACCGGTCTATTCCCTGTACCTGGACGGGTCGGATCTGCTGGCCGCGGTCGGCGGGGCGGGTGGGGGTTGTGCGGCACTGAACGCGGGCTCCGGTGCGACGCGCTGGAGCAAGCACACCAACGGCAACGTGCATGCCGTCACGGCCATGAGCGGCACCGTCTACTGCGGTGGTCACTTCGACGGCCCGGGGTCATTCGGCGGGCAGATCCGCAACAAGCTCGCGGCGGTCGACGAGAGCACCGGTCAGCTGCTCGGCTTCTCGCTCCGCGTCAACAGCTCGCTCGGTATCTGGGCCCTCGGCCACGACAGCACCCGCGTCTACCTCGGCGGCGATTTCACCCTGTTGAACGGCAGGCCCCAGCCGCACTTCGCGGTCCTTAGCTGAGCGCGACCCGGCCCAGAAGTCGCAGATCCTGCTAAGCCCGTTTTAGGGGAGTTGATGGTATCTTTGGGGGAGTTGACAGTATCCAGGTCTTTTTTCCAAAGCGCCATTTAAGACCGGCGGTCCAGGTTAGGGTGACTCATGGGGGAATCGCTTGCCGCACTGCGGCGCAGACGACCCCTTCTCACGTTCGCAGCCGCTCTCATCTTCCCGCTTTCCACGATGAACGCCACCGCGTCGGTGGCATCCGAGTCGACGGCTCCCGCGTCGCCGGCGATCGGATCGACGCCGGGTCGCGGCTTTGACGTTCCGACCTCGCCGGTCTCGCATCGCCCCTTTGCGAAGGCGGCGGTCACGGGGCTGGCCGGGGCAAAGGGACATCAGGCAGTCGTCACGGGAACCGTCAAGCAGCGCATCCAGAAGGTCAGCGCGATGTCGTCCTACAATGTGCCGGTCGCAGCCCTGAGCGCATATCACCAGGCGGCGACCGCGCTCGCCGCCAGCCAGCCGAGCTGCCACCTGAGCTGGACGATCCTGGCGGCCATCGCAACTGTGGAGTCGAACAACGGCCAGTATGGCGGCGCGCAGGTGTTCGCCGACGGTGATACCTCTCCGCATATCCTCGGCCCGGTGCTCAACGGCACGGGTGGGATGGGTGCGATTCGAGACACCGATGCCGGCAGGCTGGACGGAGATCCGGTCTGGGACCGCGCGGTGGGTCCGATGCAGTTCATCCCCAGCACCTGGGCCGCCTACGGCTCCGACGGCAACGGAGACGGCGTCCGGGACCCCAACAACATCGACGACGCGGCGCTGACCGCCGCCCACTACCTGTGCGCAGGAGGTGGCGACCTGCGTGTCCTGGGCGACGCTCGCGCCGCGGTCATGAGCTACAACCACTCGATCTCGTACGTCGACCTCGTGCTGAACCTCGCAAACGAGTACGCCGGCGGAGCTGGAACCGTCGTATCGAACGCACCCGGCTCTCCCCCTCCCAGCCCCCCACCGCCCACAGCACCACGCAAGCCCGCAGGCACAGGAAGCGGCGGCGGACCTGGCGGAAGCCACCGGCCGGTGCACCACCGGCCGGTGCACCACCGGCCGGTCCATCACCCGCACCGGCACCGGCCTCCGCCACCGCCACCGCCACCGCCGCCACCACCTCCGCCGCCACCGCCCCCGGTGACTGGGGTGCTGCAGACCTGCGGGACCGGCTGGTGCCTGGACGCTACGGCGCTCGACTTCGGGCAGGGGGCAGACCTGAGCCAGACTCAGGGCGACTACAACGGTGATGGCCAGGCCGACTCTGTGAACGCCGAGCTGACGTCGATGGCCGGTCAGACGTTCACGCTGACCATCGACGGGGCGTCGACGGACTCGTCCAGTGCCAACGGCGGCCCGTTCACGATCACCGTGGGCGCCGATGGCGTGGTTTCGAGCATCGACGGTCTGCCGTACGCCGTCACCGCCTAGACCTGGTGCCAGCCGAATAGGTCAGCCCAGTACCGCAGCAGTATCGAGACGACGAGCTGCAACGGCCGTTCGGTCCCGACTCGACCTACTGCGCCCGGGTGATCCACTGACCGCGGCACGGGAGGCCCGCTGGGCTTCAAAGCCGTAAGGAGCGCTAGCAGATCGGTGGTCCTGACCTCCGGGTCGGGACCACCGCTCTACCCAGCATTCAGCCTCCGGTCACGGTGAGCTCTTGCAGCTTCGGGGGCGTCTGGTGGGTCGACGAGAAGATCCGGACCCTGACGAACCGGGCAGACGTCGCCGGGAAGCTGAGCGTGTCACGCAGCCCATGCGCGCGGTTCCTCACCTGGGCTACCCGCTTCCACGTGTGTCCGTCGGGGGACACCAGGACGTCGTACGAGACGGCGCGCAAGGTGAGCACGGGGCCGGGCGGAGGCGGCACGTTGGGCGCCGGGGCACCTGGCCACTCACGTCCCCACAGGAGAACCGCCCGGTCCACTGAGTGCTGTCGACCCAGGGGAACGGTCAACGCCGCGGGTACGTCGGTCGGCTGCCAGAACGTCGCGGGGCTGCCGTCGACCGCCGCCAAGGCGGGACCGAGCGGCTGGGTGCTCGTCGCGGTGGCCGGCCGGCAGCGTACGACGTCGGACGTGCGAGTGAGATCGGGTCGGCGGGTGGCCAGCACGAGGGGAGTCCCCACGCTCACCGTATGGGTGACCCCGTGCATGGTGACGGGCAATGCGGGACCGCGCAGGAGCGAGACGCGTGTGTTGCGCGACCCGACGTCGACCGTGAACGTCCGCCCACGCCACTGGAGCGCATGGACCGTGACACCAGCGAACTGGCTGGTCAGGCTGGGGTCGAGCTCGACCGAGCTTCGGTCCCACCGCATCCCGGTGTAGCCGTAGAGGAACTCCTGCAGGAACCCGCCGATGCCCGTCATGAACGTGAAGGCGCCACCCGTGCTGGTCTCCGAGAACTGGTCGAAGACGTCCCGGATGAAGGGGTCGATGCTGCGCTTTGTGAACACGTACGACGCACACCCCGGCAGGCCCTGCGACGAGGTGTCGATGGAGCTGATCGCGTCGGTCATCGACGGCCCGAGAGGGTCGGTACGTGGCACGTAGTAGTTCACGTCGTTCGTCGCGACCCGCGTCGCCATAGGTTGACGCCAGGGGTACTGGAGCATCGTCACATCGGCCTGCTTCACCAGCTGGCCGCCGTAGCCGTCGAACTCGGGATGGAACGCTCGGGCTCGGTCGTAGTCAGGGGTCAGCCGGGCGGCGATCCGGCTCCAGGACGGCGGCACCTGGGCTCCGACGACCTGAGCCGCAGACGTCGCGTCGCGGAGCGTCGTCGCGGCCGCTACGTCGGTATATGCCTCGTTGTTGACATCCGGGTTCTCCTCGTCGGGCCCGGTCACGTGCCGGATGCGGTAGCTGCCGTCGGCTGTCTGGACGACCCGGCTGGCCCAGAATCTGGCGGCCTGCACCAGCACCGGCCATCCGCGGGTCCGCAGCCAGTGCCGGTTGCCGGTGACCAGGTAGTACTGCCACTGGGCGAGTGCGATGTCCCCGGTGATGTGCTGCTCGTAGAGGCCCTCGCTGTTGACGCTGACCGGAGGCGGGATCTGCTCGGTCCCGTCGAGCGCGCTCTCCCACGGGTAGCGCGCACCCGGGTAGCCGGTGGCCCGCGCATGCGCCTCGGCGGCGCCGAGGCGCTGGAACCGATAGGCGTCCATTCCGGCGGCCAGGTCGGGATGCTGGGCGAGCAACGACGGGTACATCCACGTCTCCGCGTCCCAGAAGATGTGGCCGTCGTAGCCGTTCGACGACAGGCCGGCCGGCGAGATGCTCCAGTCGACGCCGTCTCGAGTGTTCGACCACAGGTAGAACTCGCTGGCGTTGACCTCGGTCGCAAGGCTGGGGTTGCCATGTACGTCGATGCGGCCGGCCCACAGCCTCGACCACGCTGCGGTGTTCTCCGTACGGAGCTGTTGGTAGCCGGCCGATGCGGCATCAGCGGCTTGGGCCTTGGCGTAGGCCAACGGCTGCCCGGCCACCTGTGAGGTAACGACTCCGACGTACTTCGTGACCGTGTAGGTGTGCCCCCGCTGCACGGAGAGGTCGAGCTGCTGACCGACGCTCTGAGGCACGGTTCGTGCGACCGCACGGTCTGCCCCGGCTGTGCTGGCGGGGCTGACCACGACCTGGGTGGCCAGCGCGGCGACGATGCCGGTCCCGACCGTGCGGACCGTCTCGTCGACACGATGTGCCGCGAGGTCCCAACCCTTGGCTGCTCCGGCTGTCGTCAGCGTCGCCGGCGCGCCATTGATGAGGTCCGTGACTCGCGCCTGCCCGCTCCAGTGCGGCGTGAACGTCAACCGCACGCTGGCGACGGAGGGCCGGGCCCGGTCGGTGAAGACGTCGTACCGCAGATCTGTCGCCCGGCCGTTCGACGAGGTCCAGGTGGCGCTCGTCGAGATCGCGCCGGTATGGAGATCGAGCTGCTGCCGCCAGCCACTCATCGAGCCGGCGGTGGTCGAGAACTGCTGGCTGCCCTGGGCGAAGCGCAGGGTCGACCACGTCGGGACGTTGGCCCGCTGTTGCACCTCGTCAGGCCCGGGGGGCCTCGCATAGAAGCCCGCCACCTCGGACTGAGCCGGCACCAACCCACCCGCATAGCCCTGGCCCTGGGCAGGCACCCGGACACCGAGATAGCCGTTGCCGGTGAAGGTCGGCGCGTAGTCCGCTCCGCGACTGGTCGCGGTGAGCAGGAACGAGCCGGTGGCCCCGGGCGCCGCCGCCGCTGGGGTGTTCCCCAGTGCGGGACCTACCGCGGCGGCCGGCCAGACGAGCGCCGCTACTACCACACCAGCCATCAAAACGGACCGTCGGAACATGGTTATCCCTCCCAGGAGCCCTGGTTGCGAAGGCGCTCACCTCCATCATGGAGCCGGGTGCGGGGTGGCGCAATCAGGCGTGACCGTCGCTGTCCGCAGCGGGCTCACCGCTCTGTCCGCCCGCCGAGGTGGTCGTCCGGGTCGCCGTACCTGCGGGTGCGGACTAGCGTGTCGCGTGTGGGGACCGCGCTCCCGCCCTCCGATGCAGTCGAAAGGAACCCGAGATGGTCCTGGGCCTTCCCCATGGAGTGACCGCCTGCCTCTTCGACCTGGACGGGGTGCTGACGAACACCGCGGCTGTGCACGCGGCAGCCTGGAAGCAGGCCTTCGACGAGTTCCTGCGCAAGCGGCAAGGGGCGGACTTCCGCCCGTTCGACATCCGGGCGGACTATGACAGGTATGTGGACGGCAAGCCGCGCGAGGACGGCGTGCGCGACTTCCTCGCCTCGCGCGAGATCAAGCTGCCGGAGGGCTCGCCGGACGACGGGCCCGACGCGCAGACGGTGTACGGACTCGGCAAGCTCAAGAACGAGGAGCTAACCCGGCGCATCGAACAGGATGGCGTCGAGGTCTTCCCCGGATCGGTGCGGTATCTGCAGGCGGCGAGGCAGCTGGGGCTCCGGCGGATCGTGGTGTCGTCCAGCGCGAACACCGCGCTCGTGCTGCGCAAGACCGGCCTCGACCAGTACGTCGAAGGGCGGATCGACGGTGTGACGCTGGCGGAGCGGCACATTCCCGGCAAGCCGAAGCCCGACTCCTTTCTCGCCGGCGCAGAACTGGCTGGCGTCGAGCCGAAGCAGGCTGCCGTCTTCGAGGATGCCCTCGCCGGCGTCGAGGCCGGTCGCGCCGGTCGGTTCGGGTACGTCGTAGGGGTTGACCGGGTCGGACAGGCGCGTGAGCTGAAGGAGCACGGCGCCGACGTGGTGGTCTCGGATCTGGCCGAGCTGCTGGGCGACGCGCGGTGATCGTCGGCTCCCGCTTCCCGGTCGAACCGTGGCATGTCCGCGAGGTCGGGCTGAACCTCGACATGCTCGCCCAGAGCGAGTCCGTCTTCGCCTTGTCCAACGGACACATCGGCGTCCGTGGCAATCTCGACGAGGGGGACCCGTACGGACTGCCGGGCACCTACCTGAACTCCTTCTTCGCCAAGCGGCCGCTGCCCTACGCCGAAGCCGGCTACGGCTACCCCGAGTCGGGACAGACCGTCGTGAACGTGACCAACGGCAAGCTGATCCGGCTGCTGGTGGATGACGAGCCCTTCGACCTGCGATATGGGCGGCTGATCCGCCATGAGCGGACCCTCGACCTTCGACGCGGGCTGCTCGACCGCGAGGTCGAATGGGCCTCACCGTCCGGGCAGGTGGTGCGGGTGCGCTCCCGCCGGCTGGTCTCGCTCACCCAACGCGCCATCGTCGCGATCCGGTACCAGGTCGAAGCGGTCGACGCACCGGTTCGCGTGGTCGTGCAGTCGGAGCTCGTCGCCAACGAAGAGGTGCCCCAGCAGTCGAACGATCCGCGGGTTGCGGCTGCTCTCAGGCACCCGCTCGAGGCGGAGGAGCACAGCAACAACGGAAACCGGTCTTCCCTCATCCACTGCTCCCAGGCTTCCGGGCTCCGGATGGCCGCCGCCGTCGACCACGTCATCGGTGGGGACGTCGAGCCGGACTCGCACACCTATGTCGAGGCGGACTGGTCTCGGACCACCATCGGCACCCGGCTCGAGCCGGGCCAGCGGCTGGCGGTCACCAAGCTCATCGCGTACGGCTGGTCCAGCCAGCGGTCACTGCCTGCTCTTCGGGACCAGGTCGACGCAGCGCTGTCTGCCGCGTTGCACACCGGCTGGGACAGCCTCGTCGCAGAGCAGGAGGCGTACGTCGAGGAGTTCTGGGACGGCGCCGATGTCGAGCTGGACGGGGACGACTCGGTCCAGCAGGCCGTCCGGTTCGGCCTCTTCCACGTGCTGCAGGCGGGCGCTCGTGCCGAGCAGCGCGCGATCCCCGCCAAGGGCCTCACCGGTCCCGGATACGACGGCCACGCGTTCTGGGACACCGAGAGCTATGTGCTGCCGGTTCTCATCGCGACGGCGCCGGCGGCCGCGGGTGATGCGCTGCGCTGGCGGCACTCGACGATGGACCTGGCGGTCCAGCGGGCCGAGACCCTCCACCTGAAGGGCGCTGCCTTCCCCTGGCGCACGATCCGGGGCCAGGAGTGCAGCGCCTACTGGCCTGCGGGGACGGGAGCCTTCCATGTCAACGCCGACATCGCCTTGGCCGCCGTACGGTACGTGGACTGGACCGGCGACGAGGACTTCGACCGGACCTGTGCGCTTCCCCTGCTCGTGCAGACGGCCCGCCTCTGGAGCTCGCTCGGGTACGTCGGCGACGACGACCAGTTCCACCTCGATGGGATAACCGGCCCCGACGAGTACAGCGCCATCGTCGACGACAACACCTACACCAACCTGATGGCGGCGCGGAACCTGCGCTATGCGGCGGACGCTGCCGAACGATGGCCGGCGGAGGCCGACGAGCTGACCGTCACGCCGGAGGAGATCGACCAGTGGCGTGGGGCTGCCGACTCGATGGCCGTGCCGTACGACGAGGCGCGAGGCATCCCGGAACAAGATCGCGGCTTCACGCGACATGAGCGGTGGGACTTCGCCGAGACGGTACGGACGGGCGGCTACCCGTTGCTCCTGCATGAGCCGTACTTCCAGATCTACCGCAGGCAGGTCGTCAAGCAAGCCGATCTGGTTCTCGCCATGCACTGGTGCGGGGACTCGTTCACGCTCGAGGAGAAGGCGCGGGCATTCGCCTACTACGAAGAGCTCACGGTGCGGGACTCGTCACTGTCGGCCTGCTCGCAGGCGGTCATCGCCGCCGAGGTCGGCCACCTCGATCTCGCCCACGACTATCTCTGCGAGGCCGCCCAGATGGACCTGCGGGACCTCGAGCACAACACCCGGGACGGTGTGCACGTCGCCTCACTCGCAGGAGCCTGGCTGGGCCTCGTCTGCGGCTACGGCGGTATGCGGGACCACGCCGGACGGCTGAGCTTCGCCCCTCGACTGCCGGCGGTCATCTCGAGGCTGGGGTTCTCGGTGCGCTGGCGCAACGCCAAGCTCCGCGTCCACATCACCCAGGAGCAGGCGAGCTACGCCCTCGATGACGGCTCCGAGACCGTGCTGGAGCTGAGGCACCATGGCCAGCCGTTCGCCGTGAGTCATCACCAACCGGTCACCCTCGACATCCCGCCCATGACGCCGCTCACCCCTCGCCCGAGCCAACCCGAAGGGC
Organism: Nocardioidaceae bacterium; assembly: GCA_033850885.1. GTDB lineage: Bacteria > Actinomycetota > Actinomycetes > Propionibacteriales > Nocardioidaceae > JAWWPG01. The sequence goes on from JAWWPG010000026.1 coordinate 16,162, forward strand.
GGGCCCCGGAAAAGGCAGCCGAGGTCTCGGGCTAGCCGGCTGCGAGAGCGGATGCCACTGCTGATCGTCGACCGGCGCTGCAGGCCGCTGCCGCAGGGGAGAGGATGGGGACGTGGATGCCGAGGCCGTGGCGGACCGGCTGTACGGACTTCCGCCGGAGGAGTTCACGTCGGCCCGCACCGCGAGCGAGAAGGACGCGAGGGCCGCGGGCGACAAGGATCTCGCCTCGGAGATCCACCGGCTTGCCAAGCCGAACCAGGTCGCCTGGCTGGCGAACCAGCTGGCGCGCGAGCATGCCGCAGAGATCGCGCCACTCGTGGATCTCGGTGCCGAGCTGCGCGAGGCAACAGACAGCCTCAGCGGTGACCAGCTGCGGACCTTGTCGCGCCAGCGACAGCAGCTCGTCTACGCCTTGGTGCAGCAGGCCCGACGGTTGGCGGGGGCAGCCGGGAAGAAGGTCAGCGAGGACACGGCGCGGGGGCTGCAGGAGACGCTGCAGGCCGCACTGGCTGACCCCGACGCCGCCGAGCAGCTGCTTGCGGGGCGGCTGACGGAGGGACTCCGGTACGCCGGTTTCGGGCCGGTGCCCGGTGCTGGCACCAGGTCGGCACCGGCACCGAAAGGCCAACGGGACAAGGCAGCGGGCTCGGCGGCGAAGCCGCTTGAGGATCGCCATGCCCAAGAGATCGAGCGCGCCGAGCGCGACCTGGAACGGGCTGCCGCGGCTGCCGAGGATGCCGGTGAGGCGCGTGCCGAGGCGCAAGCCGAGCTCGACGAGGCCGACACCGAGGTGAGCCGGCTCGACACGGAGGTGACCCGGCTGCAGGCCGAGCTCGACAGGACGGTCGCCGAGCAGTCCCGAGCCGAACGCGACCGGCGGAAGGCTCGTGACAAGCTCGGGCGCGCGAGCAAGACGGCGGAGGAAGCCGAGCGTCTCCTCGAGGAGGCGGAGCGGCGCCGGCAAGGGCTGCACGATGAGGAGTAGGGGACGGCCACGGTGCCAGCGAGACCTTTAGCTGCGCGCGACGCCGCGTCCTTCTGCTATGACGCCATCGTCATCGGGCTCGGTGCGATGGGAAGTGCCGCGCTGTACCAGCTGGCGAAGGCCGGCGCGTCCGTGCTGGGCATCGACCGCTACTCCCCACCCCACACCCTCGGCTCGACGCACGGCGACACCCGGATCACCCGGCTGGCGATCGGTGAAGGTGCCGAGTACGTACCGCTCGTGAAGCGCTCGCATGAGATCTGGCGAGAGCTGGAGGAGGAGTCCGGCCTGGACCTCTTCCAGCAGTGCGGCGGCCTGATCATGGCTGTCCAGGGCGCGCCGGGCATCCACGAGAGCGCGACGTTCCTGGGGCAGACGGTGGCGTCGGCCGAGCAGCACGGCATCGGCCACGAGCGGCTGTCGGCCGACCAGATCAGGATGAGGTACCCGCAGTTCGACCTCGCGGGCTCTGAAAGCGGCTACTACGAGCCGGAGGCGGGCTTTCTGAGACCGGAGAGGTGCGTGCAAGCGCAGCTGCGCCTGGCTCGCCAACGAGGGGCCACCATCAGACTCGGTGAGGAGGTGCTCTCCTATCGAGAGCAGGGCGACCGGGTGACCGTCACCACCCGAACCGGACCCGTGCTGGCCAGGAGGGTCGTCGTTGCCGCCGGCCCGTGGCTCCCCCGGCTGGTGCCCGACCTGGCCGGGAGCCTCAAGGTCTACCGCCAGGTCATGTACTGGTTCGACCTGTCGGACAAGACGCAGTACGACACGTACCGCGAGATGCCCATCTTCATCTGGGAGTTCGGCACCGGGCAGCACCATCTGATGTACGGCTTCCCGGCGATCGACGGGCCGCACGGAGGAGCGAAGGTCGCAACGGAGCAGTACTCCGAGGAGACCACGACCGACACCGTCGCGCGGGTGGCGGCCGGGGACGAGATCGACGCCATGTACGAGCGGTACGTCAAGGACCGTCTGCCGGGTCTCAGCAGCAGGTGCCTCCGATCAGCGACCTGCCTCTACACGGTCGCCCCGGCCAGCCGCTTCCTGATCGACTTTCATCCGATGGAGCCGAACGTCATCATCGCCTCGGCCTGTTCCGGTCACGGGTTCAAGCACTCCGCCGCGATCGGCGAGGTGCTCGCGCAGCTCGTCGTGACCGGCAGGAGCGACATCGACATCAGCCCGTTCGCGCTGGGCGGCTCAGCCGGCCGGGAGCAGGCCCTCCTTGCGGGCGACGAGCGTGGAGGCAGCGACGGTGGCGATCACCGCGACGGCCGTCATCGAGATGAGGGAGATGTTCTTGATCATGACGAAGTTCACGAGTGACTGGGACTCGAGCAGCCAGAAGCTGACGATGCCCTTGAGCAGGCAGACCAAGCCCCACATCAGCGTGAGTCGCCAGAGCAGCCGCCTGATCCTCGGACGGGCGGCGATGTCGTGCGTCATGGGATAGAAGTCCCCCGCCAGGCGCGCGACAACCGGCCGCGCGGTGGCCAGCGACAGCAGGAAGACCGCTGCCACCACGCCGTCGCTGATGACCGGCTGCAGGAAGTAAACGAACGTGTCACCGGTGCCAAGGGCGACGACCGTCCGAACCGTCATGAGGATCATGGTGATCGCCAACAGCCCGGACGGGGCACGCTTGGTGGCCCAGCGCCACCCGATCGCGCCGGATGTCCACACGAGGGCGACGACAACGGCCGCGGTGATGCCGAGGACCACCAACGTCACGGAGAAGAGAAACGCCGGCGCGACACAGGCGACGAAGAGGCTGAGCGCCAGCCTGCGGATTATCGCCCTGAGGTGTGGTCGCTCGGCCGGGCCAGCGACTCCGTCCTCGAGAAGCAAGGGTGGCAGCCTCGGGAGTTGCGAAGTGCCGATTGACGTCAAGGCCGAGTCCCGTTCCAGCCGTGAGGCCGGTAGTCGGTAAAGCCGAAAACGCCGGAGTCTGGCACTTCGCGCGGAGATTCCTCGGCGCTTTCAGTCTACCCCCGCGAAGTGGGCACCATTTACATCCGTCACCTGAGATGGCGGTCGTGCTGGCTCGGCTGCGCCGTACGTTGGAATGGTGGACGACCCGGACACCACCCTGTACCCGGCCGGGCTGAAACTGTCCGGCCGACGGGTCGTTGTGCTTGGCGGCGGCCGGGTGGCTCAACGCCGAATCCCGTCGCTGCTCGACGCAGGCGCGGTGGTCCACGTCATCTCTCCTGCGGTGACGCCGGTTGTCGAGGGGTATGCACGCACCGGCGAGATCATTTGGGTACCCCGCGGCTACCGTCCGGGAGACCTCGAGGGAGCGTGGTACGTCGTCGTGGCGACCGACGACAAGGTGGCGAACGAGGCCGCCTCGACGGAGGCTGAGGCGCTGCGGGTGTTCTGCGTCCGAAGCGACGATGCTCTGGCGGCCACCGCCTGGACGCCGGCCGTTGGACGCCACGGGTCGTTGACCGTGGCCGTTCTCGGCGGTCGCGACCCCCGCCGGTCGGTCAGTGTCCGCGACTCGGTCATGACCCGGATCCGCGACGGCGAGATCGCCGCCCCGAAGGACCGGGAACGTCGAGCAGGCGTCGTCCTGGTCGGTGCCGGGCCGGGGGATCCCGACCTGATCACGGTCGCGGGACGCCGGGCCCTGCAGGAGGCCGACGTCGTCGTCACCGACCGGCTCGCGCCGCAGCGCCTTCTCGACGAGCTGTCCCCGGAGGTCGAGGTGGTGGATGCCACCAAGCTGCCACGCGGACGGGCCGCCAGCCAGGAGGCCTTGAACGAGCTCATCGTCGAGCGCGCGTTGGCGGGCAAGAGCGTGGTGCGGCTCAAGGGCGGCGATCCCTTCGTGTTCGGGCGTGGGTTCGAGGAGGCGTTGGCGTGCGCGCGGGCCGGAGTCGCGTGCCGGGTGGTGCCGGGAGTCACCAGCGCGACCTCTGTCCCCGGACTCGCCGGAGTCCCGGTTACCCACCGCGGGGTCGCCCACGACTTCGTGGTCGCCTCGGGGCATCTTGCGCCCGGTCACCCCGACTCACTGGTCGACTGGGCCGCCCTCGGCCGGATGCGGGGCACTCTGGTGCTGCTGATGGCGATCGAGAACTTGGAGCCGATCGCAGCCTCGCTGGTGGCCGGTGGACGCTCGCCGGAAACCGCCGTCGCCGTCGTGCAGGACGGGTCGCTCGCGAGCGAGCGTCGGCTGTTCGCCACCTTGGGCACCGTGTCGGAGGCGCTTGCCGAGAACGCGGTTCACCCGCCGGCGGTTGTCGTGGTCGGGGAGGTGGTCGAAGTCGCTCGGCGGCTGGCCGCCACGTCGTAGCGTTCGAGGAGCAACCGGCTCATCACCGGGTGGGCGCCCAGCGGTGCGGACACCGCCACCGCTCCTGCCTCCAGCGCGAGCTCTGCCGCGCGGTCCGGCAGGGTGCCCGGGGCGATGAAGAGGGAGCCGACCGCGACCCTGCGGTATCCCTGCCGGCGCAGGTCGCGAACGGCTTCGCCGGTCGACGGCGGGGAGGCCGAGGCGAACGCAGCGACCACGGGGACCCTGCGACGTACCGCCCAGGCCCGGGCCAGCGCGCAGATCGACGCCAACGCATCACTGTCGGCGGTGCCCGCCGAGGCCAGCACCAGGGCATCGGGCAGGTGGGCGCAAGGGGCCTCGATCGCGGCGCCCAACCGGTCGTCGACAACCCTCAGCAGTCGGGGATCGGGACCAGCCACCGGGGGTGACGCTAGCGTGACCGAGGGATGGGCGGCCTGTGCGCGTTCCACGGCGGCAGGTACGTCGACCCGCACGTGGTAGGCGGCGGTGAGGAACAGCGGCACCACAATGATGTCGTGGTGTCCACCAGCGACGAGCCCAGCCACAGCCTCAGCCGGCGTCGCCCTGTTGTGGTCGAGGAAGGCCGCCTCGATCCGCAGGTGCGGGCGCAACCGCCTGGTGGCGCTCACGATCTCGGCTACCGTGGCGGCCGATCGGGGGTCCCGGCTGCCGTGCGCGACGACGAGGAGGGCGGGCTCGGTCACGAGTGGATCCCGCACTCTGTCTTCCCGGTCCCCGGCCAGCGACCGCTCCGGGCATCGTCGCCCGCTCTCACCCTCCTCGTGCAGGGCCAGCAGCCGATGGATGGGTATCCGTCGTACTGCAAGGGGTTGCGCAGCACGTTGTTGTCGCTGATGTAGCGGTCGACGTCCGCCTGGGTCCATCGGGCCAGCGGCGCCACCTTGACCTTGCCCTTGGTCTCGTCCCACCCAACGACCGGCGTGATGACACGGTTGTGGGTCTCGTCTCGACGAAGGCCGGTCGCCCAGGCGTCGTACTCGGCGAGCCCTTCGATGAGCGGCTGCACCTTTCGCAGCTTGCAGCAGAGGTCCGGGTCGCGGGCCCAGAGGTCCTTCCCGTACTGCTCGTCCTGCTCGCGCACCGAGATCGTCGGGCCGAGCGTCACGACGTTGACCGGGAGGGTGGCAGCGACCGCCGACACGGTGCCGATCGTCTCGACGAAGTGGTAGCCGGTGTCGACGAACAGCACGTCGAGTCCGGGGGAGACGCGCGCCGCGAGGTGGGCCAGCACACCGTCGGTCATCGACGAGGTCACGCAGAAACGGCGCCCGAACGTCTCGACGGCCCACTCGATGATTGCCTCGGCGGGGGCGAGCTCCAGCTCCGGGCCGGCGACCAGCGCGGTCTCCCGCAGGCTGTCAAGGCTGACGACGGTCATGACTGCCTCCCGTTCCGACTACCGTCCGACGGTGCGGCGACCGCGGACCCGCTCGGCACGGACAGCAGTCCGACGAACCTGACGGTGAAGACGCGAAGGCACTCGCGGCACTCCCAGGCGCCATGCTCGCTGCCGTGCGGATGCAGAATTTCGCCAGCGCAGTATGGGCAATAGAGGGGGACGGAGTGGGCGCTCACCGCAGGGCCTCCTCATCGGCTCGGGCGGCCCAGGCGGCGAACCGTTCGTTGTCATGCCGGGTCGCGAGGTAGCGGCGCACCAACCTCTCCACGTAGTCGGTGAGGTCGGCGGACGAGACCTTGTGGCCGCGCAGCTTGCGGCCGAACCCCGCCTCGAGGCCGAGACCACCGCCCAGGTGCACCTGGAACCCCTCGACGTAGCCGCCCTGCGCGTCGGGCACGAGCTGGCCCTTCAGGCCGATGTCGGCAACCTGGATCCGGGCACACGAGTTGGGGCAGCCGTTGAGGTGGATGGTGATTGGCGTGTCGAGCTCGGGCACCCGCTGCTCGAGCTCTGAGACGAGGAGAGCCGCGCGGTCCTTCGTCTCGACGATGGCGAGCTTGCAGAACTCGATCCCGGTGCATGCCATCGTCGAGCGCCGCCACTGGCTGGGCCGGGCCGAGAGCCCGAGGCCCTCGACGGCGTGCACCAGCGACGCGACCTGCTCCGCTTCGACATCAAGGATCACCAGCTTCTGGTAGGGGGTCGTTCGGACCCGCCTGGACCCGTGAGCCTCGATGGTGTCGACCAGCTTGGTGAGCGTCGTACCCGACACCCGTCCCGCGGTGGGGGAGACTCCGACGTAGAAGCGGCCGTCCACTTGCGGATACACACCCACGTGGTCCCCATTGCCCAACGGGCCAGGCGGAGGGTCACCCGGCAGCAGGCTGTGGTGCAGGTACTCGCGCTCGAGGACGTCTCGGAACCTGTCGACGCCCCAGTCGGCGAGGAGGAACTTCAGGCGGGCTCTGCTGCGCAGCCGCCGGTACCCGTAGTCCCGGAACACGCTCGCAACTCCCCACCAGACCTCGGGCACGTCCTCGAGGCGAACCCACACACCGAGGCTCTGGGCAAGCATCGGGTTGGTCGAGAGCCCGCCGCCCACCCACACGTCGAAGCCGGCCCCGAGGCTGGGGTGCACGGTCGGCACGAACGCGATGTCGTTCACCTCGGGGGCGACGTCGAGGCTGGGATGACCGGTGATGGCCGTCTTGAACTTGCGCGGGAGGTTGGAGAACTCCGGAGAGCCGATGTAGCGCTGCGATATCTCCCGGATCGCCGGCGTCGGGTCAAGGATCTCCTCGGCTGCGATACCGGCCAGCGGGCCGGCGATGATGACCCGGGGAACGTCGCCGCACGCCTCCTGGGTCGACAGGCCGACCGACTCGAGACGGTCCCAGATCGCGGGCACGTCCTCCACGCGCACCCAGTGCAGCTGGATGTTCTGCCGGTCGGTGATGTCGGCCGAGTCCCGTGCGTACGTCGTCGAGATGTCGCCGATCGCCCGGAGCTGCTCGGTGCTCAGCTGGCCACCGTCGATGCGGATCCGCAGCATGAAGTACTCGTCCTCGAGCTCTCGGGGCTCCAGGACCGCCGTCCGGCCGCCGTCCACTCCCTGCTTGCGTTGGGTGTACAACCCCCACCAGCGGAACCTGGTGCGGAGGTCCGCGGGGTCGATGGAGGCGAAGCCGCGGCGGGAGTAGACGTTCTCGATGCGGGCCCGCACGTTCAGGGCGTCGTCGTCCTTCTTGACCTGCTCGGCCGGGTTCAGGGGCTCTCGGTACCCCTGCGCCCACTGGCCTTCACCCCTGGTAGGTCGAGCTGAGGCCTGGCGGGCAGGGGTGGGGCGCCCAGGAGCTGTTGAGGTGGTTTGCGTGGTCAATGGCGTTCCTCTGGGGGAGGACGCGGGCGACCGGTCAGACGACGAGCATGTGCAGGGGCGTGTCGGCTGCGGGTCGCCCGACGCCCGGGGGGAGGGCGGGCGAGGTTACGCCGACATACACATCATGCTGCGCGTGAGCCCAAGGTCCACGTGGCGACGTACCACGAGATAGACGCGGGTGTCGGCAGCCGATGTCATGACGACCATCCTGCCACCGCGTTCTCGCCGGCGGCCGCCGTCCTGCAATGTGGGATGGCTGTTCACGCCTCGGGCCAGGCATGATGAAGGGGTGACGGTCCCCGGTGCGACTCCAGAGCCGGTGACGCCGATGGCGCCGGCCCTCGAGCGCCGGCAGATCATGCACCAGTCTTGGCGGGACGTCACCTTCCTGCACTGGCGGGTGGACGCGAACCGGGTGGCACCGCTCCTGCCGCCGGGAACCGTGCCCGACGTCTTCGACGGGAGCTCCTGGGTCGGTCTGATCCCCTTCCGGATGGTCGGCGCGGGACTCCTCACCGGCCCTGCGGTGCCGTGGCTGGGGACGTTTCCCGAGATCAACGTGCGGCTGTACGGCGTCGACGGGACGGGGCGGAGGAGCGTGGTCTTCCGGTCCCTCGAGTCGTCTCGGCTGGCTGTCGTGCTCGGTGCCCGAGCGACCTTCGGACTGCCTTACTGCTGGGCGGGGATGCGGGTACGACGCGTCGGCACCGGCATCGAGTACACGACCGCACGGCGTTGGCCGGGTGACCGTGGTATCGGTGCCCGCATCGTCGTCCGCCCCGATCCACTCGTCGTGCATGACGACCCGCTCGCGGATTTCCTGACGGCGCGGTGGGGTCTGCACACGCGGTGGACGGGACGCACGCTCTTCGTCCCCAACGAGCACTCGACCTGGCCGCTGCAGTCGGCGACCCTGCTTGACCTGCGTGACGACCTGGTCGGCGCGGCGGGTCTTCCCGGTCTCAGCGACCGGGAGCCCGACTCGGTGCTGTACTCGGCCGGGGTGCGAACGGTCTTCGGGCTCCCGTTCGACTCGCGTCGCCGGCGAGCCTGATCCGCGCCGTCGCCGTGCCCTGGCGACTGCGCTTGTCGGGACCGCGCTGTAGCGTCGGCTCTTCACGTAGTCGCCTCACCAGTCGCCTCGTACGTCGGAGTTCCCATGGCCAAGATCCTGTCGGGCAAGTCCTCGGGCGGGAAGCACCGCCGAGAGAAGGGTGAGGCACGCCAGCCGGCGCGGCCGCCGGACAGCAACCACGGAGAGCCGAGAGGCGACCAGCAGCAGGCGGGCAACAAGTGGTGGACGCTCACTGCGGTGTCTCTTGGCACGTTCATGCTGCTGCTCGACATCACGATCGTGAACGTCGCGCTGCCGAAGATCGCCGCGGATCTGCACGCGAGCTTCTCCGACATCCAATGGGTAATCGACGCGTATGCGCTGACGCTGGCCTCCGTCCTCCTGACCATGGGAGCGCTCGCCGATCTCTTCGGCCGCAAGCTCCTGTTCACGATCGGGCTCTCGCTGTTCGTCGCCACCTCGCTGCTGTGCGCGGTCTCCCCGAGTTCGCTGTTCCTGATCCTCGCCCGCGGCGGCCAGGGGGTCGGCGGCGCG
>JAWWPG010000052.1:0-68979 GCA_033850885.1 Nocardioidaceae bacterium
CCCTTGCGGGCCACAGCCACGACATCGTTGCGGAACTCCTTGGGGTAGGGCTTCGGCATGACACTGATCCTTCCAGCGAGGACGGATCCTCACGGGTCAGGTGTCAACCGATCCCTGGGCAGTCCCCTGGCCCCTTCCCGCCGCGTCCTTTCACCCAGATTGACGCGGCGTTGCTCGCCCAAGTGTGTGACGCCCACACAGACATCCGCTCACGAGCCTCAACGCCGGGATCGAGCGCTGACCAAATGTGGCAAAAATGACACTAGCGGGCGAGATCACCGGCGACGGCCTCACTGTCGCAGCCGGCGCTCGCGGGGTGTGCCGAACGCTTCGGTCCACCACTTCTCCGTCGTCGACATGAGTCGCGGGTAATCCGCAATCTGTTCCTCGATACCCAAGAGTGTTTCTGTCAGATGAGTCTGCGCGTGTCCCGTATCGGCCTCGATCATGTATAGCCAAACTCTAGTTCTTGGGTACACGACGAGATGGCTTGTCGGAAAGAGACTCGTGAGCATCAGACCAGCACGTACGTCGTGCTTCGGTCGCAACTCATCAATAAGATGATCGAGGAGCAGGAACCAGTCGGCCCCGGGATTTTCCTTGATGCTGAGGTCCCCGTGGACAAGGACCTCCCCTACGGGGGTCCGAAGGGTCGCCATTACGGGGGTGGTGCCGATCGCGTGGGGCGTCACCATGCTCATCTTGTTCGGGAGTGACTTCTCCAAAGTCCTGAGTGCCACCTCCGGCGTGACGGTCCCCCAAGCCTCGGGTCTGCTATCGCGGATGAGTTGATCTCCCCAAGCCTCATGCTCACGTTTCAGTTGGCGAAGGCGGGTTCCGGGCCATGCCTGCCACTGTTGGTCAACCACGGCATGGCACCTTGGACAGAGCAAGATGAAGTTGTCATAGCCATCCCAACCCCCAGCGGGCTGCGGTTCCTGTCCTCGGGGTCCCTCGGCTGAGCGACTGACGATGTGTGCTTCTTCTCCGATGACAGCGGAGCGCGCATCTCCGACGGCCTTCTCAATCAGCGGGTATCGGCATCGTGCGCAGGAGCTGTGGGCCAAAGCCCAAAGCAACTTACGATCGCGCGCTGACATGGTCACTCGACCATTGTGGCTTAGTGTCGCTTAGCCCTCCTCTCGCGGTTGAGGCGCTCGTCGGGGTTGTTGGACCAGATCTACCGCCAGACCTCCTTGGGGAACGCGGTGAAGGCGAGGATGTCCGTCAAGTCACGTTGCGGCTGTGCTGTTGTTCCATGCATCCTCTCGCTGCGGGCCTGAGCCGAAGCAGGGATCCGGGCGCTCCGGGGCGGGTCATCTTCCGCCGTCTGCGGACGGCTGCACCATTACCCAGATAATGCTCGGTGTGGTCCCGTCGCGGATGAGTGCCGATCCCGACACGCTTGTCCTACCGGTCGCGGCGAATCTCGGCATCAACAAGCATGGTGGCAAGATCCGTGACGGCCACGTACGTGCAGGGGACGAACGGAGCAACCTCCCTGAGCGCATTGGGACGCCACTGCGCCCGCACAGCGGACGCATAGTTCGGGAGCTCGTCAAGCGGATCACCAGGCTCTCTCTCGCCGCGTTGCCGTTGTACGTTCTCATGGATGGTCGTGAGGTCTACGGCGTTGCTTCTCCCCTTATTCGCGAAGATCCATGACCAAGGACGTTCGTGTGGCAGCACGCCCGAGGCTTCAAGTGGGGTAGTAGACGAGTCAATTATCTCGAGGACCTCGTGGGCAGGCGCTAATGCGCAGCCGAAGACGCGGACATCTGGCACGGTGCGACAGTTGGCCGGCTTGCTGCAGCCGATCGTCCATGGGATGCCGTCTGGCCATCCGCCGGAATGGTCCCAGCCGTTGTAGAAGCAGTAGAACGGGTAGACCGCACGTCCATGCGCTTCGCGTTCGGTCTCTTCCACCAGGACCCTGCACTGGACTCGCTCGGCCGACGCTGCCTTGTACCGGAGCTCGTCGTACCTCATGTTAACGAGCTTTTTGGCTTGAATGCGCAGCGCGATCCATCCCTCGTCGTCGGAGCCAATCCACCACTCCCAGTCTGCGCCGTTGAGGGGTTCCTCGCGTGATGTGAACTTCCGGCACACGAGGGCGGGGTGTTCCCTGGCAATGCGGAACAAGTTCTCGTCCGTGATGCTCTCCTCTCGCAGAGCCATGCCCATTGACGGGCCATGAAAGACGCGTTGCCAGGTCCGGATCGCAGCCTTGTCGAGGTCTGCGACCAAAAAGGCAACATCGAGGTTCACAAGTACACGATGACGGTTAGCCGTCACATCGGCAACGACCCACTTGTCTAGAGATGCGGTTCCCAGTCTCTGAGCCCTAACGGTTCAGTGGACCTTCGAACTACTACGTCGTGCACCGCATGCAGCCTAGCCGAAGCGCGCTTAGCGGCAGCTGAGCGCGCTTCGGCCCGCAGTCCCTGCTGCACACGCGAATCGTGGCACCGCGGACCCGACCTCACCTCGAGCTAGACGGTCCCAATCGCTCCGCGGCCAAGAGCCCCACAAACCGCAACCTGGACGATTTCCGACACATGCGGTCGGTGCTCAGCGCGTCGTGAAGATGCTGCCAGACTCTACTCGGGTTGTATCTGATCAACCAACACTGCTCATGCCCAAGTAGGAGACACATGGCTCCCACATCGTCAGACCAAGGATCGACCGGAAACTCGACGACCGCACACAGCCCGACTTTGAATGACGTCAAAGCACGGTTCGCAGCGCGCTTGCCGCAAGACTGGGACGCCAGCGAACTGGCGGAGGCATGGTCGAAAGCCGTGATGCAGCAAGCCATCGAAGCGAACCTGTCGACCAGCCCTCCACCGACCACCCTGGCAGGGATGCGGGCAGATCTCCTAATGCACGTCTGCAAAAAGCTCGAGCGGTTGGTCACTGAGCGCGAAACCGAGGTGATCCTGCGGCTGTCACCGAGTGGCGCCCGCGCAGTCCACCGCCAGATGAAGGCCAATTACGAGGACGTGCTCTACGACTTCATCCTCAAGTGGGCACTACGGGACGCCGCTCTCGATGGGATCGGGAAGTTCGAGGGGGTCAGAGGCGACCGCGTCGTCTTTTCGACCAAAGACTCCTTCGACGCGGCCACCACGGAACTTGGGCGCGCCGGGTGGAAGTTCACGCGCAAACGGGACGACCTGAACAAGCCGTACCTGCTGTTCGTCGAAACGAAGGCCAACATCGCCAAGTACTTCGGCTCCTCATGATCGCTCTTGCTGGCAAACCCGTAGACGAAGCGAAAGACCTTCTGACTCTCGTACCCGCCATCTGGGCGATTGTGACTGCCTGGCTGCTCATACCCGCTTGGCGCCTGGCGACCGAAGACGAGAAGTACAACCTCCGGCGTAGCGCGATGGCTGTGGTCCTCTCAGCATTGTCGACAATCGTCGGCGCGATAGTCGTAGCTGTACTCACGCCTCTCGGCTACCGCGTGGCCTTCGAGAAAGACGGGACCGTCGAAGGCGTCCTCGTCCTCTACGAGGTCTTCCTTCTCGCCGTCATCGCCCTGACGATCTCGTCATTCGCGGTCCTGGTGAAGTCGGCACGACACCTACGTGATGTGATAAAGACCAGATAGGGGCCGCCTGCCTTGCTTGTCCGATCGCCTGCCCGTGGTATCACGTGTCTCCACGTGAAAGTGCTTACCCTGCCATCGCAAACGGCGGCAACGGCAGTGAAGTTCGTAGTCGGCGGGCCCCCACATCGTTTGTCTTCGACCTCGCAGACACGCAGTGGACGCACCTCCATGTCTTCGGAGACAGCCACGTCATTTGACAAGACGACGGGGAACCCGATCGACCCGTTCGTGGACACAATGGCCCGCCACCACTCAGACGGTGACGGCGTGCCTCGTGCGCCCCGGAGCCCTTGTGTAAGTCTGATGCGAGGTCGCCTCGGCGCCGTAGATGAGGCAATGTGCGTTTGTGCGTGGGAGCGCAAGCCACGCCGATACCGCCAAAGGCTGACCGAGTAGGTGTAACGATTGGACCAATTGGCGGCTTAGCACCCACCCTGAGTGCGTCTTTCCGGCTCCCCTCTGTTGTCAAGGGCGTGGTCCCGTGGCCTTAGAGCGTGCACCAGCGCTTGTCGCCGTCAAGACATCCCATGCGGTTGGGTTGTCAAGCCGCGGCGGTCATGTGGCGATACGACAGCCAGGGGGGGTTCCCGACCAACACGTCGACGCGGTTTTCCACACGGCTCAGCCATGCGGCCTTGAGACGTTGCGGATGTAATAGCTCCAGATGTGGTTGCGGTAGGCCTCATGGAGCTGCTTGAGGCGCTGGAAGTTCTGGTTCAACACGGCGAGGTCATCGGGGGCTAGGGCTAGGCGGCGCGCAGCCCCGTCCGACAGCCGGTCCGTCTTCCGGCTCGCCGCAATTCCGGATTCGTTGACCAGCGCCTCGACGATGTTGTCGAATCGTGCTGCGTCGGCCAGGAGGTGTTCTGGCAAGCGCAGAGGCTCGGAGAAGAACTGGTCACCGACCTCTGTCGGGATCACTAGCATGCCGACGGAAAAGATGTCGTTCTCCTGTTGCCAGCCCAGCGAGTCACCGAGGTAAATGGGCACGGATAGTGTGCCCCGGTCCGCTGCCCCGAGGCGCTCTCGTCCTAGCGCAAGTAGATAGGTGACGCGGGCGAGCGCGACCGCGACCGGGTGGAGGTCGATGCCCATGACCTGGGAACTCACCTTCGCCATCGCTTCCGAGAGCGGAAACCCGGCCTCGTCCGCGGCAGCCAGGAAGCGCCGGACCGCGTAGAACACGAAGGTCCCTGAGCCACACGCCGGGTCCAGGACGCGCTGGTGGAGCGGGTCGCTGACGACCTCCTGCACGACCCGGTTCGCCAGCCAGTCCGGGGTGTAGTACTCACCCAGGCTCTTACGCACATCGGGCTTGATGACCGACTCGTACAGCACCTTCAAGACGTCGTGCTCGACCGCTGACCAGTCGAACCGCGCCAGCCGGCGCGCCAACGAGGTCACGAACCCATCCCCGCCCGGGACCTCCAGCACCCAATCGAAGAAGTCTCGGTCGACCACGCCGTACAGTCCGGCGGCGGCGAACTGTTCCCCTTCGAGCAGTGTGCGTGGACTCAGCCTGGTTACGTCCACGCCCAGCACCAGATGGGCGATGATCTCGGCCGAGTTGACCAGCAGAGTGTGCTCCAGAAACAGGGCGTCGTCATCACTGAACTGGGTGCCCAGTGCGGAGCGGAGGAGGTTGGCCCACAGGTCCCGCTTGAGCTGAACGGTGGGGTCCGCCTTGTTGTCGGCGTACAGCGCGGCGAGGCTGGCGTAGTCGAGGGCGTGGGAGGAACTGTCCGCGCCCAGCCGGTCTTGGATCTCGTCCGGTGTGGGCTTGATCGAGGTCTTGGTGGCGAGGACGCCCTCAAGCCAGTTGATCAGGGCCGTCGCGCCTGCCTCTCCGGTGCTGGCGAGGTGCCGGGTAGCCTCAACGAGGTCACCATCCACCTCGTGGAATGCGACCCATCGCTCCCCGTCCGTCAGGATTCCGACGTAACGCTGTCCCATCTCGCCCTGGCGGGAAACAACATAGCCACTGAGTTGCTTCGCTGCCTTGCTCATCGCTGTCGGCGAGGCGATGGACCTCTTCACCTCGATGACGGTGCAGCCCATCTCAACGTCGATCCGCTTGTGCTCGTCGCCGACCTGGGTTTCGAGCTGGACATCGGTCAAGCCTAGGTCCGAGTCGAGAAGCAACAGCCGCACGTCGGACTGAATCGTCGCCTCCGACCGCACACCGATCTTGGAGACCAGTCTCTCCATCAGCGCAGCCCGGTCAGTCACAGAACTGACCGTATCGGGCTGGCCGACCCGACGCGGGGATCCGGGGCCTATGCACCTGCATCGACTCCGTTGCCAAGCGCCAGAAGCACGCTTGGGCGCATGGGTACCTCTTCGGCTGGTGCCGCAGCTCCTTCATGGCACCAGCGCAGGACGGGAGCGCTAAGTCAAAACAAAGTGGCAGTCCACCTCGTCGGCGCACGCTGAGGCCGTCCTGGCGAAAGTTCTGGTCTGACGCCCCTTTATCGGGCTTACCGTCGTTGTCCGGAGACGAACCTTGCGCTGACTCAGGCCGCTCGTTCCCTCGAGCCCGTCAACGAGCTGCGTTGCGGTTAGGCCCTTACCGCCGATGCGTACCACGACGTGGCCCTTGTCCGCGACGAGCGGCCCGAGCGCTCGCCACAGGTCAGCAATCATCAGCCAGTACGCGCCGCGGTGTTCGTGGCGGTCGTCCCGGCTGATCCGCCCTCGGTGCGGTTGAGCCGGACCGCCAAGGAACCACAGCCGCAACCATTGATCCTCCTCGAAACTCGTCACGTCGAGGTAGGGGGGCGAGGTAACGACCAACTTCACGGGCTCACGCTTCGCGAGTGCCGCGGGCAGCCCTCGCATGTCGCCAAGCAGAACGGTTGCATTGCCCGCGGGCACGCCCGCGGCGTAGCGGTAGACAGCTTCACCTCGTAGCAGGCTAAATGTATCTCGCTCAGGTGGTTGCAGACCGCGCTCGTTCCACCAGCGCACTGAGTAGTCAGGTTTCGTGCTGATCGTCCGTGGCATCTGGTTGCTCAGGTAGCGCTTGGAGCGGTCCATCTCCCCGTGCAGGCGGCCGAGAACTAGGCCGCCCACCATTGCATCGACCGAGGACTCCCTCCAGCGCAACTCCTCTCGCAGGTAGCAGAGCTGCGCGAGAGTCCGCGGTGCATACGCACGTTGGAAAAACTCCGGCATCTCCGAAGCGAGCTCCGACCAGTGGGCGGCGTCGAACCTGTTCGCAAGGCAAGTGAGGCGACCGCGCAAGACCGGCAGCGACGGAGCGTTCGTCTTCGCCTTGGAGATGCAGTAGGCGACCGGGTTGACGTCATTTCCTACGGCGTGACGCCCCATCAGCAGTGACTGGAATGGGGTCGTGCCTCTGCCACAGAACGGGTCGAGCACCGTATCGCCGGGCTTGGTCAGTCGGCGGACCCAGTGCTCGACGAACGTCTCGGGGAACATCGCGAAGTATGGACAGAGGGCGTGGAACGGGTGGCGCTTCACGGTGCACCGAGCTTGGTCTTGAGGACGTGGCCCGACCAATCAACGCACTCTTTCAAGGTGGCTCCGTCAAGGTCTTGGCAGTGCGTTGCGATTCGACAGCGATCGAAAAGGATACCCGCATCGATCGCACGCTCGTCCCACTCGCCAGCACTTAGGCGCCACGGCAGAAAGAACATGCGTAGCAGAGGCCGGCTGATCACTTTGCCGAGGACCCATTTGTCAACGAAGTTGGCCGGCTGCATCTCGGGTAGCTTGCTCAGCCATTGCTTTCCGGCAGCACATTGGCCGAAAGCCACCATCTTTCCGGAGCGCCCGTCAGGGAAGTGCCGAAAGACAACGATGTCAACGGTGCCATCTTTTTGCTGCTTGGCGCGCTCTCCGGTTACCGCTCCGATCCCCTCGTTCAGTTCCTTGCACAGCGCGTCAAGTGCCTTTATAAAGCTGGACTTGTTCTTGCGTGGAAAGCCGAACCGGATGAGATGAACCGATGGATCCGGACCGCCAAAGAAGCGGTAGGCAGCGTGTGCACTGATGGCCTCGAACGTCCGCTCCGGCTTACTGTTCCTGGGTCCAGCGTTTACGCCAAAGACACTCAGCAAAAGCATGAAGGTGTAAGGTTGTGGGAGAACCTTGGAGGAGCCGGCTACCTCAAGATACTGTGCCTCGACCTTAAACGGGTAGACAACACCAGGCTCGGCAGCGCAGGCCACGAGTCGCTCTTCGGCCTCTCGCCCTACATCGTCGCCGAAGATCTCGGCCCGCTCGCCGCCGCGGTCCATCAAGCCATCGTCACCGGGGTCTGAGGAGTCGTCGTACTCACCCTGCTCGTCGTCGTCCGCCACCTCAAGCGCGCCGCTCTGCTTGATTGCCACGAGCATCTCCTGAACAGAGCTGTTGCGGTCGTCGGCGGAGAGCGCCTCAATCTCGTAGAAGTCAGTCCATTCACCGACCGCAGCTCGGCTGCGCGGTGGTGCGTACCCCGTCAACGGTTGGCACCACGTGACCGACGAGGAGCGAGCCGCTCCATGTCAGCAACGATGGCGTCCGCAAGGAGCTTGATATCTCCACCGAGCTCCACCAGGTCCCGCTCACCGTCAAAGCCAGTGACAACTCGCCCTCGTGCGCTTTGTAGAGACATCTTCGCTATGACCAAGTCCTCCCGTAGGATCGCGTCATCGCCCTTCGAAATGTCAACCGCTACGTCGAGGCCGACGCCCTTGCGGATCGCGGCGATGCTCTCGCGGGAGGTGAGTGCCTGATCAAGTTTTCGTAGATCCGGATTTTGGCTCTTGACAAGCGGCGGGATTCGCTGGCTGCCGCTACCGTACATCCACAGCAGTACATCGCCGAGCTCGCGCATTTTGGCTGCGGGGATCGGCGTCTTGGTAGCTGTAATCTTCTTCCGGCCGCCTATCCCCAGGAACTGCTGAATGCCTGACAGCCCCAGACCAGTGTAAAGGTGCGAGAAGAAGAACCGCTTGTTGTAGCGATCATCCCGCCGATACACGCCGGCATCCTCGGCTTGCTCGAGCGCCATTAGACCCTGGTACAGCCTAGCGACCGTAGTGTGCCGGTCGCCTATCTGGCGAGCGATGTCATCGAGCGAGACCTTGTAGGTGTTGTGAACGCTTGCGATGTAGATGGCCTTACCCATCGCGTCCCATACCGCTGGCCCGTTTACGTGCTTGAAACCGATGTAGCGCCAGACGTCCTCCCGAGTGCACGGCACGTACGGGATCAGGGCCAGTTCATCTTTCGCTGCATCGTCGAGGGCTGGTAGATCCGTCGCCTTCAAGCGCTGGCGCAACTTCTGGTCCATTAGGAGCTTTACGGCGGCTAGTCGCCGGTTGCCCTCGACGACCACCCATCGGCCGTTCTCGAACGTAGCGAACAGAGGCTCGTACGGGAAGAAACCGTTTGCGGCGATCGAGTCGGCAACTTCGTTTACGGCAAACTCGCGCCACAGTGTCTCCAAGATCGCATCCTGTGACGAGTCGGACTCGCCGTGTAACCGGGGGTTCCTGTCGTCGAGGTAGAGATCATCTGGGGACGCGTGATCGACAATGAAACTCTGGCCGTCGACGGGCACAGTTGCGCTGACGGACATAGTAGCGATGTTAGCGCCAGCGCCATGGCGCCACGCCAGCAACACACCTGCCACATCCGCCGGCTGAGGCGTCGGCTCGTGCAGCGCGATTGTCATGTGCGAAGGTAGCAGCTGGGATCGGTGTCATATCGGTCCCGCTAGGCCGGTACAGCCTGCCCGAGCCAGAGGCGACCAGACGCGGTCTTGGTGCGGTGCCGACTCAGCAGGCTCAGCCACATTGGCTCGGGTCGGCGGTGAACCAGCCCGTCGTTATGCGCGATGGCCGTCCGAAAGGTCCTCATGACTGGCGGTCATGCTGCCGGGGCAGGCTGGATTGCCTCCGCGACCGTTCGAGGCCTTGCTAGGCTGTTGTCTGTGCTTGGCGGTACGATTTGTCCCTAAACGACCTCTAGCGTGTCCTCGATCTGTTCGCGGGAGCAGGGGGTCTGAGCGAATGCTTCTCCAAAACGGGTCGATTCCACACAATTGCTGCAGTTGAGAACGACGCGCGACCGCGACCTTGCACGCCAATCCCCCGCGCCGAAGTCCATGCTCGCGGCATCCGCGAATGGGTCAAGGGGCCGATGTGACCGTGGACATCGGGCGCAGGAGGGCTATCTTGCTGCTGATGGCACCGGTCGATTGCATTTCGCTTACGGACGCTGCCGAGATCCTTGGCTGCTCGCGGGCGACTGTTCGACGCCACATTCTGGCCGGTCGGCTGGAGTCCGGTGATCGAGACGAACCTGGGTCGATGTCAAGAGATGCGGTCGAGCAGTTAGCGAGGCGGAGTTACGACTGGCGGAAGCGCCTGCACGACGACCAGTCATATTGGCTGACCGGTCAGCGAGCGGCCGATGTGCTCGGTGTGAATCGGGCCAGGCTCAACCAGCTGGCGGATCGCGGCTTCGTTCCGTACGTGACACACGACGACGGGACCAGGCTGTACCGGCGAGAGCAGCTTGAGGTGGTGGCGAATGCCCGGCAGGCGAGGTGGCGGTAATTGTCACGGACGTCCCGGCGCCAGAGGGAGGACGATTGGCGAGCGAGAAGGTAGACGATGGGCTTGGCGAGCGCTTGCTTCTCTGCGTGCAAGCCTCTCGGACAGTTGGCGACCTCAGGGAATACTGGGCGGATAAGCCTTGGCCCGAGGGCTTCTCCGGGCGGTGGTTTGAGAGCATCGGCGGCGGGGGTGACCAGCCAGCTGTGGCCAACCGAATCACGGGCACCGACATCGTGGCGGTGGCGGCCCTCAGCGTTCGAATCCCGATTTGGATGTCATGGAGGCTCCTGGAGTCGGATAGTGACGAGATCGAGTCCCTGCTTGCGCACATCCCTCGAGATCAAGACCTGTGGGTTGCCGTTGAGGCGACGGTTGGGGGTGGGTCCGAGGCGGATCTGTTGTGGTCCAAGCTGGCGGCGATGTCGAGGGAAGCGTCCAAGACCGGGATGCGCCGGGTGACCGCTGGGAAGCTCCTGGCACGGAAACGTCCTCGCCTGATCCCCATCCAGGACACCAACGTTATGAAGGTCGTCCAACTAAGGGCGGGGTGCGGCTGGTGGCTTTCACTCCGCCACGCCCTAAGCGACGAGAGACTTCGTCTGGCGATCGACCAGCGCGCAGCCGAGGCGGGAGTTCCTAGTCACGTGTCGACACTCCGCGTCCTTGATGTCATTCTTTGGATGCGAGGTCGTGGCTAGGATCTCGTTTGCCGTGTGAGTCGCCATCACCCCACCGACCTGGTATCGAACGAGGCCGCGAATGCCTCCAAAGCCTGGCGAGCCCTCAGGTAGGCGACAGCTGGTCCTCGGCACTGGTGAGGCCGAGCAAACTGTCGATCCGCCGTCGGCGCTCACGCACATCAGTCGGCTCGTCTAGCGGCTGGGCAGTAGCGCAACCGCTGCGGCGACGCTTCGTACTTCTCTAGCCGTCCCCATCTCTAGCGCCAGTATCCTGGTGCCAACTCAGTCGCGATCTGCTTGTCCGTACATCCCATTTTCGCGATGGTCGATAGCCAAGGCTCCGAGCCCTTCGTGACGCCAGGCGCGCTGTTCAGGTTCTTCCGGCACGGGTACAAACGTAACGCGCCCAGCAAAAGCGAGCCTGTCCCTCGACCGACTGCCATATGCGGGATTTTTTCACTGCCTCTATATCTGTCGGTGAACCCTGTCATGCTCAGTGGCATGGAAGACTGGACTCTCGGGCTTTGCGCCAACTGCAGAGCTTCCCTGGACTTTACGGCTCCGGCGGCACTCTTCTGCTCCGAGCGCTGCCGAGGGTACGCCAAGGACGTCCGCTACTTCCGTGCCTGCCATGCAGATGGTCGAGTCAGCGATCCCGACGTCGTTCAGGCACTGAAGATGCGAATGGCTCACCGGGTGGTCGGCGGTTACAACGCCGCCGAGCGACGAGTAGATCCAGGGGTACGTTCCACCATTCTCGCCGCCAACGATAGCCTGTGCCGCATGTGCAACTCGGCCCAAGCGACCGAGGTGGATCACATCGAGGGACCTAGCAGCCGAGCTGGCAACCTACAGGGGCTGTGCCACGACTGTCACATGAAGAAGACCGAGCAGCGTTTCGGGTTGATGACGCCCGAGCATGCGCAGGTTCGCGATGCGTTCATGCTGCGTGTGTATGACGACCCGCCATCGCGAGCCTGTGACGACGAACGGAGCTGGAACGAACGATGGCCAGTCCTGCTGGCCGAGACGAGGGAGTGGTGCGAGCGCGAATCAGGCAATCTTGACGCGGGATACTTCGGTGACGGCTCGACCGGAACGGTGGACGACTTCGAGCACGGCATCTATCTGCAGAAGCTAGCTGAGCGGGACGACTGACAAGGGCGAAGCCAAAACATGGTGGCTGCCGCCCGACAGGAGCGCGGCCGGTGGCCTCGAGGCTCACCAGCACTAGTGACGGGTCGACGTCAGCCGCGATGTCATCATCAGGCCCCGATCATCCTTCGGCGTGGGAATCGGATGACCGGAGCTATGCCCACTAGCGTTTGAGCTACTGGGCACGGCATGTCGAGTAGAACCATGGCTCACAAGCGTGTAACCATCCTGAGGGATGATCTAACCGGCAAGATACTCTCGGATGGCGCTGGCGAGACAGTGCTGTTCGGTCTCGACGGCAACAGCTACGAGATCGATATCGACACCAAGGGTGCCGAGAAGTTGCGCGGCGCTCTGGCGACTTACATCGCGGCGGCACGCAGAGTTTCGGGGACTCGCTCTTCGCGTATCCCAAGGGTCAAGTCCGCTCCCGACCCGGGAACAGTCCGTGCCTGGGCAGCGGCTCAGGGTATCCAGGTGGGAGATCGCGGTCGGCTTCCCGCTTCGGTCGTCGCACAGTTCGAGGCGGCTGGCTTCTGACTGGCGGCTGACGCTGCCGCTGCGGTTCAGATGTCAATGCATTTTCAACCACGCGCACTTCGTTGGCTCAGCCCGCGGACCGCGGTACTTCAACGATTCGCTACGCTCCGGCTTGACCAGCCGACCAAGGGGATCTCCATCGAGCTGGACTACAGCGACACCGACATCCCGGGCATCCGAGCACTCGACTTCATCGCGGGGGTCAGGCCGCGCGCGTCAGCCACATCCCTGACTCAATTCCCGGTAAGAAGGTCACAGTCGAGTTCGATGGATGGGTGCTCCCCGAAGCGGCGTCGCATCGTTTCGACATCGGCAGACGATGTCATCCAATCGCCTGCTCCGGGGCCGAACATCCGCGCCAAGCCAGTGAGGTTGCCGCCGGCCATCCAATGGTGGCAACAAGTACTCCGCGGTCCCAGGCTTGCCCAGAGGACCCGGGCCCGAACCGGCGCGCATCTAGTACTCAGCGACGCAATCATCCCGGCGCGTGACAATCTTCATCCTCGCCTCGCTGTTGCAACGCCACCGGGTCGTTCCCCCGAGGCTCAGCTCGCCAGATGGGCGGATTTCATGGCGGCGAGCATCTCTTCAGGGGCGTCCACTGGCACCGAGCACCCAGATATGACTCCGTGCTTGGGCCTTCCTCGCCACGCCTAGGTGAGGGGCATGCAGAAGTACCTGAAGCTGGCTTCCTGGAAAGTGCAAGGCTATTTCTTTATCGCAGCAGCATTGTCGCCTTGCCCCGAATAGCAGCTAATGCTGTGGAGTTGAGGCTTCGGGGGGCAACACGCCGCCGTTGGACCGGTCGACGCGAGTACCCCACGTCGCTGGGCTGGGTAGTTCGCGGGCGCGCGCTCACCGATGTGATCCCTATGCAAAGCGGCGAAGGCGGCGTTGCTCGAGTGATAAAGTCGACCTGGATGATCTGCCATGACTAAACAGATAGGCATTCAACACGATGCAACCTTCTCCAACTTCCCCGATGCCCGACTGCCGGAAGTATGGGCAGTACTACATCATACCGGCAAGCGATCCGCTGCCAGCGACGATAGATCTCTTAACCTTCGATTCGAATGTTGTCGTGGATATCGCGCGCCACTTCTACAGAGATCCGGGCTTTAGCCGCCACCGCATGGAAGATCTCTTAAGCCTCCTCATTGACCTACCAGCGATGAAAGACGGCCATGGCAAATCTAGTCCGGCTCATGATTTCTGGCTCGGCGTCGCGGAAAGCGCTCGCACCAGCTGGTTCTGCGCGCCGGACGAGCTAAGGTATAGAAGAAACAACCATGCCATGGCGGTCTCCCTTACATGGACTCCCGCGCAATGGAAACGGAAACTCGGTAGCCGCTACCCTCCAGCGAACGGCTATTGCCTTCCAGAGATCACCGTACCCAAGGACTCAGCGAGTTCAATCAAGATTGATTATGTTTCTTTGCTCAAGATGCGTCAAGTGCTTAGCGCCACACAGGGGCGGGGCAAGGATTGGGGGTACCGACTGACCAAATACATCGAGTGGGCGAACTGGTGCAATCGGGAGTTGCAATATATCAGTGGCTATGCGCTGCAAATCGCGGTAGACCTTTTTTTAGGCAGTGGTCCTACCAAGGAGTACACTGCAAAACTGTTGCATATGGGAGCCGGCAACGAGTCAATAGAGGCAGTGCAAAAGCAGTGCTGGAACACTGCTTGTGATATCGTGTTTCTCCGTCAGTCTGACCGCTATGCTTTCGGCGGACTGCGGCTCTCAGGTCAAACACGTTCGCATGCAAGGACAGTTCTCATCAGCGGCGATAAGGGCTTGGTGGGCTTGCGAAAGCGCACCTGGTCACTAACGAGCCAGCAAAATACTCATGGAAGAACCATACCGATCAACCTCATCAACCATTCTGACCACCCAGGCGCTCTTCACGACCTTCCGCGTTTTGAAGCAACTATGCGTGAGTTGTTTCTTGAGCAACAACGCCGAGTGACAGTCCACAGCCTTTCAATTGAGGACAGTCTGGTGAAGCTGGCCAAGGTTGCTGAGACCCTCGAGCAGGACTCAACCACGCCTTCGCCTCGCATTGTGACCTTATGAGGCCATGCCTGACGTTCAACAATCACGGCGTGACGCCGCGGTCCGCGATGGGTTGCTGGGCACTAACGCCTTCGCGCTGGTCAAGCGGCCCGGCCCGACGCCGCGCGAGGCGGAGTTCCTGACACCCGAACAGACGTCATCGTTGCTGGTGGCCGCAGGCAAGAGTCGATACCGACCACTCTTCGAATTGCTGGTGAACACCGCACTGCGCCGTGGCGAGGCGCTCGCCTTGAAAGTGGTCTGACATCGACGTCACAAACGCGATGCTGCGGGTCCGTGGAATCCTCGCGCGCATCGACGGGCAGCTCCAGGTCACGGACACCAAAACGTCAAGTCGCGCCGATCCATCCCGTTGGCGGCCCCTGCCATGGCCATATTAGAGGAGCTGAAGACCCGACAGGCCTCGGACAAGCTGCGAGCGGGGAACTTGTGGAGTCAGACTGGTTACGTCTTCACAACCGAACTCGGCGAGGCATGCGACCCTCGCAACGCGCTGCGCGCCCTCACCACGGCCGCCAAGGCAGCCGGGTTGACCACGTGGGGCTCCACACGCTGCGACACTCGGCCGCGTCAGTCATGCTCAGCCTTCGGAAATGCGTTCATCTGGGCCCGCACACGTCCAGCCGGCGTCATTTCAATGGGGTTCGCAAGTCATGCACTTCACTGAACGCCCGCGAACGGAGGTCATTGGCTACATTGCTGGCCACGAGAACTCAACTTGACTCGAGGCAATCTGGCCGGCTGAGCGGCCATCGTGCCGTATCCTCTCGAGACGGCGGACCGCCTCGGCGACCCAGACGGTCCCGCCCGTCGGCCACCACCTCCCGGCCATCACGTTACTGCTCCGTTAAACGGCGTCCGCCGCGGCGAGGTACTGGCATCCAGCCTTGCCGTCCCCCAGCCAGGTTCACCTCTGTCCGCAACCCGACACCCCGTTACCTTCTTCGTGGCCCCGTAAGGCAGAGTTCTGGTCGCCAGGTACGGCATGACTCAAGTCCCTGTCTTGCGCATGATCCGGGGGGTGTTGTCACCGGCTCTGGTGGCGTCGGTTGACCGCTGATAGGGACAGGGCCGTTCGACCCCGGACAGGTGGGGCACCGTCCCCTCCTCCGCATGGTCGCCTTCCCGTCCGGTTGGCTAGCCCGCTCGCTGACCTGCCTGCGCGCCGCCAATGAAAGCTCCATCTTCGTTCGTGCCCCTGGAAGCTGCTCTGCGGCGATCCAAGAATAAGGAACTCATCCCCTTGCGTGCGCACGCATGCTTAGATAGCCTTCCTGCGCGATCTCGACCTAGGATGTGATGGCACTTTGAACCGGTCCCGACGGCCAGCCTCTCGTTTATCGCTGCAAATGTTTGCGTTCCTCCTGCTTCTCTTGGGCTTGATCCCCACGACCGCTCCCTTGGCTTCCGCCAGCGGGACCATGCCTTGCGCCCCCTTGGTGTTCTTCGGAGTTCGAGGCTCAGGAGAGACCGAAACAGATCATAGTGGATTCGGGCGCACCGTCGCGGCCGTCGATAGCGAGGTGGTGGCCCGCGTGCCGGGAACGCTGAGCTACGAGATCACTTACCCAGCCATCCCGATGCCCTACAACGCTAAGAGCTTTCTCCAATACCTCCCCCAGTACAATGCAAGCGTTAAGGCTGGGACTAGCACCTTACTCGCAGAGGTTCGTGAACAGATCGCCAGCTGCCCCGACGCGCAGATTGTTTTAGCCGGATACAGTCAGGGTGCGCAGGTTGTGGGTGACGCCTGGATGGACCACATGAGCGCCAGCGAAAAGGGCCACATCGTGGGCGTAGCCTTACTGGGTGACCCCAAATTCAAGGGGGCTCAAACCGCCGTAAACGTTGGGGACTATGTGAAATCCATGAATGGCATCTGGGACAGTATGCCACTCGAATCTCCGCGGACTGTGCCGGCGGCGTTAGTGCCAAAAATCCGTAGTTATTGCCTTGCCAATGACCCAATATGTAACTTTTCCGTATCGAACGCTTTATTCTGTAAGAGCGCGCCTTCTAGTTGTCCGCACGTGCACTACCCGGATTGGTACTATCAGGGAAAGAAGTACACGACTTCAGCGGGTGACTTCCTGGCATCGCGTTGGAGTCCTACTCCCGCGATGATCGCCATCACTCCCGCCGCACCGATGCCTGTAGGAATTGTCCTGGACCTTAAATCAATTTCGCCCTGTCCAGCCGGTTCCGATACGGTGGGTGTATTGAACCCGACGCATCCTGCGCGAGTCCAGTACGCTGTGTTGGATCCGACGGGGGGTTGGTCCATGAACCTTGACCCATCTTTTGATTTCGAAACACAGGATGGGTCGACCTTGCAATTATTGGCCACTTGTTATGGTATTAATTTGACGCCCACGCGGGTTTACCCCGTCCTCTCGTACGTGATGCAACCCCAACTGACCGAGAGTCTAAGTGTGACAGCTCTCGACTCAAGCACGAACACCCTCACGGCCACTCCCGACAAACCTTGTCCGGTGCCCTCTGACCATGTATACGTTCAATTCAGCATTCAGGGCCCTGACTATACTGGGGCATATGCCACCTCGCCGGTATCCCCGACTGGCGATTGGACAGCGAGTGTTGGGATGCCCGTATTGTCAGATGGCGACTTTTATGCGGCCGCAGCGTTTTGCATGGTAGGCCCTAGCGACAATAATTCTATAGAGACGTATCAATATGCCGCGGGGCTTTCATGATGTGAGCTCAACCACGAGTGGTACGACTGGCCCCGATTTGAATGAGCGCCGGAGCCGCTAGTGGGGCGTTTCTGAAGTTCGGTGACGGTTCGCTTTTTTGGGGATCTGGTCGGTGGTCTTGGTCCACACGAAGGGGTGGCAGCGGTCGTTCGAGCCGTTGATGAACGCTCGGAGTTTGGCGTCCCTATCGCGAACGCTGCCGAAGGTGCCCCGGTGGATGGCCTGCCTCTCGGTGATCCCGAACCAGACCTCGACGAGGTTAAGCCACGACCCGACGTCGGGGTGAAGTGAAAGGGGACGCGGGGGTTCGCCGCTAGCCAGTCGCGGATCTCGACTTGTTTGTGTGTGGCGTAGTTGCCATCCCAGTGGGGACACGCGACGTTGTGGCGTGTGCCTGGCGCGCAAGTGGTGGGGAGCGAGATGCCCTTCCCCAGGACCGGTTTGTCGACTGGACTGTCCCGGACACCAAGCAGGACGTGGAGGGGATGGTCGCCTCCGCGAGCGGCCCGTATGTGCCCGTTTAGCCTGACGCCTCCAGCGAACCCGCTAGACCGCGGGCAAGTTTATCTAACGTCCGAGTGGATTTTTGGTAATGCGTGAATTGACAAGCCCAGCGGAGAGAATGTCCGATTAGGGTGAAGGGCGGTGAGCTAGTGGTGTGTCACAGTAGCTCTATTAGTCTTTCATTGAGATACTTGGTGTGTGGCGAAATCATGTGCGCACACTGACTTTGACCGTTCAGGAACGCTCGGCGCTCGAGGTGCAGGCGCGGGCGAAGGGTCAGCCGGCGAGGGTGGTTTCACCATGCACTTCACCCCAACGTCAGGGTCATGGCTTAATCTGGTCGAGACGTTCTTCTCGATCATCACCCGAGAGGCCATCAGACGCGGCACCTTCACCAGCGTCAAAGACCTCATCGGCGCGATCGAGACCTACGTCGACGCCTGAAACGAACGATGCGAGCCCTTCACCTGGACCAAAGACGCCGACACCATTCTCGCCAAAGCCACCAACCCCAAGAACCGCAACACTCACAACACGTCAGTTACAGACCACTAGCGGATCGCCGCCAGTTCCCCCTCACCGGAGGAGTCGCACCGATGGCCTTCGCCGAGCCTGTCGTATCCGAGCGGCACTGCTGCGTTGGCACTTACCTCGCAGTCAGTCCGTGACCACGCGACGGATCGCGTCCACTGTACCGGCATCGCCTTCATTAGCTTCGTACGGCTGATCGGACGCAACGAATATCCAAACGATCGAACGTCCGTCATTGCGGACGGCGTGCGACCACCCGTTGGGCGGCGCGAAACTCACGCAACCCGAGCCGGTGAACTTGCGAGACAATGGGTCTGTTCCGGAGCCCGTATCCCAGTGGACGCTAACGTCATCAGTGTACACAACCGCGATTAACTCGCCTCGCCTCATGTGATAGTGGTTACCTCGAACCTTTCCTGGCTGGATAGCCGCAATGTGCACGTCCTGGATCGATCCGAAAGAGTTCAGTTCACTTTCACTGAGCGAGAAGCTCTGTCCCCGTTCGTCAGTCGAGTCGCTGGGGAAATTGAACTCCAGTTCGGTCGATGCCATGACGAATTCCCTTCTGTGATGCGCCGATTGCGTATCAGCGTGTCACTCCACCAGCCAGATCGTCCAGAATCTTTTTAATTTCACGCTCTCGACGCCGTACGGGTTTACGCCGTTGCGCATATAGATATGGCCAATGCTTAGCCAGAAATGGACTTTTAAACCAGTGAAGCCTCCGCAATCCTACCAAGCCTCCCGTCAAGACTGTAAGTACAACGCTCCCAACATTAAAAGGGTCACCTGGATTCGTGATCTCACTTAAGATATCGACGATAATGCTGGCACCGGCTAGGCTAGCACTCTGTGGGTCCGAGAGTATCTCTCGAAGCGGGGCGGATTGGTCATCCTCATCGAGGTCTTCTCTCAGGCGCCGGACCACCACTCCTTCCATGCGATTCACGTCTCCGTCGATTTGATAACTTTCGTATAGATTCGAGTACCAAGTCACCAAGGCCTTGTGTCCAGGGCCGTTCACGAAACGAGTCAGGTTGAGGGGACGGGTACGCGTCCGATCCTCGAGACTGCGCAACAGAGCAAGTATCTGAGTAGATATCTTCCGTGCGACTTCTTGGCTTCGCTCGGCGTCGTCTCTGACGTTTTTCCTTTCCTCCTCGGAGTTCGGTAGCCCGGCGATGGCCTTGGCGGTCTCTACGACCGGGTTCGACGCGTCACTTTCAAGAATCAGAGCCAGCCGCTCAAGGAATAGGCTGTCGGGAGGATCTAAGAAGAAGGGAGCTCGGGCCGACGATACTTTGTATGCTTCTGCATGATTCACAGCATCTATCAGCACCGACCGCACTATCGCATCCGGAGTGTTTTCCTCACGGGCGGCTGCCTGCTTGACTCCTGGCGGGAGGCGCAATCCTGGAGCAAGGAATGCACGGTGGATCTCCATCCGCTCAAGCTCAGTCAGTCCTGAGGTGAGCTCATCCACCAAGCTTGGCCCCGGTGCAGCGCCTACGGCCATCACCCTCGCGACAGGACAGTCTATCTTCTTACGAACCGCCTCCGCGTACTTCCGCTCATCTTCCTCAAGGATGGCTCTGATCCCGCCATCGATCATTTCATCCCAGGCGTAACCTTCCCATTTGCTGACGGCGTTCCTCTCCCGCCACTGTCGGTCGGTCAGCCACTCTCTACGGCCCAGCACCCGGATCGCACCATTATTTATGAGGTCGAGGAACTCTGGAGCTGAGATGTTAGCTTGCCCCGTTTTGAAGAAAAAGCTGGACGGCGACCATAGCGTCACGGGAGAACTGGTTGCCACCATCTGACGCAGTGACCGATAGCCCTCATCGTCATATTCAGAGATATGACAAAACGTGGGGAACGTCGACTCAACTTTGGCCACGCTGGTCACCGGCCCTTCGCCTCGCAGAGTTCAGTGAACAATTTGTCGTCCACTCGAGTTCCAGCATAATCTCCAACCTTCCCGCCCACCCCCAATCTTGACCCCAGACGATTGCTTGCGCAAACACGACATGACCAACAGCCGCACTGACACTCATCGGCTGGCGCGGGCAAACCGCCGGCCGACCCTGCACCCGCCTGAACCGGACACCGGCATACAACTCGACGGTGCGATGGCAACGCCCCGCCAGCCCGCCAACATCACGAAACGAACCCGTCTCGTCGACCGCTTCCAGAATCTCCACGACTTCCTCTTCAGACTCCATAGGCCTCCCGCCTCTACGAGCGATGGGGGCTTCAGCACTAAGAAGCGCACCTGAGGAGGAGCCTCGACCGCAGGACGCGCCGGTCGGACGACAAGGTGTCGGGCCGAGCTCTAGCACCACCGGGCGCATCTCATGATCGCGAGCGGGCAGGAGGCGCACTCCGAGCGGCCAATGGCGATCGCGATGCCACCGCAACTCCTGAACACTCGAAACCGTGAAGTAGTGGTGCATCCGCATCGGGATGGTGTGCCTTGGCCAAGGCGTCCAGTCAGCAAGGAGTAGCCGCTAGCATCTGGTGGTTCGCAAGAACCAGAGAGGGGACAAATGAGCGACGAGCCAGCTTTCACTCATGGGGATTGGGTTCAAGTGTACGTAGATCCGGATCCGGCGGGCCAAGGGCCCGGATATATCCGAATTGTCGAGCGGTACGGAGCGCGGGGAGTCGCGATTCTACCGATATCGGGCGATCGGCTTGGCCTTGTGACGGTCTACCGGCGACTTTTGCAGCGATCGTGCCTCGAGATCCCTCGCGGCTTCGGCGGGGAAGGAACGGGTCCGCTGTCCGATGCCGTCCGAGAACTGCATGAGGTAACTGGCCTAGTCGCCGACGAAAGTTCTCTCATTCCACTGGGCGCGCTGAGTCCCAACAGCGGACTCCTAGCCTCGGAAGTGTTGCTCTACGCCGCCATGGTTCCTAAGGGTGGAGCGAAGACTGAGGTGGTGGACACCGACGAGGTGACCGACTTTGACTGGTACGGCATAGAAGAGGTTCTTGGTCGGATCTCCTCCGGAGGCATCGTCGACGCCTTCACACTTGCCAGTGTCTTGAGGGCTACGCTGCTCGGCCTGTTGCCAGCGCAAATTAAGACACAGGCCTGAGGCGCCGGTTATGGCCGTTGCGCTGATAGGTAAGACCCATGATCGCGTCCTCATCGGCGATCTCGACAGCACTCATCAGGCCGACCTGGTGGATGCCTGGCGCCAGGAGGGTATCAATGCGTCGTCGAGCGACTGGGCAACTCGGCTCGACCTTGCATGTGGCCGCCTTCGTCTGGAGACACTGCTGTCCGAGCGAGTGGTGCTTACAGACGCCCAGGCCTTTGACGGTGGTATCGTCACTCGCCTGGCGGCGACCGGCCGCTTAAATAGGATTCGTCGCTCACCCGACCAGCCTCTGCCGATAGAGCTGCGGGTAAGGCACCCCGATCCTGCGCGTGCATTGTGGCTGATGTATCACAAGGAGGATGGCGCACCCACCCAGTTCCTTCCGTCACTTTTCGCGGGCGGAGGCAACTTGTCGCTGGCCGGCACGGAACAAGGCCTTTCGGGATCCTCGGACGCGGTTATAGCATGCGCAAGGACGTTGACGGCGGCGGGTGTACCCTCAACCGAGATCGAGGAGGCTATCGGCGGTTGGGGGGCTCTCATCGAAGCCTGCGCGTCCAACGTCCTCCCCTCCTCCACATAGCAGGCGAAACCTACGTTCATCCAGTGGATGCAGGAGTCCGAGAAACTATGGACCAGCGACCGTCTCCGGGCGGACCATTGCCTCAGCGCGGCGGCAGGGGAGCTTCTTGACGACGTTCTCGCACTCAAGAATGACCGGGGCGGCGTGCATCGGCTCCTAGATCAGATCGTGGAGAACCCCGCGTCCGATGAGGACCTCCTTAGGGCTGAGCAGTGGACGAGACTGTGGTACGGCGAGCGGTATCGCCGGGCTCAGGCATTTCAGCATCGCGCGGACTACCGAGGCTCAGACTCGGGTCTATTCGAGGACGAGGGCAGGTATCGGAGTGTCCTAGCACGGGTAGGGGCTTCCGGACCGGAATTGAAACAAATAGAGATGCAGCTCCCTCCCGGTTTCATGGACTTCTTGGGAACCGTGAAGACTCACAGTTGGCAGCACATTCTTGGGCTTCACCAGGCAAATCTGCGGTCTTGGTGGGACGAAGGTGATGTGGACGGAATCCGACGCGTATTCGACTACCCCAGCGAGGAGGCTGACAGGGTCAATGGCCGCACAGAGCCGGCACACTCGATCCTCAAGTCCTTCGGAACGAACCTCCTTAAGGACATGGTTGGCCCTACCGCTCAAGTTTGACACAACGGGTGTCACCACCGTGTTCGTCATCCAACTCTTGGAGTCGGCGGCGGAGGCCGCGGCATTTGCCTCGCCAACACGTCCGCGCGTTGAAGTCACAGATTATCTCGACGACATCAGGAGGCTCTGAACCGGCGCGAGGCCGGTCTCAGACCTCGAAGGACACCGCGGAACGGTGGGCGATACGCGCCGCCAGTTGAATGAAGGTCCTCTCCGCCGCCGGCGGGACCCAGCGAAGGCGCGTCCTTCCGTCGCCAATGACTCATCCACTCCTCCTCGGCTCGGCGGGTGCTCGGACAGTTTTAGATCTGCGCGAGCGAAGCCGGTGAGGATGCTGCGCTGCCGAAACCCACACAACGGGCGAGATGTTGTCGCCCGCCAACTACGGCAACGTGCAGCTTTACGAGCGCGCACCGCACCGAGTTGCCCAAATCACTCCGATACATACTGTCCATCCTTCGCGCGGTTTGCATCGTCCACCGACCGCATCCGGATGGCCGCTCCCTCCGCCGATGGACGCGTTCGCCGAGCAAACGCCGACATC
Organism: Nocardioidaceae bacterium; assembly: GCA_033850885.1. Classification (GTDB taxonomy): domain Bacteria; phylum Actinomycetota; class Actinomycetes; order Propionibacteriales; family Nocardioidaceae; genus JAWWPG01. Next base: position 23,263 of record JAWWPG010000052.1, read on the forward strand.
CCGCGCAACAGTGGTTGGGACAACCTTTTGGCACTTGTGTACTTCGTGTGGGCGGAGTACCAGGAGAAGGTCAAGGGCAGGCCGCGGGACGGCAGCACGCCACGGTCACGTCCCCGCGACCCGGGCAACGACAGCGAGCCGCTCGTCACAACGCCCGAGTGATCCCGCCGTCGACCGGAAGCATCGCCCCGGTGATGTACGACGAGACTGGCGAGAGCAGGAAGACGGCAGCGGCGGCGAACTCCTCCGGCTTTCCGAACCGGCGCAGCGGGATTGTCGCCAGCTGGGCGCGGCGGGTGGCCTCTGGGTCCTCGGTCGCCGCATCGAGCTGCTGCAGGCGCTCGGTCTCGACGCGACCCGGCAGCAAACCGTTGACCCGGATGCCTCGTGGACCCAGCTCGTCGGCGAGCGTCTTGGCTGCCATGGCCAGGCCAGGCCGGAGCCCGTTCGAGATGCCGAGGTTGGGGATCGGCTGCTTGGCGGAGGTGGACAGCACGAACACGATGCTTCCCCCGTCTACCAGCTCTTTGGCCACGGTGGTCGCGAGCCTCAGGGCGCCGAGGAAGATGCTCTCGAAGGGCTGACGCCAGTCCTCGTCGACCTTGTCGACGATCGGGCCGGGCGGGGGGCCACCGACGCTCACCAGGAGTCCGTCGAGGCGCCCGAAGCGGTCCTTCGCGGCGGTGACCAGCTTCGCCGGCGTTGCCGGGTCGGCGTTGTCGGCGGCCACTCCCACCGACGACTGTCGGCCGAGAGCCGCGACGGCCTCGTCGGCGTGGCTCTGCAGCCGGCTCGACACGACGACCTTCGCGCCTTCCGGGACCAGCCTGTCGGCGGTTGCCCTCCCGAGGCCCCGCGTTCCGCCGGTGATGATGTACACGCGCTCCCGCAGCCCCAGGTCCATCCTCCCATCCTCTCGTTGACCCGTCGCAAAATTGCCGTCGACCCGTCGGAAAATTGGGGTTGACCCGTCGGAAAGTTGAACAAACACTCGTTCTTTGACCGACGCACAGCCACTTTTCGACGGCTGAACGGCAACTTTGCGACGGCTGAAGGGCAACTTTGCGACGGGTGAACGGCAACTTTGCGACGGGTCAACCGAGGGGGGCGTTCTCGATGACCGGGTCCTCGGCGAACTGGGTGTGGTAGAGGTCGGCGTACAGGCCACCGGCGTCGAGGAGCTCCGCATGTGTCCCGCGCTCGACGATGCGCCCGTCGTCGACGACGAGGATCAGGTCGGCGTTGCGCACCGTCGAGAGCCGGTGCGCGATGACGAGGGAGGTCCGGCCGGCGAGGGCGGTGTCGAGGGCACGGTGTACGGCGACCTCCGACTCGCTGTCGAGGTGGGCGGTGGCCTCGTCGAGGACGATGACCCTCGGCGCCTTGAGCAGCAGCCGCGCGAGCGCGAGCCGCTGGCGCTCTCCCCCGCTGAGCCGGTACCCGCGCTCACCCACGACCGTCTCGAGCCGGTCCGGGAGCGACTCCACCAGGCTCCAGATCTGGGCCGCCCGGAGAACCGCGACGAGCTCGACGTCGGTCGCCTCGGGACGGGCGTAGAGCAGGTTGGCCCGGATCGTGTCGTGGAACATGTGGGCGTCCTGGGTGACGTACCCCACCATGGCGTGCAGCGAGTCGAGGGTGGCCTGCCGCACGTCGACCCCGCCCACCCGGACCGCGCCGCTCGTGACGTCGTAGAGGCGGGCCACCAGGTGCGTCAGGGTCGTCTTCCCCGCGCCGGACGGCCCGACGAGCGCGACGAGCTGGCCGGGTTCCACCCTGAAGCTGACGCCCTTCACGACCTCCTGGCTCGGTCCCGAGTCGCTCACCATCAGCGCTTCGAGACTGGCGAGCGACACCTCCTCGGCCGACGGGTAGCGGAAGCGCACCTGGTCGAACTCCACGCTCGATGGACGCCCGGTCAGGTCGACGGCGTCCGGTGCCTGGGTGATCATCGGCTCCAGGTCGAGCACCTCGAAGACCCGCTCGAAGGACACCAGCGCGGTCATGATGTCGACCCGTACGTTCGACAGCGACGTCAAGGGACCGTAGAGCCTGCCCATCAAGGCCGCCAGCGCCAGCAGCGAGCCCAGGCTGAGGCTGCCCGCGATCACCAGGTGACCGCCGACGCCGTACACGACGGCGGTGGCGAGCGCCGCGACGAGGGTGAGCGCGCTGAAGAAGATCCGGCCGGTCATCGCGATCTCCACGCCGAGGTCGCGGACCAGGGCGGATCGGCGCGCGTACTCGGCGTCCTCGTCGGCCCGCCTGCCGAACAGGGTCACCAGCAACGCCCCGCCGACCTGGAACCTCTCGGTCGCCATCGAGGCCATGGTGGCGTTCGTCTGCATCTGTTCGCGGGTCAGCCCCGACAGTCGCCTTCCTGCCCACTTCGCCGGGAAGTAGAACACCGGCAGGATGACTAGGGCCAGCACCGTGATCTGCCAGGAGAGATAGGCCATGGTGGCGCCGACCAGCAGTAGGCTGATCACGTTGCTGACCACGTTGGAGAGCGTCGACGTGAAGGCACTCTGGGCCCCGATCACGTCGCTGTTGATGCGCGACACCAAGGCACCGGTGTGGGTCCGCGAGAAGAACGCGAGTGGCATCCGTTGCACGTGGCTGAACACCTTGGTCCGAAGGTCGTAGATCAACCCCTCCCCGATCCGTGCCGAGTACCAGCGTTGGGCGAGGGTGAGCAGGGCTTCGCCGACGGCGACCGCCGCGATGATCAGCGCCAGGATCGTGATCACCCGACCGTTGTTCTTCGTGACCCCCTCGTCGATGATGTCGCGGAAGAGGAGCGGCGTCGCCACGACGAGCAGTGCGTCAAGCACGACGAGAACGAGGAACCAGCCAAGCGCGCGCTGATGGGGCCGCGCGAAGGTGACGACGCGACGAAACGTTCCCGGCGCGAGCCCCGGTCGCCCGGAGAGCGGGTTGCTCCGCGAGTACGAGTGCATGACCTGCCAGGGGTTGCTCATCGCTGTCGACGCTACGCCAGCGGGCAAGCCATGGGTGGCAACCCGGGGCCCGTCGGTCCGCCGGCCCGGTCCCGGACGGCAGCCTCCTACACTGCGACGCATGACCCAGGCCTACGACGAGTTCGGCGTCCGCCTCGACGTCGCGGATGCCGTCGCGACCGTCACTTTGAGCCGACCGGAGGTGCACAACGCGCAGACTCCGAGGATGTGGGCGGCGCTGGCGGAGATCGGAGAGGAGGTCGGCTCCGACATTCGCGTCGTCGTGGTGCGCGGCGAGGGCGAGTCGTTCAGCGCGGGTCTCGACGTACGGCTGTTCGAACCCGACGGCATCCCCGGCGACCTGTCGCTCGCCGATCTGGCTCGGCTGGATGACTGGGAGCTGGACGAGACGATATCGAGCTTCCAGGAGGCGTTCTCGTGGTGGCGGAGGCCGGACATCGTGAGCATCGCCGCCGTACAGGGACACGCGATCGGTGCCGGTTTCCAGCTCGCCCTGGCGTGCGACCTCCGGGTCCTCAGCGAGGACGCGCGGTTGTCGATGCGGGAGCCGAGCCTCGGGCTGGTGCCGGACCTGGGCGGCACCCAGCCCCTCGTGGAGGAGGTCGGGTACTCGCGCGCTCTCGAGATCTGCCTGACCGGTCGCTGGGTGGGCGCCCTCGAGGCCCGTGCCCTCGGTCTCGCCACGGTCGTCGTACCCCGCTCAGAGCTCGACGCGACCGTCGCCGACCTGGCGGCCGCGGTCAGCGCCGCACCCAGGGACGCGGTCACCGCGACCAAGGCACTGCTGCGCGGCGCGACCAGGCGCGGGTACGACGACCAGCTGGCCGCCGAGCGAGCCGCCCAGGTCAGGCGCCTTCGAGCGCTGGCGGCAGGAAGGGCCGAGAGCTGACGCTGGCCCGGGGGTGAGCCTGGGGTTGAGGGAGCCTCAGACCAGGGGCGGCGGAGCGGTCAGGCCAGCGCGACCAGGTCGACGTACTCGTCGTTCCAGAGGTCTTCCACGCCGTCGGGCAGGATCAGCACCCGGTCGGGTTGCAACGCGGTCACCGCCCCCTCGTCGTGCGTGACGAGCACGATGGCGCCGGCGTAGCTCCGGATCGCCGCGAGCACCTCCTCCCGGCTGGCCGGGTCGAGGTTGTTCGTCGGCTCGTCCAGCAACAGCACGTTGGCCGCGGAGACGACCAGGGTGGCCAGCGCCAGCCGGGTCTTCTCTCCGCCCGACAGCACCTGGGCCGGCTTGGTTGCGTCGTCGCCGGAGAAGAGGAAAGCGCCCAGCACGCTGCGGACCTGCGTCTCGGTCAGGTCGGGCGCCGCCGACTGCAGGTTCTCGAGCACGGTTCGCGTGAGGTCGAGCGTCTCGTGCTCCTGCGCGTAGTAGCCGAGCTTGAGGCCGTAGCCGGGGAGCACACCGCCGGTGTCCGGGTCGTCGAGGCCGGCCAGGATCCGCAGCAGGGTGGTCTTGCCGGCACCGTTCAGGCCGAGGACGACGACCCGGCTGCCCTTGTCCACGGCGAGGTCGACGTCGGTGAACACCTCCAGCGACCCGTAGGACTTGGACAGCTCGTTGGCCGTCAGCGGAGTCTTGCCGCACGGCGCCGGGGTGGGGAACGCGAGCCGCGCCACCTTGTCCTGCCGCCGCTCCGACTCGAGACCCTCCAGCAGCCGCTCTGCGCGCCTGGCCATGTTGTGGGCGGCCGTCGCCTTCGTCGCCTTCGCGCGCATCCTGTCCGCCTGGGCGAACAGCGTGCTCGCCTTCTTCTCCGCGTTGGCACGCTCCCGCTTTCGCCTGCGCTCATCGGTCTCGCGTTGCTTCAGGTACGTCGACCAGCCGACGTTGTAGATGTCGATCTCGGCCCGGTTGGCGTCCAGGTGGAAGACCCGGTTCACCGTCTCGTCGAGAAGGGCGACGTCGTGGCTGATCACGACGAGTCCGCCGCGCCGTGACTTCAAGAACCCGCGCAGCCAGCCGATCGAGTCGGCGTCGAGGTGGTTGGTGGGCTCGTCGAGCAGCAGTGTCTCGGCGCCGGAGAACAGGATCCGGGCCAGCTCGACCCGTCGGCGTTGGCCCCCGGAGAGGGTCCTCAGCGGCTGCCCGAGCACCCGGTTCGGCAGTCCGAGGCTGGCGCTGATCTGCGACGCCTCCGCCTCCGCGGCGAAGCCTCCCGCCGAGTGCAGCTCCGCGTCGGCCGTGGTGTAGCGCCGCATCGCGCGCTCCGCGACGGCGGGGTCGTCGCTGGCCATCTGCTGCTCGGCGGTCCGCAGCCGCCGTACCACGTCGTCGATCCCGCGGGCCGACAGGATCCGGTCCCGGGCCAGCATGTCGAGGTCCCCGGTTCGCGGATCCTGCGGGAGGTAGCCGACCCCACCGGTGCGCAGCACCGTCCCACCGGTCGGCTGCGCCTCGCCGGCGAGGATCCGGGTCAGGGTGGTCTTGCCGGCGCCGTTGCGACCGACCAGGCCCACCTTGTCGCCGGGGCCGATCCGGAAGCTCGTGTCGTCGATGAGGCTGCGGGCGCCGACCCTGACCTGCAGGTGCTGGGCGTTGATCATGGCGGTGGAACGGCACTTTCCGGGGCGGGGGTCGCCCAGCGGAGGGCGGAATGGGCAGGCGGGGCTTCAACCAGGCTACCGCGGGGCCGGACACCCGGGCAGGTCGTCACCGGCCACGGGAGGGTCGATGATCGAGACTTCGACGGACCGAACCCTGGTCACCGCCTCGTCGAGGACGTCGCGGTTCGGGTCGGGAACGCCGCCCAGCCAGGTCTGCGGGGCGGCGGCCAACCAGGAGAGCTCGGGGTGGGCGAGGACGCTCGCGACGGCCTTGCGGTCCCCGCCGGTTCCCAGCAGGTCCAACCGTCCGCTCACCCGGCCGAGTACCCGTTGCACATGTCCAGCCGCCGCATCGAACGCGGCCCGGGCCTGGTTGTCGCGTCGCCGGGCGAACCGATGCTGCGACCAGCCACCGGCCTTGGTGCGGCCCTGGACGTGCCGGCGGCCGATCTTCGACTCGACCACCTCGCGTCCGCGCAGGCTGGCCACGGCGAAGCCACCCTTGCGAACCAGCACCACCCCGACGTCCCAGGGCCGCTGCAGATGCGCGGATAGCCCGTCGAGCGTCTCCTCGGTCAGGGGAGCGAACGGTACGGCGATCCGCAGCCGCGTCCCGTCGGGACTTTCCGTCCGGACGTCCTGCCCCGTCACCCGCCAGGCCGTGCCGGGGTGCGCGCCGTCGTACCGGAGCAGCCATCCGTCCAGCCGCTCGAACGGTACCCTGACCAGCCGAGGCTCGTGGGGGGTCGTCTCGGGCATGAGGTGACGCTACCGAGAAGCCGTCGGAAGCAGACACGGCGCACCGACCTGTGCGGGTAGGTGCGCCGTGTCCGGTGCCCCCTTCGGTGAGCGGGCTTCAGGCGCCTTGCATGACTCCGACGCGGTTGTAGCTGAGTCCGGGGAACATCGAAGGCAGGCTGACATTGGGGAACTGTGTCTTCACTACCTCGTAGAGCACCGACCGATAGTCCGTCGTAACGCTCAGATCGGCCTCGGCACCAGCGGTCAGGTCGAGCCCGGGCCACTTCGAGTAGACGGTGCCGCCCTTGACTCCCGCGCCCAGAAGAAGCATCGCGTTCCCCCAGCCATGGTCGAGACCGGCATCTCCGTTCTCGATGACCCGGCGGCCGAACTCGCTGATCGTCACCATGGTCACGTTGTCGGCCAGTGCGCCGAGATCGGTGAAGAAGGCCGCGATCGACTTGGCGAGGTCATCGGCCATCAACCGCATGTCCCCGTCGTCCAGGGTCCCGAGACCGGTGTGCATGTCCCATGAGGAGTGGTCGATGGTGATGACCTCGGCTCCGACGTTGCCTCGGATCACCCGGGCCGACTGGGCAAGGGCGTCGCCCAGGTCGGTCCCGGGGTAGTTAGCACCGTTCTGGGGCGCGGTTGACACACGGAGCACCGGCGCCCACTCGACGGCGGTGTCCATCGCGTCCCGCCCCGCCTTGCCGAGGGGACCGGAGGCCCCGTTCCAGGTGGAGTTCAGGGAGGCCACCCGCTGGGGCATGGCGTTGCTCGGGCCGTAGACCTGGACCAGGCCGACGTCCTGTGCCGACAGGGTTGCCTGCGATCCGTAGACCTCGGTCTCCGGTACGCCGTTCCCGACCTGAACCGCGCCGAAGAGGGAACCGGGGTCGTTCATCCCGATCATCCGGTTCAACCACCCGATGCGCTGGGTGGATCCGGTGTTTGCCTCCTCGAGCTCCACGATCGCGGAGAAGTGCGAGCGGTTCGCGACCTTGAGTCCAGTCGCGTGGACGGCAGCCATCTGGCCCTTGCTCCACATCTGCTCGAGGGGTGCCAGCCGCGGGTGCAGCCCGAAGAAGCCGTCGGTCTGGAGGAGCTGCCCGGGTGGGATGCCGATGGTCGGGCGCGCCACCTTGTAGTTGGGGTCGCCGTATGGGACGACGAGCGACATGCCGTCGGCTCCTCCCCGCTGGCTGAGCACGACCAGGATGTTGGAAGCCTGCCCGCTCGCGGCGAAGGCGGTCTGCTTGAAGACCGTGCCGTGCATCGTCGCCATGACGCCTCCCGCCGTCACCACGCCGAGCCCCTTCAGGAAGTTCCGCCGGGACCCGGTCGTCCTCTTGAACTCATCGCACCCCGGGTGCACGTGGGTACCTGTCATGGTGTTCGTCTCTTCTCTCATATCAGCGGCTCAGGTGTTCGACGGTGTCGAGGATGCTCACCAGCAGGCGGGGGAACGAATGGGTCACGAGTGCGTGGGAGGTGGTGATGACGTCAGTCGGCTGGATATCGGTGGCGATGGTGGCCGCAACCTGCATCGACAGGGTGGAGGGCAGGAACAGCACACTTCGCACGACGTGGTCGACGACGTCCTTGAACTGCAGCGGCAGCTGCGGCATCCAGTCGAGCGGGGTCAGGAAGGTGATTCCCTGGTTCGGGTAGGCACCGCAGGCGGCGTACCAGTGGACCCGGAAGGACCCGAGCATTCGGCCGGCGCCGCTCCACGCCGGGGCGAGGTCGGGGAACGCGTCCGGTGTGGGCCAGCTGAACACGACCTGCCCGATCGCCTTACTCACGTTGATGAACTGGTTTCCGGCGTCGTCCGGCGAGTGTGGCTGGGTCACGACGGCACCGATGGCCGTCCAGGTGGCGAGGGCGTCCTCCACCGGGGTTCGAACCTTCTGCATGGACGACGACAGGAACTCGTCTGATGTCACGAGAGCTCGCAGGACCGGGACGATCTCCGTATTGGAGTCCAGGTACACGTTGGCGAGCGACGTGACGAGGGCGTCCGACGGGTTGTCAGACATGAACCGGATCGCGAGCCGACGGCACAGGCGCTGGGCGGTGAGGGGGTGATGGGAAAGATACGTGAGGTACTTGAGCAGCACCGGGATGCCGTTCGCCTTCGCGTTCGGCGCCCGGAACGCCATCACCTTCACGCGGCCCATCCAATGGTCCTCGGGGTGGTACGTCTGGTCCCAAGTGAGCTTCTGGTCGACCTGGAAGCCGGTGAGGATCCTGGCGGAGTTGATGACGTCGTGCTCGGTGTAGTTGCCCACTCCCACCGTGTGGCACTCGAGGAGCTCGCGGCCGAGGTTCTCGTTGATCGCATCCGCGGTCGACAGGACGTTGTTGAGATAGAGGCCCATGGCAGGGTGTTGGATGGCGGCCTTGAGCAGGCTGTCGAAGTCGCCGAGAGCGTGCCTGCGGATCATTTGGTCGTACTCGATCCGCCACGGCCAGACGTTGTTGGCCGGTGAAGCGGTGTGCAGCAGGTTGGACCAGAAGTCCACCATCAGCTCATCGACGGCGCGCTTGGAGAACAACCTGCGAAGCATGGTCCAGGAGGCGAAGTCCTGCATCATCTCCGCGCCGTTCTGGGTCCCCGCCTTGTACCGGGCGAACCGCTGCTGCGGCGTCATGGCGAGCACCGGGAACCAGGCGGACGTGGCGTCGGCCTTCTTGTTCGAGATGTTCCCCGGCGCGAGCTGGTGCTCGAACCAGGCGTCGATGCCGCCCTCGGCTGCGACGTCAGCCAGCCGCTCGGCGTTCACGCCTGACGTGAACCGGCTCAAGATGTTGCGGGTCTTGCCGTCCGGCAGCTGGAACGCGTGATTCGTGGAGGCAGCGAAGGTGCCCGCGGAGTGGTTCGTCGCCGGCCGAGCGACTCTCGTTCGTACCTTCGTCGCCGCTGCGGCGGCGGAGACCGGGAGTACGGCGGTCGCGCCTACCGCAGCGCTGCCGACGAGTGCGGAGCGGCGGGTAATCGGGACGTGATGGCCCTTGAAGGGAGTGCGCATTCGTCAGCCTCTCGGATTTATTTCCTTGAGTCTACGCTCGCGCAACAATTAACCCTAAACGCGCTCGGGATACCTCCTCGACCCCGCCAAGACGCGCTCGAAACCTTCCCGCGACCCGCTCGCCGCTGGTCCTCGGTGGCCGCCGGGGCTAGACGTTGAAACCGAGCGCCCGCAGCATCTCGCGACCGTCGTCGGTGATCTTGTCCGGCCCCCACGGCGGCATCCAGACCCAGTTGATCTTGAAGTCGTTGACCAGCCCTTCGAGGGCCAGCCGGGTCTGGTCCTCGATGACATCGGTGAGGGGACAGGCGGCCGAGGTCAGTGTCATGTCGATGATCGCGGTCGTCGTCTCGTCGACCGTCACGTCGTAGATCAACCCGAGATCGACGACGTTGATGCCCAGCTCGGGGTCGACAACGTCCTTGAGGGCCTCCAGGACGTCAGCATTCGAGACCGACCCCTCGTTCGGGTTCACGTCTACCGCCGGCATTTCCGTCATCTATGCCTCCGCTTCTGCGACGGCATGCGCCGTCGCGTCCTTCCACGCCATCCAGCCCAGCAGCGCACATTTGATGCGCGCGGGGTACTTCGAGACTCCCGCGAACGCGATGCCGTCCTCGAGGACGGCCTCGTCCGGTTCGATGCGCCCCTGACCGTGCATCAGCTCGACGAACGAATCGTGCACGCGCATCGCCTCCTCCACCTGCTTGCCGATCATCAGGTCGGTCAGCACGGACGTCGAGGCGCGCGAGATCGAGCACCCCTCGGCGTCGTAGGAGATGTCCTCGACCACTCCCTCGCTCAGGTGGACCCGCAGCGTGACCTCGTCCCCGCACGTGGGGTTCACGTGGTGGACCTCCGCCTCGAACGGCTCCCGCAGCCCCGCATGGTGGGGTGAGCGGTAGTGGTCGAGGATGATCTCCTGGTACAGCGCGTTCATGTCCACGTCAGGGAACCTTGAAGAAGTTCCGCGCGTGCTCGAGGCCGTCGACGAGCTCATCGACCTCGTGGGTCGTGGTGTAGACGTAGAACGAGGCACGCGTCGAGGACTGCACGCCGAAACGCGCGTGCGCCGGCTTCGCGCAGTGGTGGCCGGCTCGGACGGCGATACCGAGCGAGTCGAGGACCTGGCTCACGTCGTGCGGGTGGATGCCGGCCAGCTCGAAGCTGACCGCTCCGCCACGCCCGACGGGCTCACGAGGCCCGAGAATCGTCAGGCCGGGCACGTCCGCGAGGCGGGACAACGCATAGCCGGTGATCTCCCGCTCGTGAGCGGCAACCGCATCCATGCCGAGCCCGGTCAGGAAGTCGACGGCGGCGCCCAGTCCGACGGCTTCCACGATCGGAGGCGTCCCCGCCTCGAACCGGTGCGGCAGGTCGGCGTACGTCGACCGCTGCATCGTGACCGTCTCGATCATCTCACCGCCGCCGAGGAACGGCGGCAGCTCGGCGAACACCTCGGCCCGCCCCCAGAGCACACCAATGCCGGTAGGCCCGACCATCTTGTGACCGGTGAAAGCCACGAAGTCCGCACCCAGCGCTGAGACGTCGACGGGCATCTGGGGCACCGCCTGGGCGGCATCCACGATCACCAGCGCGCCGACCTCATGGGCGCGGCGAATGATCTCCGGCAGCGGGTTGACCGTCCCCAGCATGTTGGAGACCCAGACGATCGACACCACCTTCGTGCGCTCGTTGATGAGCTCGTCGATGTTCGTGAGGTCGAGGCGGCCCTCGTCGGTCAGGCCGAACCAGCGCAACCTGGCACCGGTCCGGTCTCGGAGCAGCTGCCACGGCACGATGTTGGAGTGGTGCTCCATCTCGGTGATGAGGATCTCGTCGCCCTCGTTGACGCGTCTGGGACCACGCACGTCGCCTAGCACGCGAGCCAGCAGGTTGAGGGCTTCCGTGATGTTCTTCGTGAAGACGACCTCGTCGCGCGACGGCGCGTTGATGAAGGCAGCCACCTTGTCACGGGCGGTCTCGTAGGCGACGGTGGACTCTGCCCCGAGCTGGTGGACGGCCCGCGCGACGTTGGCGTTGTGCATCGAGAGGTGCTCGCTCATGGCGTCGATCACCGACTGCGGCTTCTGCGACGTGTTCGCGCTGTCGAGATAGACGAGCGGTCGGTCGTCGGCCAGCCGCCTCGACAGGATCGGGAAACTCGCCCTCACCCGGTTGACGTCATAGCCATCGGTCGGGGGGGTCTGCAACCTGCCGTCTGCAGCTACAGCGGACGGCTCGGTGAGAGTCGTGTCCGTCATGGGCCCGCGACGACCTTCAGGTACCGGTCGTAGCCCTCGGCCTCGAGCCGTTCGGCGAGCTCTGGGCCGCCCTGCTCGGCGATCTTCCCGCCGATGAAGACGTGGACGAAGTCCGGCGTGATGTAGCGCAGGATGCGGGTGTAGTGCGTGATCAGCAGCACTCCCCGGTCGCCTTGGGTCCGGAACCGGTTCACCCCGTCCGCCACGACCTTGAGCGCGTCGATGTCGAGACCCGAGTCGGTCTCGTCGAGGATCGCGAACGTCGGGTTGAGCAGCTCGAGCTGGACGATCTCGTGGCGCTTCTTCTCCCCTCCCGAGAAACCCTCGTTGACGTTGCGCTGCCCGAAGTCACGGTCCATCTGCACCTTGTCCATGGCAGCGTTGACCTCCTTCGCCCAGGTGCGCAGCTTGGGAGCCTCGCCGTCGAGAGCAGTCTTCGCGGTCCGCAGGAAGTTCGAGACGGAGACACCGGGCACTTCGACCGGGTACTGCATGGCGAGGAAGAGCCCCGCCCGAGCGCGCATGTCGACGCTCATCGACAGCACGTCGACCCCGTCGAGGGTGACCACGCCGTCGGTGACCTGGTACTTCGGGTGGCCCGCGATCGAGTAGGCGAGCGTCGACTTGCCGGACCCGTTGGGTCCCATGATCGCGTGCGTCTCGCCGGAGCGGACGGTGAGGTCGACTCCGTTGAGGATCGGCTTCAGGCCGTCCTCGGTGGCCACCGCGACGTGCAGGTTCTTGATGTCAAGCGTTGACATGTGTCAGCTCTCTCCAGTGGTGTCATGGTCGATGTGGTGCGGGTGGTGGACGTCGATGGCGACGGAGCCGGACTCCACGCGACAGGGGTAGACCGGCACCGGCTCGGTCGCCGGCAGCCCGGTGGGTTTGCCGGTTCGCAGGTCGAAGCGCGACCCGTGCAGCCAGCACTCGATCTCGCATTCGTCCGGGTCGACGTCACCCTCGCTCAGGGCGATCGCGGCATGCGAGCACTCGTCGCGGATCGCGAAGAACTCGTCAGCGGTCCGCACGACGGCCACCTCGACGCCCTCGACGTCGACGGCGACGACACCACCGATGGGTACGTCGTCGACCGCGCACGCCCGAGTGAAATCGGTGTGGGGCGGTTCGCTCATCCGCTCTCCGCGACTGTCGGCACGGGGCCGACGTTCCTGGCGAGCTCGAGCTCCAGCGAGCCCATCAGCCGGCGCTCGATCTCCGGCACGCCGATGCGGCGCACGATGTCGGCGAAGAAGCCGTGGACGACGAGGCGGCGGGCCTCGTCCTCGCTGATGCCACGCGACTGCAGGTAGAACAGCTGCTCGTCGTCGAACCGGCCGGTCGCCGACGCGTGCCCGGCGCCCTTGATCTCGCCGGTCTCGATCTCGAGGTTGGGGACGGAGTCGGCTCGGCAGCCGTCCGTGAGCACGAGGTTCCGGTTCGTCTCGAACGTCTCGATGCCTTCCGCCACCTTGCGGATCAGCACGTCGCCGACCCAGACGGAGTGCGCGCCCTGACCCTGCAGACCACCTTTGTAGACAGCGATGCTCTTGGTGTGGGGCTCGTTGTGGTCGACGAAGAGCCGGTGCTCGATGTGCTGGCCCGCATCGACGAAGTAGAGGCCGAACATCTCGATCTCTCCTCCGGGCCCCGCGTACTCCACGTTCTCGGTGATACGCACCAGGTCGCCGCCCAGGCTGGCTTGGAAGCTGCGCACCCGGGAGTCTCGGCCGACCCGCAGACCGACCTGGCCGAGGTGGACCGCGTCGTCGTCCCACAGCTGCACGGAGACCAGCTCGAGCTGGGCGTTGTCGCCGACGAGCACGGAGGTCGAGGCCGCGTACCGGGCGCTTCCGACGTGCTCGAAGACGACGGTGGCCTTCGCGTGGGCGCCGATCCGGACGATGATGTGGCCCCACACGAGGTCCTCGACGGACTCCCCGGCGAGCCGGACGATGAGCGGCTCCTCGAGATCGAGCTCAGCCGGTACGTCGACGAGCACCGCAGTGGGGTTGCGGGCGACGGCCAGCGCCGCAGGGCGGTCGGCCGGGAGCACCTCACCGAGCCCGGCCGCCTCCTCGCGCGAGATCTCCTTGACGGTGACCCCGGCCGGCAGGTCGGCGTCCCAGCTCAGCGTCTTGCCGGACACGTCTCCGGCCAACAGTCCGCGGAGCCGCTTGAGCGGTGTGAACCGCCAGACCTCCTCGCGACCCGTCGGCATGGCGTGGTCCGCCAGGTCGTACGACGGCGAGGCGTGCAGATGGCTCGCGACGGTCCTCACCGACTCAACGGCCTCCTGCACGGGGCTAGCCAACTGCACCCTCCATCTGCATCTCGATGAGCCGGTTCAGCTCCAGCGCGTACTCCATCGGGAGCTCGCGGGCGATCGGCTCGATGAACCCGCGGACGATCATGGCCATCGCCTCGTCCTCGGCCACCCCCCGGCTCATCAGGTAGAACAGCTGGTCCTCGCTCACCTTCGACACCGTCGCCTCGTGACCCATCGACACGTCGTCCTCCCGGACGTCGACGTACGGGTAGGTGTCGCTGCGGCTGATCTGGTCGACGAGCAGCGCGTCGCACCGCACGGTACTGGCGCTGTGGTGCGCGCCCTCGTTGATCTGCACGAGGCCGCGGTACGACGTGCGGCCGCCGCCCCGCGCCACGGACTTCGAGATGATCGAGCTGGACGTGTAGGGCGCGGCGTGCACCATCTTGGCGCCGGCGTCCTGGTGCTGACCTTCGCCGGAGAACGCGATCGACAGGGTCTGGCCCTTGGCGTGCTCCCCCATCAGGTAGATCGCGGGGTACTTCATCGTGACCTTGGACCCGATGTTGCCGTCGACCCACTCCATGGTGGCCCCGGCCTCGCAGGTGGCCCGCTTGGTGACCAGGTTGTAGACGTTGTTCGACCAGTTCTGGATCGTCGTGTACCGGCAGCGGCCGCCCTTTTTGACGATGATCTCCACGACCGCGGAGTGCAGCGAGTCGGAGCTGTAGATCGGGGCGGTGCATCCCTCGACGTAGTGCACGTAGGCGTCCTCGTCGACGATGATCAGCGTGCGCTCGAACTGGCCCATGTTCTCGGTGTTGATCCGGAAGTAGGCCTGCAGCGGGATGTCGACGTGCACGCCCTTGGGGACGTAGATGAACGAGCCGCCCGACCACACCGACGTGTTGAGGGCGGCGAACTTGTTGTCGCCGACCGGGATGACCGAGCCGAAGTACTCCTTGAAGATGTCCTCGTGCTCACGCAGACCGGTGTCGGTGTCCTTGAAGATGACGCCCTGCTCCTCGAGGTCCTCGCGGATCTTGTGGTAGACGACCTCGGACTCGTACTGGGCGGCGACGCCCGCAACCAGGCGCTGCTTCTCCGCTTCGGGGATGCCGAGCCGGTCGTAGGTGTTCTTGATCTCCTCGGGCAGGTCCTCCCACGACGTCGCCTGCTGCTCGGTGGACCGCACGAAGTACTTGATGTTGTCGAAGTCGATCGCGCTGAGGTCGGAGCCCCAGGTCGGCATCGGCTTGCGGTCGAAGAGCTTGAGACCCTTCAACCGGAGGTCGAGCATCCACTGCGGCTCGCTCTTGAGGCCGGAGATGCCACGCACGACCGACTCGTTGAGCCCGCGCTGCGCGGTCGCTCCGGCGAGGTCGGAGTCGGCCCACCCGAACTCGTAGCGGCCGATGCCCTCAAGCTCGGGGTTGAGCTGCTCGATCGATGTCATGAGCGGATCCTTCCGGATTCGGTTGCGAGGGGTGCGGGGGGGTGGTCGCGGGGGCCGGCCTTCGTGGACGCCTTGGTGGGCGTTGCCGTGACGGGGACTTGGTGGTGCGGGATGTTCGTCGTACACACCCCGTCACCGTGGGCGATCGTCGCCAGACGCTGCACGTGCCGCCCCAGCAGCCGGGCGAAGACCTCGGTCTCGGCCTCACACAGCTGGGGGAACTCGGCGGCGACATGAGCGACCGGGCAGTGGTGCTGGCACAGCTGGCTGCCGGTGGACCCCTGGGTCACCGAGGCGGCGTAGCCCTCCTGGCTGAGCGAGTCGGCGAGGGCCATGGCGCGGTCCTGCGGGGCGGCGGCCTCGACGACCGGTCGGTAGCGCTCCTCGAGCTCCGCAGTACGACGACGGGCGAAGTCCGCGACCGCCGTCGGGCCGCCGGACTCCTTGAGGAAGCGCAGCGCGCTGACGGCGAGGTTGTCGTATGCCTGGACGAACGTGTCTCTCCCCAGCTCGGTCAGCGCGAAGACCTTCGCGGGCCTGCCGCGACCCCGCGCGCCGTAGACGCGCGGGTGTCGGGCCTCGACGGCGCCCGTCCCGACCAGGTGGTCGAGGTGACGGCGGATGGCGGCGGCTGTCAGGTCCAGGCGCGCCCCCAGGGCGGCGGCCGTGGAAGGCCCGTCCTCC
The DNA here is from genome assembly GCA_033850885.1 of Nocardioidaceae bacterium. Classification (GTDB taxonomy): domain Bacteria; phylum Actinomycetota; class Actinomycetes; order Propionibacteriales; family Nocardioidaceae; genus JAWWPG01. The sequence goes on from JAWWPG010000052.1 coordinate 39,240, forward strand.
ATGATCGCTGCTGCGACCCGCTCCCGCGTCGGGGCGTCGTCGACCTGGTTGACGATCGTCGCACCGTGGGTTTTCACAACACCATTGTGTCCTAATTCCCGGACGCTCTCAAATCAGGTCTCCTCACCGAGATCGCCCGGCCCACGCCGGATGCACCTGTTCGGGCCTGGCGGTCGTCCCCGCCCCGGCCTGGAGCGGCCGATCCCTACACTTCAAGCGTGACTACCCTCGCGGTCGAGGTGACCGACCTCGTCATGAGGTACGGCGACAAGACCGCCGTCGACGGGTTGTCCTTGACGGTCGAGCCGGGCGGCGTCACCGCGGTGCTCGGTCCGAACGGCGCCGGCAAGACCACCACCATCGAGACGTGTGAAGGGTACCGGCGTCCGCAGTCCGGGGCGGTGCGGGTGCTGGGCCTCGATCCGCGGACACAGCATCGCGAGCTGGCGCCCCGCGTCGGCGTGATGCTGCAGGCAGGCGGGTCGTGGTCCGCCGCCCGGGCGACGGAGATGCTCACCTACATGGCCTCCCTTTACGCCAACCCGCTCGCCGTCGACGCCCTCGTCGACCGGCTCGGTCTCGCCGGATGCGGCAGGACGCCGTACCGTCGGCTGAGCGGCGGTCAGCAGCAGCGGCTCGGCGTCGCGATGGCCATCGTCGGCAGGCCCGAGCTCGTCTTCCTCGACGAGCCCACGGCCGGGCTCGACCCGCAGGCGCGGCGGGCCACCTGGGACCTCGTCGAGCAGCTCGCTCGGGAGGGCGTGACCGTGGTGCTGACGACCCATTACATCGAGGAGGCCGAGCGGCTCGCCGGCCAGGTGCACGTCCTCGACCACGGCAGGGTGATGGCATCCGGCAGTCCGGCCGAGCTCACCTCCGCCGGTGCCGGCAGAACCATCCGGTTCAGGGCGGCCGCCGGTCTCGATGTCGCTGCACTGACCGCATCGCTGCCGGCCGGCTGCACGGTGACGGCCCAGCCGGGTGGCGCCTACTCCGTGAGCGGATCGGTGTCTCCGCAGACCCTTGCCGCGGTGACCTCCTGGTGTGCGGCCCGTGGCGTGATGCCGGAGGGCCTGACGGTGGGGCACGCGACGCTCGAGGACGTGTTCTTGGATCTCACCGGTAGGGAGCTGCGGGCGTGAGCGCCGTGCCATCGCTGAGCTTCGCGCCCGCGCCTGGTCGCGCGCCGTTCCCGTCGATGGTGTGGTCGCACGCCCGGATGGAGACGCGGCTGCTCGTCCGTAACGGTGAGCAGCTGCTGCTGGCCCTGGTCATCCCGCTCCTGCTGCTGGTGGGCGGCGCCGAGTCCGGGGGCGTTGTCAACCTGGGCGCGGGACGGCGCATCGACGTGCTGACACCGGGCGTGCTCGCCCTCGCGGTGATGTCGACCTCGTTCACCTCGCTCGCCATCGCGACCGGGTTCGAGCGGCGCTACGGGGTGCTCAAACGCCTCGGGGCGACGCCTCTCACGAGGGGTGGGCTGCTCCTCGGCAAGGTTGTCTGCCTGGTGCTCGTCGAGGCGGTGCAGGTCGCACTTGTCGCGGGGGCCGGGGTCGCGCTCGGCTGGCGTCCGCACGCCGGTCCCGCTGACGTCGGGTGGGCGCTGACGCTCGGGCTCGCCGGCACGGCGGCTTTCGCCGCTCTTGCGCTGCTGATGGCCGGCACCCTGCGGGCTGAGGCGACGCTCGCCGCCGCCAACCTGGTCTACATCCTGCTGCTCGTGGCCGGCGCGGTAGTCGTGCCGCTGTCGTCGTACCCGAGCGGCATGCGCGACCTGGCGACCCTCCTCCCGTCGGGTGCGCTCGCGGAGGGTCTGCGGGAGTCCCTGAGCGGAGGCAGCATCGAACCCCTCCGCCTTCTGGTGCTGGTCGTCTGGGCGGTCATCGGGGCAGCGGCCACCATGAGGGTCTTCCGGTGGGAGTGACGGGCCAGGTGGCGCCCGACCGGGAGCGCCACCATGGCAGGGCCGCTCGGGCGTGGGACCGCCTTCCCGTGCCGACACGTACGACGATGAGGCGGCTCGCCATCGCGTCGCTCGCCGCCAACATCGTGCTCGTCATCACCGGCGGGGCGGTCCGGCTGACCGGATCCGGGCTCGGTTGTCCTACCTGGCCGCGGTGCACGTCACAGTCGTTCGTCGCCCATGACGCCCTCGGCGTCAACGGGTTCATCGAGTTCGGGAACCGGCTGCTGACGATCGTGCTCGCGGTCATCGCGCTGGCCACCTGGCTCGTCGCCATGAGGTTGCAGCCGTCTCGGCCCTCGGTGCGCCGGCTGGCGACGGTGCTGCTGCTGGGGATCCCGGCCCAGGCGGTCATCGGGGGCATCTCCGTGCTCACCGACCTCAACCCCTGGGTCGTGTCGTTCCACCTGCTGTGCTCGCTCGCCCTGATCAGCGTCGCCGTCGTCCTGCTGCGGCGGGTCGACGAAGAAGACCGGCAGCCCCGGTCGACCGTCCCGCCTGCGGTCGTCATGCTGGTTCGGGGCGTGTACGTCGTGACCTGGCTGGTGCTGTACGTCGGCACGGTCGTCACCGGGTCGGGACCCCATGCGGGGAGCATCAAGGCGCCGCGCAACGGCTTGAGCCCGGCCGCCGTGACGCAGCTGCATGCCGACCTGGTGTTCCTGCTGCTCGGCCTGACCCTGGGCACCTGGCTCGCCCTCCGGGCGACCGGCGCCCCCGAGCGGGCCATCCGGGCCGCCCGCTGGCTGCTCGCGCTCGAGCTCGCCCAGGGCGTGGTGGGGGTCACCCAGTACGCGACCGGCCTGCCGATCGGCCTGGTGGCTGTCCACATGCTCGGCGCGGCGCTGATCAGTGCGACGGCGACGTGGCTGGTTCTCGGCACCCGGGACCGCGGCCTCCAACGTGCCTGACCGTGGGGATCCGACTGGCCCGCCGGGCGGCCGGCTCTCGACGGTCCTCGACTACTTCTTCTCCCCCGAGGTCGTCACCGAGGTCGCTGCCGCCTGGACGTGCCGACCGCCCTGCACGGCTATCGCTACCACCGAGTGGGCAGTCGCCATGGCAGGCTAGAGGCCATGGCACCTATCGCCGGCTGGTACGACGACCCTCGGGACGCGAGCCGCCTGCGCTACTGGGACGGCGACGCGTGGACGGACCACGTGGCGCCGCGGGTTCCCGCGGCCCCACCAGCAGCCCAGGTGCCACAGTGGCAGTACCCCGGCGCACCGCAGAGCCAACAGCAGGACTGGCGGTACGGGGCCCCGGTGGAGCAGCAACAGCAGCCGCAACAGTGGCAGCCGCAACAGGCTCCGGGCTGGCCACCCGTGAAGGGCCCTACGACGCCTGACGGGGTACGGATCACGAGCTGGGTCAAGCGTCTGCTCGCCAGGATCCTTGACGGCTTCATCGTGTTCTTCGCCAGCGTCCCGTTCACCGGCTACTTCATCTACCGGTACTTCCAGGCGATATCGGATCAGGTCGACAAGAGCTCGACGCCGTCGTTCTTCCCAACCGGTGAGGTCCTCAGGTGGGAGCTGTGGCTGGTCGCCGTGCTGCTGGTGCTGCAGGTGGGCTACGAGACGTTCAGCCTCTACCGGTGGGGAGCCACTCCCGGCAAGCGCATCCTCAAGATCAGCGTGCGCACCTGGGAGCAGGGCGGCCGCCTGCCGTGGTCGGTGATCGGTCGGCGGGTCGGCTTCATCTACGGCCTCAGCGCGCTCGGCCTGGTTCCGGTGGTCGGCCTCCTCACCGGCGTCGTCGGCCTTCTCGACTACCTCTGGCCGCTGTGGGACAACCGCCGGCAGGCACTCCACGACAAGGTTGCCGGGACCGTCGTCGTCGAGGGACCGCGCCAACGACCCATGTGGTGAGTGGCGGTCGCGGTCAGCGAGCCAGCAGGGGGTCGAGGGCCACCGCGAGGAAGAGCAGCGCCAGGTAGGCGTTCGACCAGTGGAAGAGTCTCATCGGCCTCAGCGCGACGGCGTCGTCGCTGCCTCGGGATCGCCGCCAGAGACCGTACGCCTCCATCAGGAACGCGCATCCGAGCAGCGCCGCCACCACCGGGTAGAGCCAGCCGGTGGACGCGACCGGCCACAGCAGGAGTGAGGTCACAACCGTCAACCAGCTGTAGATGACGATCTGGCGCCCTACCACCCGGGCGGGTGCGACGACCGGCAACATCGGCACGTCGGCGGCGGCATAGTCGTCGCGGTAGCGGATCGCCAACGACCAGAAGTGCGGCGGCGTCCAGAAGAACACCACGAGGAACAAGACGACGGGCGGCCAGGCCAGTGAGCCGGTGACGGCGGTCCAGCCGATGAGGGCCGGGAAGCACCCCGCGGCACCTCCCCAGACGATGTTCTGGGAGGTACGCCGCTTCAGCACCATCGTGTAACCGAGCACGTAGAACGCGTTGGCCACCAGGGCGAGACCCGCGGAGAGCCAGTTGACGGCGAGGCCCAGCAGGAGCGTCGCAGCGACCCCCAGCACGATGCCGAAGACGAAGGCGGCCGGTGTCGACACCTGGTGTCGCGGCAGCGGCCGGCGCCGGGTGCGCAGCATCCGCTCGTCGATGTCCCGGTCGAGGACGCAGTTGAGGGTGTTCGCGCTGCCGGCCGCGAGCGTCCCCCCGGCGACCGTGGCCACCACCAGCCACAGCGGCGGCACTCCGCCTTGCGCGAGGAACATCACCGGCACCGTGGTCATCAGGAGCAGCTCGACGATCCGCGGTTTGGTCAGTGCGGCGTACGACGCCAGCACCGCCCCGAACCGAGGGCGAGCCGTCTCCCGGAGGGCCGCCGGATCGACTGGCGCTGCCTGCGCGAGCACAGGTGGTTGCGGGTCGACAGCCGTCACGGACACCTCGAGTAGACGTGTGGATCACCCGGCGCAGACATGACCACCCCCGGGCGCTTACCTCGTCCGGCAGTCTAGTCCCGGAGGTTCCTGCGCACCCATCAGGGCGGAGTGGCCACGAAGGGTGCCGAGCCCGGGATGGCAGTAGGCTCGCACGTGGTAGGAGACAGACCGCCGCAACCTGGTGGAGCCGCGATCGAAACGACGCGAAACCATGGTCGACCCGCTCAGGAAGGACCCGCTGCCGTGACAAGCGCCCGCAGGACAGGCTCCGAACAGCTCGACTGGTCGGAGATCGACGACCATGCCGTCGACACCGTCCGGGTGCTCGCGATGGACGCGGTACAGAAGGTCGGCAACGGCCACCCCGGAACCGCGATGAGCCTGGCGCCGGCCGCGTACCTGCTCTTCCAGAGGCTGATGCGCCACAACCCGGCAGATCCGGACTGGCCGGGCCGGGACCGTTTCGTGCTCTCGGCCGGTCACTCGAGCCTGACGCTGTACATCCAGCTCTACTACGCGGGCTACGGCCTCGAGCTCGACGACCTCAAGTCTCTGCGCGTGTGGGGAAGTCTGACCCCGGGTCACCCCGAACACGGCCATACCACGGGGGTCGAGACAACGACCGGCCCGCTCGGACAGGGAGTCGGCAACGCTGTCGGGATGGCGATGGCCGCCCGCCGCGAACGAGGTCTCTTCGACCCGGACCCGGCGCCCGGGGAGAGCCTCTTCGACCACAACGTCTTTGCCATCGCCAGCGACGGTGACCTCGAGGAGGGCGTCAGCGGCGAGGCCTCCTCGCTGGCCGGCCACCAGCAACTCGGCAACCTCACCCTGCTGTACGACGACAACCGAATCTCCATCGAGGACAACACCGACATCGCCTTCAGCGAGGATGTCGCCAAGCGCTACGAGGCCTATGGCTGGCATGTGCAGACGGTCGACTGGACCCACGACGGCACCGGCTACCGGGAGGACGTCAAGGCCCTATGGAGGGCCTTCCAGGCCGCGAAGGCCGAGACCCGCCGACCAAGCTTCATCAAGCTGCGTACGATCATCGGCTGGCCCGCCCCGAACCTGCAGAACAGCGGCAAGGCCCACGGCTCTGCGCTCGGGGAGGCGGAGGTCGCTGCCACCAAGAAGGTGCTCGGCTTCGACCCCGAGCAGACCTTCCAGGTCAGTGACGACGTGATCACCCATGTCCGCGAGGTCATCGAGCGCGGCAAGACGGCGCAGGCGGAGTGGCAGGAGAGGTTCGACGTCTGGGCCGCGAAGGCGGGCGACCGGCTGGCCCTCTACCAGCGGATGCGCACCCGCACTCTTCCCGACGGTTGGGCCGACGCCATGCCCTCATGGGAGGCCGACACGAAGGGCGTCGCAACCCGGGCGGCATCCGGCGACATCCTGAGCGCGATCGCACCGAAGCTGCCAGAGCTCTGGGGTGGTTCGGCCGACCTCGCCGGGTCGAACAACACGACGCCGAAGGGCCAACCGAGCTTCATCCCCCCGGACCACGCGACGAAGGAGTTCGACGGCGACTGGTACGGCCGGGTGCTGCACTTCGGTATCCGCGAGCACGCCATGGGCTCCACCTTGAACGGGATCGCCCTGCACGGCGGAACCCGCCCCTACGGCGGCACGTTCCTGATCTTCTCCGACTACATGCGACCGGCCGTCCGGCTGGCGGCCCTGATGAAGCTGCCGGTGACCTATGTCTGGACGCACGACTCCATCGGGCTCGGTGAGGACGGTCCCACCCACCAGCCCATCGAGCAGCTGGCGGCACTGCGCGCCATCCCCGGGCTCGACGTGGTCCGGCCGGCCGACGCGAACGAGACCGCCGCGGCCTGGAAGACCATCCTCGAGCACACCGACCGACCGGCCGGGCTGGCGCTGACCAGGCAGAACGTCCCTGTCTTCCCCCGCGGGACCGACGGTTACTCTGACACGTCGAACGTCCGCCGCGGCGCCTACGTCCTCCTCGACGTCGACGGGGGCGCGCCCGACGTCGTACTCATCGGCACCGGGTCGGAGGTGCAGATCGCCGTGGCGGCGCGCGAACAGCTCGCTGCCCAGAACATCCGGGCCCGAGTCGTGTCGATGCCCTGCCGTGAGTGGTTCGAGGAGCAGGACAAGGCCTACCGCGACACGGTGCTGCCCCCGACGGTCAAGGCGCGCGTCTCGGTCGAGGCTGCCGTCGCGTTGGGCTGGCGGGACATCGTCGGCGATGCGGGCCGCATCGTCTCGATCGACCACTTCGGAGCCTCGGCGGACTACCAGCGCCTCTATATGGAGTTCGGCATGACCGCCGAGGTCGTCACCCAAGCCGCAATCGACAGCATCGCCGCCGCCGACGCGATGACCTGAGACACCCGGCCGTCCGGCGCACCCCGCATGGAAAGACTCGAACCTGAAAGGACCTGCCATGAACGACCCGCTGCAAGCGCTCTCCGACCAAGGCGTATCCATCTGGCTCGACGACATCTCACGCGGTCGCCTCCAGTCGGGCAACCTGGCCGAGCTCGCTGAGACCCGCCATGTCGTCGGGGTGACGTCCAACCCCACGATCTTCGCCAAGGCGGTCGCCGACGCCGACCACTACGCGGAGCAGGTCAAGGACCTCGCCGTCCGAGGTGTCGACCTCGAGGAGGCGGTTCGGGCGATCACGACGTACGACGTCAGGTGGGCGTGCGACGTGCTCCGCGACGTCTACGACCGCACCGACGGCCAGGACGGCCGAGTCAGCATCGAGGTCGACCCGCGGCTGGCGCACCGCACCGACGCGACCATCGCGGAGGCCCGCGCCCTCTGGTGGCTGGTCGACCGCCCGAACGTGATGATCAAGATCCCCGCCACCGAAGAGGGCCTGGCCGCGATCACCGCCGCCATCGCAGAGGGAGTCAGTGTCAACGTCACGTTGATCTTCAGCCTTCAGCGCTACCGGGCCGTGATGGACGCCTACCTGACCGGGCTCGAGCAGGCAAACTCCAAGGGCGTCGACCTCAGCTCCATCCGGTCCGTCGCGTCGTTCTTCGTCAGCCGCATCGACACCGAGGTCGACAAACGCCTAGACGCCATGTCCGACGCGAACGGAGGTTCCGAGCAGGCCAAGTCGCTGCGCAGCAAGGCCGCGATCGCCAACGCTCGACTCGCCTACGAGCAGTTCGAGAAGACGTTCACGGGCGAACGCTGGACAGCGCTGCACAGTGCGGGCGCGCACACCCAGCGGCCGCTGTGGGCCTCGACGAGCGTCAAGGACCCAAACCTGCCCGACACCATGTACGTCGAGGAGCTCGTCGCGCCCGACACCGTCAACACGATGCCGGAGGCGACCATCGAGGCCGCCTTGGACCACGGCAAGTTCACCGGCGACACCATCCGGCCGAACTACGACGACGCACGGAAGGTGCTGGACGGCCTCGAGCGACTGGGGATCTCGTACGACGACGTGGTGAAGGTGGTCGAGGACGAGGGCGTGGACAAGTTCGAGAAGTCCTGGAAGGAGCTGCTCGACACCGTGAAGGGAGCGCTCGAGGGGGACGCCCGATGAGCTCGGACCTCGTCGTCTCGACCTCCGCGTCGTACGACGACACGGTAGCGGGGCTCGTGGCCGACCGGGTCGCCAGCCGGATCGCCGCCCAGGACGCCACCCTGTGGGGTCCGGACGCGGAACACGAGGCCTCGATCCGGCTGTCCTGGGTGTCACTTCCGACCAGCTCCCGGCAGCTCCTCGCGGAGGTGGACGCCCTCCGTGCCGACCTCTGGGCGGAGGGGCTCGACCAGGTCGTGCTGTGTGGCATGGGCGGCTCGTCGCTGGCTCCTGAGGTGATCTCCCGCACGTTCGACATCCCGCTGACGATCCTGGACTCCACGAACCCCAGCGTCGTGCACCGCGTCGTCAGCGGCGACCTCTCCCGCACCGTTGTCGTCGTCTCCAGCAAGTCGGGAGGAACGCTCGAGACGGACAGCCAGCGCCGGGTGCTCGCTGCGGCCTTCGAGGCCGCCGGCATCGACGCGGCGTCCCGGTTCGTCGTCGTCACGGACCCGGGCTCGGATCTCGAGAAGCTCGCCGCGGAGGAGGGGTACCGCAAGGTGTTCCTCGCGGACCCGCACGTCGGCGGCCGGTACAGCGCGCTGACCGCGTTCGGTCTCGTGCCGACGGGGTTGGCGGGTGTCGACATCTCGGACCTGCTGGACGAGGCCGAGGCGGTGATGACGACTCTCGCATCGGACTCGGCCGACAACCCGGCGCTGGTGCTGGCGGCGGCCCTCGGCGGCAACCCGGGGCGGGACAAGGCGGCGATCGCGGACCTCGGCTCGGACATCGACGGCTTCCCCGACTGGGCGGAGCAGCTGATCGCCGAGTCGACCGGCAAGCACGGGAAGGGCGTGCTCCCGGTCGCCGTCGAGGGACCGTCGGCTCCCGAGGTGCAGTGGCCCGCGCCGGACGTCGTGGTCGGCGGCTTGATCGCTCCCGAGGCGTCACTCCCGGAAGGTGTCGGTGAGCCGTGGGTCACGGTGTCGGGCACGCTGGGCGCGCAGTTCCTGACCTGGGAGACCGCGACCGCGGTCGTCGGCCGGATGCTCGGCATCAACCCCTTCGACCAGCCCGATGTCGAGAGCGCGAAGAAGGCGGCCCGCGGGCTGCTCGAGAAGCAGCCGGACAACGAGCCGGCTCGGATCACCGAGGACGGCGTCGAGGCGCGCGGCTCGGCCGGCCTCCTCGACGGCGTCGACTCCATCGCGGATGCGATCGAGGCGCTGCTGGCTCGGCTGGGCGAACACGGGTACCTCGCGGTGATGGCCTACCTCGACTCCCATCGCGACGCCGCGCTGCACGCGTCGCGGGCCGCTCTCGCCCGCCGTACCGGGAGACCCACGACGTTCGGCTGGGGGCCGCGCTTCCTGCACTCCACCGGCCAGTACCACAAGGGCGGCCCGGCACAGGGCGTGTTCCTGCAGATCACGTCCAGCGAGCCGGACGACGTCTCGATCCCCGACCGGCCGTTCACGTTCGGCACCCTGATCGCGGCCCAGGCGGCCGGCGACGCGGCCGTGCTCGCCCAGCACGACAGACCCGTGCTCCGGCTCCACCTGACGGACCCCCTCAAGGGCGTCCCACTTCTCCTGGACCTCCTCCGATGACGCAACAGACCTACGCGAGCGGGTCGAGCCCCGCCGAGACCCACGCTCGGACCGTCAACCCGTTGCGTGACGAGGAGGACCGTAGGCTGCCGCGGATCGCGGGACCCTGTGGCCTGGTGATCTTCGGGGTCACGGGCGACCTGGCTCGCAAGAAGGTCATGCCCGCCGTCTACGACCTGGCCAACCGGGGGCTGCTGCCGCCGGGCTTCGCGCTAGTGGGCTTCGCCCGCCGTGACTGGGCGACCCAGGACTTCTCGAAGATCGTCCACGACGCGGTGAAGACCTACTCCCGGACAGCGTTCCGCGAGGAGGTGTGGGACCAGCTCGCGAAGGGGTTCCGCTTCGTGCCGGGCGACTTCTCCGACGACATCGCGTTCGACCAGCTCCGGGAGACGATCGAGGAGCTGGACCGCGAGCGCGGCACGGCAGGCAACCACGCGTTCTACCTCGCGATCCCGCCGAAGTTCTTCCCCGACGTGATAGGCCAGCTCAAGGAGCACGGCCTCGCCGATCCCTCTGCCGGCTCCTGGCGGCGCGTCGTGGTCGAGAAGCCGTTCGGGCACGACCTCGCGAGCGCGCGGGCGCTCAACCACGTCATCGCCAGCGTGTTCCCCGCCGAGTCGGTGTTCCGGATCGACCACTACCTCGGCAAGGAGACCGTGCAGAACGTGCTCGCGCTGCGCTTCGCGAACCAGTTCTACGAGCCGGTGTGGAACGCCAACTACGTCGACCACGTCCAGATCACCATGGCCGAGGACATCGGCATCGGCTCGAGGGCCGGCTACTACGACGGGATCGGGGCGGCGCGGGACGTCATCCAGAACCATCTGATGCAGCTGATGGCGCTGACCGCGATGGAGGAGCCGACCTCGTTCGACGCCCAGAGCCTGCGGATCGAGAAGCAGAAGATCCTGCGCTCGGTACGACGTCCACACCGCCTCGACCTGAGCACCTCTCGGGGTCAGTACGGGCCCGGCTGGGCCGGCGGTGTCAAGGTCGGCGGCTACCTCGACGAGCCGGACATCCCGAGAACCTCGGCGACCGAGACCTTCGCCGCGATGAAGCTCGAGATAGACACCCGGCGCTGGGCCGGCGTCCCCTGGTACCTGCGGACGGGCAAGAGGCTGGGGCGCCGGGTCACGGAGGTCGCGGTGGTGTTCAAGCGGGCTCCGCACCTGCCCTTCGACAAGACGGCGACCGAGGAGCTCGGCGAGAACGCCGTGGTGATCCGGGTCCAGCCCGATGAAGGCGTCACGATGAGGTTCGGCGCGAAGACGCCCGGGACCGCGATGGAGATCCGCGATGTGAACATGGACTTCGCCTACGGCGGGAGCTTCGTCGAGTCGAGCCCCGAGGCCTATGAGCGGCTCATCCTCGACGTGCTGCTCGGGGACCCGCCGCTGTTCCCGCAGCTCGAGGAGGTCGAGCTGTCGTGGGAGGTGCTCGACCCGATCCTGGAGTACTGGGCGGAGCACGGGAAGCCTGACGCGTACGAGTCGGGCACCTGGGGTCCCGCGTCGTCGCACGAGATGCTGGCGCGCGACGGGCGCACCTGGCGCCGGCCCTGAGGAGAGCCATGACACTGGACCTGACGTCGACGAATGCCAGTCAGATCGCCGCCGCGCTGCTGACGGAACGCCGCAAGGCCGGCTCCCCCGCGATGGGGATGGTGATGACGCTCGTCGTGGTGACGGACGAGCAGGACCACTACGACGCGCTGAAGGTCGCCAGGGCCGTCTCCCGGGAGCACCCGGCCCGCATCCTGGGCGTCATCCGGCGATCCCACCGCGGCAGGGCAGAGCTCGACGCCGAGATCAGTGTCGGGGGTTCGGGCGAGTCGGTGCTGCTACGAATGAAGGGCGAGCTGGCCGATCACGCCGAAAGCGTGGTGCTCCCGCTCCTGCTTCCGGACTCCCCCGTTGTCGTGTGGTGGCCGAGCAAGGCGCCCGCGGATCCCGCCCATGATGCCCTCGGAGTACTCGCCCAGCGACGGATCACGGACGCCAGCGCGATGGACCGCGGCAAGACGCAGGCGATCCTCACCCAGGCCCGAACCTATGCCGACGGCAACACCGACCTCGCCTGGACGCGGCTGACCCCGTGGCGGGCGCTGCTGGCGGCCGCCCTCGACCAGTACCCGGCGAAGGTCCGAAGCGGCGAGGTGTCGGCGGAGCGGCTGAACCCCAGCGCCGACCTGCTGGTCGCCTGGCTGGCCGACCGGCTGCACGTCGAGATCACCCGAACGGTGTCCAAGGGCCCCGGCATCACCTCGGTCGTGCTGCTCACGGGAGGCGGCCCGATCGAGATCTCGCGGCCGGACGGCCGGCTGGCCATGTTCACCATCCCGAACGCGCCCGACCGGCCGGTGGCGCTGAGGCGCCGGGACACCGCCGAGCTGCTCGCCGAGGAGCTGCGCCGTCTCGATCCCGACGACATCTACGCCGAGACCGTGAAGCGGTTGCGCAAGATCGCCGACACGCATGCCAGGACGACGGCGAAGCCGGTGAAGGACCTGCCCCGCCGTCCCGCGACAGCCACCTCCCCGTCCACCGGCGCGGCGAGCGCGAAGACCTCCACGAGCACGGGCTCCACCGAGAAGAGATCCGCCGAGCGGGGCGCCTCGGAGAAGACCTCGGCGAAGCGGCCGTCCGCCCAGAAGAGATCCGCCAAGAAGGCCGCCGCAAAGAAGGCCGCCGCAAAGGGGGCGGCCGCCAAGAAGACATCGGGGAAGAAGACGTCACCCCGCAAGACCTCAGCCTCGGCGTCAGCTGCCTCCACCGGCCGATGAGCGTGCCGGCCGTCGCCGTACACCGCGACGCACAAGCCCTTGCTGAAGCCGTCGCGGCACGCCTCATCACCCGCCTCGTCGACGTCCAGTCGTCCGGCCGGCTGGCCAGGATCGTGCTCACCGGAGGCACCATCGCGGACCGGATCCACCACGCTGTCGCGGTTTCGAAGTCCTGCGACGCCGTCGACTGGGGCGGCGTGGAGGTGTGGTGGGGCGACGAGCGGTTCGTCGCCGCCGACGACCCAGAGCGCAACGAACGGCAGGCGAGGCTGGCCCTGCTCGACAAGGTACGGCTCGAGCCCGGTCATGTGCACCCGATGCCGCCACCCGATCAGGCGCAGGGCGACCCCGACATCGCGGCCGAGATGTACACCGCCGAGCTGGCGGCTGCAGCGGGGCCCGGCGACCACGACGCGATCCCCACGTTCGACGTGCTGATGCTCGGCATCGGACCCGAGGGCCACGTCGCCTCCCTGTTCCCCGGCATGCCGGCCCTGTACGACGAGCGGCCGGTCGCCGGCGTACGCGGATGCCCGAAGCCTCCACCGGTGCGGGTCACGATGACGATGCCGACCCTTCAACACGCCCACGACGTCTGGTTCGTCGCGTCCGGCGAGGAGAAGGCGCGGGCCGTGCACCTGGCGCTCAGCGGAGCCGGTCCGATGCAGGTCCCCGCGGCCGGTCCGAAGGGGATGCTCAGCACCTGGTGGCTGCTCGACAAGTCGGCGGCCTCCGAGCTGCCCGCCGGTCTGCAACGGGTCGCCACCTCCTAGGGGACGCCAGGTCCGAGCCCGCGAGGGTGTTTGGGTGGTGCACCACCCAAACACCCCTGGAGCCACCCAAACCTGGGTGGCTTGAGGGCAACCTGAGTGGTGCACCACCCAAACGCCCCTGGTCGCGCGGCAGCGCGGGTCCCTCCCGCGCAGCCGCCGCAGGCCTCCGCGCGCAGCCGGTGGCGCGCTCAGAGCAGGCCGGCGTCGTGCATGCAGATGGCGATCTGCACCCGGTTCGTGGCGTCGAGCTTGACCAGGACCCGGGAGACGTGGGCCTTGACGGTGGCGACACTCATGTAGAGCTCGGCGGCGACCTCGGCGTTCGACCTGCCGTGCGCGACGGCCATCGCGACCTCCCGCTCGCGCTCCGTCAGGGCGGAGACCAGGGCGTTCGCCCGGTGAACGACCTCCGGCTCGTCGGCCGGACCACCTGAGCTCGTCACCTGCCGGATCAGCGTGGCGGTGACGCTCGGGGACAGGATCGGCTCTCCCGCCACAACCTTCCGGACCGCCTCGACGAGCTCGGCAGGTGGCGTGTCCTTGAGCAGGAAGCCGCTCGCCCCTCCCCGGAGGGCACGAGCGACGTACTCGTCGGCGTCGAAGGTCGTCAGCACGATGATCTTCGGCGCCTTCTCGAGCCGGACCAGCGCCGCCGTCGCCTCGAGACCGTCCATGACCGGCATCCTGATGTCCATCAGGACGACGTCCGGTCGCTCTCGCTCGACGAGCTCCACGGCCATCGACCCGTCGGCAGCCTCGCCGACGATCTCTACGTCAGAAGCGCCCTTCAGCATCATGAAGAGCGCAGCCCGCACCAGCGGGTCGTCGTCGATGACCACGACCCGGATCGGCGCGCCGGCCTGGCTCACACCGGCCAGGGTATCCAGGCGCGCAGCACGAAGTCGCCCTGCGGTGTCGTGAAGTGCTCCAGGCCGCCACCGCTGAGCCCGGCGCGCTCCGCGAGCCCGATGAGTCCGAGACCCGCCCCCGGTACGGCGGTCGGGCGGCCGCCGACCCGGAGCGGGTTACGCACCTCGATCCGGAGCGACCCGCCGAGCTCACCTTCGACGCTGACGTCCACCGTGGTGTCGGGGGCGTGCTTGCGAGCGTTGGTGAGGCTCTCCTGGACCATCCTGAACGCGTTCCTCCCGATGGAGGCCGGTACCTCGTCGAGCTGCACCGAGCTGGACATCCTGATCCGGGCACCTGCGCGACGCTCCTCCTCGATCAGCGTCTCGAGATCCTTGAGGGTCGGTTGCGGGCGCCCCAACGCGCCCGGGATGTCGGTGTCGCGGAGCACCCCGAGGATCTCCCGAAGGTCGACAAGCGCCTGGTGCGCGTTCTGCTGGATCACATCGGCCGCCTGGGTGGTCTCCTGCGGCGTCAGGTCCGTGCGGAAGGCGAGTGCGCCGGCGTGCATCGCCACCAGGGAGATGCGGTGTGCCAGCACGTCGTGCATCTCTCGGGCGATCCGCGAGCGCTCGTTCACGCGAGCCTGCGCCATCCGCATCTCCTGCTCGCGCTCCGCCCGGTCGGCGCGGTCACGCAGCGTCGCGAGCAGCTCCCGCCTGGCGCCGATGTAGAGCCCGATCGCGGCCGAGATGCCGGTCCCGAAGAGGACGAAGATGATGTTGACGTACCACTGGTCGGTGTTCGTCGGTGTGATGTCCTGGTAGACGAGGCCGCAGACGATGTTGAGCGCCGAGACGGTGGCGATCTCCCGCCAGCGTCGGCGAGTCGACATCGCGATGAACGCAAGGACGCCGGGACCGGTCGACGAAGCGGACACGGCCCCGAGCAGGATCGTGAACACCGCAACCGGCACCGGCCAGCGCCGATGGAACCGGTAGGCGACGAAGGACACCAAGCCGAGCCCGAGGTCGACCCAGAACAGCAACCTCTCGTGGGACCACTCGGGCCCGAGCGCCGTGCCCGTCGTGACGAACGAGATCAGGAGCGCGGCGAAGTAGCGCCAGGTCCACTGCCAACGGGTCAGCGGGGGCGGCGTCAGATCCGGGCCGACGGTCTCCACACCTCGAGCGTAAGGTCCGGCTTCGTCGCAACACCATCAACCATGGTCGGAAGCACCCCCGACCTTCGGCTAGTCACAGTGGAGACCGTTGCCCGATGTGCCACCGGCCCGCGACGGGAAGGATGGCTGTCATGATCGTTGTCGA
The DNA here is from genome assembly GCA_033850885.1 of Nocardioidaceae bacterium. GTDB lineage: Bacteria > Actinomycetota > Actinomycetes > Propionibacteriales > Nocardioidaceae > JAWWPG01. Next base: position 54,942 of record JAWWPG010000052.1, read on the forward strand.
AGAACTCACAAAACGGTACGGCGCGTTCACTGCCGTCGACCACGTGTCGTTCACCGTCGAGCCCGGGTCAGTCACCGGCTTCCTCGGCCCGAACGGGGCTGGCAAGTCGACCGCCATGCGGATGATGGTTGGGCTGACGCCGCCGTCAGCCGGTCACGCCACCATCCTCGGGCGGCCCTACTCCGAGATTCCGAACCCCGGCCGGCAGGTCGGCGTACTCCTCGACGCCTCCGCCCAGCACGCCGGGCGCACCGGGCGCGAGATCCTCAAGCTGGGCGCCATCGTGATGGGACTGCCCGACACCCGCGTCGACCATCTCCTCGAGGTCGTCGGACTCACCCCCGACGAGGCCAAGCGGCGCGTCGGCAACTACTCCCTCGGCATGCGGCAGCGCCTCGGCATCGCACACGCGCTGCTCGGCGAGCCGTCGGTCCTGATCCTCGACGAGCCGGCCAACGGACTGGACCCGGCCGGCATCCACTGGATGCGTGGGTTGCTGCGCGGCTTCGCGGAACGAGGCGGCACGGTGTTCTTGTCCTCGCACCTGCTGAACGAGGTGGAGATCATCGCCGACCAGCTGCTCGTCATCGGTCGCGGCAAGATCGTCGCCGAGGGCAGCAAGGAGGATCTCGTCTCCCAGTCCGGGATCCTGGTCCGTGCGACCAGCTTCGCGGAGCTGAAGGCATCCCTGACCCGCGCCGGCCTGGCCTACGACGACAACGGGAGTGACGCACTGATCGTCAAGTCCAGCGCCGAGGAGATCAGCCGCGCGACCATGGCGGACCGGGTCGTACTCACCGAGCTCCGACCCGCCGAGAGCGAAGGCCTCGAGACCTTGTTCCTCCAGCTCACCTCAGACGACGCCCGACAGGAGACTGCAGCATGAGCATCATCACCGCACCACTTCAACCGGCGGCGCCGGTCGAAGCCGAACAGATCAGCCGGGTCCCGCTGCTGCGCCTCCTGCATGTCGAGCTGCGCAAGGTCACCGATACCCGGGCAGGCAAGTGGCTGTTCATCGGCATCGGAGCCATCACGGCGGTGGTCATCCTGGTGTTCCTGCTCGTCGGCGCCCCGACGGACCTCACGTTCAACAACTTCCTCACCGCCACCGGGTCACCGCAGGGCTACCTGCTGCCCGTCCTCGGCGTGCTGGCCATCACCAGTGAGTGGTCGCAACGCACGGGCCTCGTGACGTTCACCCTGGAGCCCAGCCGGGTCCGGGTTGTCGCTGCGAAGTTCATCGCCATGATCCTGCTGGGGCTGACCGCCGTAGCGGTCGCGTTCGCGCTCGCAGCCGGGGGCAACGTGCTCGGCATCGTCACGCAAAGCGGTACCGGGGCGTGGCACTACACGGCGGCATGGGTCGCGGAGGTCGGCCTCGGGCAGATCATCGGCATCATCGAAGGACTTGCCTTCGGCATGCTGTTCATGAACTCGGCCGCGGCCATCGTGACCTTCTTCGTGGCGCCGATCGCCTGGTCGGCCTTGTTCGGACTGGTCAGCTGGTTGCAGGGCGCGGCACCGTGGGTTGACCTGAACAGTGCCAGCTCGCCGCTGTTCAACCACGACATGACGGGCCAGGCCTGGCTTCACCTCGGGGTCGCGGTAAGCCTGTGGGTCGTGGCGCCGCTCCTCATCGGCGTTGCCCGGCTGATGCGCAGCGAAGTCAAGTAGCTCCGCTCGACAGGCCGCCCGGTCCCGACCACTCGTGGTGGGGGTCGGGCGACTCAGCCGTCAGTAGATGATCTCGCCGGACTTGCGCTTCGCCCGCAGCGTCTGCAGCGCCTCGTCGAGGATCTCCTGAGCCTCCTCGTCGGAGCGTCGCTCCTTCACGTAGGCGAGATGCGTCTTGTAGGGCTCGGCCTTCGGCGGGGGTGGGGGGTTCTCGCAGTCCCGGTTCGCCGGCAGGCCACATCGGGGGCAGTCCCAGGTATCGGGGATCTGCGCATCCAGCGCGAACATCGGCGCGGTCTCGTGACCGTGGGCGCAGAAGTAGGGGATGCGCTTCCGGGGCGCCGCATCCCCCCGTTCGGCCTCTCCCATCGGCCCGGCACCCACCCTGCTGCCGCGGATCGCGCTACCACTAGCCACTTGAACTCCTGACGTGATCCGGAGCACGCTCAGTGCTCGGTGAGGGGATTGTACGTCCCAGGCTGGCCGCTCAGCCGGACTTCAGGAGCAAGCCCAAGGCGAAGATGCACACGGCCCACAGGACCGCGACCCCGATCGTGATGCGGTCGAGGTTCTTCTCCGCGACCGACGACCCACCCAGACCACTCGAGACACCCCCGCCGAACATGTCGGACAGGCCGCCACCTCGGCCCTTGTGCAACAGAATCATCAGGATCAGGAATGCGCTGCTCAGGACGAGCAAGATGTCGAAAGCGATGATCACAACGTCAGATCCTACCTTCTCCGAGCCCGGTCGCTCCTCGGCCGGCTGCGACGGGGAACCTCACAGGGCGGGCATGTCGTAGAACCGGCAGATGCCGCCGAACTCGTCAGCGTCAAGGCTCGCACCACCCACGAGACATCCGTCGACGTCGGGCTCGGCCATGATACCCGCCACGTTGGCCGCCTTCACCGAGCCACCGTAGAGAATCCGGACGGCCTCGGCGACATCGGGGCCATGGACCTCGTCGACCCACGAACGGATGGCTGCGCAGACCTCCTGCGCGTCGTCGGGAGTGGCTACCTCCCCGGTGCCGATGGCCCAGACCGGCTCGTACGCGATCACCAGGTTCGCGACCTGCTCGGCTTCGAAACCCGCGGTCGAGCCGCCGACCTGCTCCAGCGTGTGCACGACCTGGCGGCCCTCCCGCCGTACGTCGAGGCCCTCGCCGACGCACACGATCGGACGGATGCCCTGCTCGACCGCTCGGTGCGCCTTGGCGTTGACCAGCTTGTCGTCCTCGTGGTGGTACTGGCGTCGTTCGGAGTGACCTACTGTCACGTAGGTGCACCCAAGCCTGGCCAGCATCCTCGCGCTGACCTCGCCGGTATAGGCACCCCCCTCATGCGTCGAGATGTCCTGGGCGCCGAACCTGATCGGCAGCTTGTCCCCGTCGATGAGCGTCTGCACACTGCGCAGGCTGGTGAAGGGCGGCAGCACGACGGCCTCGCTGCGTGACGGGTCGTACTTCTTGTCGACGAGCGTCCAGGCGAGCTTCTGCACGAGCACGACTGCCTCGTGATGGTTGAGGTTCATCTTCCAGTTGCCCGCCATCAGCGGAAGCCGGCGCGGTCTGGCCACAGGTCAGTCCTCCAGCACGTCGAGGCCGGGTAGCGACCTGCCCTCGAGGTACTCGAGACTGGCCCCGCCCCCGGTCGAGATGTGGCCGAACTGGTCGTCGGTGAAACCCAGCTTGCGGATCGCGGCCGCCGAGTCACCACCACCAACCACGGAGAGCCCGTCGACCTTCGTCAGCGCCTCGGCGACGGCCCTGGTGCCTTCGGCGAAGGGAGCCATCTCGAAGACCCCCATCGGGCCGTTCCAGAAGACCGTCCTGGCGTCGGACAGTGCGGCCGCGAACGCGGTGGCGCTCTGCGGGCCGATGTCGAGCCCGATCTGGTCGGCGGGGATGGAGTCCGCGGCGACCACCCTGGTCGGCGCTTCGGCATCGACCTTCGGCGCCACGATGACGTCGGTCGGCAGCACGATCTCGACGCCGGACTCGCGGGCCCGGTCGAGGTAGCCACGGACCGTGTCGAGCTGGTCAGACTCGAGGAGGCTGCCTCCCACCTCGTGCCCCGCCGCCGCCAGGAACGTGAACACCATCCCGCCGCCGATCAGCAGCTTGTCGGCCTGCCCGAGCAGGTTGTTGATCACGCCCAGCTTGTCGGAGACCTTGGAGCCGCCGAGCACGACGACGAAAGGCCGCTCCGGGCGCTCGGTGAGCCGCCGCAGCACGTCGACCTCGGCGATCACGAGACCACCAGCCGCATGTGGAAGGCGTTGCGCGACGTCGTACACGCTTGCCTGCTTACGATGCACCACGCCGAAGCCGTCACTCACGAAGGCGTCACCCAGGCTGGCGAGCCGGTCGGCGAAGCGTCCTCTCTCCGCGTCGTCCTTGCTCGTCTCGCCAGGGTTGAACCGCACGTTCTCGAGCACCAGGACGTCGCCGTCGGCCAGCTCGGCGACGGCTGCCCTGGCCGAGTCACCGACGGTGTCCTGCGCTTGGGCCACCGGGGCGCCGAGCAGCTCCGACAGCCGCTTTGCGACCGGGCCCAACGAGTACGCCGGGTCGGGCTCTCCCTTGGGACGTCCAAGGTGCGCCATCACGATGACCTTGGCCGCGCGGGCGCGAAGGTCCTCGAGAGTCGGAACGCTCGCCCTGATCCGGCCGTCGTCGGTGATGACACCGTCCTCGAGCGGCACGTTGAGGTCGGACCGGACCAGGACCCGCCTGCCCGACAGGCCGCCGAGCTCACGATCGAGGTCGTCGACGGTTCTCACCACGGGGCTACGTCGCTAGAGCGAGGCGCCAAGGAACACGACCATGTCGACGAGGCGGTTGGAGTAGCCCCACTCGTTGTCGTACCAGCCGACGACCTTGGCCTGGTTGCCGATCACCTTCGTCAGACCCGCGTCGAAGATGCACGAGTGCGGGTCGGTGACGATGTCGCTGGAGACGATCGGGTCCTCGGTGTACTTCAGGTAGCCGCGAAGCGACCCCTCCGCCGCAGACTTGACGGCCATGTTGACCTCGTCGGCGGTGACGTCGCGGCCCAGCTCGACCGTCAGGTCGGTGGCGGACCCGGTCGGGACCGGGACGCGCAGCGCGAACCCGTCGAGCTTGCCCTTCAGCTCGGGCATCACGAGACCGATGGCCTTCGCGGCACCGGTCGAGGTGGGGACGACGTTGATCGCGGCCGCCCTGGCCCGACGCAGGTCCTTGTGCGGGCCGTCCTGGAGGTTCTGGTCCTGGGTGTAGGCGTGGATCGTCGTCATCAGGCCCTTCACGATTCCGAACTCGTCGTTGAGGACCTTCGCCATCGGGGCCAGGCAGTTCGTGGTACACGACGCGTTGGAGATGATCGTGTGCGCCGCGGGGTCGTACGACTCGTGGTTGACGCCCATCACGATCGTGATGTCCTCGTTCGATGCGGGCGCCGTGATGACGACCTTCGTGGCGCCGGCGTCGACATGCGCCCGGGCCTTCGTCGCGTCGGTGAAGAAGCCGGTCGACTCGATGACGACGTCCGCGCCGACCTCCTTCCAGGGCAGGTTCGCCGGGTCTCGCTCCGCGAACGACCTGATCAGCTGGTCACCGACCCTGATTCCCCCGTCCGCGAGCGAGACGTCAGCGTCGAGCCGGCCGAGGATCGAGTCGTACTTCAGCAGGTGGGCCTGGGTGGCGTCGTCGAAGAGGTCGTTGAACGCCACCACCTCGATGTCGGCGCCGGAGGCCCTCACGGCCCGGAAGAAGTTCCGGCCGATGCGGCCGAACCCATTGATACCCACGCGGACTGTCACGGGACGATCTCCCTCACGTCAAGCTCTGGCCAACCGGTCACGATGCGCTCCGACCCTATCAACAGTCCGCGGCGGGGATCCGCGCCTGCTCATGGACGAGGACAGGTCCGCGATGCGCGTCGGGCCGACCGACCGAATGTCGGACTCGTCAGGGCTGGTCGCCAAGCATGTCGGGCGTAAGAGACGACTCGGTGTCGGGAACGCCGAGCTCTTGCGCCCGCTTGTCGGCCATCGCCAGCAGCCGTCGGATCCGGCCCGCGATCGCATCCTTGGTGAGTGGCGGCTCGTGTAGCTGCCCGAGCTCCTCGAGGCTTGCCTGCTTGTGCTTGACCCGCAGGTCGCCGGCGAGGCGTAGGTGGTCGGGGACCTCGTCCGCGAGGATCTCGAGCGCCCGCTCGACCCGGGCGCCGGCCGCCACCGCGGCCCGGGCGGAGCGACGCAGGTTGGCATCGTCGAAGTTCGCCAGCCGGTTGGCGGTTGCCCGCACCTCGCGCCGCAGCCGGCGCTCCTCCCAGGCGAGCAGCGACTCGTGGGCGCCGAGCCTGCTGAGCAGCGCGCTGATCGCGTCGCCGTCCCGGATCACGACCCGGTCGACGCCGCGGACCTCGCGCGCCTTGGCGGGGATGCCCATCCGGCGGGCCGCGCCCACCAGGGCGAGGGCGGCCTCTGGACCGGGACAGGTCACTTCGAGGGCAGACGAGCGGCCGGGCTCGGTGAGCGACCCGTGGGCCAGGAAGGCGCCCCGCCAGGCGGCGACCGCGTCACAGCTGGCCCCGCTGACCACCTGCGGCGGGAGGCCCTGCACCGGACGCCCGCGGGTGTCCAGCAGCCCCGTCTGACGGGCCAGTGCCTCGCCCTCCTTGGCCACTCGAACGACGTACCTGGTGCCCTTGCGAATGCCGCCGCTGCTGATGACGACGACCTCGCTGTGGTGGCCGTAGATCTCGACGAGGTCGCGCCGGATCCGTCGCGCGGCGGCCCCGGTGTCGAGCTCCGCCTCGACCACGATCCGCCCGCTCTGGATGTGCAGGCCGCCTGCGAACCGCAGCATCGCGGAGACCTCCGACTTGCGACAGCACGACTTCTTCACGGATGTGCTCGCAAGCTCGGCCTTGAGCTGTGCCGTCATCGCCATGAGACCGATCCTGCCACGTCGCAGGCCCGGATTGGCTCCATGGCCACCAGCGGCTTGCACCCTGCTCGGTACCGAGTCCAGGGCATGCGCGCGCGGGGACATGGACCCGACCTGCTGCCGGCCCGCCATCTGGGTCATCTCATGACCTCTCCCAGAACCGAAGCCAGCCGTCCGATGTCGTGACGCGGGCTGCCATCAGCGGCCGCGATGTCCGCGACGACCAACGCTCCGCCGAGCCCATCCACCGTCTCCTCCAGCATGGCCCTGTCCACAACGGCGTTCGTGTCCGCGACGACGACGTCGATCTGCAGGTCAGGTGCATGGACCGCCAGTACTTCCAAATAGGTGCTCGACCCGAAGCCTTCAGTCTCTCCCGGTTGGGGTGCGACATTCAAGGTCACGCAGCGTCGGGCTGGGCTCTTCACCAACGAACCGAGCAGCTCCGGGACCAGCAGGTGCGGAAGCACGCTGGTGAACCACGAGCCGGGCCCGAGCACCACCCAGTCGGCGACGGCGATGGCCTCGAGAACCTCGGGACAGGCGGGAGGGTTGCGCGGCACGAGCTCCACGGCTTCGACCCGACCCGACGTCGTTGCGACCTCGACCTGGCCGCGCACGGTGGACCTCTCGTCCGGCCTGGCCGGGTCCGCCCCGCGCACGGTCGCCTCGATGTCGAGGGGTACGGCGGCCATCGGCAGCACCCGACCCTGGGCGCCCAGCAACCTGCCCACCCAGTCGAGCCCTTCGACGTGGTCCCCGAGCAGCTCCCAGAGCGCCACGATCAGCAGGTTGCCGACCGCATGGTCGTGCAGCGCGCCACCGGTCGCGAACCTGTGCTGGAGGACGCTCGCCCAGGTGCGTCCCCACTCGTCGTCGCGGCACAGCGCAGCGAGCGCCTGCCGCAGGTCGCCGGGAGGTAGCACGCCGAGCTCCTGTCGCAGCCGTCCCGACGAGCCCCCGTTGTCGGCGACCGTGACGACAGCGGTGATGTTCGAGCAGAACGTCCGCAGCGCACCCAGCGTCGTCGCGAGGCCGTGTCCGCCGCCGAGCGCGATGACCGCCAGGTCGCGGGTCACCTGGTCCGTGACGTCGGCCCACGGATCGTCGGCCACGGGCGGGCTCATTCGCGACCCAGGTCGCGGTGGACCACGAAGGTCTCGACGCCGCGCTTCGTCATCCGTTCACCTATCGCTTCCGCCATCACCACGCTGCGGTGCTTCCCGCCCGTACATCCCACGGCCAGGTTGAGGTAGTGCTTGCGCTCCTCGAGGAAGCCGGCGTAGACGGTCTCCAGCAGGGCCTCGAGGCGGTCCAGGAACTCTCCGCATGCCGGCTGGCCGAGCACGTAGTCGCGCACGTCCGCGTCGAGACCGGTCATCGGCCGGAGCTCGGGTTGCCAGTGCGGGTTGGGCAGGAACCTCATGTCGACGACCATGTCGGCGTCGACCGGGATGCCGTACTTGAAGCCGAACGAGACGACGGTCGCCCGGACCGTGGTGCGGTGGGGGTCCGCGAACAGCGCCGACACCTTGCTGGCGAGCTGGTGCACGTTCAGGCTCGACGTGTCGACGAGCACATCGGCGGACCCGCGCAGCTCCCGCATCAGCTCGCGTTCCCGGAGGATGCCGTCGAGAAGCCGGGCCCCGCCCTGCAACGGGTGCGGGCGTCGAGCGGCCTCCTGCCGGCGTACCAGCACGTCGTTCGACGCCTCGAGGAAGAGCACCTGCGAGCGCACGCCGAGCCTCGCCAGCTGGTCGACGGCGCCCTGAAGGTCGTTGAAGAACCCGCGGGACCGGACGTCGACGACGACCGCGATCCGGGTCTCGTCGTCGTGGTCACCGGAGACCAGGCGGATGACGGCCGGCAGCAGCTTCGGCGGGAGGTTGTCGATGACGAAGCAGCCCAGGTCCTCGAGCGCCTTCGCAGCAGTGCTCCGGCCGGCCCCGGTCATGCCGGTCACGATGATGAGATCGGAGACCGGATCACCCATGCGGCGTCCTTCCAGCGGCGTCGGCAGCCTCCTCGATGATCTCACCGGTCGCAGTGTTGACGGCCGGTCGACCCGCCGCAGCGGGGCTCGCGAGAGCGGCGACGATCGCCTCAGCGGTGCGCATCCCGAACCCGGGCAGGGCCGCGATCTCGTCGAGGGTGGCGGCCCGGAGCTTCTTGAGCGAGCCGAAGTGCCGCAACAGCACCTTGCGGCGCACCTCTCCCAGCCCGGGTACGTCGTCGAGGACGCTCTCGACCATCGACTTCGACCGCCGGCTGCGGTGATGGGTGATCGCGAACCGGTGGGCCTCGTCACGGACCCGTTGCAGCAGGTAGAGGCCCTCGCTGGTGCGGGCCATGATCACGGGGTCGTCCTGACCGGGCCGCCACACCTCCTCCAGGCGCTTCGCCAGCCCCACGACCGGGATGTCGTCGATCCCCAGCTCGTCCAAGGCCCGTTGCGCCGCGGCGACCTGGGGTGGGCCGCCGTCGACGACGACGAGCCCGGGCGTGTAGGCGAACTTGCGCGGACGTCCAGTGTCGGGGTCGATCAGTGCCGGACCTTCCTCGGGGTTCCCCTCCCCGAGGTCGGGCTGCGGTGACTCGGCCCGGTCGTCGAGGAGCCGCTTGAACCGTCGGGTGATCGTCTCGTGCATGGCCGCGACGTCGTTCTGACCGTCGACCCCTCGGATCACGAACCGCCGGTAGTCACTCTTGCGGGGCAGCCCGTCCTCGAAGACGACCATCGATGCCACCACCTCGGTGCCCTGCAGGTTCGAGACGTCGTAGCACTCGATCCGAAGTGGCGCCTCCGCCAGTCCCAGAGCCCACTGGATCTCCTCGAGCGCCCGGCTGCGGGTCGTGAGGTCACTCGCGCGTCTCGTCTTGTGCAGAGCGAGGGCCTGTCCGGCGTTTCGCGCGACGGTCTCCATCAGGCTGCGCTTGTCGCCCCGTTGGGGGACCCTGATGTCCACCTTGCTCCCGCGCCGCGCTCCGAACAGGGCGGTCACCGCGTCGGCGTCAGCCGGACGCTGCGGGACCAGCACCTCCCGGGGGATCGCGTCGCCGCTCTCGCCGTCGTACACCTGGATGAGGAAGCGGCGCAGCAGCTCGGGCAGCTCGGCGTCGTCGACCCGGTCTGCGACCCACCCACGCTCGCCCCGCACCCTGCCCCCGCGGACGTAGAACATCTGGACGGCGATCTCGAGCGGGTCCTCCGCGACGGCGATCACGTCGGCGTCCGTGCCGTCCGGCAGCACCACGGCGTTCTTCTCCATCGCCCGCGTGAGCGCGCCGATGTCGTCGCGCAGCCGGGCCGCGAGCTCGAACTCCAGCCGGTCGGACGCCGCCGCCATCTGCACCTCGAGGCGCCGGACGTGGACGGCCGTCGTGCCGGCGATGAACGAGCAGAAGTCGTCGACGATCGCGCGGTGCTCCTCGGCCGTCACGCGCCCGACGCAGGGGGCCGAGCACTTGCCGATGTAGCCGAGCAGGCACGGTCGCCCGATCTGGGCGCTGCGCTTGAAGACTCCGGCCGAGCAGGACCGCATCGGGAACACCCGGAGCAACAGGTCCACCGTCTCGCGGATGGCCCACGCATGCGAGTAGGGCCCGAAGTAGCGCACCCCCTTGCGCTTCTGGCCCCGGACCACCATCACCCGGGGAAACTCCTCGTTGACCGTGACCGCGAGCCACGGGTAGGACTTGTCGTCGCGGTACTTGACGTTGAACCGGGGGTCGAACTCCTTGATCCACGAGTACTCGAGCTGCAGCGCCTCGACTTCCGTCTCGACGACCGTCCACTCGACGGACGCCGCGGTCGTGACCATCCGGGCAGTTCGGTCATGGAGATGCGCCGGATCCTGGAAGTACGACGACAGCCTGGCGCGCAGGCTCTTGGCCTTGCCCACGTAGATGACCCGCCCCGCCGGGTCGCGGAACCTGTAGACGCCCGGGGAGTCCGGCACGGACCCCGGAGCCGGGCGGTACGTCGACGGATCGGCCACCTCACCACCCTAACGAGGACGCAAGAGGCCGCCTCAGACCTCGATCGGATTCCGGACCCGACCGATGGCACGACCAGACCGCCGAGGCTCTGCCGACCGCTGCCCGCTTTTGTGCTTTGCCGAACTAGCCGGGGACGCATGGGAGAATGTCATCGATCTCACGACGCTTGAGCGGCTCTAAAGTGTAACGGTTCAGTAGACTTTGACCGCGACCAGGAAGGACAGTGCATGACGGCGACCGGCGACCTCTACGGACTGCCGCTCACCACGTCCGCGTCCGCCGCAACGGCCTACAACATGGGAGTCAGCGCGCTCCTGCGCGTGCAGGAAGGTGGCATGCGGGGCGTCTCGGAGTCCATCGCCCACGACCCGACGTTCGCCCTCGGCCATGCCGCGCTCGCGCTCCTCGGACATGAGTACGGCGCCGCTGTCGACGTACCCGCACGCCTTGCCGCAGCCCGACTGCATGCCCGGCGCGCCTGCGAGCGGGAACGCAGCCACGTGCACGCTGTCGTCTCGCACGTCGCCGGCGACTCACGACCCCTGATCGCCCACCTGCGCGAGTACCCGCGCGACGCCCTGCTGCTGTCCGTCGCGGTACCCACGATCGCGTTCGCAGGGGTTACCAGCGTCCCCGAGGAGTCGTGGGAGATCGTCGAGCGGGCTCAATCGGGCTACGGCAGCGACTGGTGGTACACCGGCCTGCTCGCATTCATCCGGCAGGAGCAGTCGCGCTGGGACGAGTCGATGCGGCTCGCCTGCGCATCGCTGGACGAGGAGCCCACGGCCGGCCACTCCGTGCACGCCCGCGCGCACGTCCACTACGAGACCGGCGACCATGCCGCCGGTCGGGACTGGCTCGACGGGTGGATCAGGGGACCCGGCCGGACGGCCGACAACCTCGCCCACTATTCATGGCACGCCGCGATGCACGAGCTCTCGATGGGAGACCTGTCGGCGGTCAGGTCCCGCTACACGGCCGACCTCACCCCGCCGGGGGTCGTGGGGTGTCGCGCGCTGGTCGACTCGTGCTCGCTGCTCTGGAGATGGGCGATCACGCCCGGAGCGTCTGACGTGCCGTCCGTCGGCAGCGTGATCTCCACCATCGACGACCATCTCCTCGACGCACCACCGACGCCGTTCATGGCGCTGCACTCCGCGATCACCCTGTGCGCGCTCAGCCAGGGCGAGCGGCTGGCGCGACTCGACGGATGGGCGAGGCGTCAGCCGGATCCGGCGTACGGCGAGGTGGTGGCACCTTTGTGCGCTGCCCTGCGGGCGCTGGCCGACGACGACCCAGGGACGGCCGCCGACCGCCTCACCGTGATCGTCGGGAGGATCTGGCGACTCGGCGGCAGCGAGGCCCAGCGTGAGGTGGTCGAGGACACGCTCATCGCGGCCCTGCTGGCAGCGGGCCGATTCCCCGAGGCGCTTCCGCTGATCGACCGGCGTCTCGACCGCAGACAGTGCCGACGCGACGAGGACTTCCGCGCGATCGCCGACGCCCCCGCGGCCCGCTAGACACGCACCTGCCGATGACCCCTTGGTGGCCGCGGGGTCGCCGAGAACTCAGCCGCGGCCACCAAAGGTCGCTGGCACCCCGTGACGGGTGAATCCGGGGTGCCGTCAGTCAGGCGGGGACAATGTCGGTGCCCTCCACCTTGACTGGCTTCTTGGGCAGCGGTAACGGGGCCGGCCCCCCGAGGACGCTGCCATCCTTGATCGAGTACATGCTGCCGTGGCAGGGGCAGATGATCTTGCCCCCGGAGATGTTTGCCACCGTGCAGCCCATGTGGGTGCAGGTCGAGGAGAAGCCCTCGTACTGCCCCTTGGTCGGCTGGGTGACCACGATGGTCTTCGCGGGCAGTATCACGCCGCCGCCGACCGGGACGTCGGACGCCTTGGTGATCACGTCAGCCGACCCGCCACCACCGCTGCTCGGCGCGTGGGTGGGGTCACCGCCGGAGCCGGTGTGCTTGGTCGGCCCGGGCGTATTGGGGGCATTGCTCCCCGAGCCGCCGCTCGAGCCACAGGCCGCCAGGAACGGGACCGCCGCGCCGACGACGGCGAGACCCTTGAGCATGGTGCGACGGTTCGGCACAGTCGATCCCTCGCGGGTGCGCGAGGACTCGGCATTTGGGTCGCTGGTGGTCGTTTCTCGCTCGGCCATCACGTGCTCCTTGCAGTCTCGGGCAGCTGGTGTCGCGAGCCTAGGTGCGCTTGCTGTGAGCCACCTGGGTACACCCTGAGAACGTTGCGCCACCCGGGCTGGTCACGGTACGCCGACCTGCTCCCGACTCCGACCTGTGTCACTTCTCCATACGGGAGCGGGACCCGATCGGTTCGATCCTGGTCAGGTCCGCTTGGCCACGACCCGCCTCGAAGCCGACCCCTGAGCTGCCGTCTTCTTCGTGATGGTCTTCTTCGTGATCGTCTTCTTCGTGGCGGCCTTCTTCGAACTGGCCCCGTTCGACGTGGCCTGTTTCCCGGTGGCGCTCTTGACAGCCTTCTTCGCCCCGGCCCGCTTCACGGCCTTCTTGGCGGGCGTTCCCGCGACCGTCAGCTGCCTCGCCGCGGTGCGCGCCGGCTTCACCCGGACGGAGCGACCCTGCAGGATCGGCGCGAGGAACTGGCCGGTGTAGCTCGCCGGTACGTCGATGATGTCCTCGGGTGTGCCTTCGGCGACGACAAGGCCGCCCTTGTTTCCGCCCTCGGGCCCCAGGTCGATCACCCAGTCAGCGGTCTTGATGACATCGAGGTTGTGCTCGATGACGAAGACCGAGTTGCCCTGGTCGACGAGCCGCGACAAGACGTTGAGCAGCTTGCGGATGTCCTCGAAGTGCAGCCCGGTCGTCGGCTCGTCGAGCACGTACACGGTGCGGCCCGTCGAACGCTTCTGCAGCTCGGACGCGAGCTTGACCCGTTGCGCCTCACCGCCGGACAGCGTCGGAGCGGGTTGGCCGAGTCGCACGTAGCCGAGCCCGACGTCACACAGCGTGCGCAGATGCCGGGAGATCGCCGGGATGGCCTCGAAGAAGTCGGCGGCCTCCTCGATCGGCATGTCGAGGACCTCGGCGATCGTCTTGCCCTTGTAGTGGACCTCGAGCGTCTCGCGGTTGTAGCGGGCGCCGTGGCAGACCTCGCACGGGACGTAGACGTCGGGAAGGAAGTTCATCTCGATCTTGATCGTGCCGTCGCCGGCGCACGCCTCGCAGCGCCCGCCCTTCACGTTGAAGGAGAACCGACCGGGCTGGTAGCCGCGCACCTTCGCCTCGGGCGTCGCCGCGAACAGCGTGCGCACCTTGTCGAACACCCCGGTGTACGTCGCGGGGTTGCTGCGCGGGGTACGCCCGATCGGCGACTGGTCGACGTGGATCACCTTGTCGACGTGATCGAGGCCGTTGATCCGCTTGTGACGCCCAGGGA
>JAWWPG010000002.1:0-16539 GCA_033850885.1 Nocardioidaceae bacterium
GCCCAGGCGGGCATCACGCCGGGGGAGAACGGCTTCACCTTCGGTCTGCTCTACGCCCGGGAACAGGCCGCCGCCCAGCGCGCCCGAGAGACAGCGCAAGAACTCGTGCGGCAGCTGCGAAACGACACCTGACGCACGGCTTCGTGCCCGGCGGTCGGCCGCAGGCCGCGCCACCACCATCGGCGGCGCCTACAAGCTGGAGATCTGAAGCGCCTGCCCTCCTCGGTTGTCTCTCAGCGGTCGAAAGGCGGGGCCGACCGGGCTGGCGTCGTTGGCCTCGCGGATCACCGCGTGCGCGGCCTTGCCACGCCGAAAGCGGCAAAGCCGGCCTGCAGGAGTCACCACGATCCACTTCGATCGGCGCGGTCAATGGAGGGTGGGGCGATAGATGAGCTCCTGGGTGCGGCCGTCGAGTGTCCGGCTCTCCAACAGCTCCAAGTCGAAGTCGGCAGCACCCTGGAAGATGGGCTCCACCCCGGTCGTACCGGTGATGACAGGGAAGATTGTCACCTGCACGCGGTCGACGAGCCCGGCGGCCATCAGCGCCCAGTTCAACGACAGGCTGCCATGCGAGCGCAACGGCACCTCGGACTCCGCCTTCAGCCGGGTGACGACGTCGACAGCGTCTCCGCTCACTACGGTCGCGTCCGGCCAGTCGAGAGGGGAAACCAGCGTCGATGAAACCACCGTAGCCGGCAGGTTCCTCATCCGCGTGCCCCAGTCTTCAGGCACCTCGGACTCCTCGGTGCTCGAGGCCACCATCTGCGCGAACTCCCGGTAGGTGTTAGCCCCGAAGACCATCCGCTGCTTCACGCCGTACAAGGCCAGGCGGTGCTCGAGCAACTCGGGGCCTTGCTTGCCCCAGTAGCCGCCCCAGTCGCCGCCAGGTCCATAGGAGCCGTAGCCGTCAAGGCTGGAGAAGACGTCGAACGTGTAGGTCGCGCTCATGTTGTACTCCTCGAGTGCAATGGATCGGGGTGTCTCGGCGACCCCTCCGGCCGCCTCTCACCTGTGCTACGAACGCCTCGCTCCAGATCCGACAGGCGACCAGACAGAACTTCACACTGGACCCCCCGGTTCCCCTCCGCGGGGCGTCAAGTGGCCCCTTGCTCGCGCAGATCATCGCCGCTGTCACCTGCCGGCTCAACCCAACCTTCTCATCTGGTCGATGAGCTTCTATCTGAATGCAGCATGATCAAGGCGTTCATCGATCTCGGTGGCGAGGCGATCCAGTTGCTGACTACCGCCCTCTGCCGCCTCCTGCTTGGCGTAGATGAGTCGAGCCCACAGACCCGCTGCCCAGGCATCTCGAATCTCCCACCGGTCCCACTCTCGGCCAGCCTGGAGCTGGTAACTGGTGATGAAGTCGGCCGTCTGGGCAACCGAGGCGGTTACAACGTCCGACCCCTCCTCGCGGGGCCACATTGCCGCGGCCAGGCCCACAATGGCCGTCTCAGGTTGGGCGATGACACTGTCCCAGTCATGCACGACGAGAGGATCGCGGCCCGTCCACCGAATGTTCTGGGACTCCCAGTCTCCGTGTCCTATACACGCCCGCCCCGGTGTCGAGGTCAGTCGTTCTCTCACGCGACGAGCAGCGTCATCAACCCACTCAGGCCCGCCGACGATGTTGAGGTCCTGCCCGTGCTCATCAAGGTCCGGCCACAGTCCGCGCCCGGAATGGTCCCATCCCGTCCACGGCGGCGAGGGCACCAGATCGTGGACAGCCGCCGGGGCGGGTGCCGAACCGATCAGGCGAGCGAGGAGGGCCGCGAAGGGGGCCGCTCCCGCTTCGGTGGGCAGGGGGCTGCCACCGGGCACCTCTCTCTCGGCCGTGATCGTCATACCGTGAACCCGCGTCGCCACGGTCAGCGGTTCCGGACATGGGAAACCCCCGCGAGCCAGCGCAGCCTGAACCTGCAGACAGCCGACGATCCGAGGCTGGAAGGGGCGCGCTTTCACCACTGCCCGGAGACCGCTCGACAATTCGACCCCGACGACCTCGGAAAGGAATCCGGAGCGGAAGAGCACCCGCTCGAACGGCGCACCCAGGTAACGCAGACACCAGTCCGCTAGAAGCGCGTCATCGAGCACACCGGCAGCGTATTGCGTTTGGCAACGTCCGCTCATGGCTCCCTTCTGTGATGGGTCACGCCTCCGCCACGATGACGCGGGATCTATACGGTCATCTGTACGATGTCCAGCTTGACAGCGTCGCCGCACGGCTCGACGTGGCCTGGGCAGACTTCCTCCGGAGCTGTTGTGGACTATCTGCGGACCGAGGCGGTGTAATTGTCAGCCTGGGAACTGCAGAAATGGCGTCTGACCAGGCATGATGTACCCGAGCGCCCGTAGCTCAGCTGGATAGAGCATCGGACTTCTAATCCGACGGTCGAAGGTTCGAATCCTTCCGGGCGCGCCTGCGCGCCTGTGTTTTCGCAGGTCAGCCTGTTGAACGCCCTTCGTCGATCGCGACCACGTCGGCACTAGTCCGCACTGAGTCCGCCGCAGATCGAGCGGAGGCTGCGTCCAGGTCATCGTCGAACACCCCTCCACCTCCGACACGCTCCGCGATGGTCCGCCGATGCCTAGGAAGGTCCACGGCCCATGCGCAGGGCCGCAAGCTCTCACTCAACCCGAGGCTGTGGCTTGAAGCGGCGAACCTCATGAGGCCAGCCGCATGCCTCCGCGACCTTGCCTGCCCACATCTGGGCGGCCTCGTCATCGGCCACATCCACCACGGCGAACCCGCCTAAAAACTCCTTGGTCTCGACGTATGGCCCGTCGGTGACCACCAAGGTGCCACTGGTGGGGTCGGCGCTGTAGACCGGGCCGTCCTCCTCTTCCAGCCCACCGGCGAAGACGTACACGCCGGCAGCCTTCATCTCGTTCACAACCGCCATTGCGAGCGGCCCGCGCCCCCGGAACCACTCCTCGGTGTGGTCGCCCACCCACTGTTGGTTGAAGTACATGAGGTACTCGGTCATGATCGCTCCTTCTCCTCTGGCGGACCCAGTGGTCCGCGTTCACCTACCCCACGAACGACGAAAGGCGAATCCGACACCGTATCCCGAAAATGAATACCCGGCCTTTCATCGGTAGAGTTGTGGGCATGTGTGCTGGTGCGTCCGTGACTCGTCCCTGCCGTTTTCGCTGAGGGCGCTGGGACAGTCGGTCGGTAAGTCCCTCGGTTCCGCGCCGCCAGCTTCCTGCCGGGCGGCCGTTTCGCGTTGCCTGGCCCCTGCCATCCCTCAGGAGCCGCCGCATGTACGCACACAAGCACCCCGAGCCGACCGATCCGCGCGTCGGACCTGCAATTGTCTACCTGATCGTTGGCCTCCCCGGCGCAGGGAAAACAACTCACGCAAAGGAACTGGAGATCAGCGCGTCGGCCATACGGCTAACGCCAGACGAGTGGCAGATCGCGCTGTTTGGCGATCAAAACCCACCGGATAAGCGTGACCTCGTTGAAGGCAAGTTGGTTCAGCTCGGCATGCGGGCCGCAGAGCTGGGCACCAATGTCATCTTCGACTTCGGGTTCTGGGGCAAGGACGAACGATCAGCGCTCCGCTGGATCGCTGGCGCCGTCGGCGCGCATGGCCAAGTCGTCTACCTACCCATTGACCCGGAGGAGCAACGCAGCCGCGTCACCAATCGGTTGGGAGCTACGCCCGATCAAACGTTCCACATGAGCGACGTTGAACTTGAGCAGTGGCGGGCTCAGTTTCAAGCGCCAGACAACGAAGAACTGCGAGGTTCTGAGATCCCACCCGTCCCACCAGAGCACGCGACATGGTTGGAGTGGGCCTCGCAGCGCTGGCCATCCTTGCCTGACCACTACGCAACGACCGCCGCTAACTCGCGCTAACTCACACGACCATGACGCCATGACGATGCAACGAACCACCGTGCGCATGGCACTTCGTACGTCCACTCGCGGCTGACGCAACGGTCGGATGGTGGCCTAGCCTTTGCTGCGCGCCTTCAGGCTCGCTTCCCCGACGATCTGTTCGGCCACCAGGCGAAGCTTGATGTTGCCGGTCTGTGAAACCCTGACCATGAACGCGAACGCTGCCTCCTGGTCGAGGTCATAGCGCTCCATCACGATGCCGATGGCGGTACCAATGGACGTCCGCGTCGCCACCGCCTCGTTGAGCGTGGTCACGGCTCGGGACAGGCCCAGCGCGGTTGCGGCGGCGGCGGCGAACAGGTCGGCCATCTCACGCGAGGCGGCATCGAAGGGACCCTCGCCGTCCGAGTAGAGGTTGAGTGCCCCCAGCGTCACATCGTTGTTGTAGAGCCTTAGGGCAAGCTGGGAGACCACGCCTAGCTCCGCCACCCGTGGCCCGTAGCGGGGCCAACGCTCGTCTTTCGCCACGTCGAGGGCGACCACATCATCCTGGGTTCGGACCGCCTCCACACAAGGCCCCTCGCCGAACTCGTACTGCAGTTCATCGGAACGTATCACCAGGTCGTCGGTAGGCGCGACAGTATCGATTCGTCCGCCTGGTCGGAGCATCGAGATACTGGCATGGTCCACCCCCGGGATGGCGTCGTGCGCCGTGCGGGTGATACGCAGCAGGGACTGGTCGACATCCTCCGGCGTAGCGAGACTATCCGCTACCGCTTTGAGCACGCGAGACAGATTGGCTGCCGCAGGCAAGGTGAGCCCCCTCGGGATAGGCAGCCTTTCCCAGCGGCTACCTCACAAGTCTCTCACACTTTTACCCCAAGAGTTACTTTAGTGCTAATCGCTCCTGTTGAGGCTTTTGTCCGACGTGACAATGGTCGGCCCTGGGGGCCCACTCTCCATAGAAGACCCCCAGGACCTACGGCCGATGGCAGCTCAGGGCCCGGCCGTTGAGATGACCATACCCCCACTTGGGAGCCTTCAAACCAATATGTGAGTGCTCGCTCCGCACCGTCTCTTACAGTGCGCGGCACTCGCCTACCACCAAGGGCGCCTGGTCCGTCATCAAGCCGTCAGCCTTGGTCCTGACGAAGCGTGTCCAGTTCGCAGGTGTCTCGCTGATCGGCCGCTGTCGGATGACGGTGTAGCCACCGGTGTGGAACAACAGAACGCTTTGCTTGGTGGTGTCAACAGCCGGCAGCATGACGCCGTCGAGCCCGGTCAGGTCGGTGATGGGCGGCGTCGTCTGTGCCTTGTACCAGACGGTCAACGCAGGGTCGATTTGCTTCAGGTACTGAACCTGGGACAGGTACTCCGAGTAGATGATGACGTGGTCGACCATGTTCGCCGCCTGGATCTCATTGTCCAGGAGCTGAAGGTTGGCGGTCTTGGCGAAGGAGAACTTGGTCTCGAGCATCAGATAGCGGCCAGGGGCGTGCGCCGTCCGGATGTTCAGCGAGTTGCTGAGCTGGGGGATCGGGTCGTTGTCTTTGGTGGTGCGCAGCGCGAGCACCTGGCTGAGGGTCATCTGGGTCACCAGGCCAGTCCCACCGGTGGAGTATGAGACGTCGTTGTCATGCATCTCCACGATGTGGCCGTCCTCGGTCACCCACAGGTCGGCATCAGCGAGGTTAGCCCCGATGCTGAACGCCGCGCGCTGTGACGCGACAGTGTCCCCGGCGGCAATGGCCCGGTAACCCTCGTGGGCGGAGATGAGACGGCTCCCACACGGCGTCGAGTCGGGGGCGGACATCGCTTGCGCAGGTGGCGCAAGCAACAGCCATCCTCCGAACGCCAGGCCGACGGTGATGAACGCATGCCGGTGCTTCATGTCCCCCCCAGGGGTTTCAGTCGTCCCCTGTGCGGGCTCCCATATCACTGTATCCTGGATGCTTAACCCGTAAACGACTATTTCCTAAAAAGATCATGCAATAACCGCGCTCTCGGTGTGGGCCGAGAATCCCGCGCGCCTCGGCGCCGTCGGCCCGGCGGCGACTCGAGCGTGGCACGTCGTCGTACGAAATCTTGGTGCGCCGGAGCACGTCGTCGGAGTTGTCTATGCTGACGGTAGCCCACGAGTGAAAGGACCATCGATGCAGACGGAGAAGCCACAGGCGGCAGGGACGACCGCAGGAGCTGAGCTGACCGAGGACGATTTGGCGCGCTTCGCAAAGGAGTTCAGCGCCGTCCCGCATCACAAGCTCATCCAGAATGCGGTGTCGAAGACGCCTGTCGACGACGTCGCGCTTGACCGCGACATCGTCACGTCGATCGACCACACCGTGTCCAACATGCTGACCGACCGCAAGGTCACCAACCAGGAGAAGAGTGGTCGTTGCTGGCTCTTCGCCGGCCTCAACCTGCTGCGCACGGGAACCGCGAAGACGCTTGGTGTGAAGGACTTCGAGTTCTCCCAGAACTACACGTTGTTCTGGGACAAGATGGAGAAGGCGAACTACTTCCTCGAGGCGGTCATCGCGACTGCCGGCCGCGATGTCGACGACCGCACGGTGGCCCATCTGCTCTCCGAGCCGATCAGCGATGGTGGTCAGTGGAACATGTTCGTGGCGCTCGTCCGCAAGCACGGTCTGGTCCCGAAGTCGGCGATGCCCGAGACGCACTCCTCGTCGAACACCCGCGGCCTCAACCACGCCTTGACCGGACTGCTCCGCAAGGCGACGCGTGACCTGCGGGCCGAGGCTCACGACGGCGCCTCCCAGGAGCGGCTTCGGGAGCTGAAGACCGAAGTGCTCGAGTCGGCCCATCGCATTCTGGTGATCCACCTGGGGACGCCGCCGAGCGAGTTCTTCTGGCAGTGGACCGACGAGGACAAGACATTCCACCGCGACGGTGTTACGACGCCGCTCGAGTTCGCTTCGCGCTACGTCACGATTCCGATCGACGACTATGTCTGTCTCGTCCACGACCCCCGCGAGAGCAGTGAGCCAGGACGCACCTACACCGTCGAGTTCCTCGGCAACGTCGTCGGCGCTCCGCCCGTGACCTACCTCAACGTCGAGGCGGACGTGCTCCGTGAGCTCGCGATGAACACGATCGTCGACGGTGAGCCTGTCTGGTTCGGCTGTGACACGGGGAAGATGAGCAACACGAAGCTGGGGATGTGGGATGCCGCCCTCTACGACTACAACGGCATCTACGACAGCGACCTGACGATGACGAAGGCAGAACGGCTGGTTTTCCACGACTCCCTGATGACCCACGCGATGCTCTTCGTCGGCGTCGACGTCGTCGACGGGTCCCCCCGCAAGTGGCGGGTGGAGAACAGCTGGGGCGACGAGTCCGCCGACAAGGGCCTCTGGACGATGAACGACAACTGGTTCGGCGAACACGTGTTCGAGATCGCCGTCCGACGGGAGTCCCTCCCGGCAGAGCTTCAGGCAGCCCTGGACGACGAGCCGATCATGCTTCCCGCCTGGGACCCGATGGGAGCCCTCGCCAGCTGAGCCGTTACTTGGTGTTGCTCGCCACCGCCGCGTCGATCAGCTTCGAGACCTGCGCGGTGTTGGCGAGCGTGTTGATCGACACATTCTTGCCATCCAAGAGGACGGTCGGCGTGCCGCTGACACCTGCCTTCGACGCTGCGTCAGTCGCACTCGCGGTCCAGTCCTTGAAGGTCTGGTTCATGATGCACGACGCCACGGCTGGGCTGGTCGCTCCCGCCTGCTTGGCGTAGGTAACGAGCTGGGCGTCCGTGCGTCCCGGAGTGTTCTCCGCGGGCTGGTCCTTGTATAGCAGGTCGTGAAACAGCTTCCAGGTCTGGCTGTTCGTGAAGTTACTGACACAGGCAGCGGCGTTGAGGGAGCGTGTCGAGTACATGTTCCCCTCCGACATCTGGTTCAGGAAGGCAATGGGCCGGTACTCGATCTTCAACTTGCCGGCGGTGATGTCCTTCTGCAGCATCGACCCGTCAGTGTCCTCGAACTGCTTGCAGATGGGGCATTGAAAGTCCTCATAGGCGACCATCGTCGCTGGCGCACCCGGTTTGCCGACGACGAACCCGTAGTTGGGCGTCGAACCACGGACGGCGCGTGCCGCCACCGCCGTTGAGCTGCCCGCGAGCTGGATCACGACGAATGTCGCGACGATGACGGCGATCACGGCGATGCCGACAGCACTCACCAAGAGCGTGCGACGGCGGCGCTCGGCGGCCTGCTGGGCGCGCTGCATCTCGGCAACCCTCGCGGCAGCAGCGGCCCGACGCTCCTCGTCGCGGCGCCTGTTCGACTTTGCCATCATCTGGTCCTCACCTCTCGACATCGACACGGGGAAGCAGCAGATCGTCCAGCGCGAGCCGGCTTCGGGGCCCGACGACCAACAAGACAGAAAGAATGAAGAGGCCGCAGTCGCGCGCGATCTCCCACGGGTACTTCGCGGACGCATTCTGCACGAGCGAACCGGATCCGCCGAAGCAGCCACATTCGATCTGCAACCCGCGGGCCCACGCCGACGCGATGCCGATGATGAACGCGAGCTGCAGCAGAGCTGACAGGGTTCCGGTCAGCCGAAGCGCGAAGCCGCCGATGAGCATGGCTCCGATGACGACCTCGAAGACGGGCAGACCGGTTCCTACCGTCGGCACCATCCACTCCGGAAGGATCTGAAAGTTTCGCACGGACCGAACACTGTCGGCGATGTCGTGGAGCTTGAGCAGACCCGCCGCAATCCAGACCAGACCGACGACGAGCCGCGCGGCGATGCTCAGCCAGGGCCACCAGGTTCGCACGAAAGCAGCCAGCTTGGAGGGCTGTGCAGTTGCTGCGGCGCTCACGTACTACCTCTCGCGGGACGGATTCGCTTCCGATGGTAGCCAACAGTGACCCTGATCCAGAGTGCCGAGCATCATGGGACGACGTCTGGCAGCGGGACGCCGTAGTCTGTCCCGAGTGAACGACCGGCTGGTATGGATCGACTGCGAGATGACCGGCCTGCGCCTGGACGCTGACGCCCTGATCGAGGTTGCAGTCCTGGTGACGGACTTCGACCTGAACGTGCTCGGGGACGGCATCGACATCGTGATCAAGCCGGCAGCCGAAGCGCTCGCTCAGATGAAGCCCGTGGTGAGTGAGATGCACACCGCTTCCGGTCTGCTCGCTGAGCTCGACGCAGGCGTTGACCTCGCGACGGCGGAGAACGCCCTGCTCGACTACATCCGCCAGTACGTACCCGAAGCCGGCAAGGCACCGCTGGCCGGCAACACCGTCGGCACCGACCGGCTCTTCCTGACCCGCGACATGCCGCGACTCGAGTCCCACCTGCACTACCGGATCGTCGACGTCTCCTCGATCAAGGAGCTCGCCAGACGTTGGTACCCCCGGGCGTACTTCGCCAGTCCGGAGAAGCATGGCAACCACCGGGCTCTGGCGGACATCCAGGAGAGCATCGAGGAGCTGCGCTACTACCGGGCCGCCATCTTCGTTCCGCCGCCCGGACCCGACACCCAGCTGGCCAGATCACTCGCCGACGAGCACGGCGGATCCGTCACGTCCGCCAATGCCCCGGCCGACGACTGATCAACCTGCCGAGAAGGCGACACCCGAGAGCCGTTACAATTACCGGGCCGCGCGCCGCCCCTGGGGGGTCGGTCGTGCGTCATGGTGGGTGTAGCTCAGTTGGTAGAGCTCCTGGTTGTGGTCCAGGAGGCCGCGGGTTCAAGTCCCGTCACTCACCCCAAGCCAGCGGGAGGCAAGGATGCCCGCAGACGTGGCTTGCGCGCTTCGGATGCGCCGCCACGGCTCTATTAGTCGAGTACGGCGCCGCCCTGGCGAAGCCACCAGGCAGCTGCCTCGTGCACGCTGTCGGAGCGGGCCGGGTCGCCTGCGAGCTCGACAAGGCTCGCATGTCGGCGCATGCCCAGGCAGTAGAGGATCGCCCGGTCGAGCATCGAGTCTTCCGTTCCGATCTTGTCGACCAGGATCGAGAGATCCGCTTCGCTCGGAGGCAGGTGTCCCAAGGCGAGCACCATGTCCCGGATCAGCGGCCTCTTCGCGTTGGGGATCCAGCTGAGCACGACAGACTCCTGCTCGGGCTCGATGAGGTACCGCAGCAGCTGGAGCATGCGTTTGAGGATCGGCTCCTCCCACGACGCCGCGTCGATCTGCTCCGTCAGGGCAGCTGCGACGTACGGGCGGAAGGGACTCCCGAGGAGGGCCAGGCTCGAGTGGTGACGGTGCTCGCCTCGGGCGGAGAACAGCGCCTCCCGGATGATCCTCGGAGTCATCGCGTCCTCGTCGTACAACGACGCGGACGGCAGCTGGGCGCGGACCTGGTCCGCAATCAGCTGCGAGACGCGCTTGGCGATGTCCGGCCTTGCCCACTCACCGTGGGCTGCGACGGTGGCGAGATCCTGATGGCCGCGAAGCCCGCGAGACGCGTCGATGAGCCGCGACTGCGCGGGGTCGGGCATGGTGGCGAGGACTTCCTCGAGACCCCCGATCTCACGTTGCCGGTGCCGCATGGCACGCATCAGCGTCGCCTCGATTCGCTCGAGCTCGGCCTTGGAGAACTGGCCCATGCGAACCTTGTACGCAATCCCGGAGACCGTCGCGTCGAATACCGGCTCAGAATCGGTCTGGACGAACTTCTCCAGTAACACGGCCGCGGCCTCAGCAGTCGGCGAGATCTCCAGTACGCCGACTGGGTCGTTGACGATCTGCACCGCCGGGTCGCTCAGGTACTCCCCCGCGGCCCGGAGCAGCCAGGACTGGGCGATACGGTGTTGGAGGAGGATCCGGATCGTCTCGAACCGCTGCAGGTAGGCGAGGCCGACGCTGCGCGCCATCTGGTCCACCAGGCGGTATGTCAGCTCGCGCCAGACCGACCCG
Source organism: Nocardioidaceae bacterium (assembly GCA_033850885.1). Classification (GTDB taxonomy): domain Bacteria; phylum Actinomycetota; class Actinomycetes; order Propionibacteriales; family Nocardioidaceae; genus JAWWPG01. Next base: position 10,753 of record JAWWPG010000002.1, read on the forward strand.
TGGAGGTAGAGCATGTCGGGAGCGCTGACGTAGTAGCCGAACTCGGTCCAGTCCGGTCCGGTCGCCTTGTCCGACATCAGCACGTCGAGCAGGTAGTCGAGCCGAAGGTGGAATGCGTCGGACTGCGGATCGAGCACGGGTGCCCAGGCGCGCTGGCCCTCTGGCGCATACGCTCGGCGAAGCGCGTTGACGGTACTGCTGAGCTGGCCCGGCCGTAGCTCGAGCACCCGCTCATACGCGGTCAGCACCGAGAACCGGGGCTGCATCTTGCCCGACTCCCAGCGGCTCACGGCGCTCCGGTCGGCCTGGAGGCCGATGTCGCTGAGAGCGGTCATGAACGGGCCGCCGAGGGCAAGCTCGGAGTTGCGGTGGTGAAGCCTCGACATCAGCAGCAGCCAACCCACGCGAGCGTCGACGTCGACCGTGGCAGCACGCAGCGACGTATGGTCCTCGGGGACCTGGTAAGGGCGCCCCCTTCTTCCCGCGGACATTCGCACCCCTCCTTGCTGGTGTCCGAGCGGCTCTACCTGGCTACGGCAGCGCTTGGTTAAATTGTTGCGTCATTTGAAGCGTGACGCATGTTCCCCTTACGACCAGTGTGCGCCACCTTCGGCGCGCATGTGACGGGTTCGCCTCAATTGGCCGTCGAGATCTCGTTTCCGAGACCATGCACCGAGGGAATCTGGCCCAGTCGGCCGGCCTGGAAGTCCTCGAATGCCGCTATCACTTCGGCCCTGGTGTTCATCACGAAGGGTCCGCCCCAGGCAACCGGCTCGCGGATCGGGCTTCCGCCGAGCACCAGAACTTCGAGCGAGGGGTGCCGGCTGTCCTGGCTGCGGTCGGCCGACACGAGGACGTCATCGCCTGCCCCGAGCACCGCGAGCTGACCGGACTGCACGGCCCGTCGCTCCGCACCTACCGTGCCGGAACCAGCCAGCACGTAGACCAACGCGTTGAAGTCTCGCCGCCAGGGAAGGGTCATCTTCGCACCGGGGGCCAGCGTCGCATGCACCATGCTCATCGGCGTGTACGTCGAGCCCGGGCCCTTGACGCCTCCGACCGCCCCGGCGATGACGCGGATCAGAGCTCCCGCGTCCGCAGTTGTGAGCAGCCCCACCTGTCCGGCGCGAAGGTCCTGGTAGCGCGGGTCGACCAGCTTCTGTGCCTTCGGCAGGTTGACCCACAGCTGGATGCCGTGGAACAGGCCGCCCGCCTGGACGAGCCACTCCGGCGGCTTCTCGATGTGCAGGATCCCACCTCCGGCAGTCATCCACTGGGTGTCGCCGTTTGTGATCGAACCGCCTCCACCGTTGCTGTCCTGGTGGTCGAAGACCCCGTCGAGCATGTAGGTGACGGTCTCGAAGCCTCGATGCGGGTGCCACGCCGTACCCTTGGGCTCTCCCGGTGCGTATTCGACCTCACCCATCTGGTCCATGTGGATGAAGGGGTCCAGCAGCGACAGGTCGACACCGGCGAACGCCCGGTGGACGGGGAATCCTTCACCCTCGAAACCCCGGGGAGCGGTCGTGACCGAGCTGACGGGTCTCGGTCGAGATCCCGGCACACCAGGAGTGACACGGGGCAGCAAGCTCAGGTCATCAACGGTCACGGCGGGCATGATCCGCACTCTCCTTCGGAAGGGTGCCATGAGCCCTCACTCACGGCTGTGTAGTTGAACGCTAAACCTTCTGGCATCATTCCGGCGCGGATCGAGGGGCTGGGGTTCTGGTGTCGACGACCATCTTCCTCCATCCTTCAGAACCGGCGGAGCAGGAGCCGGAGACACCGTCGAGCACAGCTGTCAGACGGGGCGATGGCGCTCTCGGCGAAGGGTCTCGAAGATGTCGCCGCTCGGCGGCGCCGACGGGACCCTCCCGCGTTCGACAAACCACTCATGGCGAAAGGCCCGCCGGAAAAGCGGTCTCGGCAGCTTGAGGATCAACCCCAGGGTGCGCACGCCGGACGGGGTGGTCGACTGGCTCACATGCGCGGCGATGGCGGCTCGTTTGACGTCCGCCTGCTCGCGGACGTCGACTCGATGCGTGATGTCTCGCCGCGCCGTGTACGCCGCGTCCGCCGAAGGGATGTAAAGACCCGGCAGCAGCCAGCGGATCGCCCGCAACAGCCGGGTCACCCGTCGCAGGATGTCACGGTCCGCGGTCGCCTCTAGCACGACGGGGGTACCCCCGAGAGCCGCAGCCCGTATCCCGACCCGGTGCACCTGCACGTGGTCGGGGTGTCCGTAGCCACCGGCCGGGTCGTACGTCGTCAAGACGTCAGCGTCTTCCTCGACCAGAATCTCGGCCAGCTTGGCGGCCGCCACCTCCACTTCGGCCCGGGCGAACGGCTGGAGCTCCGGGTTCGCCGACCCGTCGAGACCGGAGTCGCCATAGCCGAGCAGCACGACACGCTGACAGCCGATCGCTCGCGCGGAGGCGGTCAGCTCGTCCAGCCGACGGTCGCCCAGCGAGAGATCACCGGGCATGGTCGTCGAAGCCAGGCCTGACTCGCCGGCCGTCGCGACGACGAGGACCACTCGGTGGCCGCTCGCCGCCGCCTTCGCCAGCGTGCCCGCGGTGAGCAACGCCTCGTCATCGGGATGGGCGTGGAACGAAACGACGACGAAGGGTGCTGCTGGTGCGGTCGGGCTCAACGCGACCGGCTCGTCAGCCGTCGACGCGGGTCACCGAGCCGTCACCGCGCCGGCCGAGCCACGATGGCTGACGCCGCGCGTGACTCGCGGTGCGTCGCTGGGCTGCGGCGTACAGCACGTCCGCGCGTTCCAGGACGCTGGCCCATCCGACCGAGGGCGGGACGGCCCGGTTGTGTGCCGAGATCCGCTCGCGGGTGCGGCGGTCGACCGCAAGTCCGGACACGGCCTGGACCATCTCCCTGTCACTGCCCGTGAGGAAGCCCTCGTCCCCGTCGGAGATGAACTCACCGACGCCACCGTGACGACTCGCGATTACCGGCAACCCCGCGGACCGCGCCTCCAAGGCGGCGATGCCGAACGACTCCAGCTCGGCCGGCGCGACATAGAGGTCGGTGTGGCGGAAGATCTGCCGAATGTCGGGTCGCTCGAGCCGGCCGGGCAGGTTGACCCAGCTATCCATGTCGTGCGCCTTGAGATAGCTGATCATCGTGTCACGCAGCGGGCCGTCACCGATGAGCACCGCGTGCAGCGCGATGCTCTTCGGAACCCGGTCGCGGACTCGTTTGAGGATCCGCAGGAGCGGCATCGGGCGCTTGCGACGCGAGAGCCGCAGGACGCTCGTGATCATCACCTTGTTCGGCGACCGAGGAGCCGGGACCGTCGTCCACGCGCCGGCGTCGATCCCGTTGGGGAGGACGGCGACCGCGGCACCGGCCAGGGTCCTGCTCACCTGCCCCGCGGCCGTCTCGCTCACCGCGGACCAGATGGCCGGCCACCGCTTGTGCCCGACGATGCCCCAGGCGATATCCGGCGAGGGACCGGTACGCGCCCACAACGAGTGGACCGTGACCACGGTGGGGACCCCGGCGTGCGAGGCCGCTCGGCCCATCAGCATCGCAAATGGTGAGATCAACGAGGCGTGGACGTGGACCATGTCGAAGCGCTCAGGAGTGAGCAGGTCCGACGCCGAGAATCCGGCCATGAAAGGGCGCACGGCGCGTTGCGTGATCAGGGTGGGGATCCGCTCGACCCAGTCTGGGTCCGGACCAGACGTACCGCTTCCCGGGGACTCCGGCGTCTGGGTGACAACGGTGGTCTCGTGGCCCGCGGCGCGTTGCCGGATGGCGAGGTCATGGACCTGCATCTCGATGCCGCCCAGGCGCGGCAGGTAGTAGTCGGTGACGTGCGCGATGCGCATCAGCTGACCGCCGCCTGCCCGGCTGACTTGGCACGGGCGGCGCGGACACTGCCCCGGCGTTGCCACAACCAGACGACGAGGCCGGCGCCTCCGACGGGGATCTCGAGCCCGAATGTGAACGCTCGGTAGATGAGCACGCCGGCCACGGTTGTCACCGGATTGCCTCCGAAGCCCACGACGAGCAAGGCGGTGATTCCGACCTCGACGAAACCGGTGCCGCCAGGAGTGATCAGCACGAGAGAGAGGACACGCTCGAGCGCGTAGCCCGCGAAGATCTGTGGCGCCGTGAGCGTCGTCCCGAGCATGTGCAGGCTCGACCAGAGGAGCAGTGCCTGCAACGCGGAGTAGGCCAACATGCCCAGGGACAGCTGCATCCAGCCGTTACGCAGCAGTCCGACGCTCTCGCGGCGGAGCTCGACGACAGACTCGCCCAGGTCGATGCGTCGTTCGGACCGGGCAAGTCGGTAGATCAGCTGGATCGGCGGAGTGAGGAGTGTGCCAAGGAACCCGGCTGCCCGCTCGCTCGACAGCGCCGTGAGGACGAGCAGCAGGAGCACTCCCAGAGCGACCATCGCGACCGAGGCGATGTTGGCTAGTTGCGGATGGGTCACGTCACCGGTCAGCAGCAGCGCGGCGAGCGCGAGCGCCGGCAGGCTGAGCTTGGCCATCACGTCCCAGAGGTTCGTGACGAATGTATAGAGCGCAAAGGCGGGCTGGCTGAACCCCCAGCTACGGCTCATCCAGTAGTTGAGCCCGATCCCGAGCGCACCGCCCAAGGGCACCAGGTTGGAGACCGCACTCCCGGTGAGACTCAGCGTGAGTGCGCGGCGGTGGGTGAGCCGCGGCATGGCTGCAGTAAGGACGAACGTGTGCGCATAGAGCCCGCTGAACCAGATCAGGGCGAGCAGCAGCACCTGGCGCGTCGTGAGACCCGCTACTACCTGGAAGACACCAGCCCAGGGTGCTCTGATGATCAGCGGCAGCACGGCGCGGTAGATCACCGCGACGATCGCGAATCCCACCACGATCTTGACCGCAAAGGTGAGCGCGCGCCCCCAGGTGAGACGCTGCGAGACAGGCTCACCCGCGGGCCCTGCCGCCTCGGCCTCGGTGCTCACCTGCAGTCCCTTCTCGTGGGTTCGCCCTTCCTCGACCGACACATGCTAGCGACTCACAGAGTCGCCAGCGTGGCATAAGTCCGGTGAGTCCGGATCTTCTCAGAGCGGCCGGCTCGCGGATGAACCCGTACGTACGTCGGCGTCCGGGCACGAGGCGTCGGACCGATATCAATCTACTACATTTTCGGTCACGACAGCAGCCTCGACACGTATCGGCGGGCCAACCAAGGCAGCACCGGCGGCCGCCACGGTCGGCCTACCCGGGCGCACGACACGCAATCCCATGATTGCTCATTCGCCGCACGACTTGAGCTTGCCACGGCAGGCCTCTCCCGCAGCGTGTGCGGCCGGCGAACCGGGTTTCAGCGCGAGGGTCGCCGCTGGTATGCTCCTCAACGCTCCGAAGCGAGCTTCCTGGCCCTTTCGGGGCCCTTTCGGCTCGTGAACGGTTACGGGCGCCATTAGCTCAATTGGCAGAGCAGCTGACTCTTAATCAGCGGGTTGTAGGTTCAAGTCCTACATGGCGTACCAAGTGTGACCTGCACCGATGGAGGAGCGTCGGTCGTTTCATGCGGTGCCCTATCGGGATTATGCTCTCGAGTTGCTAACACAGGGTCCCGCACGACGCACAGGGCCGCGATGGGCTCGGCGGCCTCCTGGGCCACCTTCGGGAGCACGTGGCTGTAGGTGTCGGCGGTCAGCGCCATGGACGAGTGGCCGCCCCACGGCCTTCGCTAGGCGCACGAACCTCCTGTAGATGGTCTCGGGGAGCAACGCGTCGCCGTCCTCCTTGGTGAACACGTACCACGAGGCCGCTG
>JAWWPG010000018.1:0-2597 GCA_033850885.1 Nocardioidaceae bacterium
CCCTCGCGTCGCAGATCGAGCGACGTGGATACCACTCGTCGGCGGTGCTGCTACCGGACGGTCGCATCCTATCGGCGGGTGACACTGGGGCGCAGGGTGGCGGCAACACCATGGAAATCTTCTCCCCTCCGTATCTAGCCGGACCACAGCCGACGATCACCGACGCGCCATCCCAGGTCGCCAACGGTGAAACCTTCACAATCACCACACCGGACACAACTAGCCGCGCGGTGCTGATGGCACCCGGTGCAGCAACCCACACGGTGGACTTCACCGCACGCAACATCCCGCTAGCGACCACCGCTGGCGCAGGAATGATCACCGCCACCGCTCCGTCAGCGAACGTGGCAGCACCGGGCTACTACATGATGTTCCTGGTCGACAGCAGCGGCACACCCTCAGTGGCGAGCTGGGTTCACGTTGGGTGACCAGGAGGCGGAGCGCTACAACCGCCTTGTGTCCAGGCATCCACACAGAAATCGACACTGCTCGGCTGAGAGATACGGCTCAGCCGAGAATCGCCCAACGGCTCGGCCGCCTTCACCAGCTCACGAGTACTGATCGGAGGCCCGGCGACCCCCATCCGCCTCGACCGCCTGAGCCCCCGCGCAGGCCGGTGGCGGGCGAAGATCATGCCTGGCGCTCGGAGGTGATGAGCAGACCATCCACTCCGCCTGGCCCCAACGCACCCCTTGACGTCTGCGGCGGTTATGGCCTTGAGCTGCCACCCTTCGGCGGCGTTGACATTGAGGATCAACGGCTGAGCCTGAGAGCGCGCGATCGGACTACGCAACAGAGCCCCGCAGAGCCGATCTGTATTTGGGGGTCTGTCGTCCGCAAATCGTCCGCAAGACGTTCAGCGGAACTCCGCACTGGGCAACAGTCACCAACAGACGAAGTGCCAGGTCAGCCCTCACATTCAACGAATCCCAATGAGCCCCAATGCCAGCATCTCAACGCGTAAACGGTTTCCGGCCTATGAGTCGGCTCGCCCGCCCACCCCCCGAACGAGCGCGCAACGCGAACATGGGAAGGTGTCTCGGTGGCCCAGCCTGTCGTTCACTTCGACATCATCGGCAGCGATCCCGCCGGGCTGCGAGACTACTACGCAAGCCTGTTCGGCTGGACGTTCGCCACTCCCTCGCCGGTCGCCGAGGAGATCTCGGATCCGAATGAGTACGGCTTTCTGGACCTGATCTCGACAGCGGATGGGGCCGGGATCCGAGGGGGCATCGGTGGCGGCCGCAAGTATGAGAGTCATGCGATCTTCTACGTAGGCGTCCCCGACGTCGCGGCCGCCCTCGAGCGTGCCGAGCGCCTTGGCGGGACGAGAGTCATGGGACCAGCCACGTCGCCGAACGGACTCGTCGTTGCGCACTTCAAGGACCCGGAGGGAACCCTGATCGGGCTGGCGGGGGGATAACCGCACACCGACCCCGGCCACCAGATGACCCGCCAGACCTCGGTGGCTCATTGCCGCCGATGGCTCGGCAGGTCACGTGGTGCCGGGCTCTGGTTGTCGGCCGTGGCGGGCTGCGGGATGAACAGCCGGAGCGGGCGCCTACCTAGGCGGTTACCCCGCTCCGACGACCCTGAAGTCACGGTTGACGAACACATGGTGCGGCCAGCTGACGCCGATGTAGTGGACTTCGTACTCACCGTTGCTCAGGTGCACAACACGGTCGACAACGCCGCCGGGGTAGGCGGCCAGCGCGGCTTCCGTCGCGTTGTTCGCGGCCGTTCCGCTGACGATCGTCCCCGACCCCTCACTGTAGTCGGCCGGGATCTGACCGACCTGCTTCGACGTGCTCGGTGCACCCTGCTGGAAGGGAATCACTCCTGGTGCCGAGGACGTCGTAGATCCGCCAGGCGGTTGCACGATGACCTGCGAGGCGGTGATGGTCGTACTGCTGATCGTTCCCAGGACGAGGACAGGTTCGCCTGTTGCCATGGCACTCGCCGACGTAGGGCTCGTCCCTTTCTGGTACGTCGTGGAGGACGTCTCCTTGACGGTCACCTTCACACCCGCTGATGTCGACAGTGTGAAGCCCGCAGTGGACAGGCTGCTGACCGTGCCCGTGGATCCTCCTGCGGCGGGTCCTGACCGCGCGTTGGATCCCCCGCTGCCGAATCCGGGACCGCCCGCAGCACCCGTGCCGAAGGCGCCCTGCCCTGCTCTTGCCGAGGAGGACGTGGCTGTTGCCGAGGGGGACGTGGCGTAGCCGACGGAAAGTCCGATTGCTGCACACACCAGTGCGGCAGCCACGATCCATCCACTGATTCTGTTCGACAACATTCGCCGTACCCTCGACCAGCGTGCCGGCTCGGCGATGACGGCCGAACGGTCTGACGGAGAGGTTGGCGGGGGAGGCGCCGAAGCGCCGCCTCCTGAACGTGCATCAACCGTCTCCCCTGACGTCGCGCTCGGCTGCTGTGGGCCTGTTGAGTCGTAGTCCTTCATGATGGCGCTCGGGACTGCCCAGGGATCGGTTGACACCTGACCCGTGAGGATCCGTCCTCGCTGGAAGGATCAGTGTCATGCCGAAGCCCTACCCCAAGGAGTTCCGCAACGATGTCGTGGCTGTGGCCCGCAAGGG
>JAWWPG010000019.1:0-41434 GCA_033850885.1 Nocardioidaceae bacterium
CACCGCCGACGCCGACAACGCGCCCTCGGCAAGCTCACCCCGATAGAGTTCGAACTGCTCCACGATCAGCTCGCAACCGCGGCCTGATCAACACACCCCGTGAGCCAACAGAACCCGGGGCAGTCCCATCCGTGCGGCTGAGGTAGTAGCGCGTCGGTAGCCCGGTCTCGAAGACCATGACGGGCGAAAGCGACGAGGCGAGCTCGACGCCATCGACCTCGACGGTCACCTCCCGCGTGGACCGGACCGCGTCCACCCGGCTGTAGGGGTTGCGCGGGTGGACGAAGACGCGTTCATCCTCCTCGAACCAGGCATCGGCCGCCGACCAGTCGAGCCGCACCGTGTCCTTGACGCCTTCGAGAGCCGAGGAGTCGAAGACCAGCGCGGCTCGCGGCCGGCGGACTTGGCCGACACGCACGCCGTACACCCTGGCCGATCCGCGCTCGGTGTCCTCGGTCACCCCTTCGTCGACGAGGAGGCCGAAGTCGACGTCCGATCTCGGCACGTAGTACTGGGGGTACGGCGGCCACTCCCACACGTAGCGCGCGGACGTCGTATCGAGCACCGTGCTGCCAGCCACGAAGGCCCGGATACGCCGCGGCACCGGCTCGACGCGGTTGACGGTGGTGAGGAGTGCGGGATAGTCGATCATGGGGCGGTCCTTGGGTTCGAAGGGTGCTCGGGCGGCGGCCGCCGGCCGTTCAACGCGGGGCGTACCGCCCACCGCACGAGCGTAGCCGCCGGTCGGGCCGTCAGATCCAGTGCGTGAGCCACATCCGCTCGTTCCATGCCTTGTTGGTGAGCAGCCCGTTGCTGAGGATCGGGTAGAAGAAGGCGAAGTTCGCCTCGACCAGGAACACGAACGCGCCAACCGTCAGTACCCCGATCAGCCGCCGCCTCGAGGGGGCGTCGGCCCGGCCGAGGATCTTTCCGAGGACGAGGGTCACGCCGATCACCGTGAAGGGGATGATCGCCACGGCGTAGTAGAAGAAGATCGGTCGCTGGTCGTAACGGAACCAGGGGAGCCAGCCGGTCAGGACCCCGACGATTGGTATTCCGAACCGCCAGTCCCGCCGGGACAACCAGTAACCCAGGCCGATGATCAGCGCGACGACCCCGCCCCACCACAGGACAGGAGTGCCGATCGCGAGGACCTGCCGCACGCAGTTCTCCCCAACCGGGCAGCCCGGCACCTTGGAGGGACCACCGCTGACCGCGGCGATGCCCAGCGGTCTGTTGATCAGCAGCCAGCCGCCGGGGTTCGACTGGAACGGGTGATGCGCTGCGTTGATGTAGGCGCCGGTGTGGAAGGCGTAGACGGCCTTGTGGTAGTTCCACAGGATGTCGAGGTCGTGCAGGGCGTTCTGAACGAAACCGCGGGGATGACCGCCGAAGTCGTTGACGGAGCTCCACGCGTGGCCGTTGTTGTCGGCCGCGGACCCGAAAGCGTCCTCGAACAGCTGCGCGTGGGTGAGAAAGCCCATCCACGTCGTGACGTACACGACGAAGGCCACCAGGATCAGCGAGAAGAACGCAGGGATCTCGTCGACGACCAGGGACTTGAGTGGCGCCCACCGCACACCGACGGCGCGTCGCATCCCGCTGTCCCACGTCCACATCAGCAGGAAGAAGCCCGCCATGACGACAGCGCCGCTCCACTTCGTGCCGCACGCGAGCCCGAAGCACACCCCCGCTGTCACCCGCCAGGGGCGCAGCAGGAGGCCTCGCACCGGCCCGAACCCCAGGCGCCCGCGCTGGGGTGAGGTCACGAACCGCTGGGCCAGCTTGAGCCGCGCCCAGTCCCGGTCCGCCACCAGGCAGTGAACCGCGCACAGCAGCCAGAACGCGAGGAAGATGTCGAGCAGTGCGAAGCGTGACATGACGAAGTGCAGGCCGTCGAAGCCCAGCAGGAGGCCGGCGACGCAGCCCAGCAACGTCGACCCCGTCAGCCGGCGCACAAGCCGGCACATCACCAGGATCATCAGCGTGCCGATCAGGGCGGACGAGAACCTCCAGCCGAACGGGTTGAGCCCGAACAGCCACTCGCCGAAGGCGATCATCCACTTGCCGACCTCCGGATGGACCACCATGTTGGGCTGGTTGTCAGCGAAGATGCCCTTGGTGGAGCCAGAGTTGATGATCTGGTCGGCCTCGTTGACCTTCGGGGTGTCTGGATTGTCGACGAACGCCACCGCGTAGTGCTTCACCAGCAGCGAGTAGGCGTCCTTCGCGTAGTACGTCTCGTCGAACGTGATCTGGTGCGGGTTGCTGAGCCCCCAGAACTGCAGGACGCCGACGAAGAGCGTGACGAGCAGCGGGCCGTACCACCCCCAGGCCATGTTGCTCCGAAAGTGCATGGGTAGCAGCCGTCGCCGTACCGAGGGAAGCGGCTCCCCGTCGATGGTATGACCCAGCAGGCCCCTGCTCCCGGGGCCCTTCTGTGCCAGGTCCCGCGGTCGTTGGTCGAGGGCCACGGGCCAATCGTACGAAGCCACCGATGGCGGGGTTATGGGTGCTCTGGGGTGTGGGAAGGGACGACGCCGGCTTTGGGCTGTCATGATGCCTGCTATGACGCTGGTCCTCGCCGGGACGCCCATCGGTCGGCCCGATGACGCGTCGCCGCGGCTCGCGGCAGAGCTTTCGGGTGCCGACGTCGTCGCCGCCGAGGACACCCGCCGGCTGCGACGCCTCGCGGGGGATCTCGACGTCACGCTGCCCGCGAGGGTTGTCTCGTACTTCGAAGGCAACGAGCATGAACGCACCCCTGTCCTGCTCGAAGCCCTTGTCGCCGGGCAACGCGTCGTGCTCGTCACCGATGCGGGCATGCCCAGCGTCTCGGATCCCGGGTACCGGCTCGTCGTCGCCGCGGTCGAGGCGGGTGTCGCCGTGACCGCGGTGCCTGGCCCGTCGGCGGCGCTGACGGCCCTGGTCCTCTCGGGGCTGCCGGCCGACCGCTTCTGCTTCGAGGGGTTCCTGCCCCGGAAGGCGGGCGAGCGGAGCCGACGGCTCGAGGAGCTCGCGGACGAGAGGCGGACGATGGTCTTCTTCGAGGCGCCCCACCGGATCCGGCGGACGCTGGAGGCCATGGCCGAGAACTGGGGTGCCGGGCGACTGGCGGCGGTCTGTCGCGAGCTCACCAAGACGTATGAGGAGGTACGTCGCGGCTCCCTCGCCGAGCTGGCCGCCTGGGCGGCCGACGAGGTGCGCGGCGAGATCACCATCGTGGTCGCCGGTCTCGAGGACTCCGCCCCCGAGGCGCCGGACCAGGGAACCCTGCGGCGGCTGGTCGACCTGGCGGTGGCCGGCGGACTGTCACGAAAGGACGCGGTGGTCGCCGTTGCGGCGCAGCTGCACCTGCCCCGCCACACGGTCTACGACGCTGCGCACCGGTAGCGCCATCGCCAGCTTGCCTTCCCAGCGACCAACGGCGGGTAACTCGCTAGGGTCGGCTGCCGGTGAGTCAATAGGATTGGCGCATGTCTGACACGGTGACCAAGGCGTTCTACGTCACAACTCCCATCTACTACGTGACGGCGGCTCCCTCGATCGGCAGCGCCTACACCACGGTCGCCGGCGACGTGATCAGCCGCTGGCATCGTCAGCGCGGTGAGGACGTCTGGTACCTCACCGGCACCGACGAACACGGCCAGAAGGTGATGCGGGCGGCTGCCGAGAACGGCATGACCCCGCAGGCATGGACGGACCACCTCGTCGAGACCGCATGGCGGCCGGTCCTGGACACGATCGACGCAGCCAACGACCAGTTCATCCGTACGACGGATCCCGCCCACAAGCAGCAGGTGCAGGAGTTCTGGACGACGGTGCGTGACAACGGGGACGTCTACGAAGGCCGGTACGAGGGTCCCTATTGCGTGGACTGCGAGGAGTTCAAGCTGCCCTCTGACGTCGAGATCGACGACGAAGGCACCCAAGTCTGCCCGATCCACCACACACCCCTCGAGATCGTCAGCGAGACGAACTACTTCTTCGCCATGTCGAAGTACACGCAGCGACTGCTCGACCTCTACGAGCGGCACCCGGAGTTCGTGCAGCCGGAGTCGGCCCGCAACGAGGTGATCTCGTTCGTCCGGCAAGGGCTGCAGGACCTGTCGATCAGCCGGTCCAGCTTCGCCTGGGGCGTGCCGGTGCCGTGGGACGCCTCGCAGGTCTTCTACGTGTGGATCGACGCACTCCTCAACTACGCGACGGCTGTCGGGTACGGCATCGACAAGGAGAGCTTCGAGCGGCGTTGGCCGGCCAATATTCACCTTGTGGGTAAGGACATTCTGCGTTTCCATGCCGTGATCTGGCCTGCCATGCTGATGGCAGCGGGCGTCGACGTACCGCGCCAGGTCTTCGCTCACGGGTGGCTGCTCGTCGGTGGGCAGAAGATGAGCAAGTCGAACGCGACCGCGATCGCCCCCGAGGTGGTCACGGACCACTTCGGCTCGGATGCGTACCGCTACTACTTCATGAGGACGATCGCCTTCGGCTCGGATGGTAGCTTCTCGTGGGAGCACATGAGCGCGGTCTACACGAGCGAGCTCGCGAACGGGCTGGGCAACCTCGCCTCTCGCGTGACGGCGATGGTGGCCAGGTACTTCGACGGTGTGCTTCCCCAGCCGGGTACTGCCGGCGATGCGGAGAGCGCTCTGAGTGGCGCGTTGGCCGCTACGGTCGCGACCGCCGAGTCGGCTATCGACAGGGTGGCCATCCACGAGGCGATCACTGCGGTGGCGAACTTCGTCGGCGATGTCAACATCTATGTGAGCGAGCAGGAGCCATGGCAGGTGGCGAAGGACGAGTCCCCAGAGGGCCGGCAAAGGCTGGCCACGATCCTGTACACGGCGGCGGAGTCGCTGCGCGCGATCGCCGTCCTCCACAATCCCGTGATGCCCAAGGCCAGCGCGCTGCTCTGGGACGCGGTCGGTGCGCACTCGCTGGGCCGTATCGAGGACCAGCGCGTCGGTGACGTCGCCCGCTGGGGCCAGCTTCCGCCAGGGTCGAGACTGACGAAGGGAGCTTCTCTGTTCCCCCGGCTAAGCGATGACGCGGAGTGACCGGACCCACCCGCTCACGGGTCAACGCCGAGTTCGGCCAGCGGCGTGAGACGTCGAGGCCTCCGCTTCCCGAGCCCCTCCCCGTCCCGGTGGTCGACAACCATTGCCATCTCGACATCGAGGACGGGCTCGACTGGCTCGAGCCGGCGCGGGCCATCGAGCTCGCCGCGAAGGTCGGCGTGCCGAGGATCGTGCAGATCGGATGCGACCTGCCCGGGGCCGCCTGGGCGGTCCGGGCCGCCGAGGAGTACGCCGCGATCGTCGCCGCCGTCGCCATCCATCCGAACGAGGCGCCGAAGCTAGCGCAGCTCGGCCGGCTGGATGCGGGCCTTGACGAGATCGAGCGGCTGGCCGCGTCCAGCCCGCGGGTCCGTGCGATCGGCGAGACCGGCCTCGACTACTACCGCACCGGTGCGGAGGGACGGGATGCGCAGCACCTTTCGTTCTCCGCGCACATCGAGATGAGCAAGCGGCTCGACAAGACCCTCGTGATCCATGACCGGGACGCCCACGACGACGTGCTCGCGATGCTCGACGCGGAAGGATGGCCGACGCGAACGGTGCTGCACTGCTTCTCCGGCGACGCCGACTTCGCCAGGGCGTGCCTGGACAGGGGAGCCTTCCTCTCGTTCGCGGGAACGGTGACGTTCAAGAACGCACAGCAGCTGCGCGACGCGCTCGCTATCGTCCCGCGCGACCGGGTCCTGGTGGAGACTGACGCGCCGTTCCTGGCGCCGACCCCACACCGGGGGCGGCCGAACGCGTCGTACCTGGTCCCCACGACGGTGCGGGCGATGGCGGAGGTCCGCGGTGAGGAGCTTCGGGAGCTATGTACGGCGATCCACGACAACACCGACATTGCGTTCGGGGGCGGCTGGGGCTGACCCGTCGCTTCCTCGGTCCACCTGTGGTGTGTGTGGCGAACGTGATATGAGTCACCTCGTGAGGCGGCTTTCCTGAGACGGTTTTGCCTTATGGGGCAGGGGTCTGGCAGGGTCATAAAGCTGTAGGCCGGATAACAGCCCACCGCGAGACCCCCCTCCTCGCGGAAGCACCACGCGCTGTGAAGCCGGGAAGCCCCTAACACTTGGAGCAATGTGTCGAAGAAGATCGCCATCGCAGTCCTGTCCGGAGTCCTGGTCGCGGCCGTGTCGGTCGGCGCCCTCGCCTTCGCCGGGAACAACAAGAAGTCAGTCACCGTCGCCATCGACGGACACGCCAAGACGGTCAAGACATCTGGGGACACCGTCGCCGCAGTCCTTCAGGGCCAGGGCATCACGCTCGGCCCGCATGACGCCGTCGCCCCGTCGCTCAACGCCAAGGTCGGTGACGGGACTCGCATCGCGGTCTCGTTCGGTCGAGAGCTGACCCTGATGGTCGACGGAGACAAGCACCGCTACTGGACCACGGCCACGACGGTCAGCTCCGCGCTCGCGCAGATCGGTGAACGCGTCTCCACCGGAGCCCAGCTGTCGACGAGCCGGTCCACATTCATCAGCAGGCATGGGCTCTCCGTATCGATCAAGACGCCGAAGCAGATCACGGTCAGGGTCGGTCCGGGCAAGCCGAAGCACGTCACCACGACTGGTCTGACGGTCGGAGAGGCTTTGATTGGGCTCCACGTGAAGCTCGACTCGAACGACCTGGTCTCACCGTCGCTGGGGACACCGATCTCCGACGGCAGCACCATCGTCGTCACCCGTGTGTTCAAGACCACTCGTACCGCCATGGTCTCCGTCGGCTACAACACGGTTTCCAGGGACGACAGCAGCCTTCCGCAGGGGCAGGTCAAGATCCTCCGGGCCGGACGAAGCGGTCTCGACAAGGTGACCTACCGGTTCAGTGGGACGAATGGGCATGTCAACTCCAAGCGGGTCGTGAAGCGGACCGTCGTTCGCGCTGCGGTATCCCAGGTGGAGCTCCGAGGCACCATGGCTGCGCAACCGGCCCCAACCGCCGCACCGACCTACGCGAGCACCGGGTCCGTCTGGGATGCCATTGCCGCCTGTGAGTCGGGCGGGAACTGGTCGATCGACACCGGGAACGGTTACTACGGCGGTCTGCAGTTCAGCGCCAGCACCTGGCTCGCGTACGGCGGCGGTGCCTACGCGCCGACCGCCAACCTGGCAACCCGTGACGAGCAGATCGCCGTCGCGGAGCGCGTACAGGCCGCACAGGGCTGGGGCGCCTGGCCAGTCTGCTCGGTCCAGGCCGGCGTCTAGCAGAACCGTCATGTCAGGGCGGGAGTGACCGCACCTTCGGCATCCGCCGGCCCACGTCTGTTGGGGCCGGCGGATGTCCGTCTGCTCGCGTCCCGCCTCGCGCTGAGGCCGACGAAGAAACGCGGCCAGAACTTCGTCACCGACCCGAACACCGTGCGCCGCATCGTTTCGACCGCGGGCGTGCTCCCCGGCGAGAGCGTCCTCGAGGTCGGACCTGGCCTGGGCTCGCTGACGCTCGGGCTGCTCGCGGCCGGAGGTGTCGTCACGGCTGTGGAGATCGACGACGGGCTGGCGGCGGCCCTTGGGCAGACGGTCGCGGAGTACGCACCGGCCCAGGCGGCGGCGCTGACCGTCGTCCGGGCAGACGCCATGCGCACCCGGGTCGACTCCGCGCCGACGGCGCTGGTCGCCAACCTGCCCTACAACGTCGCCGTCCCGGTGCTGCTGCATCTGTGGGAGGTCCAGCCGTCGCTCCGCAGGGCGCTGGTGATGGTCCAGCTGGAGGTCGCCAAGCGGCTCGTGGCCGGCCCCGGCTCCAGGGTCTACGGGGTGCCGAGCGTCAAGCTCTCCTGGTACGCCTCCGCCCGCTTGGCTGGCGTTATCGGGCGGTCTGTCTTCTGGCCGGCCCCCCACGTCGACTCCGCCCTCGTCGCGATGGAGCGCCGCGACCCGCCGGTCACCACGGTCGACCGCGAGCGCGTGTTCGAGGTCGTCGACGCAGGGTTCGGACAGCGTCGGAAGATGCTTCGGTCGTCGCTGGCAGCCCTCGCGTCCCCGCGCAGCGCCGAGCAGGTTCTGCTGGCCGCTGGGGTCGCTCCGACGGAGCGGGCGGAGCGCCTGACGATCGAGGACTTCGGGAGGATTGCGGGCCACCTGGCCGCCGCGACGTAGCCTATTGAGGGTGAGCGCGTCTCTGGTCACCGTGCGCAGTCCTGCGAAGGTCAACCTCGGCCTGAGCGTGGGATCGATCGACGCCGACGGCTACCACCGGATCGCCACCGTCTACCACGCCGTCTCCCTGTACGACGAGGTGAAGGCGCGTCCGACGGACAACCCAGGCGAGATCACAGTCACGGTGACCGGGGAGGGCCAGAAGCGCGTCCCGATAGACGATACGAACCTCGCTGTGCAGGCCGCCAGGAGGCTGGCCAAGGCGTTCGACGTCGACGAGGGTGTGGCGCTGAGCATCCACAAGACGATCGCCGTGGCCGGCGGTCTGGCGGGCGGCAGCACCGATGCCGCCGCCGCCCTCGTCGCCTGCGACGCTCTCTGGGGGACCGGTGCCAGCCGGGAGGACCTGCTCGGTCTCGCCGTCGAGCTCGGCAGCGACGTACCGTTCTGCCTGTCCGGTGGCACGGCGATCGGCACCAACCATGGCGAGGCCCTGTCGTCGGTACTGTCCCGCGGCTCGTACGAGTGGGTGCTCGGGTACGCCGACGGGGAGCTGTCGACGCCGGACGTCTACGCCCAGCTGGACAGGATGCGCGAGGCCTCGCGAACCCGCGTCGGTACCCCCCAGGTGCCGGAGAGCCTGATGGCTGCCCTGCGTGCGGGTGACCCGTACGCCGTCGGCCCTGCGCTGCGAAACGACCTTCAACCGGCGGCGCTGCGCCTACGCCCCGCCCTGAACCGGACTCTGGAGCTCGGTGAGGAGTTCGGCGCGCTGGGCTCCGTGGTCGCCGGCTCCGGACCGACCTGCCTCTTCCTCGCTTCGGACGCCGACCACGCCGTCGACCTGGCGGTCGCACTGTCCGGGTCGGGGCTGTGCAGCTCGGTACAACGCGCGGTTGGGCCGGTCCCGGGCTCGCGGGTCATCACCTGAGTGGGACCGCCCCTTGGTGAACCTGATCAGCTGCGACGCGGTGTCCAAGGCGTTCGGCGTCCGCAGGATTCTCGACGGGGTGAGCCTCGGCGTCCAACGCTGGGACCGCGTCGGTGTCGTCGGCCGCAACGGCGACGGGAAGACGACGCTGCTGCGGGTGATGGCGGGTCTGGAGCCGCCGGACGAGGGACGCGTGACGCGAAACCGCGAGCTTCGACCGGCGATCCTCGCCCAGCATGACGAGCTCGACCCCTCGCGCTCCGTGACGGAGA
This sequence comes from Nocardioidaceae bacterium, assembly GCA_033850885.1. GTDB lineage: Bacteria > Actinomycetota > Actinomycetes > Propionibacteriales > Nocardioidaceae > JAWWPG01. The sequence continues at coordinate 9,377 of JAWWPG010000019.1, forward strand.
TAGCACTGGGCGGACGCGCGGAGCACGAGTGGGCGGCGGAGCCGCAGGCAAGGGACGTCGTGAGGCACCTGCTTGCCGGAATCTCGCTGGAGCGCACGGTCGCCGGCCTGTCCGGCGGTGAGCGTCGCCGGGTCGCCCTCGCGGCGTTGCTGCTCGGCGAGGCCGACGTCCTCCTGCTCGACGAGCCGACCAACCACCTAGACATCGAGGCTGTCGCCTGGCTCGCCGAGGCGCTGCTGAGCCGCGATCTCACACTCGTCGTCGTCACGCACGACAGGTGGTTCCTCGACGCCGTCTGTACGACGACCTGGGAGGTGCACGACGCGACGGTGGACAGCTACCAGGGTGGTTACGCGGCCTACGTGCTGGCGAAGGCGGAGCGGGAACGTCAGGGTGCATCGACGGAGTCCCGCCGGCAGAACCTCGCACGGAAGGAGCTGGCCTGGCTGCGGCGTGGTCCAGCGGCGCGGACCTCGAAGCCCCGCTTCCGGATCGACGCAGCACAGGCACTGATCGCTGACGAGCCGGAGCCGCGGGACACGCTGGCACTCCAGCGCTTCGCGACGGCCCGACTCGGGAGGGACGTGCTCGACCTCGAGGACGTGACGATCATCCGTGGTGGGCGCACCCTCGTCGACCGGGTCACCTGGCGGATCGGGGCCGGGGACCGGCTGGGGTTGATCGGGGCCAACGGCTCGGGGAAGACCTCCGTGCTGTCGGTGCTGGCGGGGGAGACCCCGCCGAGCCGGGGCGGCCTGCGTCGAGGTCGCACCGTCGAGATCGCCCATCTCAGCCAAGAGCTGGGCAACCTCGACACCAGCGAGCGGGTGCTCGGGTCCGTCGAGCAGATCAAGCGGGTGGCGAGCGTGGCCGACGGACGTGAGGTGAGCGCGAGCGCGATGCTGGAGCGGTTCGGCTTCACCGGCGATCGGCTGACGGCCCGGATCGGTGACCTCTCCGGGGGTGAGCGCCGCCGCCTGCAGCTGCTCCGGCTGCTTTTGCACGAGCCCAACGTGCTGCTCCTCGACGAGCCCACGAACGACCTCGACATCGAGACCCTCAACGTCGTCGAGGACTACCTCGACCGTTGGCCGGGGACGCTGGTCGTGGTGTCCCACGACCGGTACTTCCTGGAGCGGGTTTGCGACACCGTCTGGGCGCTGCCCGGTGACGGGTCCCTGGTCATGCTGCCCGGAGGGGTCGACGACTACCTCGCCCACCGAGCCGTGGTCGCTGCCACGCCCGGCGGCGGCAGGCCGTCGTACGACGGCGATGAGACGGCGAGTCGCCTGTCCGAGGCCGCCATGCGACGCGACGCGAAGAAGGAGCTCAGCCGGCTCGAGCGGCGGCTGGCGCGGGTCCAAGCCGGGATCGCCGATCTCCACGACGAGATGGCCGCCAGCGCGACTGACTACGTCCGGCTGGCAGAGCTCGACGAGTCGCTGTCGAGCCTTACCGCCGAACGCGACCAGCTCGAGGCCGCGTGGCTCGAGGCCGCCGAGACGGTGGGCTGACCGACCGGCGGCCACTCCCGCGGTTCGTTCAGGTGGCGTCGTCGTCGAACGGCGCGACGACGGTACGCAGCATGGCCGCCAGCGACTCCCGCTGGGCCGTCGAGAGAGAGTCCAGCAGCCGATGCTCCTGTTCGAGCAGCCCTTCGAGGGCGGCGTCGACCCGGGCCCGTCCCTCGGCGGTCAGGCTGACGAGCACGCCGCGCCGATCCTCGGGGTCGGGCATCCGGACGACGAGGCCCTTGGTGGCCAGCCTGTCGACGCGGTTCGTCATCGTCCCCGACGTCACCATGGTCTCGCGGAGCAGCCTTCCCGGGGAGAGCTGGTACGGCGACCCGGCCCGCCTCAGAGCCGTCAGCACGTCGAACTCCCAGGTCTCGAGCCCGTGGGTCTCGAACGCCTCCCGCCGCGCGAGGTCGAGGTGCCGAGCCAGCCTGGTAACCCTGCTGAGCACCTCCATCGGGCTGGTGTCCAGGTCGGGACGCTCGTGCTGCCAGGCGGCGACCAGTCGGTCCACCTCGTCCGAACCCGGCGTGCTCACGCCGAAATTGTAGTGCCGGTCCGGGCTCAGCCCCGCTTCGTCAGATCGTCGCGCTGCAGACCATCCCAGGACCAGTGGGGCATCGCCTGGCCGGTCGGCACCGTTGCATCTTCGGCGGAGTACGAGAGAACATCCGCCACGGCCCAGACCATGTAGGCGTGCAGAGCCGCCCGGAAGCCGGGATCGGCCGGCAGTCCCGCGTCGTCGATCGCCTGGTCGAAACAGTCGACGAACCGGCGCCCGAGGTCCGTCATGTCCCCGTTGCCTGCGTGCATGGCCAACAGCGAGGACTGGTCGCCGCAGGCGGTCGAGTAGCGTGGCGGTCCTCCCATCACCTCTGCCCAGTAGGCCCCGAGCCGCTCGACGTGCTGAGGGTGTTGACCGGGGTGCGAGAACGGGTGGTTCAGCTCGGGATCGCCCAGGCACCGGACATGGTGGGCCGCTGCCAGGGCATGGAACGCCGGCTCGCCCCCGGCGAACTCGAAGAGCGTGGGGCGCACGGAGCGAGTCTCGCACGCGTGAGGGACGTTGACGGTGCGGCCGTGCTGGTGCCATGATGTGTCTTGATGTCAAGATACTTGGGAGTGCGCGGCGGATGACGACCTGGAACCCCGCTACCTACCTGACGTTCGCAGACGAGCGAGCGAGACCCTTCTTCGAGCTGACCCAGCGCATCGGTGCGGCAGAGCCGCGCCGCGTCGTCGACCTGGGGTGCGGGCCCGGCCAGCTGACCGCGGCCCTCGCCCAGCGCTGGCCCACCGCGACGGTCGAGGGCCTCGACTCTTCGCCCGAGATGATCGAGCGGGCGGCAGAGCATGCCGGAGCTCGGCTGTCGTTCGCGCTTGTGGACCTCGTGGACTGGACGGCGCCCGACCCTGTCGACGTGGTCGTCTCGAACGCCACGCTGCAGTGGGTGCCTGGGCACCGGGACCTGCTCCCCAAGCTGGTCGAGCAGATCTCTCCACGCGGCTGGCTTGCGTTCCAAGTGCCCGGCAACTTCGCGGAGCCGAGCCACGTCCTGCTCCACGAGCTCGCGACGGACCCCCGGTTCGCCGAGGCCACCGCCGGTGTCGAGAGGCCGGCGGCCTTCGGGCCGGACGTCTACCTGGCCGACCTCGCCCGGCTCGGCATGCGCGTCGAGGCGTGGGAGACGACGTACCTGCATGTGCTGACCGGGCAGGACCCGGTCTTCACCTGGATCTCCGGGACTGGCGCCCGCCCGGTCCTGCAGGCACTCAGCGACGAGCAGCTCGAGGTCTTCGTGCCGACGTACCAGGCCATGCTCCGGCAGGCCTACCCGCCTCAGGAGTTCGGGACCGTGCTGCCGTTCCGTCGGGTCTTCGTGGTTGCGCAGCGGGAGACGCGGTGACGCTTCTGCATCATGTCCAGGTCTGCTGCCCCCGCGGTGGGGAGGACGCCGCGAGACGGTTCTACGCGGGTCTGCTCGGGCTCGTGGAGGTGGACAAGCCGCTGGAGCTCGCCGGGCGTGGCGGCGTGTGGTTCCGCGGCGTTGGCTACGAGCTGCACGTCGGAGTGGAGGACCCGTTCGTGCCGGCGCGCAAGGCTCACCCGGCCTTCCTCGTCGGCGACATCGATGCACTTGCGGAGCGGGCCGCCGAGACCGGGCTCGAGGTCACCTGGGACGGCGCCTTCCCCGGCTACCGCCGGTTCCACTTGGCCGACCCCCACGGAAACCGCGTCGAGCTCCTCGGTTCCGAGGCCACCTTGTGACCACGCCGCGCCTGCTCCAGTTCATCGCAGCGCTTCCCAAGGCCGAGCTGCACGTCCACCAGGTGGGTTCGGCTCCACCACGCGTGGTCGCGGAGCTGGCCGCGGCGCACCCCGCGGCCGGGGTGCCGAGCGATCCGGACGCGCTCCGGGCGTTCTTCACGTTCACGGACTTCGCCCACTTCGTCGACGTATTTCTCACCGTCGTCGACCTGGTGAGGACGCCGGAGGACGTCCGGCTGCTCACCTACGAGGTGGCGCGGGACATGGCCGCTCAACGGATCCGGTACGCCGAGCTGACCTGCACGCCATACACGTCGTTGATGTCGGGCATCGCAGCCGAGGGGTTCTGCGAGGCGATCGAGGACGCCCGGACCGCGGCCGCCGGCGACTTCGGGCTCGAGCTGCGGTGGTGCTTCGACATCCCGGGGGAGTTCGGACTGCCGGCAGCGGAGGAGACGCTGCGTATCGCGTCCGTGCTCCAGCCCGCCGGGCTGGTCTCGTTCGGACTAGGCGGCCCGGAGATCGGCGTCGGGCGGCGGCAGTTCGCGCCGTACTTCGACGCAGCGCGTGCCGCGGGCCTGCACTCGGTGCCGCATGCGGGTGAGACCACCGGTCCGGAGACGATCTGGGACGCACTTCGCTACCTCGGCGCCGAGCGGATCGGCCACGGAATCGCCGCCGCCGACGATCCCGAGCTGCTCGCCTACCTGGCGAGCCACGCCATCACCCTCGAGGTGTGCCCGACCTCCAACGTGGCGACGCGTGCCGTGCCGAGCATCGAGTCCCACCCGATCAGGACCTTGTCACAGGCAGGGGTGCCGGTGACGGTCAACAGCGACGATCCCACGATGTTCGGGTCGACGCTCAACAACGAGTACGCCGTCGCCTCCGACCTGCTCGGTCTCGACGAGAGGGGGCTGGCGGCGTTGGCTGTCCGGGCGGTGACGTCGTCCTTCGCGGAGCCGCCGGTCAAGCAACGGCTGGTCGCGGAGATCGACGCCACCCTGCCGCCCGAGGAGCGCGGTCAGGAGTGACGCGCCGCTACGCGTCCGGGACCACCACAGGTGCCGGCACAGGGCCCAGTTGCGGGCTCTTCTCGAGTCCCGAGAGGCCGTGCCAGGCGAGGTTCACCAGATGGGCGGCGACCACGGACTTGGCCGGCTCGCGGGCATCCAGCCACCACTGGCCCGTCGTCCCGACCATGCCGACGAGCATCTGGGCGTACATCGGAGCGAACGTGGGATCGAAGCCGCGTCGGCTGAACTCGGCGGCGAGAATGTGCTCGACCCGGCCGGCGACGTCGCCGATGATCGTGACGAACGACCCGGAGGCCGACCCGACGGGAGAGTCCCGGACCAGTATCCGGAACCCGTCCGGCGACTGGTCGATGTAGTCCAGGAGCGCGGTCGCCGCCTGCTCGAGCAGCTCGCGGTCCCGGCCGGCGACCAGGGCGGCACGCATCATGGTGAGGAGCCGGAGCACCTCACGGTCCACGACGACGGCGTAGATGCCCTCCTTGCCGCCGAAGTGCTCGTAGACCACGGGCTTGGACACCTGGGCACGGGCCGCGATCTCCTCGACGGACGTGCCCTCGAAGCCGCGCTCGGCGAACAACGACCGTGCCACGTCGATGAGCTGCTCGCGTCGTTCGGCACTCGTCATACGGCCACGAGGCGTTCGCTTCGGCTTCTGGGTCACGGGCCCTCAGGCACCGCTGGGGCTTGCGCGCTTCATCTCGAGGCGTTCCTTGACCGGCCAGCGCACCGCCTTGACCCAGCCGAGCTTCTCCATCACCCAGATGATGCGGGCGGACGAGTCGAGCTGGCCGCGCAGCACGCCGTGCCGGGCGCATGTCGGGTCGCTGTGGTGAAGGTTGTGCCATGACTCACCCATGGAGGGAATCGCGAGCCACCAGACGTTGCCCGACCTGTCGTGCGCCCGGAAGGGCCGCGAACCCACCGCATGGCAGATCGAGTTGATCGAGAAGGTGACGTGGTGCAAGAGCGAAACCCGCACCAGGGATCCCCAGAAGAACGCCGTCGCAGCGCCTTCCCACGACATCGACCACAGCCCGCCCGCGACGGCCGGCAACAGCATGGAGGTCACGACGAGCCACGGAAAAGAGCGCGAGATCCGCACGATGTCGCGGTCCTTGAGCAGGTCGGGTGCGTACTGCCGCAGCGGGGTCTGCTCGGTGTCGAACAGCCACCCCATGTGCGCGTAGAAGAGCCCCTTGACCAGCGCGGCCGCGTTCTCGCCGTAGCGCCACGGCGAGTGCGGGTCACCCTCGCGGTCCGAGAACTTGTGGTGCTTGCGATGGTCGGCGACCCAGCGCACGACCGGACCCTGGATCGCCATCGAGCCGGCGATGGCCAACACGATCTTGAGCGGACGGCTGGGCTTGAAAGCCTTGTGGGTGAAGTACCGGTGAAACCCGATCGTGACACCGTGACCGGTGATCGCGTACATGACGGCCGCGATGACCACGTCGTGCCAGCCCAGCCAGCCGCCCCAGGCGATCGGGACCGCGACCGCAAGGGCGAGGAACGGCACGATGATGAATGCGCCGAGCAGCACCTGTTCGGTGCGGGACTGCTGGTCGCCGCCGAGCGAGGCGTCAATGACGGCGACCGGCACCTCAGTTGACGAGTGGGTGCGCCCGGAGACGGTGCGATCTGGTACGGCGGCGGTGCGCTTCATCCGGATTCCTCAGCAGTGCGGTACGGCGTCCCCGGGACCAACGTAACCTACGGTACCGTAGGTGGGGAAGTCTGCCGGGCGTCACAACGCAGCGGAGGCCCGAGGAGGGCGCACCGCTGTGGCAGACTTGGGCCACGCAGGGGTGCGCCGGTGACGGATCACTCCACACAGTCCCCTGTGGGGTAACCCGGCAGCCCGCGAGCCTTTGAAGCTTGAGGTCCTGGATCGAAGCCAGGCAGGGGAGCGAGCACCGAACCGCATCCCGACCCAGCCGAGGAGCGACCGCCCGTGACGCCGAACCGCCCCGCCGCCGTCATCATCCTGGCGGCCGGCGGTGGTACCAGGATGAGGTCTTCGACGCCGAAGGTGCTTCACCGCATCGGCGGGCGCAGCCTCGTCGGTCACGCGGTTGCCGCGGCTCGGGGGCTGCGACCGGACCGGGTCGTGGTCGTCGTACGACATGACCGGGACCGGGTTGCGGCTCATGTCAGGCAGCTCGATCCGCAGGCGATCGTCGCCGACCAGGACGAGATCGCGGGCACTGCCCGGGCGGCGGAGTGCGGACTCGAGGCACTGCCCGCCGACCTCGGCGGTACCGTCATCATCACGATGGCCGACACACCGCTCCTGACCAGCGCGACGCTGCAGGAGCTCTCCGACCACCACCGAGAGGACGGCAGCCAGGTGACCGTCCTGACCGCCTCGCTCGCGAACCCCGCCGGCTACGGCAGGATCCTGCGGGACTCCGAGGGGCGGCTGGTCGGCATGGTCGAGGACGCCGATGCTACCGACGCGCAGCGGCGGCTGAGCGAGGTCAACTGCGGAATGTACGCGTTCGACGCGGACACGTTGCGCAAGGCACTTCTCGAGGTCGGCGCGAACAACGCCCAGGGGGAGAGATATCTCCCCGACGTCATCGGCGTGGTGCTGGCTGGCGGGGGGACGGTGCGCACCCATGCCGTGTGCGACACCTGGCAGGCCGAAGGGGTCAACGACCGCGCGCAGCTGGCCCGCCTCGGCACGGAGCTCAACCGGCGAACCGTCGAGCACTGGATGCGGGCGGGCGTCACGATCGTCGACCCGCCGAACACCAGGATCGACGTCGGCGTCCTCCTCGGTCCAGGTGTGCGGGTCGGCCCGTTCGCGACCCTCCGGTCTGGCCCCGACGTCCCGGCCGGCGAAGGGGACCAGCCAGCGAAGGATCACCCGTGAGCGGTCTGAAGCGTAAGACGGAGAAGCACCTCATGTTGTTCTCCGGACGGGCCCACCCACGCCTCGCCGACGAGATCGCCGAGCTTCTCGACACCACGCTCGTCCCCACGACCCACCGGGACTTTGCCAACTCCGAGATCTACGTCCGCTACCAGGAGTCGGTGCGGGGGTGCGACGCGTTCGTCCTGCAGAGCCACACGGCGCCGATCAACGAGTGGATCATGGAGCACCTGCTCATGGTCGACGCGCTCAAGCGTGCCTCGGCAACGCGCATCACCGTCCTGATGCCGTTCTACGGCTACGCCCGGCAGGACAAGAAGCACCTGGGGCGCGAACCGATCTCCGCCCGGCTGGTCGCCGACCTCTTCAAGACGGCGGGAGCCGATCGGCTGATCACCGTCGACCTGCACACGGCTCAGATCCAGGGCTTCTTCGACGGGCCGGTCGACCACCTCGCCGCCATGCCGGTGCTGGCCGACTACGTCGCCAAGAAGTACGCCGACGAGGACCTCGCCGTCGTCTCGCCGGACGCCGGGCGCATCAAGGTCGCCGAGCAGTGGTCGTCCAGGCTCGGCGGAGTCCCGCTGGCCTTCATCCACAAGACGCGGGACATCACCCGAGCCAACAAGTCGATCGCGGATCGGGTGGTGGGACTGGTCAGTGGGCGGGTCTGCGTGCTGGTCGACGACATGATCGACTCCGGCGGTACCGTCTGCCAGGCGGCCGATGCCTTGATGGACGGCGGTGCGGCGGGCGTCATCATCGTCGCGACCCATGCGATCCTCTCCGGCCCGGCGGTGGACAGGCTGAAGAACTCGGTGGCTCGCGAGGTCATCGTCACGAACACCCTGCCGATCGCCGACGAGAAGCACTTCGACAAGCTCACCGAGCTGTCGATTGCCCCCCTGATGAGCAGGGCGATCCGTGAGGTCTTCGAGGACGGCTCCGTCACGAGCCTGTTCGAGGGCCGCGCCTGACCCTCCCCCCCGCCCTACCCTCCCGCCCGCCCGCCATACCCGCGAATTGCGGGAAAGTGCACCTTCCCGAGCCCCTCACCAGGTGCACTTTCCCGCAATTCGCGGGAAGGGGCGGGGGGAGGATAAGATCTGCTGGTTGCCTCGGCGAGGGAGTGCGCGGTCCAGGGCCCGCCCACATCAGTGACTCCGTGATCGACGCGGTCCAGCTGTCGCCCTCCGCGCCATGGCAACCGACGCCCGCGTTCGGCTGACAACCCCGGACGCACGACCACCCGAGAACCGACCATCGTGCCCGCCACGTTGCCATGCCAAGGAGTTTTCCGTGCCTTCCGAGGTCAAGATCGCCGCTGAGCCCCGCACCGAGTTCGGCAAGGGCGCCGCGCGCCGTATCCGGCGGGCCAACAAGGTCCCGGCCGTGTTGTACGGGCACGGGACGGACCCCGTCCACATCACGCTGCCAGGGCACGACCTGATGCTGGCGCTCAAGACGGCCAACGCGCTGCTCTCGATCGAGCTGGCCGGCAACAGCCAGCTCGCACTGCCCAAGCAGGTCCAGCGCGACCCGATCAAAGGCTTCATCGAGCACGCCGACCTGTTGATCGTCCGGCAGGGTGAAAAGGTCACCGTCGACGTACCGGTTCTCCTGCTGGGCGAGGCCGCGCCGGACACCATGGTGAGCCTCGAGAGCCCCTCGGTGTCGCTGGAGGTCGAAGCCACCCACATCCCGCAGGGGATCGAGGTCGACATCACTGGTCTCACCGCGGGGTCGCAGATCCACGCCGCCGACCTCGTGCTGCCGGATGGTGCCACGCTCAGCGTGAGCGGAGACCCGATGATCGTGAACATCTCTGCCCAGCAGTCCCAGGAGGCCCTCGAGGCGGAGCTCGCCGACGCAGAGGCCGACCTGGGTGTGGAGCGCGACGAGCCCGAGGCTGCCGCTGAGGCGCCGGAGGTCGCCGCCGAGGGCTCCGAAGCCGACCAGGCGTCCGACGTCTGACCGCGGCGTGCTGGACAGGCTGCGTCGACGAAGCCCGGAAACATCCGCGGCGGGGTCATCCGGGACGAGCGAGGTGTGGGTGGTCGCCGGGCTCGGCAACCCCTCCGCGGACTATGCGAGCACCCGTCACAACCTCGGCCACCTCGTCGTCGACGCCCTGCTCGAGCGCGCCGGTGGCACACTTCGGACCCACAAGTCCCGCCAGGCGCAGGCGTGTGAGGTTCGACTCGGCGGGGTGCCGGGGAAGCGCGCGGTGCTGATGCGCGCCCGCGAGTACATGAACAACTCCGGCGGAGCCGTCGCGTCACTCCTCTCGTACTACAAGGTCAGGCCCGACCGGCTCATCGTCGTCCACGACGAGCTGGACATCCCGTACGGCGAACTGCGAGCCAAGTTCGGTGGTGGAGACGGCGGCCACAACGGGGTGCGATCCGTGCGAAAGGCCCTCGGGACTGGGGACTTCTACCGGGTGCGGGTGGGGATCGGTCGGCCTCCAGGACGGCAGGACCCAGCCGATTTCGTCCTCAGACCGTTCACTGCGGCGGAACGACGGGAGCTTGCCGTCGTCGTGCAACGCGCCGCCGACTGCGTCGAGAGCCTGCTCGCGGATGGGCTGGAGAGAACCCAGAGCACCTTCAACCGCTGACGGAACGTGAGCCTGCACGCGCGCGTTGGGGATTGTGGCAAGCTTTATGCAACAGGAAGCCGACCCGGTTCACGTGCAAATGCCCCCCGTTCGTGGGGCGCGGGAGTGAGCTTCCAAGACCCGGTCGAGCTCAGTCAGCGATTCCGGGGAATGGCCGGCAACGGCGCGTCGAAGCTCTGACACATCTGCGTAGCTCTTGTCCGCGAAATGATGGGAGAGGAAGCGGGCATACTCTTCTTCGGTGATGTCCAGGTGCCTGAGGAGGATCGCAGTGTTGTCCAGGGGCGGTCCAACCGCAGGTTGCGTGCGGTACATCTCAGGCGCAAGTTCCTGACCGTCCCGTAGCAGCAGTGCCAACCGGTGGCATCCATCGGCTATGTGCAACTCCTGGCTTGCCAACGCGCCCGAGTCTGCAACCTGCGGGCCCTGGGTTTCGACCAGTGTCACCGGGTGCCGCGGATCGAAACCGGTCGCCTCGAACGACGTGAGGGTTGCCAGCGCTCTCATGACCCGTTCCCTGAACTTCTGGTCCAGTTGGTCTGGGTTGCGGAGGAGGTGCGGGGCAAAACGCTGGCATTCCACGTGCCTGAACCAAACAAAGTACGGAGTTTGTCGCACGGTGTGTGCGATGGTAGCGGCCGATTCGTCTCGAATGGTGTCGAGCAGCGAGAACAGCTGTGACCGCACAATGACGTCGTAGCGAAGGGGACTGATGAGCCGCGGAATGTCAATGACGTGGCTGCCCGGACGGAACGGTCGTAGCCTCGACCGGCGTCGGAAGCCTCGAAGCACATGCTCCAGCCCCCGAGCCACCATCGAGTCGACCCCCTCCAGTGCGTGTGGCCTCCATTCAATCACCTCGCCGAAGCTGTGACCGATACTCCGAACCAGCGGATCGGTCTGCCGCGGCCCGTACATTGCCCTGTCGGCTACCCTCGAGAGCGCAACGTGCCACTCAGGCGGAGTCGAAGGGCGGAGACCTTGCGGGTTCTGCACGTCAACAAGTTTCTGTTTCGCAAGGGCGGCGCGGAGAGCTACATGCTTGACCTGGCCGAGCTGCAGCGCGGAGCGGGAGACGAGGTCGCCTTCTGGGGCATGCAGCATCGCGACAACCCTCGCCCGCAGCCGCTCGAAGACACGTTTCCGTCATACGTCGAGCTGGAGCCGTCACCACGGGGAGCGACGGCGTTGTCTACCGCCGCCCGCATGATCTGGTCACCCTCCAGTAAGCATGGCCTCGAGATGGCGCTGCGCCGGTTCAAGCCGGACGTCGTCCACTGTCACAACATCTATCACCAGCTTTCGCCGTCCATCCTCAGCCCGGTCCGCAGATCGGGGACCGCGTGCGTCATGACCCTCCACGACTACAAGCTTGCCTGTCCGAGCTACCAAATGCTCGACCATGGACGTCCTTGCGATCTTTGCGTCACCGGCGGCACCTGGCATGCCGCAAAGCAACGATGCAAGGAGGGTTCGCTGTTGGCCAGCACTCTCCTTTCTGTCGAGTCAGGCGTGCACCGGATGATTCACGCCTACGCACCGGTAGGCGTGTTCATCAGCCCGAGTCAGTTCCTGGCGAACGTGATGGAGCGATCAGGTGTCGAGTCTGAGCGGATCAAGGTTGTCAACCACTTCATTGATCTTCAGAACACGCCGTCTTCGGACGGCTCAGCGACCGGGTTCCTGTTCGTGGGAAGACTGTCCCCCGAGAAGGGTGTCGACACGCTAATCGAGGCGATTGCCCGGATGCCCCAGGACACTCGCTTGGACATCGCCGGCGACGGTCCGTCGCGGGCGATACTCGAGCGACTGGCGGGTGAACGCGCCCCGGGTCGGGTGACTTTCAGGGGCAGGGTCGCTGCTGGTCAGGTTCGTGAGCTGCTGGCCGGGTCCATCGCCTCGGTGGTCCCGTCGCGCTGGTACGAGAATCAACCGATGGCCATCCTCGAGTCGTTCGCTGCTCGGGTGCCTGTAGTGGCGACGAATCTTGGAGGAATCCCCGAGCTGATCCAAGACGAGGTTGAGGGGCTGGTCGTGGCGCCCGACGATCCCGCCGCGCTGGCTGCTGCCATGCGCCGTCTGTCGGATGACCCGGATTGGGCTCACCGGATGGGAACCAACGCCCATCTGCGACTGCGCGAGCACTTCAGCCCAGAGGGTCATCTCGAGCGACTGGCCGAGGTTTATGAGAACGCCAGAGTTGTCGCAAGCTCGGCCCGCCAGGGGTTGGTAGGCCACGGTTGAACCCGGCCACCGGGTCAGGGTCGCGCACAACGCCAGCTCATGAACCGCAACAACCGGTACCGGCAGAACCTCCAACGGTGCTCGCACCGCCACGCGACAGCCGACAACCTCGGGCGCGTACCATTGCCTGATCCTGATCGGCGTTGGTCTTTTTGCTTGTCTCTGGGGGCACTCGTGCGGAAGTCTAGGTCGCCCTCGGCCGAAGGAAGGGCCGGCCGAGTCGGACGAGCAGGCCGCGGTACGGCCGCCCGGACAGACGGCGACCTCAGATGAGCCCTCTCGAGATCGAATCTTCACGTCTCGTGTTCGTGGGTGGTCTCCACCGAAGTGGTACGACGCCGTTCGGTCGGGTCCTCGCGGAGCATCGCGACGTCAGCGGCCTGGCCGAGACCGCCGCCTCCGAGGACGAGGGCCAGCATCTGCAGTCGGTGTATCCGCCGGCCAAACTTTACGGTGGATCCGGTCACTTTGCGCGGGACCCACGCGCACACTTGACGGAGGTCTCTCCACTCGTGAGCTCACAGAACGCGAATGCGCTGCTCGAAGCGTGGCGTCCGCACTGGGACCTCTCGCGACCATATCTCGTGGAGAAGTCCCCGCCCAACATCTTGATGACTCGATTCCTGCAAGCGTTATACCCGGACGCAGCTTTTATCATGGTGATCCGCCATCCGGTGACGGTCGCGTTGAGTACCAAGAAGTGGACAAGGCTGATCTCTCGTCACCCGAGAAAGTTCGCGAGCCTCGCGGCGCTGGTTGAACACTGGCTGATCGCCCACCGGTTACTTGCGAACGACATTCCGCACCTCAGACGTGTTCACGTCGTACATTACGAAGATCTCATGCAGCGGCCGGCGGCCGAGCTGCAGCGCGTGCGGGACTTCCTGAGGCTGGCCGGGGAGATTCCGAGCGCACGGCTGAGCACAGCCCACAGTAAGGCCTATGAGAACTGGTGGCGCGACCTGAGGTCCCCGGCCCGGCCGGGCGGCTGGCAGAGACGGAGAATCGAGCACCGGTTCGAGGACGAGATTGCTCAATTCGGGTACGACCTCGATGACCTGTCGCAGTATCGGCCGCCTCGCCCGTCAGATGTAGCCGAGCTCTCTCAGGGTTGACCGGGAGGTGAACCATATGAGCATTCGCATCACGGGATCGAGCTCACGGCGAAATGTTCCGACCCGCGAGCTGTAGACCGTGTTCGTTGTGTTTGCGCTGGCACGCCGTGACTCCAGCTGGGCATGGTAGCGCTCATGAATGTCGTGTTCCTTCTGGTCGAACGCGAGCATCTGGGGCTCCCATTCCTCGCCGAGGAATTCCAGGAGTTCCCGCGAGGTGCCCTCCCCGTCGGACACCAGCCGTTCGTATCGCACCTCGAAGTACCGCCCGGGCCCCAGCTTCTCGGCAGAAGCACGCGCGGCCGCCACGTACCTTGGCCATTTCACCGCGGACTTGGCGCACGACAGGTAGCCGAAGCGCTTGCGATGTGAGACGGCGACATCGCGGCCATCTCGAATGATGTGCACGAACTTTGCGCTCGGAAATATACTAGCGATAAAGTCCATGTGCATGGCGTACCGCGGGCTCTTGTCCGCCCAGCGCTGTTTGCCGCGCCGGGTGGCATAGTCTTGGTGTATACCACCGAAGAAGTCGCCAATTCTCGCCAACCAATAGTCCTGCGTGAAGCCGAAACGGGCGAGTCGCTTCCAATCGGATGTGACGATGCGCTCCATGTCGGCGAGGAACAGTGTTTCTGGACCACAGCTGATGCGCGAATGAGAGTCGAGCATGAGGCGCAGGACCGTCGTCCCGGAGCGCTGACAACCGACAATGAAGATCGGGGCTTGGGTTTCAGCGGTCATGCGCTACTCGCTGGTCCTCGCATCTGCAACCTCCGCTGGCTCGGTAACCGGCCTGCGGGTCACCCGTGAGCTCCGTCTGGTGCTGCCCAGGAGCTCCAGGATCGTCACGGCACCGACTGCCAGAATGATGCTGAGAGCCAAGACGGGAACCAAGGCGCGTAGGAGTGCTCCCGCGCGTGAGACGCTGTGCACGGGGCCGAGAAACACGCTGCTCGGAGCGTCAGCGACCTTGAGCTGCGCTGCCGCTGCACGGTAGCTGCCTTGCAGGGAGCTCAGGTTGCCGACTTCGGCCTGCTGGGCGGCGGTCAGCTGCGCATAGCGCGGAATGATGATGGCGAACTGAGCGAGTTTGGCTCGGACCTGGGCGATAGTCGCGTCCAAATTGGCTGCCGGGACCGTCTTACCGGCGGCTTGCGCGAGGGACAGGCGCTTGAGCAAGGTTTGGAGGAGGTTATATTCCGTTTGATATGAGATCCGGGGGTCTGCCCCATAGTTTCTACCAAGAACGACTAAAGCATGATTAGTTGTGGCAAGTGCTTTCTGCGCGTCGGCGACCTGGTTGGCAGCGAGCGAGACCTGGGAGTTGAACATGTTCTTCAGCGTCGCGGCCACCACAGCCTTGAGCGCCGGAGCAATCGCGCTTTTGTTGGTGCTGTCGAACTGCACGGACATGTTGCTGCTCAGGCCCTTCTGGCTGACCGTGAGGCCAGACGCGAGCGTATGAGCGGGAACGCCCGATTCGCGGCTGGCAGCCGCGAGGGTTGCCGGGCCGGTGGCGGTCGCGGAGAACGCGGCAACGAACTGGCTCGCACCCTGGGTGCCCGCGAACGTGCTGTTCGGCCCGCCTACCAGGGCCTGAGTCGACACGGTGGCTGTCGCCGAGTACGTCCTGGCTGAAAGTAGCTCGAAGCCAGCCGTCGCAACCACTGCCACCAGGGGGATGAGCACCAGAATCCAGATGCGCCGGCGAGCCACGCTCAGGTAGTCGACGATCTCCATTTACTCTCCTCGGACGTGCCGGTCTGTGTTGGCCACGCTTGACGTCTTGCCCTGATTGTAACGCTTGCCCAATTAGGCCGATTGCTCCTGGCCAACGGACATCGCCCCTTGGCAGGCACCGAGAGTTCCTGCTCGGCGCAGAACTTGGAGTGTACGTCAGAAGAAAGACGCCCGAACCGGGGCGTCGTGTGGGTTCAGGGTACCACCGCCGATGCACTCGCCCTGTCCAGGTTTGACGGACCGACCGATCTGAGTCGCGATGCCGGCGACGGGGGCGTCTCCCTGCCTCGAGCGTCTCGTCGTTACTGCCGATCCCAGCGGAAGTCGACTCCCGGCTGGGCGTAGAGGCGTTCGTTGAGAGGACGGTAGTAAGCCCACAGCCTATCGGCGGCGGCCGGCTCGAGCTCGCGAGGGTTCTGCGCTGCATTGCGAGGCTCGACCCCGTCCAACCGAACGGGCTCCAGATCCAAGAACGCCCAGACCCGCCTCAGCTCGGCATTCGGGTCGGCGAACATCCGCTCGCTTTGCACCAGCAAGACCTGTTCGGGCGGGAAGAAGCGGTAGATCTGCTCGAGCTGGTCGGCATAGTGACCCCGCTCGAGGTACCCATGGTGTCGATACGCGAACCCCTCGTACGAGGTGTCCGCGAGCAGACGTTCGCGCTCCCCCTTGATCCGGGCAGGCTCCATATCCAGAGCCTTCTCGAAGGTCTCCGTCTCGTACCCACGAGCCACCTCGTACTGGTACTGGGACCAAGCTCGTTCGACGGGATCGCGGAGGACCGCAATCAGCTTGACGTGCGGCAGGATGGCAGCGATCCGCTCTGGTGCCGCGGGGTGATACATGTAGTAGGGACTCGACTCGCCCGTCGTTCTCCACCTCTCGGAGGCCTTCTCGAAGCGCGAGGCGTACCAGGCGGCGCCCCGGTGATAGTTGGTGTCGAAGTAGTGGGTGCCCTTCCCACTGCGACACGGGGCAACGCCCGGATGCCGGCTGACCCACTCGGCCAGCGATGTCGACCCGCCTCGCTTCGTGCCGATGACGAGGTAGCCGATCGCCACCCGGGGGGTCGACGGGATGCGATAGATCGGCCCGAGCAGACGCTCCATGGCTCGGCGAGTGCTCATGCTTGCTGGACCCCCGATCCCCGCCCGCGTTGCAGCTCGTCGTGGGGGGACTTGATGTTGATGGTGCGGATCGTCATGATATCAAGTCTCACACGAGGGTCACGGCATAACCCATTGGCTGTGAATCTGGCCCAGCCCCTTCCCACCGTGGTCAAAACAAGGCAGGCTGTCCACGGGGCTGGGTTTGGGTGGTGGGGGTCGAGGAGGGGGGAGCATGAGGCGTTCCGCGGAGCTTGATGGAGTATCGGATAAGTGGCGTCCGCTTAGAATAGCCATGGTGGGCCAAAAGGGACTTCCCGCGACATATGGCGGAATAGAACATCATGTTGAGGAGATTGGCAGCCGTTTAGTAAACCGCGGACACGAGGTCACCGTCTTCAATCGTAAATCCTACGGCGAGCTCCCTGAATCCCCTTATCTCGGAATGCAGGTCAGAAGTGCGCCAACGGTGCCATCCAAGCACCTCGACGCAATTGTGCATAGTCTCTCCTCGACGGTGCTGGCCCTGGCCAAAACCTGTGACGTGGTCCACTATCACGCGCTAGGCCCGGGTTTGGTGGCACCCCTGCCCCGGTACGCCTCCCGCAGCGGCGTTGTCCTCACCGTGCACGGCTTGGATCAGGAGCGCGGCAAGTGGGGCCGCGGAGCGCAAGCGATCCTCGGGGTGGCGCATTGGATGAGCGCCCGAGTCCCGGACGAGACCGTCGTTGTCTCCCGATCGCTGCTTGACCACTATCAACACGAGTTCGGCAAGGCGGTGCGCTATGTTCCCAACGGCGCGGCCGAGCCCAAGCCGGTACCCCCGGATGCGTTGGCCGAGTTCGGGTTGGAGCCCCAACGCTATGTCCTCTTCGTCGGTCGTCTGGTTCCGGAGAAGGCGCCACACGTCCTGCTCGACGCGTTCCGCGGTCTCGACAGCGACTTCAAGCTGGTGCTCGTCGGCGACTCGTCTTTCACGGACCCGTATGCCGAGGAAGTCCGGCGCTTGGCTCGACAAGACCCCCGGGTGACCCTCACGGGGTATGTCTACGGTGACCAGCTGGATGCTCTCTACCAGCACGCGCGGTTGCTCGTGCAGCCTTCTGTCCTTGAGGGGCTGCCGCTGACGGTTCTCGAGTCGATCGGTCACGCCGTACCGATCATCGCCAGCGACATCGAACCGCACCAGGAGCTGTTGGCGGATTCGGGGTCCGGGCATGAGCTGTTCCCCGTTGGCGATGTCGACGCCTTACGGGGAACCCTCCGCCGGGCCTTGGATGCTGAGATGCCACCAGCCATCGACTTGCTGCGCTTTCGCGACTCGGTGCTGAGGCAGTACGACTGGGAGCAAACGATCGACTCCCTCGAGCAGATCTACCTTCGGGTCGCGCCGCCCGGAGGCTGAGTCAGGTAACTGTGCGCCTCAGCGACTGAGAGCCGGCGTCAACAGCCCGCCAGATTTCCAGTGACCACCTTAGCGGGAACGGTACTCGAGCCATCCCAGGTGTTGCCCTGAGACCCCCAGTAGGACCGGATGTTCTTGCCCATCGCTATGGACTGGAACATGTTCGAAGCAAATCCTGAGCTCTTGCTGGCTCCCACCTTCAAATCATCACCGGTGCCCGAGGCGCTGTTGCATCGAATTGTGCTCTGGTACGTGCTGGAGTTCATGGACGGCGTCAGCAGGGGTCCGTCCATCATCCGGAAGGCGAAGCCGGCAGCCCGGTACCCCGTCACGGTGTTGTACTCCCAGTCATTGCCCCAGCCGGACATCTCGTCGTTGAAACCGATCGAGACGTTCTGAGCGATGTTGTGGACGAACGTGTTGTACGAGCCGTCCTGGTCTGTCGTGAATGCGCGACCGTCTCCCGGAAGGTCGGACACGGTGTTGTCCTCGATCAGGTTGTAGCTGGAGGCGCCGTCTATCCGGATGCCTTCCTGCATGTAGTGCTTGAACGTGGAGGAAGCGATATTGCTGACAGTGTTGTTATCAATGGTCCAACCATCGCTATAGGTCCCGAACCAGACCCCAGGGCCAGTACCGCAGGCGATGTCGGTGATCTGGGTCCCGCTGATGACCCCGTAACGGCCCATGCTGACGTGGATGCCTACCCTGGTGATGACGTCGTTCAGGATTTGGATCCCGTCGGCGGGAGTAAGAGCCGTGCCGATCTGATTCCCTACGTATGCCACGGCGTTCTGGGCCGCGATCGGGTCGTTCGTGCCGCGACCCGGGACGGCACGACGTGTCTGCCAGTCACCACTCTTGAGAAGATTCGAGAACCACAGATGGGCCGCGAGGGAGTTCCCTCCGTAGATGTCGATACCACCGACGATGTTCAACCCCTGAAGGGTCCAGTAGCTGGCACCGTTGCCGAACTCCACCGTCCTGTCAGTGTCGGGCGAGCTGGCGTTACACGACGGCATTGTCAGGTTTGAGCTCAGCGTTACCGGACCGTTTCCCGCTGGCTGCAGGACAATGGGCTGGGCTTGCGTTCCCGATTTCCTGATGGTCAATCCGCCAAAATACGTTCCACTGTTCAAGGAGATGGTTGTGCCAGGCGTTGCGGCGGTGATTGCGGAGACCAGCTGTGCCTGGGTGGAAACCGTCGTCATCGCGCTCTGACCCGGTGCCGACTTGGCGCTTCCGGCCGCTGCGGACCCAGAGGCCATGGCGCTGGCCGAGGACTGCAAGCCGACCCCGAGAACAATCATCGAAATGGTAAGAGAAATTGCGAGCAGGTATGACGCCCGAAGGCAGCGTGGAAGCATTTGAACATCCTTGTAGATTCGCGCGGCGGGGGACTCCGACCAAGCGCGAACTGAGCATGCGTGGAGGGGTCTAGCGATTTGTTGCGGTTAATTCATAACATCACAATAAATCCGAAATAGCAACTCGCTTCCCCAGACCTGAGGGTGGTGAGACCCGATTTTCGAGTGAGGGCAAGGCGGTCAGGTCAGGATCCGGGTCCGAGCCGTTGGACTGACCCGACGGGCCGAGTGGTCGGGGAGCTTGCCAGCCCGTCGGGGTTGGTCGACGTACCGGCGCGTCGTCGGAAAGCGGCGCCCAGGGCCAGCCCGTCACCAAATCGGTGACAACCCCCTAACCAAGACATCACCGCCCAAGTCCGGCCTCGCGAAAGGGGGGAACCTAGATGAACAGGGTGCACGGCTGCGCGGAGTAGGGCATACTGCGGGATGGGGTAAGGCTTAGTTAGTTGAGACACACCAGGGTGGGGAGTTCTTGTGTCCGGTGAGGTGGGGGATTTTCCGGTTCACGCTGGGCTGGTGGCGGAGGGCTCGGTGATCGAGTCGGCGTCTCCGGCGTTGATTCGGGCGCCGAGCCGGCCTTCGGCACGATCGAACGTTCTGCAGTTCGCGGCCCGCCATCCAGAGTCTGGGATCTCACCGCTCGAGGCCCTTCGACGGGTACGGATCGCGAGCATCACGGTGATGGCGGCTGTTGCTGTGGTCGCCACCGTGGGATTGGTGGTGGCAGGGCTACGGATGATGATCCTCGCGCCAGTCTGCTGGCTGGCTGCTGAGATCGTCGTGTTGCAGCTGTGCCGGCATCTTGACGAGATGGGCGGCGTCGCTGATGCGCTGAGACGGCAGGTGCTCTACGGGATGACCGCGTGCGTTGCTGGTGTCCTCATCCAGAGGCCCGACGTGTCGCTCAAGCTGCTGCTGATTCTCGGGTTCTTCGCATCAGCCGAGGTCACCTGGCTGCTCGTGCTTCGGCTGCCTCGGGTGCGCCGAACGATCGGGATCGCGTCGCCTTCGTCGGCTCTCATCGTCGCCGACCGCTCGACGGCGGCCGAGACGGTGGAGGACAGGGCGGGTGTGTCGTCGACGAATGTCGTAGGCGTGTGCTTGGTCGATGGGCACGACCGGGAGGCATCCGTTGCCGGTGTGCCGGTTCTCGGCACGGTTGACGACGTAGTGGCCCTCGTTCAGAGCCTCAACATCCATGAAGTCGTCGTCCGGCTCGAGTCGCCGCTGGACCAGGAATGGCTGAGCGAGTTGCAGTGGTCGCTGGAGGAGCTCGGTGCCAGGCTGACCCTGGTGACTCGGCTGCGCAACACGCGGTCAGGGCGCATCAAGGTGAGCGGAATGGGAAGCTCGATCGTCCTCGGTGTTGCGCATGCCCGTCCCACCGGACTGGCACGCAGGGCCAAGGCGGCAGCCGAGTTCGTCCTTGCTCTCACCCTTTTCGCGCTCTCGCTGCCGCTGCTCGCCGTCTGCGCCGTGGCGGTCCGGCTGGACTCCCCGGGTCCCGTCCTCTTCCGCCAGACCCGGGTCCGCGACGGTGACCGAACCTTCACGATGCTCAAGCTCCGCACGATGCACCTCGACGCCGAGGAGAGGCGCGCCGAGCTCGAAGAGAGCAACGAGGTGGGCGGCGCGCTCTTCAAGATGAAGGCTGACCCCAGGGTGACCCGGGTCGGTCGGGTCCTTCGCAAGTTTTCTCTCGATGAGCTGCCCCAGCTTCTCAATGTGATGCGGGGGGAGATGGCGCTGATCGGTCCGCGGCCAGCCCTTCCCAGCGAGGTCGAGATGTACGACCGGCGGGCGAGCAGACGCCTCAGCGTGAAGCCGGGTCTCACCGGGCTTTGGCAGGTGAGCGGCAGGTCGCGGCTCTCCTGGGAGGAGTCGGTCGCGATCGACATCGAGTACGTCGACAACTGGAGTCCGAGCCTCGATGTCCGGATCGCCCTGGAGACGGTTCGTGCTGTTGCGTTCAAGGACGGTGCGTACTAGATGTCACGCGTCCAGCAGCCGGGTCCGGCGCCCGGTTCAGGGGAGCTGGCTCGGCCGGAGGGCATCGGAGGGATGGACGTCGGACGCGCAGGCGTCCTCGTCCGCGATGCGATGCCGAATCCGCTCCTCAACGCCGCCAAGCATGGGGTGCGGGGCATGGGGCTGATGACGGCCTCGGCTCGGGTGATGCCGGACTATCTCATCGTCGGCACCAAGAAAGGCGGCACGACGTCCCTTGCGAACTGGCTGGTCCAGCACCCGGGTGTCCTGCGAATGTTCCCGAGGACGCAACGGTACAAGAGCGCACACTACTTCGACACCAACTTCGACCGGGGCCCGGCGTGGTACCGCTCTCACTTCCCGACCCGCCAGACCCGTGCCCGCCTCGCGGGGCGGCTCGGCTACCGGCCGCTGGTCGGCGAGGCCAGCCCGTACTATATGTTCCATCCGGCCACTCCTGACCGGGTCAAGTCGGCTATTCCCCGGGCCAAGGTGATCATGCTGCTGCGGGACCCGGTATCTCGGGCGTACAGCCACTACTGGGACCGGGTGAGCACCGGCTTCGAGGTGTTGCCGACGTTCGAGGAGGCGGTGGCGGCAGAAGCAGCGCGGCTGGCCGACGTCGACGAGGCTCGGCTGGCCGACCCCGGGTATCAGCACTACTCCCACGAACACCACAGCTACCTGGCCCGAGGGCGCTATGCAGAGCAGCTCGTGCGCTGGCAGGCACTGTTCGACCCCGACCAGCTGCTCGTTCTCGACTTCGAGCGGATGAAGTCCGAGCCGGAGGCGCTCCTGGAAGAGGTCCTCACGTTCCTCGGATTGCCGCATTGTGCGTCGATCGATCTGCAGGCCCGCAACGGACGCAGCCGCCGACCGCAGATGTCGGAGTCGACGCGGGACGAGCTGCGTGCCTACTTCCGGCCGCACAACCACCGCCTGTCCGAGCTGACGGGCCAGGAGTTCTCCTGGACCGGCGACTGACGTCGCGGTGTCCAGGTCGACCCGTCGCGGCGCCAAGGTCTCCTTACTGCTCGTCCTTGTAGGGTGCCTCTTCATCGCCGCGGCGAGTGCCTTCGCCATCCAGGTACCGGACCTGCCGGCCGCTGCCGGCCGGCCATCCGCGACGTCTCCCCCCGTGGCCGGTCAGTACCCGCTCGTCGGCGTCCAGTTCCAGGGCACCTGGTCGAACTACACCGACGCTCAGCGCAAGAAGCTCCTCGACGATCTGGTCAACATGGGTGTTCACACCGTCCGGATCGGGGTCTCGTGGGCGATGCTCCAACCCCAGCAACCGACCTCGACCGACTCAGGCTGGAGCTGGGGGTGGGGGATCCGGCGGGTCGACAGCGTGGTCTCGATGGCACTGGCTCGCGGGCTCGTCGTGCACGCCACGTTCGGCCGAACCCCGGCCTGGGCCAACGGCGGCGCAGGCGAGGCGGCCGCCCCTACCCACCTGAGCGACTGGCGGCGCGCGGTGCGCTTCGTCGCAACCCGCTATCGCGGCAAGATCTCATCCTGGGAGATCTGGAACGAGCCGAACCTGCCGACCTATTTCGCTGGTGGCACCCCCGCGTCGTACACGAAGCTCCTCTGCGCCGCCTATCCGATCATCCACGCCGTCAGCAAGGACACCCCGGTTGTCTTCGGCGGAGTGGCCGGGAACGACTGGCGCTTCATCGAGCGGTCATATCAGGCAGGCGTGAAGGGCTGTTTCGACGTCCTCGCGGTACATCCGTACCAGCGCTGGGGGCTCAGTCCCGGTGCATCCACGCCGAACGCCGATCCGAGCTATTTCGGAAACGTCAGCCTGGTGCGCCAGGTTCAACGCAGGTTCCATGACCTGAAACCCATCTGGTTCACCGAGTTCGGCTGGTCGACCCATGTCAACTCGCCAAAGCTCCTCGACTATCAAAGGGGGGTGAGCGAACAGGTCCAGGCACGCTATCTCGTGCGGACTCTCGAGCTGACGCAGCAACGCTATCCGTATGTGGCGCGCGCCTACATCTATGAGGCCCGGGACGAGAACGCCTTTGACGTCGACAACGACAACTACGGCCTCTTCACTCTCTCGCTGGCACCCAAACCTGCCGTCGCCGCCTTGCGCGAGTATCTGCGGGCGAGGTGACCTCCGTAGCCGCCGAACGAATGCCGGACATCGGCGCCGGGCTCCGTGACGTCATCGAGGCCGTCTGGCGCCCGGAACAGACAGGAGTAGCGGTCTCCCTCGGTGCCGCGCGGCGGCGCCAGCCCCACGTGGAGAGCTACTTCATCCTGCCGCACCCATCGCGGCCCCGGCTGCTGCTTCCCGCTGACGACGTCCGCTCCGCGCGGCGCGCGCTCGGTGCCTACCGCGGGCTCAGGACGGGCCAGGCGGAGGCCTGGGCCCGACTGATCCGCGCTTCGGTCCTGTCGTCGCCGACGGCCTCGAGGCTCCTGCGTCAGCTCCACGTCCACGCCGGTTCCGAGGCCGAGACGTTGCTCCCCCAGCTCGCGGAGCTGCTGGACTACCCGGGCCGTCTTCTCGCCATGCTCGCGGTACGACAACCCGGCCCGTCCAGCAAGGCGACCATCGGGCTTCTCGACGAGGCGGGTAGGCCGGTCGCCTTCGCCAAGCTCGGCAGCTCCGAACAGACCGACATGATGGTCCGAAACGAGGCGCTCGCCCTCAGCGAGGTGAAGGGCCGCCTGCCGACGATCTTCACCTCGGCGGTGCGAGCCGAGACGACGTGGCACGGTCACCCGGTCACCATGATGGCTCCGCTTCCGTTGGACGCCAGGCGTCTGACAGTCGAGCCGCTGCGGATGCCGCAGCCCCTCCTCGAGGTGGCCTCGTCAGGTGACTTCGGTGACCGCGAGGTCAGTGGCTCGTCGTACGCGAACCGGCTTATGGCCAGGCTCGAGACCTGTGCGCCGACCCATCGGGAGGTTGCCGACGCCCTCATGCGGTGGTGCAGGCAGCTTTGCGATCCGCCCGGGCAGCTGAGGTTCGGCAGGTCGCACGGTGACTGGGTCAGCTGGAACCTGGGCACTCATCGTGGCCGGCTCGTGGTCTGGGACTGGGAGCAAAGCGTGCGCGATGCACCAGTCGGTTTCGACGCGTGCCACTGGTACTTCCAGCGCAGCAGGGCGCACCGTGGCTTCAACGCGGCGGTCGCTGCCGTCGATGCCGTCGCGCCGGGACTGGTGCGGCTGGGTGTCCGCGCCGAGGACACAGCGAGAGTGGCGGACCTCTACCTCTTGGAAACCTGCGTCGGAGGGCTCGAGCTGCCTGCTTCCGCCGGCTCGGAGGGCGACGTCCGAGCTTTCGGGGAGCTCGCCCGTCGCCGGGTCGAGCGCTGAGCTCCCATCGAGGAGCTCGACCCCGTCAAGACGATTCCGTCAACCGTGCCGCCGACCTGTCGTACCAACTCGGAGGCGCTCGCGATGTCGGACTCGGTGGAGACGCGCTCTCGCACGACGAAGAGCACCACATCGGCCTGCGGGACCAGCTCCAGCATGTCCGCGGAGCTGAGCAGGGGCGACGTGTCCACGACGACCAGGCTCACCAAACCGGCGAAGCTCGCGATGAGGTCGTGGAAGCGGCCGTTGCCCAGCAGGGACGCCTGGCTCGTCGCTGTCTCTTCGGCGCCCAGGAGGTAAAGGTGGGGGACGGGGCGGGCAAGAAGGCCGAGGTCGACCGGGACGTCACGCCGCAGGAGTCGTTCGAGCGTCACGTCACTGCCCTCGCCGAGCAACTCGGTCAGACCGGGCTTGGTGAGGTCCGCGTCGCACAACAGCACTCGTTGGCCGGCATCGGCGGCGGCCAGGGCGACGTTCGCGGCAACGGACGTGCGCCCCTCCCGCGGACCGGCCGAGACGATCAGCACTATCTTGGGGGCGGCGGTCGCCGTACCCGACCGGCCGGGGCGGTCGGGACCCAGCGCTCGGATGGATGAGGTGAGGAACCGGTAGGCGAGAGACTCGCGAGAGGTAGGACGCTCGAGGAGGGCCGGTCTGCCGGACTTCGACTTGGCCCTGGGGATCCGGCCCAGCATCGGCATGCCGGTCGTAGCAGCCGCGACGGCGGCCTCGTCGGGCAGGGAGGGGTCCCGACGCGAGGCGATGAGCGCGGCCGCGCAGCCAAGGATGAGTCCTAGGAGAGCGCCCGCTACGCCACCGAACACGGGACTGGTTCCCGCCGGGTGGTCGGGGGGCTGGGCATGCCCGACGATCACCGCGAAGGAACCGGTCGCCTTCGCTGGTAGCCCGGAGGAGCGGAAGTTGAGGTAGCTCTCAGCGAGCGCGTTGGCGATGCGCGCCGCCTCCGTTGGGTTCGGCCGGCTGACGGTGACTGCGATGATGCTGGTGTCGCTGACAGGGGCCGCCGAGATGCTCTTCTGGAGGGTGGCGGGCGACTCGGGAAGATGCAGCTTCGTGACCACCGGGGCGACCACGGCCAGGGACTGCATCACGGCCACCTGCGTGTCGACCTGTGCCGTGGTGAAGACAGGCTCGGTGAACTTTGCGGTGCTGTACGGCTTGATCAGGACCTGGGCGGTGGCCGCGTACTGGTTCGGGCGCGCCGCGATGTACCCGGCGACGGCAACGGCAAAGACCACCACGGCGACCAGCACAATCCAGCCACGACGCCTGATCGCCGACAAATATCGGCCGAGACCAACAACTTCGCTGTCCAATATCTCCCCAACTCCGACTACGCCGAGAATACAGGCTCGTCAGGGGTGCCCCGTGCATCGTGGCACAATCAAGTGGCTGGACGGCTCGGAAGGGGATACTGCGTGCGTCGGCTGTCCGTGATCACCCTGTTCATGCTGGCTCTGCTCCCGCTGCGCTGGTTCAAGGTCATCGCTTCCCCCGCCGGTACCGTGTACCTGCACGAGGTGGGGCTGCTTCTGCTGACCTTTGTCGCGCTTGCCACCGTTCGGGGAAGAGTGTTCAGGGTGGCGGTCGACCGGACTCTTGGCTTCGCGGCCGCGATGGCTGCCGGTTTCGCCGTGTGGGGCGCCTCGTGTCTCCTCTACCGCGTCAGTGTCTCGTCGATGCTCAAAGAGGTGGGATACCTCGTCTCCTTCGTCGTCGTCGTGGGCATCGTCATCTTGTTCGCCGAGTCGCGCGACCGCACGGGCATCAGGATGCTGCGTTGGGCCGGCGTGGTCACGACCTGCACTCTTATCTTGGCGCTCGGGGTCGCACTCACGATCAACCACATCAACCCGGCGACGGTCTTCTCCAACGCCGTCAAGACGGGAAATCCGAGCGTGATCGAGGCCCAGCTGTTCCGGCCCGCGTTCGCGGGGTTCGGCTACACGACGGCTGATGCCGTGAGCCAGCTTCGGCACGAGGTTTTCGCCGGGCTGCTGGTTGCCTTGCTCGTCGCATCGTGGGCCCAGCACCTAGTCCCGTTCCAGAGCCGCTCCGCGCGCTGGATCTCGCAGGTCGCCGTTGTCATGGCCAGCCTGCTCATCGTGCTGTCGCTCAGCCGGTCGGTCCAGCTGGCCGCGGTTTCGTGGCCGCTGCTGGCGTTGATCCGGGTCGTGGCTCGGGGGACGATCACGCGCCGGCAGGTCGTTGCTCTGGCAGGTGTGACAGCCGTGGTCGCCGCCGTCGCTGCGTCCGGGTTCCTCGTCGTCATCTTCCAGCGCGTGACCCAGGACTCCACGAGCTACACCGAGCGGGGGGCGAAGCTCGGCGAGGCCCTCCAGGTGATCGGGCAGTACCCCTGGTTGGGCGGCCACTACGACGACACCATCAGCTCGCACAACTTCGTGATCGACGCGTGGCTCAGGGGTGGCGTGCTGATGGCCGGACTCATGCTGGTCGCCCTGTTCATCGTCGTCGGGCGGTTGCTGGTCAACGTCTCGATGTTGGGCCGGGCTCCGGCATTCCTCATCCCGGTCTCGGCGGCCTTGGTGCTTCCGCTGGTAAGGATGTTCACCATCGGCGCGGGGCTGCTGACTCCTCCGGAATGGGTCAGCCTCGCCTTCGCATTCGCGGCGACCGCCGTCTACGAACATGAGCTGGTCCGACAGAGGGCGGCGACAGCCGAGCAGCTCGACACCGCCCCACCCGTACCCGTCAGGCAGGTCGTGGCCGGATGACCTCACTGACGGCTCGCCGTCCGCACCTCTCGGTTGGTGGCGCGCTCGGCTGGTTCGTGGCGTCGTACGGGGTGGCACTCGTTGGCTACCTCGCGGTCAACGCCATCGCAGGCCGGTTCCTGGGCCGGGGTTTGTTCGGCTACTTCGTGCTGGCGATGACCACGGCGGCGATCGTGGGTCAGCTGGCTCTGGTGGGGGTCCACCGATCGGGCCTTCGCGACGCCGCCAAGCTCCGAACCACCGACCGAAGCGCCGACGACATCCTCCACCTGCAGCGCCTGGTGGGCGGTGCCCATGCCGTCACCTGGGTGAGCCTGCCCATCTTCGCGCTGGCGTGCGGCGGCGTCACTCTCGCTCTCGTCCACGACCGGGTCCAGGGCCTTCAGATCGGCGCCGCCCTCGCGATCATGGTCTGGCTCGCCGGCGAGCAGATCCTGATCTCGCAGTACCTGCGCGGGTTCGGCCAGGTGCGGCTGGCCAGCCTGCTCGAGGGAAGGTCCGGGGGCGCTCTCGTCGCGGTCCTGCAGGCGGCCGCCCTGTTCGGCGTCTGGCGACTGTGGCCGGGGAGCGGTCTCGTCGGCGCATTTGGCGCGGTCTCGGCCGGCTACGTCGTACCCGTCGTCATCGGACGGTGGGCCCTTCGCGACGTCTTTCACCAGGGTCGCGCGGACCGGTCGCTGTGGGCCGACCTCCATCTCACGGTCCGCAACGACTGGCGGTTCGCGAGCAACCAGCTGGCCACCTACCTGAACACGACGATGGAGCTCTGGGTGGCAAGCGCGATCCTGGCGAGCGCGTCGGTGTCCCTGTTCGGGGCCGCCTCCCGGCTGGCGATGGTGTTGATGATCCCGATGACGAGCCTGCAGGTGGTCTTCGCCCCGGTCGTCGCCCGGATGCTGGCGAGTGGGGACAACGCGACCCTCGAACGGGTTCTCAGGAGCGGTACGTCGATGGCGACCGTCATCTCGGGACTGCTCTGGATCCCGATGATCGTGATCCCGGGGCTGATCCTCGGAACCTTGTTCGGGGACGGCTTTCGCGGCGCATCTACGGTGCTCGTGTTGCTGACATTGGGGATCCTGCCGAGTGTGGTCACCGGCAACTCGGGGACCGTGCTGACCATGTCGCACCACGAGGGAGTGATGGCCACGCTGCAGTGGGCGGTGGTCGCCATTCGGACAGTCGGGGCGCTGGCCGCGGGCACGCTGTGGGGGCTGGTCGGGCTTGGAGTCTCGTCCGCGATCGCGACCGCCGTCCTCGGGGTGATGTCGTGGTGGCTCGCCCGCTCCTGCACCGGCATCTGGACCCAGGCGACGCTCCGGCCCGAGCTCGGGCTGCTACGCAGGACTCGGGGCTGACGTGCGGATCCTGCAGGTCCAGTCCCTCTCGCAAACGCGGGGCGGGGCCGATGACGTGATGGACGACGAGGCCGCCATGCTCCGGGCGGCAGGCCACGAGGTTGACCAGTTCCACTACCGGCCGGTCGAAGGAAATGCGGGGCTGCGCCAGGCTGTCGACGCCGTCTGGAATGCGACAGCCGGCCGGCAGGTGGCCACGCTCGTCGAGCGCTTCCGCCCGGACGTCGTCCACGTGCACTCGCCGTACCCCTTGCTGAGCCCCGTCGTGTTCCGGGCAGCGAGCCGGGCAGGTGCCGCGACCGTCACGACCCTGCACAACTACCGACTGACCTGTGTGGTGGCCACCTGCCTGCGGGACGGGCACATCTGCGTCGACTGCGTCGGGAGGACGCTCAAGCTGCCCGCGGTCCGGCACCGCTGCTACCACGACAGCCTGGCTGCCTCAGGGGCGATGGCGCTGTCGTTGGCCACGCACCGGGCGGCCGGGACGTTTCGCCGTGACGTGCACCGCTATCTCGCGTTGACGGACTTCGGGCGCGACCTTCTCATTCGCGACGGCTACCCGTCCGATCGGATCGGTGTCGCCCCCAACAGCGTCGAGGATCCTGGTGAGCCGGAGCCGCGCACCGGCCCGTTCCGCTACGTTGTCTTCCTGGGCAGGTTCGTCACCGAGAAGGGCATCGACACCCTGCTCGAGGCGTGGGAGGATCTCGAGATCCCGTTGAAGGTCGCGGGGGACGGGCCGGAGATCGCCTTGGTCGAGCGCGCAGCCGCCAGGAATCCGGCGGTGGAGTATGTCGGCTGGCTGAGCCAGCAGGAGCAGGCGGGCCTGCTCGCGGGGGCGGACGCCTTCGTCTTTCCGTCCCGATGGTTCGAGGGGCAGCCGCTGGTACTGCTCCGGGCGATGGCGCATGGGGTCCCCGTGCTGTGCTCCGACATCGCCAACATCGAGGAGACAGCGGTCGCCAAGGGGGCCGGCGTGAGCTTCACGACGGGCAGCGCAAGTGCCCTCGCTGAAGCGGTGGCGGGCCTAGCGGCGAACGTCGATGAAGCGCGCCTGCTCGGGTCCCGAGGACGTGTCGCCTATCTGCGCCGCCATACGCGCACTCGCGCGGTTGAGTGCCTGCTTGAGCACTACGCGCAGGCGATACGGACGCGCGACCGCCAAGGAGCGAGATCGTGAGAGTCGTCCACGTGAGCGAGGTCACGTCGGGCGGTGTTCGGGAGCTGCTGGCCAACTATGCGGAGGATCAGGTGGCTCGCGGGTTCGACGTCCATGTGATCGGCGATGAGACCTTGTCCGAGCTGCCCGGAACCCATCATCTGTGGCGCGGGAGCCGGCGGCGCCCCGAAAGCGCGATCAGGGACTTGTCGAGGTTGAACAGGATTCTCCGTGACCTGGGTCCCGATGTCATTCATCTGCATTCCTTCTTTGCAGGACTCTTCGGCAGATTACATTCTCGCCGCAAGCCGGGATTTCCGATCGTCTATCAGCCACATGGCTGGGCGTTCGACGCGTTGGACGCTGCTGCCGCGCGCTTCGCGGTCGCCAGCTTTGAGCGATGGGCGAGTCGGCGTACAGACCTGTTGGTGACGAACTGCGAGGACGAGATCGAGGAAGCCCATGCGGAAGGGATAGAAATCCCGGCCGTCGCGTTAGGAATGCCGATCGACCTCGAATGGTTCATTCCCGGAGTCGCCACTGAACGTGAGGCTCTGAGAACGAGATTGGGAGTCGACGACCGGGCAGCGCTGGTGTGTATCGGACGCATCGTCCGCCAGAAGGGCTACGACATCCTCGTGCGCGAGTGGGAGCGGCAGCCGATACCCGACGCGGTGCTCTACCTCGTCGGCGCCGGGAAAACCGACCGCCTTGCGGCAATGGCTCCGACCGAGTGGGCAAGAACCATACACGCGGTCGGCGAGACGGACGATCCTCGAGCCTGGTTACAGGCGGCGGATCTGATGTTGCTCCCGTCACGTTATGAGGGGCAGGCCATCGCCGTAAGCGAGGCCATGGCATGCGGCCTCCCAGTGGTGGCTTTCGCGGTGAACGGGGCCCGGGCGGCGATCGTCGATGGCGGGGATCCGGCGGGCGCGGTCGTCGCGAGGGGCGACGCAGAAACCCTGTTAGCCGAAGCCCGTCGACGTATCGACGATCCACTTCTCCTGAAGAGTGAGGCAACCGTCGCCCGCACCCGGGCTGAGAGGGACAACGTTGCAGGCACTGTGTTCGACCGCCTGGTCAAGGCCTACGAGTCGGCGATTGAAGCGCACGGCACCAGATCTGGTGCGAAATGAGCGGACCCACCTTCGCCGTCATCGGCGCGGCTCGTTCGGGGACGACCGCTATCACCGAGTCATTGCGTCGCCATCCGGATGCATTCGTGACGAGTCCGAAGGAACCACATTACTTTGCCTTCGCGGGGCATCGGCCCGCCTTCACCGGGCCGGGTGACGAGGAGGGCATCAACCGGAAGGCGGTCACGGACCCGGATGACTATCTGGCTCTCTACCGGGGAGCCGAGCACCTGTTGGCCCGCGGCGAGGGCTCGGTGTCGACGTTCTACTACTTCGAGCCAGCGATCCTGGCCATCAAGGCGATGAACCCGCAGATGCGTCTCGTGGTCGTGCTCCGCGACCCAGTGGATCGGGCCTTTTCCAGCTTCCAGTACCTGCGAATGCACGGACGGGAGCCGGAGGAGGAATTCGAGGCGGCGGTTGCCGCGGAGGAGAGCCGCCGTGCCGCGGGATGGCACCACCTCTGGCACTACTCTGCGATGAGCCGGTACGCCGACAGCATCGCCGCATTCCTGGACGCCTTCGGCGACGAGCCGCTCTGCGTCCTGACGTACGAGCAGATCACGAACGATCCGTCAGACGCCTTGGGCCAGGTCTACGAGCATCTCGGGCTCGAGGCCTCGCTCGCCGGGACGGCAGGTGCCCGTCGGGTGAACAGCTCAGGCCGGCCGAGGTCGGCGAGGGCGCAGGCGGTTCTCAACCGGCTGGGACACCAGCCTCGAGTCAAGACTGTGGGCAAGCGCCTGGTGCCCTTCTCCGTGCGGGAACGGGTGCGCCGCTGGAACCAGGCCGACACCTCCGTGCCGACCGACGTACGTGCCAGGCTGGCACCGGTGTTCGCCGCCGACCTCGACCGCGTGGAGGATCTGCTCGGCCGGCGGCTGCCACCCTGGGGTCGGCCGCCTCCACCCTGACCCCCCGCGAATTGCGGGAAAGTACACCCCAGGAGCTGCGGGGGGAGGGGCACTTTACCGCAATTCGCGGGGGGGGGTGGGGGGGTGGGGGGCGGGACGC
>JAWWPG010000044.1:0-19028 GCA_033850885.1 Nocardioidaceae bacterium
CCGCCGACGCAGACAAGCCGCCCTCGGCAGACTCACCCCGACCGAGTTTGAGACCATCTACTCAGCCGCACCCGCGGCCTGAGAACAACCCGCCCTCGGTGTCAACCAGAGCCTGGGCAGTCCCAACCACCCATCGTGGTCACGGCAGGGAAGGATGCACAGGCCGGCTGGCTGCCGCTGCAAGACAAGATGGCCCTCCTTTCCTCGAACAGCGTCCATCGGGTTCTGCCGAACGTCACCCACTCATCACGTGTCGAGGACCAACACGACTCCACCGGCGCCAGCTCCGCCATCGTCGACGTCGTACACGCGGTCCGATCCGGCACTGGCCACGAGGCGTCTACCGGGATCTTCTCGCGCGACTTAGCGGTTCGCGACGCCTCTTCGAGCCAGCGCTCCGCTGACGTGCGCGACGACCCGGGGGCCGGCGCCTCGGGCGGGAACGGGATCATGCTGCTGGCGTTGACCTCGCAGCATGAACTCGCTTGCAGCACGATTCGGCGAGACGCGCTCGTGGCCGGTGATGAGCGGGCCGATGTCCCAGAGGGCTGGGAGGCGGCGGGAACCAGGCCGAGGAGGGCCTTCCTATGAACCAACGATGATGGCGGTATTGTCCGACCAGAGCCGACGACATAGTCCCGCCATTGACTATGCCGCAGAGCGAAGGGTCTATATCGAGCCAAAAGGCGGGCGGAAGAATAGACCGGTGACCAGCGAGACTCTTCTGTGTGGGAGCAGGGTGGTGGCGTTCACACGCTAGCCTTGACTGTTCGGTCGTCCGGCTCCGAGGTTTGCGTTTGCCGCTCAGACCAGAGCGCGTACCCCAACCAGGCCAGCGCTACCCCGACTGGGATCGCAGTTTTCGGCTGAGACGCGTTGGACAGCAAGGCCCCTATTGGCGCCACCGCGGTCCCGAGGGCAAGCAGCGCACCCGCCCAGCGCGGCAGGATACCGGCGCGGAACGTGGCGATGCCGAACAGCAGGCCGCCGAGGATGTACAGAGGTGCTGTCAGCGTCCATATGGTGGGAAGGACTCCGAGGTCGAACGTGCCGGAGGGACCGTTGAACATTCCCATCCAGGCCTGCACGAACGCCGGAGTGGACGTCGCCACATGCGGCAGGATGGCGGCTTCAACGAAGCTGAATCCCATGATGAGCACGAACCAGAGGCTGAACAGGATATAGCCGGCGAGACCAAGCCAACCGGCCTTCACGGCTTGCCTGGCATAAAGTCCGGCCAGGCCGAGCAGGGCGAAGAAAGACATGGCGCAGGCAATGACATGAACGATTTCCCAGCGGGTAGTGGTGACCGAGGCAGGGACGTTCGCCGGATGGAATATTCCAACGAGCACGTAACATAGCCCCGCCAACAGGGCTGACATGCCCGCCAAACGGATGAGATTAGCGTTGGTTATCTTCATCTTCTTCTCCCTTGTTATTTGCTGTCGGACCACCGAGGCGTCGACTGCTCTGCCCGGCTCGCGGGGGAGTCTGGAGACCCGTCGGCGAGGGTTGACGTAATGGCGAGTAGCTCGGATCGGGGCATGCTGATAGGCCAGTTCGACTTGACGGTCGCTCGCCCACGTGGAGGTCCATCGATGCTCTAGCGGCCCATGATCAGGACTCGAGGTCGGCGATCACCAGTCGGCCGAGCGAACCCCAGCAGCCTGATGCCTCGGCGGGTCTCGGCCGTGATCTCCGGTTGCAAGTCTGAATTCTCGTCCATCATGTCCCCTCCCGTTTGGTGACGAAGGAGTGGACATGGTCCGGGTCGGCTCCAACTTCACACTACGCCTGAGTTCACCGTCTGGTGGAGATGATCCGCCCCGCAGATGCCTCGTTGTTGCGGTCACGGTCATGCCGCAGCGGCTTCCTTCGAAGCGTTTTCTCAAACGCTGCGGCCAGATCTGAACGATCGAGTGCCGCGACTGGCACTGTCGAAGGTCCCCCGGTAGTCGAAGACGGCGAGCTTGGCCTCCCGCCGAGAGTGGAACCCGCAGCTGGGCTGCCGGTGGAATGGGTCGCACTGCGGGTCGCGAAGAGGCGCCGATTCGGACGGGGCGACTGGTGTGTTGCCCGCATCTTGTCCGTGAACACTGGGCGGACGTCGCTCGAATGTGCGACGGCTTGCGAACGTCACCGCAATGTTGGTGAACCCTGAAACCTCTCGTCCCGTAATCCGGATGTCACGAAATCTCGTCTCCAGTTCGACAGATCAAATTCCGGAACCTGTTCTTCTCCTGGTCAATCGGGCGGCGGAAGGGGTGCAGCTGGCGAGCGCGGATCGCCGCATGAGCGACCTGATTTCTGGCGTCGAATGTCGTGACTTCTAGTTCGGCTGGCCTGGGGTGACCGGCGGGCCGGTGAGAATCGGTGACGGCCGGAAGCCTCGCGCGAGCAGCCAAACACTTAATGAGAACTCCCAGATGGCCTCGAGTGCGGTGAGCGCGGAGAGGGGTCCTGAGGGGTTGTCCCATGCTCCCAACAGGACCCCGACACCTCCGAGGAAGGCCAAGGGGCCACCGATCAGTCCGACCATGACCAGCGGTCGCGGAAGTAGTCTGGATCGCCACATCAGATAGCCGAGAAGAATGCCATTGCCGAGTCCGGCGCAGAACTGCGGGCCGAAAAGGGCGGTCTGGTGATGCACGGCGAGCAGTGAGCGGGCAACGTCAATCAGGGCCACATTTTTGTTATCGGCTCCAGCTGCGTCCTGGCGCAGGGCCACGACCGACATCAGGCTCAGGACTCCGACCAGAATGAGGATCGACTCGACCGTGCGCGAGGCGATGTACGCGAGGGCGACGCTTTCGTTGACTCGCTTGACGATTGGGAAGATGACGACCGCGGTGGCTATGCCGGAGATCGCCAACAGGATCTCCAGCAGAGCGCCCAGGGCTACGCGGGTGTCGTCCCCGCTGCCAACAACGTAGTTGGCGTGGTTCAGGAGAGGGTCGTAGAACAAGAAGGCCGGGACCGAGAAGACGAAGGTGGCAAGGAACCAGGCACCCATGATCCGCGCGGTTTGCTGCTCTGCCTGGGTAGGGCTGCACAGAGCCTGACCGGCGAGCCCGCGGCTACTGCTGGTAATGCTTCGTGATCCCGCATCGTGCTGTTGTGGACTCATTCCGAGCCCCTTTCACTCGAGGACTGTGGGGCGAGGTGGCGAGCACCCAGCACCAACACCTTTGGATCATAGGAGCGACTGGGAACTTTTCGGCCGCCAGATGGTCGTGCTGGTTGTGAGACCACCGGTGCAGCGGCGGGTGGTGCCTGGCCGCCACGGAGGTCGGTGCGCTGTTTCCACACCGACGGCTGGCTCTGGTCTGCGGGTCGACCGGCGAGCTGAGGAGCACCGCGCCCGAGACTTGTCTCCTGCCGTGGTCATGCTCTTGACATGGCTACCATTGTTAGCCATAGTGGGGCTAACACCGTTAGCCAACCGAGGAGGAGCCATGAGGACCATTCAAGCTGCCACTGAGATCGCTGCCCCCGCCGAGACGGTCTGGGCCGAGCTGGCTGCAGTTTCGAAGTACGCCGAGTGGAACCCGTTCATTACTGGGCTCGAGGGCGCGCTGGTCGCAGGCGGCCGGCTGAAGGTGCGGATCGTGCCGCTGGGCGGCCGCCCGATGACCTTCCGGCCCACGGTCGTCGAGGTGGAGGAGGGTAGGCGGCTGGAGTGGCTGGGTCGCCTGTTCATGCCCGGCGTCTTCGACGGGCGGCACTCCTTCCAGCTCGAGGACCTGGGGCAGGGCCGGACCCGGCTGACCCAAGCCGAGGAGTTCAGCGGGTTCCTCGTGCCTCTAACCGGGAAGACACTTGAGCGGACTCGCGCGGGGTTCGAGGCGATGAACGAGGCGCTGCGACTGCGCGCGGAAAGGGCCGCCGCTATCGAGTCCGCGGGAGCATGAGCCGCCGAGACGAGATCCTTGACGTCGCCGTGTCCGTGCTTGAGGAGGAAGGCCCCGAGTCGCTGACCATGCGGAAGCTCGCCGCTCGCATGGGCATCCGCGCACCCTCCCTGTACAAGCACGTGCGAGACAAGGACGACATCGTCGCCGGTCTCCAGGAGAGGGCTCTGATCGACCTTGGGCGACACCTTGCTGGGGCCGTCCCCGGGCTGGCTGGGCTCGCACAGTCCTACCGGTCGTGGGCCAAGGCGCACCCTAGGCTCTATGAGGTCGCAACCCGACATTCGCTTGCACGAGACCGTATCGCCCCGGGCGTCGAGTACGCCGCGGCTGCGCCAATCGTCGCTGCGGCTGGGGGCGACGAACACCTTGCACGCGCCCTGTGGGCTCTTGCGCACGGACTGGTGGACCTCGAGCTCTCGGATCGGTTCCCTCCCGGGGCCGATCTTGACGCGACCTGGCGCAGCGCCCTGACGGCCTTTGAACCCACACACACAAACCCCAGGAAGGGGACCCCGAGATGACCAACCCCGCGACGCTGCCGGCGCCGATCCCCACGTCCGAACCACTGCCCAAGGCACCGTCCACGGGCGATTCTCGGGTAGTCCGAAGGGCAGCCGTCATCGCGGGCGCTGCGATCACGCTCGTGGCCGGGCTCGCGGGCTTCGGCAATCTCGTCGTCGTACAAGGGCTCGTGACTTCGGGGAATGCGGCCGCCACGGCCCACGACATCCTCGGCTCCCAGGCCATGTTCCGCCTCGGGGTGGCGAGCCTCTATCTGGCGGGTGTTCTTGACGTCGTGGTCGCCTGGGCTTTGCTGCGAGTCTTCAGCAGCGTGAACGCCGAGCTCGCCAGGCTGAACGCCTGGCTGCGACTCTCGTACGCCGCGGTCTTCATGGTGGCGCTCAGCCAGCTCGCAGGGATCCCTAGCCTGCTGACCAACGCCGACGGCAGGGGCGCCTTTACGAACGGTCAACTCGCGGCTGAGGCCATGGCAAAGGTCGATACCTTCCACGACATCTGGTTCGCAGCGCTCATCCTCTTCGGTGCTCATCTGGTCCTCGCGGGCTATCTTGCCTACAAGTCCGGGTTTGTCCCCCGCCTGATCGGTGCGCTGCTCGTCCTCGCGGGCGCCGGCTACGCGTTCGACAGCTTCGCTGCGGTGATGACCAAGCACGCTCCCTTCGCAGTCTCCAATGTCACCTTCCTCGGAGAGTTCCTCCTCGGCCTGTGGCTGCTCTTTCGGGGTCGCCGGATCTCGCTACCGACAACTGCTTCCGGCTGAACAGCAATTGGTATCGGGATCAGGCCAGCAGCGCCACTGCTCGCGGACCCAACGCGCTCCGACGCCACGAAGGGCTCGGCCGTGGAGCTGGTCGCGGTCACGGGCTTGCTGATAGGCGTCGTGGGCTCGACCGCTCCTGTTGAGACCGGTTCGTCGGCTGAACATGAATCGCTGACATCCGTCGCCATCACCACGGCGGTCCCAACAGACGACGCTCCAAGCCGAGCGCGCCCGCGGTCGGTGTCGTCGTATGGGCCGGCGCGCCAACCGTTGCCTAGCCTTGTACCCGTTCAGCACCGGGACAACGGCCGGGGGGTGCCGATGGGAACAGGTTCACCGTCCACCCTCCCCGTGTCCTTTGGGGATGCTGACGGCTTGAGAGGCATCTGGTTTCATCGGCGGCCCGGATGCCCGCACCAACGGCACCTGGGTCACGGAGGGTTTGCTCTTCGCGCCCGGTCGAGGCGGTGACACTCCAAGAGGCAGCCGCCATCCTCGGCTGCTCCGTCTCGTCGGTGTGCCGTTTACGCGTCGCCGCCTTTCTCCCGTGGTGAGCACTACCGTCACCTGACCCGCTCGCGTCCCGACGCGGAGACTTGGCCGTCGAGTTCAACGCCCGCAGGGCCACCTCGACGACCCGGACCGCCCTTGGGGCCAGCAAATCGAGTTGTTAAACGTCGGGCGCGGAGGACATGGCTCGGACACGTCAAGCAATCCTGCGCCCTGTGCGGGACCGCGCACCGGGTTCCTCACGCAGGAGCACGCGGTCAGGGTGTGCGCTGGCTCCGGTAGTAATCCCTCCAGATCAGCCGGTGGATCGGTATCCACTTCGGGATCGACCGCAGCCCGGGGATGAAGGGCACCAGGAGGAGAAGGAGGGTCAGGATCATGACCAGGTAGAAGATGCCCGGGTCTGCGTGATCGGTGAGCCAGGTTCCGTCGGAGTTGGTCTGAGGGAGTTGGTACCACAGGGAGTACATCCACAGCCAGGCCTGACCGGGGTAACTCCCCGTCTCGTTCATCATGCCCCAGGTGTTGCCCTGCAGGTTGGCCGCGGTCGCCGCGTCGTCGAGGTAGGAGCCATCGCCCATGAACAGGATCTGTTTGGTGTAGTCGGTTTGGTAGAAGTTGCCCTGAGCCGTCAGGATCGCGTCGAGCGATCCGGCTGAGGCCATATCCGTGAGGGCCCGCGCGAGCGCGGGCACCGGCCCGTAATCGCCGGCGGCCACGCGCATCGGGTCTTCCCCGGCGGCTGTGATCGCGGTGTCGTAGTTCGTGGCCCACGTTGTCTGCTGCTTCGGGGTGGCGGCGTCCCAAAGCTTGAGGGCGGCACCGACGGAGGGCCGCGCCTGCTGGGTGCGCAGGGGAGTGATGACGAAGTCGTTTTGCGGATCGACCGGGTGGGTGACGCCGAACCATTGCTGGGGGTTGAGCGGTCCGACCGCGAGCCCATCGGCCGCAGAGTTGTACGGTGGCCCGTAGCCTGCGGAGTCGCTCGTGCCGGCGAGCTCGGCCACGGTGGTCGAGTAGAAGTTGTCCGGTGCGGTGGTCGCCCATCCTTTGAAGGTGAGCGATGGCTCGTCGGGAGAGCCGAACAGGACGGCCAGCCCCACGGTAAGAAGCGATACGACGACGAGGGCGATGACGCCCTCCTTGACGATGTCATAGTGTCGCCACGGGCCGGTCCACTCCTGGGGTGCAACATCGACCCGGGTGGGGGTTCGGCGGCTCACGGCCGCGCGTCCTCGGTCGGCTTGACGAGGTCGGGGACGTCGTTCGAAACGGCGTCCAGGGGCGCGACGACGCCACGCCGCCGTACGAGCAGCACGTGCCATACGACCAGGAAACCGACGACCAAGGGCAGCAGGCACGCATGGATGAGGAGCATCTGCCCGTAGTTGGTGACATTGAAGAATGCACCAACACCGACGGTGTTGAGGCCGTCCTTGGCTTCGAAGGAGATCCACTGCGAGTCGAAGTTGCTCTGGGACAGGTAGCCGGTGAACGCAGTACCAATCGAGGCCAGGAACGCGATCACGCCCGTGATCCAGGTCAACGCCCGGCGTCCGCGCCAGGCGGCCATCCAGAACTTCCCCCACAGATGGATCACCATGAACATCAGGAACAGCTGGGTGCTCCAGAAATGAAGACTGTTGGTCAGATGTCCCACCGACGAGGTGTGGTACCAGGCGGGTCCGGCGAAGGCGAGTACCAGCCCGGTCGCCAGGATCACGAGGAAGACGGCGATGGCCAGGACCCCGAAGACATAGATCCACGACGCCACATATGCCGGCTGACGGTCAGGCAACAGTTTGTCGGGCGGGAGCTTTGCAAGCCACGCGCGGCGTAGTCGCGAGGTCCACATGCGGTCCGTCGTTTCGTCCACCTCTGCGGTGCGAGTCTCGGTCGTCATCGCCGACCCCGGTCTTTCGGGAAGGGGAGCACGATTGCCAGTGCGAACAAGGCGACCATGACCACGATCACGATGAGGTTCGGTACGGAGATCGACACCCAGCCGACATGCAGATAGGTCGCCGGATCATTCACTCCTGCAAGCACGGTCATCGGGCTCATGAGACCTCCTCCACCTGGACGGCACCCCAACCCTATCGTCGATCGGATATATCGGGATAGAGCCAACCCTGAGTAGTTATCGGCCCCGTAGGTCTGATTCCCCCGTTGGGTAGACAGCCTGATAGCGGGAGGCTGGTTCTAGGGGAGGATGTTCACATGACTGGAAAGGCCAAGCTCAGGCGAAGCGGAAAAAGGTCTTCGCCCACGCATCGACATGGCGCGGCGCATCTGGTGATCGACACGGGTAGCCCGATCGCGGTGGTGGCCCGTGAGATCGGGGGCGGGGAGGCTCCGTTGGGTCGGTGGGTTGCTGTCGAGAGGGCTCACGACGACGATCCGCTGGCGGCGTTGGGGGTCGGGTCAGAACGATCAAGTCGTCGTGCGCACTAGTCACGAGGTCACCGCAGACCGGAACCCAGAATGATGGACAGGTCAGGCCTGGGTAGCAGATCGGTCCGGAGCAAGGTGATGTCGGCAGAGGCTGCTGCGACCCTAATCGAACCGGGCGACAACGTCGGCATGAGTGGTTTTACCGGTGCCGGCTACCCAAAGGCCGTGCCGGGCGCGCTGGCCCGTCGTGTCATCGAGTCGACGGCGCGGGGTGAACGCTTCACGGTAAGCGTCTGGACCGGTGCGTCGACAGCTCCCGAGCTCGACGGGGCCCTGGCTGCGGTGGACGGAATCGATCTGCGCATGCCCTACCAGTCCGATCCCGTGAGCCGGGCCAAAATCAACTCCGGCGCCATGGACTACCTGGACCTGCACCTGTCGCATGTGGCGCAGATGGTTTGGGAAGGCTTCTTCGGCCAACTGGACGTCGCGCTTATCGAGGTGTCCGGTATCACCGCGGACGGCGAGTTCGTCCCCTCCTCCTCGGTAGGGAACAACAAGACGTGGATCGAGCGGGCCGAGCGGGTGATTCTGGAGGTGAACTCCTGGCAGCCGACCGAGCTGGATGGCATGCACGACATCTACTACGGCACTGCGCTGCCTCCGGACCGAAAGCCGATTCAGATCCTGCGGCCCGGCGACAGGATCGGCGTGCCCTATCTGCATTGTCCGCCAGAGAAGATCGTGGCCGTCGTACCGACGCACAGCCCTGACCGGAACACGCCGTTCAGGCCTCCGGACGCAGACTCAGGGCGCATCGCGGGACACGTTCTGGAGTTTCTGACCCACGAAGTGAACCATGGACGGCTGCCCGACACCTTGCTACCGCTCCAGTCGGGCGTCGGAAACATCGCCAACGCCGTGCTCGCAGGTCTCGACGACGGTCCGTTCAGGCCGCTCACCGCTTACACCGAGGTGATCCAGGACGGCATGCTGCAGCTGCTGCGCTCGGGCACCCTGTCGATGGCCTCAGCCACGGCCTTCTCACTGAGCGAGGAGGCCAACACCGAGCTGATGAGCAACATCTCTGACTACCGCCATCGGATCATCCTTCGCCCGCAAGAGATCAGCAACCACCCAGAAGTCATTCGGCGGCTCGGCTGCTTGGCGATGAACGGCATGATCGAGGCCGACATCTACGGCAACGTCAACTCGACGCACCTGATGGGTTCAAGCATCCAGAACGGGATCGGCGGTTCAGGAGACTTCGCCCGAAACGCCTATGTCGCGATGTTCCTCACGCCGTCAACCGCCAAGGCGGGCGCGATCTCCTGCATCGTGCCGATGGTGAGCCACGTCGACCACACCGAGCACGACGTTCACGTTATCGTCACCGAGCAAGGGGTCGCCGACCTGCGCGGCCTGGCCCCGCGACGCCGGGCACAGCAGGTGATCGCCCACTGCGCCCATCCCGACTACCGCCCGGCACTCCAGGACTACCTTGACCGGGCCATAGCAAGCCGTTCAGGCAAGCACACTCCGCATCTGCTCGACGAGGCGCTGTCATGGCACCTGCAGTATCTGAAGACGGGCACCATGCGCCCGTCCTGAGTATCCCGATCTACCGCGCCGAGATCGCCGGGTTCCCGGTTCAGCCGTCAGCCACTGACGCGAAGGCTATGGTGCCTGCTGAGATCTTCGGTGAGGTCTCGGAAGCGGCATCGGCCCAAGGACCCTGTTCGGCGTGCAGTCGCTAGTTCAGGCCCGCGCCGAATGGGGGAACATGAAGCCGGTGCGATCTGGGACGCGGCGATCGTCAATCTGCTCCTCGGCGGCGCCAGCCCGCGACCTCGACGACCCGTCCAAGCTCACCGGCCAACGCGAGGACCGTCAAAACTGCAACAACATCAGCGGCGACGGTTACCAGTCTTTGACCATGTCGACCCGAAACGACGCAGTTGGGTTCTCCTGCCAACACGTGCAATCCCCCAGTGCCGAAGGTCCCGCCGGGCTCCGACCTTCGGCACTTACCTCTCGACGCCAGGTCGGCGAGTCTGAGGATCGAGTCGGCCCAAGATTGGGCCAACGTCCAGAAGAGGTTCCGACATGAAGGCAGCCGTTGTTACCGCGTTCTCTGCACCGCTCGAGATTGTCGAGCGCGAGGTCCCGATCCCTGGGGCCGGGCAGGTGCTGGTCAGGATGGAGGCCTGCGGGTTGTGTCATACCGATATCCATGCTGCCGGTGGTGACTGGCCGGCCAAACCGTCTCTCCCGTTTGTCCCCGGTCACGAGGGTGTCGGCATTGTTGAGCAGCTCGGCTCCGGTGTCGTGAACCGGCGGATCGGCGAGCGAGTCGCGATCGCCTGGCTCGGCTCTGCCTGCGGCGACTGCCGCTACTGCATCGATGGGCGCGAGACGCTCTGTGAGAGTCAGCACAACAGCGGCTACTCGGTTGATGGCGCGTTC
Source organism: Nocardioidaceae bacterium (assembly GCA_033850885.1). Classification (GTDB taxonomy): domain Bacteria; phylum Actinomycetota; class Actinomycetes; order Propionibacteriales; family Nocardioidaceae; genus JAWWPG01. The sequence goes on from JAWWPG010000044.1 coordinate 10,567, forward strand.
GCCGAGTACGCCGTGGCCAGCGCCGCATACGTCGTACCCGTCCCGGACGGCATCAGTTCGCTGGACGCCGCCCCACTCACCTGCGCGGGACTCACGACGTACAAGGCGATCAAGGTCGCGCGCATCCAGCCCACCGAACGGGTCGGCGTCTTCGGGATAGGCGGTCTCGGTCACCTGGCCGTGCAGTACGCCCACATCATGGGCGGATCGGTCGTGGCCATCGACATCGAGCAGGCCAAGCTCGACCTCGCCCGGGAGCTAGGCGCCGAGCACCTGGTGAACGCCCACCGCACCGATCCGGTGGCTGCGATCACCGCGCTGGGTGGCCTGGACGTGGCCGTCGTGCTTGCCGCGTCGCCCCGCGTCTTCGAGCAGGCCTTCGCCTCTCTGCGGCGCGGGGGCCGGCTGGTCTGCGTGGCCATGCCGGCCGACGGCGGTGCCATGAACATCCCCATCTTCGAGACCGTAGTCAAGGGCATCTCGATCATCGGCTCCATCGTGGGCACCCGTCAGGACCTCGCCGAAGTCTTCGCCTTGCACGCCGCGGGACGCACCCGAGTGATCGCAAGCACCCGTAGCCTCGACGACGTCAACGAGGCCATCGCCGAAGTTCTGTCGGGACAGATCCCCGCGCGGCTCGTCTTCGAGTTCGCGTCCGTCCCAGCTGCCGCCAATGTCCCAGCCGGCAACTGAGACCAAGAGCCAGTTGCGCCATGTGAGCGGGACGTCGTTTGGGTGTCGGCGGGCGGATGCAAATCTATTAGTCTCCTGTGTCTCGTATGCGATGTTCCTTCACCGCGGTGAACATCCGTGGTCACTTCGTCTGGAGAACCAGGGTTGTTGCGTCGAGGGCGGCATGTCGACACATCCATGCGTTCGTGGCAAATCGGCCCACCGTGGAATAGTCCTCGCAAGGGTGGTTGTCGTTTAGTCGCTGGCTCACCTCAAATCGCGGGGCCTGAACCGTGACCGGCACGATAGATGGCGGCGTGACGCACCGCCGGCTCGAGGGACTGCACAACCAGCGACCTACCGATCGGAGCCCGAGGCATGTCAGAGACCCCTATCGCCGACCATGCCTTGCTGTCTGACCGGCACTCCAGCGCCCTGGTCGACACCGCAGGCTCAGTCGAATGGCTTAGCTTCCCCCGATTCGACAGCCCGTCCATCTTCGGTCGTCTGTTGGGACCCGATGCCGGGCACTGGCAGGTTCAGCCCGGAGGGGAGTGGCGGAGCAGTCGTCGCTACGTCGACCGGACTCTTGTTCTGGAGACGACTTTTACCACGGGAACGGGCACGTTGGTGCTCACCGACGCGCTGGCATTGGGTCCCGACAACGGCGGGCACCGGCTCGGGATCAACGTCCCTCACCTCCTTGTCCGTCGACTGGAATGCAGGGGCGGTGAGGTCGACCTGCAGATCTCGTACGTGCCGCGGCCGGAGTACGGGTTGGTCATCCCCCTGCTCGCCACCGTGGACGGTGGGGTCACCGGCCGTGGTGGAGCCGACTGGCTGGTGCTGACCACACCGATTCCGTTAGACCTCACCGGTGGCGGGTCGGCTACCGGCGCCACTCACCTGCGCGAAGGACAGTCGATTCATCTCGGCCTGCATCGATCGACGCTCGAGCAGACCCCGGCGCGGGTCTGGTCGCAGGAGGAGCTGTCCGCGCTCCTGGACGACACCATCGCCGCCTGGAGGTCCTGGTCCGACCTGCACCAGGCGTACGACGGGCCCTGGCGCGACCAGCTCCATCACAGCGGGCGCGTCCTGCAGGGGCTTTCCTATCAGCCGAGCGGCGCTATCGTCGCCGCGGCGACGACCTCGCTCCCCGAGGGCGTCGGAGGCGAACGCAACTGGGACTACCGGTACTCGTGGGTGCGGGACTCCAGCCTCACCATGGAAGCGCTCTGGGTGGCCGCCTGCCCCGATGAGGCGGACGACTTCTTCGGGTTCATGACCACGGCGGCAGCGTCCGGAGTCGGCCCCGGTCAAGGGCTGCAGATCATGTTCGGAGTAGGCGGAGAGCACGACCTGAGCGAACGGGAGCTCCCCCACCTGCCGGGGTGGAAGGACAGCCGTCCCGTGCGGGTCGGCAACGGTGCATGGAACCAAACCCAGATCGATGTGTACGGCGAGCTCCTGGGAGCCGCCCACCGACTCGCCGACCAGCTGTCCGGCATCGACGACGACACCAAACGGTTCCTCATCGCCTGCGCCGACACCGCCGCGGTGCAATGGACCGAGAAGGACCAGGGCATCTGGGAGGTACGGGGAGACCCGCAGCATTTCTTGTACTCGAAGGTCATGTGCTGGGTGGCGCTCGACCGAGCGGTCGATCTGGCCGACAAGATAGGCGCCGGTCACCGTGTCGACGACTGGAAGCGCATCCGCGAGGAGATCCACGAGACGGTGCTGCGCGACGGCTGGAATGACGAGGCAGGCGCGTTCACCCAGTACATCGGCTCCACGGCACTGGATGCTTCCAACCTGATGATGGCGCTGGTCGGCTTCATCCCGGCAGATGACCCGCGGATGCTCGACACGATCGACGCGACGGCGGAAGGGCTGACAGATGAGCGTGGCCTCGTGTACCGCTACCGCACCGAGGGGGGCGTCGACGGTCTCTCTGGTGAGGAAGGGACGTTCCTGCTGTGCACGTTCTGGCTCGCGCAGGCGCTGGCACTGTCGGGGCAGGTCGAGCGCGCCAAAGCCGTGTTCGAGAGCGCGATGGTGTTCGTCAACGACGTTGGGCTCCTCGCCGAAGAGGTCGACCCGAAAACCGGCGAGATGCTCGGCAACTTCCCCCAGGCCTTCAGCCACATCGGTCTGGTCAACGCGGCCTGGGCGATCTCGCAGGCGCAAGCACAAGCCGGCTCCACCGGCGGCACCCCTGACGGATAGCCGCCGGCATCCCATCGACCCCCATGACGCAAGGAGCGAACCACCGAGCGTGAGAAGCCCTGCAGGGTCTGGAGTTCGACGGTGCGGGCTTCGTCCGGCGCAACGGCAAGGCGGGAGCGCTCCGGCCCTGCTGAACCTACGCGAGCTTACCGGGCCGTATCCGGACAGAAGGCTACTCCGTTTACCGGGTTTCCTTCGGCGGATCCGCGGCTGGGCGTCCGACGATGGGGGCACTTTTCACGATGGTGTCCTGTGCCCATCTCTCGCTGAAGCCCGCGAGGAACGCCAACGCGGCAAAGAAGAGTCGTTCTTTTGAAGGGTCGGGGGGAACCGCGATCGGGACGAGTCCTCCTTGGACGAAGACGTAGAGCGCCAGGCCGAAGACGGCGCCGATCAGGGGCCGGAACCCGCCTGCGAGCAGGGTGACCAGGTGACCTTGTTCACTGTCGATCACCAACCGCTGGCCCCTTGTGATCCGAGTCATCACGCTGACGATCGCCCCGACGGCGCCGCTGGCGAAGCAGACCCGGACAACCTCGGGGGGAGCTCCGACGATGGACATCGCGTCCGCGGCCTCGATGAGGATGATGCCTCCGATAGCCCCAAGGGGAAGCCCCAGGAGATACCAGCGCAACGACGCCTTCCGCGCCGCGTCCCTGGTGAACGCGTCGAGGCGGTTGAGCTCGGTGCCGGCCGACTTCAAGGCGGCGTCGACTCGTTTGCGTCGTTCGCTCGCCGGCAGCGGGTCACGTCGTTGGTGAGCCGGGCTACCGGTCGCATCCAACACACCCAGGAGATACACCAGAATGGCGAACAGCATTTCGACCAGGACTTTGCGGGAGCGGCCCCCAAGTATCAGGCCTGACTGCCGCTCCATGGCTCTGCATCGCCAGATCGCCGCCTCGAACTCAGGCTGGACGTTGACAGCGTCAAGCCCGTCGTATCGGATCCTGATCCTGCGGAGCTGGGTAACCCGGGCACCCAGCCCCTTTGGCTCTACGATCACCGCCCCGGCGTGAATATTCCTCGCGAAGTACGTGTCCCTGAGGCGGCCGTTCTCCTTCTGGAACCGCTTGCGCAACTCGTCATAGTTGGGGCGGCCGGTGGCTTGAAAGGCGGCGATTAACTCGTCGAGTGAGGGCGTTTGAGTAGCGTCAGTGGGTTCGCGCCCGAGGATTCTGCGCGACCGTCTGAAGATCCGCGACGGACGATCTTCCTGGCGGTACGCGGGAGCGCGCGCCGGCGCGACCGGGTTCCGGTCCTGAGGCTTCGTCGATCGCGGATATTCGCGGGCCTCTGAAGGGTCGACCCGTGGTGGCAGAGTCGGCTCCGCCTCGTGAGCCGCGTCGTCCTCGCCGGCGGACACGACATACCCTCCTCTCGAGAACGACCGTTACGCGATCACCCTTGAGTCGCACGTTGACGACGCCAAAAACGAACAGGCCGGCGATCCTCCTGCGGCTGCTTGGGTGCACGCCGAATCGCTTCCTTCGGTTGATGAAGCGCGGAGGCTGCAACGGCGCCATTTTTCGCGGTTTTGACGTGATCCTAGTTTGTGCTGTCCAGATCGTAAAGATCATGGCAAATCGACACCGACAGGTATCGAGCCCGTCATGCCCCCCACATCGGCGCGGTGACAACCATCTCCCCGGTGGCCGGGTCAAGGCCACGGGCCAGCAGGTGCTGTTGCTTTACGTCGGGCTGGCCAGCGGGCGGGGGCCATTTCGGAACTGGTCCTGAGTATTGGGGGACCTACGGCCCGACAGCGCACCAGCGGGCGAGGCGACCGTCAAGTCATGACACAGACACCACATCGAACGGACCACGAGCTGAAGGCGGCGATCATCGAGGACCTCGACTGGACACCCCGAGTGAATGAAGATCGGATTGGAGTGTCCGTCACCGACCGCGGCATAACCCTCTCAGGAGAGGTGCGCAGCCACCCCTGAGAAGGTGGCTGCGTTACGGGCAGCGCAACGTGTCGTGGGCGTGACTGCGGTGGCTGACGAGATCGTCGTGCGGCAGGAACTGGCGGCTACCTCGACGCCGACCCCGCAGGCGACGCAGCTGATGCCCTGGATCACGCCTCGCCGGCTCTTGGTCATGCTCTGTCTGACGAACCCCTGAATCCCGCGACTACGGGGTCGGGCGACCTCAGCCTGCGAGGTCGCTGCGGATCAGCTCCTCGGCCGTTGGCCGCGGAGGCCCCAGGCTTGGACGGCTCAAACTAGAGGGTGAGTGTTAACCCGTGCCCCGTGAGCGGTCCTTAGGGCACTCGTAGGTGCCCGTTCCAGGTCGCAAGCGCCGTGCCGGTGAACGTAAATACATTCCCTTTCGTGTGTTGACGACCGAGGCTAACCCGGTCAGGTTCAAGCGTGAGTGTGCACATGTCCCCTGTTGACGGAGCCGGGGAGCGTCACTGGGTGGGCATATCGCCGGCAGCAGGACGGTGACCGAACGGCGGGGGCATGACGCGGCCGCTTCAGGCGGTGTGGTGCACCGCTGGGTGGTCGCGTCCGAGCGATTGGCAACGCCACGACTCATCAACGGAGGTCTACGCTGGCTTCGTCATGGTCGGGGACCCAGCGGTGAATTGCGCCCAGCGCACCGCCCCACCTTGTCACGCGGGGCGGGTCTGATGCCGAGCCTTGCCGATTTCGCCCAGCTGGTGCCGCTTGACCATGGTCTGTGCGTGGTCGTCACGCGCCGCGCTGACCTGACGCCGCACATCTCGGTGGTGAACGCGGGGGTGCTGCGGCACCCGTCAACCGGCGTAGAGTCCGTTGCCTTCGTGTCGGTGAGTCGGACCCGCAAGCTGGTCAACCTAAGGGCTGATCCCACGATCGCGGTGGTGATCCGCGCCGGATGGCAATGGGTCTCGGTGGAGGGTCGAGCCTCGGTGATCGGTCCCGACGACCCCGAACCCGGCATAGACCAAGAGCGCCTACGCCGACTGCTGCGGGAGATCTTCAGCGCCGCCGGCGGGACGCACGAGAATTGGGAGGAGTTCGATCTCACCATGAAGCGCGAGCGACGGACAGCCATCTTCGTCACTCCTCGGTCCGTCATCTCTTCCTTGCAGTGAGGCCGTTGCCGGTTGCTCGGCTCAACCCGACACGGCCAGCCTTGGCGAAGGCCGTGATGCGGCCGGCCGGCGGCGAGGTGACGCGTCGGGCGCGGTCATCAGAGTCGGATCGTCGGAAGCCGGAAGCGGGACACGGTTCGGGGCAGAATCTGATCTGTAGTACCCCAACACGGCTGCTCTCGGTGGAGGGGGGACTTTGAGGCTCGAGCCGTTGTACCGGGTCCGCTTCACCTATCCCGAGGGCTGGAAGGTCGGTCTCGAGGGCGGGTGGGAACAGCACCTCTTTTTCGCCGAGGGCCGCTGCGAGGGCTCGATCAGTGGCCGTTTCCGTGGCGCGAACTTCCCGCTTCGTCGGACCGCCGAAGGCCCGTTCCTCCCGGACTTCCGAGCCGTCATCGAAACCGTCGACGACGCGACCATCATGGTCTGGTTGCAGGGATATGGCCGCGCGCATCCACCCGGGCGCCGACAGATCGTCGGGTCCGTCTACCACCTCAGCGACAGCGACCGCTACCGCCGCCTCAACGACGTGGTGTGTGTCTGCGTGGGCGAAGTCCGGGCCCCAGTCGATCCTGATCGGCAGAGTTCCGACCTCGTCATCGACGTGGCTGAACTCGTCTGGGAACCCATCTCCCAGTGACGACGGTCCCGCGGATCAGCCGACGGCATCCCGCGCAGGCGCGGGCATGGGCCCCAAGGGCACCCCCAAGAACCACAGATAAAGCGTCACAATGATCACGCTAAACCCTCATCCGCCCGACGGCGGCACTCAGGCCGGCGGCCCTTGGGCGCGTCTAAGTGGCGGTGTTGGGCGAAGGGACTGTGGGGCGGTCGCGAGCCGTGTTAGACGCCGGCGACGTAGGCGGTCAGGAAGTGGACGCCATGTCGGTCAAGGTTGCCGCGGGCTCGGTCATAGTGTTCGGTGGAGCGTGGGTCGGCGTGTCGGGCCTCGACACGGGCTGGGACGGCAACAAGCGTCGTGCGGGACATGCTCACCTCACGCGGCGATGTTCGACAGCTCCATCCTCGCTCGCCGCCCACACGGCGAGGCGCTCGGAAGGACCGAAGCTATCCCAGGCAGCAGTGCTGGATGAGTCCGCTGGCGGCAGATAGACGCACCTTGCTGCCTTCGGAACATGGTCGGCGTGGTGGGTCGCCCGTGGGCGTAGACTGCGGTCGCCGCGGACTGTGAGCATGCGTCTGGTTGGGAGGAGTGGCCGATGCGGCGGCGCAGGCTGGGAGCGACCGGGATCGAACTGTCGGTGATCGGTCTGGGTGGAGCCTGGGTGGGCCACGACCCCCAGGACCCGGCAGGTGTGGGCCGGGCTCAGGCGGTCATCGCGGCCGCGGAGGAGTCGGGGGTGAACTGGATCGACACCTCGGAGAACTACTTCGACACCGGCAACGAGGCTGTCATCGGGGCCGCGCTGCGGTCGATGACGGACTCCTTCTTGGTCTGTTCGAAGGTTGCCCCGACGGCGCTCAAGAGTGGTGGCGCCAGTGGCTTCCGACCCGAGCAGGTGCGTCGCGCCTGTATCGACAGTCTGGCGCGCCTGGGCCGAGATCACCTAGACCTCTACTTGTTGCATTGGCCGGACCGCACCGGCGAGGTGCCGCTGGCCGACACCTGGGGCGCGATGGCGGATCTCGTCGACGACGGGCATGTGCGCGCCATCGGCTTGTCGAACTACGACCAGGAGCAGATCGCTGACTGCCACACGACCCGTCGGGTCGACGTAATCCAGACGGGGCTCAGCGTGGTCGACTATCTCGGCGATCGGGAAATGATCGCCTGGTGCGGGAGCGAGGGCATCGCGGTGACGATCTATGAGCCCTTGGCCAACGGCCTGCTGACCGACGTACCGTTCCATGAGGTACGAGACCGTTGGGCGAGCTCGCCTTGGCAGGACGTCACCGTGTACCCAGAGCTGATATGCCTGGAGAACGCCGAGCCGATGCAACGCGTCACCGACGGCCTCCGGACCATCGCCCAACAGCTGAACCTCACCATCGCCCACGTGGCTCTTGCCTGGGTGCTGGCCCAGCCCGGCGTCTCCTCGGCCCTGGTCGGATCGTCGAACCCCGACCGGGTCCGATCCAACGCGACGGCCGGGGATCTGCTCCTATCTGAGGACGCCCTGCAGAAGATCGACCACGAGCTGATTCCCCTCACCGCGCAGTTCGCTCCACGCAACTGACCCAGACCCACGCCCAGCACCCGCCCGAGCCGAATCGGTGGCCCGTCTCGAACAGGCGGGGCGACCGTCGGTGGACCTCGGAGGCTCGCGATTCGCTTCGCCACACCGCCGACGAGGTTCGATCGCGGGGGAATGTTAGGTTTCTTGTGGGGCAAGTCCCTTGGAGTGGTGTAGATCTTCCGCGTGGATCGTTGCGGTGGGATCAGGCTATGCGGTCTGGGCTGTGGGTGTCTGCGTCACCTCCTGGGTGGGTGTGGGCTCGATGGTCAGGATGG
>JAWWPG010000049.1:0-36474 GCA_033850885.1 Nocardioidaceae bacterium
CCCGCCTTCGTCAGCGACACACCAGAACAAACCAAAGCCAGATACCGGTCACGGGTACCAGCAGGAATACGTCTTCGCACCAACACTCCAATCATCGAGCGTTGCTACGACCGTATGAACCTGCCCGCCGGGAGTCCGCCACTTCGTTCCGAACTACCTGGTTCTTTGCTTGCTCGTGGCGGGCTACGCCGGGATGGACTTCGTGGGGGTATGCCGGGATCGACGGGGTCAGATCGCCGTACGGTGGAAGTTCTGGAACGAGCGCGACGGTGTCGGCCCGCGCTGGCCCTGGTAGCGCGACCCGTACTTCGCACTCCCGTACGGGTGCTCGGCCGGCGAGCTGAGCCGGAAGAAGCACAGCTGGCCGATCTTCATCCCCGGCCACAGCTTGATCGGCAACGTCGCGACGTTCGAGAGCTCAAGCGTGACGTGCCCCGAGAAGCCCGGGTCGATGAAGCCGGCGGTGGAATGGGTCAGCAGGCCAAGCCTGCCGAGCGACGACTTGCCCTCGAGCCGCGCCGCGACGTCGTCCGGAAGGGTGATGACCTCGTACGTCGACCCGAGCACGAACTCGCCCGGATGCAGGATGAACGGCTCGGCGCCGTCCGGCTCGACCGCCCGCGTGAGGTCCGGCTGGTCTGCCGCCGGGTCGATGTGCGGGTAGCGGTGGTTCTCGAATACGCGGAAATACCTGTCCAGCCTGATGTCGACGCTCGACGGCTGCACCATCTCTTTGTCGAACGGCGCGAGATCGACCCGCCCGGCAGCGATCTCGGCAAGGATGTCACGGTCGCTCAGCAGCACCCGCACGACACTACCGAACCACGCGACGGGCACCACCGAGGCAAGACGGTAGGATCTCTGAAGCCCGCTCCGGTGCAGCCGGGTGCGGCGCTGCGGGTGTAGTTCAATGGTAGAACATCAGCTTCCCAAGCTGACAGTGCGAGTTCGATTCTCGTCACCCGCTCCGAGCTATTTCGCCAGGTCAGAACGTCAGAGTTCCAGTCCGGGCCGCCCCTCAATTGTTCTCGCGGGGGGCCGTGGGCCATCTATGGGCCACTGCGCTCGAGCCGAGCGCTTGGAGCTGTCGCGCTGGGCGGGGGTCTGAGGCTCCCGACCAGCGTCAGCCTGGAGAGCCTCAAACCGGGCGTCCATGGACGCAGCAATGGCCTGGTCAGCCTGAGAGCTGGCGTGCTGGTAGATCAGCGCCGCCGTCATTGAGTCATGGCCCATCCGTGCCATCAGATCGCGAGTGCTCACACCACTGCTTGCTGCGAACACGTTGCCCGTGTGCCGAAGATCGTGGAAGTGCAGCCCCGCGACCCCAAGCTCCGACAGCACCTTGGACCAGCCCACGAGATTGTTGAAGTTCCCACGCCGGATCGAGGACCCCTTTGGACCGGTGAAGAGCAACCGCAACGGCTCACGCGGCGGGAACTCCGCCAAGTGCTCACGGAGCGCTTCCTTAACGAAACTTGGGATCGCGACTGTCCGCAGACCAGCGCGTGACTTGGGGGGTGCCAGCGACATTCCTTTTCCGCGGACCTCGATGAACGCGTGCTTGATCCGGACTGTGCCGTGCTGGAGATCGACATCGCTAGCTTGGAGGGCTACAGCCTCGCCGTATCGGAGACTCGCAAAGGTCGTTTCCAGGACCAGAGCTCGGTATCGACGCGGAACCGCGTCGGCAAGCTGCATGACCTGCTCTAGAGTGAGCACGGGACGCTCGTGGGGATGCTCTTGATCGGCTCCCGGAAGCCGGCAGGGGTTGCGGGCGAGGATGCGATCCTCGTTCACGGCAGTCATGAGAATGGCCCGCAAGAGTCGGTACGCCTTCGCCGTTGTGCTCGAAGAGACTCCCTCCGAGAGCAACTTCGCGCGCCACTCCCGCACCAGCGGCGGATCGATGTCTCCGAGCATCGCTCCCCCGAGGTGAGGCTCTACGTGCTTCTTCAGCAACCACCGATACAAATCGATAGTACGGGGTCGTAGGTTCGCCCGCTCCGTGATCCATCTCTCGGCGTAGTCGCCGAGTCGAACCTTTGCTCGTCGGGGATCCACCCATTCACCGCGAGCCATCTGTGACTCGAGGATGGACAGATACCGAGAAGCCTCAGCCTGCCTCGCGAAGGTCGTTGGCGCTGACCGTATGCGCCCATCCGGACCTCGGTATCGTGCCTGCCATCGGCCGGAGGATCGCTGCCGCACACTGCCGAACCGCCGCCGAGATGTTGATTCGCCCATTACCCGACGCCTCGCGCTCCGCGCCAGACGTCCGCCTCGGTCATGGCCTCGACACGTCCCGCGTCAACGTAGCCATCAATGTCGTTGATCGACAGCCGAAGCGACCTACCCAATCGATGAAAGGGGATTCTCCTCTCCCCTACCAGGCGGCGTACGTGCCGCTCGCTCATGCACATACGGGCCGCGGCCTGTCGGATCGTCAAGAGTTCTTGCACCGCCGGCTTCCTGTCCATGCCGATCGCTCCCTCCGAACTAGGTCCTCACGCCGGACACGTCAACAAGCTCTCCGCGTCCATCAACCGACCACAGCGGATGGGCCTACGCATGCCCTTCGAATGGCTGGTGTGTTGACATAGCGGCTGCCCTTGCTGCGATTGCTCACTGGCTACCAATCGGGCGGTACACCATGGGTTCCTGATGCGGGACTCGCGGTGGCCATGGATTCGTACAGGTGCGGTGACCTGACGGGGTCATTCGCCCTCGTGACCCCCCGTCTACTCCGAGGAATTCGCCGAGCCCCAAGTCTGGTGACCACGCCACGACGATTGCCACTCGCGAGGTCAAATCTGTGGGCAAGCTCTACCCAGCCGCGCACGCACGACTGGAAACAGCCTGGGGCGAACCGGCTTCTGATTGCCGGCGCCGGCGGTCCTCAGGGTTCAGAAGCTCAGCATCGATTGTGTCGAGCGTCTGAGTGGAGCCCCCGAGCGGCACCCTTGACTCGCTTGCACACCGGGACCGGCTCCACGGCACTAGACATGCAACGGCTCGCCTTAGACGAAGTCCCGATGGTCAGGCCAACCATGCGCAAGGGCGCAGGTCCGTAACCCTCAGCATTCATGCTGAGGGTCGACGTAGTTCACCCAGGCCAATTCCACGGATCGCGGGTGTCTTCGACCTCACCAGAAGGCCTTGCCGATTAACCCAGAATCTCTCACACCTCTGGCATCCGAGGTGACTTGAGTTTCGTCCGCACGAAACTCTACTCTGAAATGGTGTTCCCAGGCCTGCCGAAGAGCCGCTTACGAAGAACGCAGAGCCGCCCGCCCGCGGCGCCATCGCGATCGCGGTCGTGGAGCGGCCCAGCATCGTCGAACACAACCTCACCGAATGCGTCGCCCGGGTAACTCGCTCACCAGCTGCCTGCAGAAGGGTACTCCAGACTCTCACTACCCTTGCCGAGAACCAGAACATCCTCACCGATCCCAAATGGGAGTCAACAATCCGAGTCGCCGAGAAACTGGACGCCGCGATCAAACGCCATCGAGGCGGCCGACGCTTGTAGCGCGGCCGCTTCGTATCAACGCGGGCCTGCCGCCGCGCTCCGGTCCACACAGTCGCGACACATTTGACCCACCGCGCGCGTGAACCCGTCTCAGGGGTGCTCCGCAAGGACGATTCCGCCTTACCAGTACCGATATGTCGGTTCGATTGGAGCGTCAAGCCCTGGTGGAAACCTGCTCAGTGGCGCGTTTCCCGATTCTGAACCGCGACCTCGGGCCGGACGGATGCCGTCTTCCGGACGCGGTCACCGCCCTCCGCGACGCGCTCACCTTTTGGGGCCCTTCGTGGGAACGAGAGGGGTCGCAACGACGTCATAGCGGTATGAGAAGCCGTGGCTGTTGCGCCACCTATCCGTGCGTGCTGGTCGCGCTGGTGACCATCACGGCGTGCGGCTCGTCGACGTCCTCCAGCGGTCCGCCGAAGCCGCCCGCCTCCGGTGTCCGAGGGATAGCCGTGGTTGATGCGGGCTGCCCCGTGATCACCGACGCTCACCCTTGTCCAGAACTCCCCATGAAGGCACGCGTCACGGTTACCAAACCGGGCAGCAAGACAATCGTGGGAAAGGCAGACACGGACTCCAAGGGGAGATTCACCATCGCGCTCCTACCAGGCATGTACGAAATCAAAGCCACCAACGTCACCGGGGTCCAAGTACCCTGGGCGCGCACGTTGCCCGTGACAGTCGCCGCCCACGCTTTCGCGACGGTTCGGATCCGTTTCGACTCCGGGGTCCGCTAGACAGTAATCCAGAACGCAAACTTGGCGGACGCCTAGGTCGCATAGCGGGTTTGTCCGGCGAGCATCAGAATGGTGCGCAGTCCGTCGGGGGTGCCGGGCCAGTGCCGTTCGATGGCTTGGGGTCCGGCGTGGCGGATGGTCGAGCGGAGTGTGATCGCGACGAGGAGGGCGTCGTCGGCGTAGCCGATGATGGGGATGAAGTCGGGTATCAGGTCGACCGGTGAGACCAGGTATGCGATCAGCAGGATCAGCCGGATACGCACGCCTCCAGGCACGTCCGGGTCCCCGGCCAGGCGCCGCAGCAGACGCAGCACGTCTGGTAGCAGCCGTAGGGTGTCGCGGAGACTGGACGGATCTGGGTGGCGGCGTTGAGCACGCCACAAAATCACGATGAGGACCAGGTAGACGACGAGCAGACCCGTGACGCCGGCGACGAGGATATGCCACCACATGCCTAGGCCTCAGACTCGGTGAGGCTGGACTGGATGGAGCCGGCTTCCTTGACGACGGAGTAGACAATTACTAGCCCGGCGGCAGGGTCGGCCCACCACCAACCGACGAGCACATTCAACGTCAATCCGAGCTGCACGGCGGCGGCCAGGAGGCCGTCGATGACGGTGACGCGTCCTTCGGTGATCAGCACCGGATTGGCCAGGCGGCGACCGGGGCGGGTCTTGCCGGCAGCCAAACGCGAACATGACGAGTGTTGTAGACCATAAGCCCTGCGGATGGCGAACCCTGTTGCATAGATGCACTCGTGGTTAGTAGATGCCGGTCCCGGTGAGTTGAGTGGCGAAGGCGGTGTGGACACAGCTGCCGGTGTTTGTTGTGGAGGCTGTGCAGCCGGGCGCGTGGGGGTTGTTGGTGTTGTTGGCGCGGTATTGGTCGTCGGTGTAGACGATGGAGGCTAGGCCGGTGGTGGGGCTGGCGGCGACGCCGAAGTCGTCGTAGAGGTCTCGGTTGCCGGTGCAGCCGACGCCGCTTTCACAGACCCCGCCGTAGTGGTTGACCGGGCTGGCGGCGACTTGGCTGAAGACCGATCCTGCCGTGCTCGCGTGCAGGTTCTGCGCGAAGTAGACGTGCCAGGCCGCCGACATCGGGTAGTTGTCGGGTGTTTCGCCGGGTGCGGGGGAGTGGGAGGTGCCGTAGTAGACGACGTCGAGGGCACCGTCGTTGCCTGCGACGCTCCACGGGAAGATCGCGGTGTTGGCCGGAGTCTTGTTGATGCGTGTCGGGCTGCTCCACGTCGACCCTTGGTTGGTGGAGTAGCTGTAGTAGATGTTGTGGTTGTCGCAGTAGACGGCGTACACGTTGCCTTTACGGTCAACGGAGACGTTGGTGAACTGGTGGCCGTAGCTGACGTTGATGTTCGGGTCGAGATGCACGATGTGATCGGTGAACGTGACACCGCCGTCGGTGGAGACGCCCATGTAGACCACGTTGTAGCAGGTGCCGGCGGTTCCGCAGGCAGTATCCCCTGCAATGTTTTGGGGTCCGCTGAAGATTTGGTACAGGTTGTGGTTGCCTTTGGTGGCATCGCCCTCGATCGTGTCCCGAGCAATCGCGAGATTGCCGATCTCGTTGTTGCCCACTAGGTAGGGGGCGTGCGAGGTGTCGATGGCGCTGCTGTGCTGCGGGAACGCGAGACCGCCGTTGTAGTCGCAGTCGACGCTGATGTTCTGCACCGTGTCGTGGTAGGAGATGCACACCTTGTCACCGCCCTCCACCGGCAGCTGCAGAGGGCTCTGGTGCGAGTCATCGGCGGCGATCCACTCCCGGTCGTCACCGACCATCTTCGCTGCGGCGGGCTGCAGCATGAACGTCGATCCGCCGTCCTGGCTGTTGCTGACGTCGACGTTGGCCAGGTTCAGGCTGGAGATGTGCAGCGGCACGAAACCCGTGCTGTTGGTGTCGTCGCCGACGGCCACGTCCACGTCCCCGCCGCCAGGCGCGACACCCGAATCGTTTCCCGTGGAGGCAGCATCAGGCGATGGCAGCGTCACATAATGCCTGCCACCATCGGTGGACTTCCACGCCTCGGTACCTGCGCCCAGACCGTTCTCCGAGGCGGCGTAGAAGTTGCCCTGTTCATCGGCGCGGATCGCCGGCTCACCGGCGGTGTTATAACACTTCGACGGACCCGCACCCGGACACCTGGTCCCGACGCTGCCGCCGCCCTCATCCAACCCGAACGTCTTCAGACCAGCCGGCTCAAAGTTGGTGAAGGTAGCGGTGCTTGTCGTTGCACCCGGCGACGCCGAGGACACCCCAGCCGTCACACCGGCAACCGCCAGCGGAATGATCGCCGCAACAACCAACCTGGGACGAGACCATGACCGCATCGATTACTCCTGAGTCGAACGGCGCACCTCGACCTGTTCGCGAACCGGCCGGAGCGTCTGCTCCGCAAAATGTACGCTTCAGCCTCTATGCCAGTCCAGCAGTACAGACGCGGATCGCGAGAACGTCCGCGGTCGCAAACGCCTCTTCGGGCTAGGGGCGGTCGAGGCTAGCGTCGTCTCGCTTGTTGGGTTTACGCTCTTGCGGGGGCTGCCGTTGGTCGCGGTGGGGAGCGCAGTGAGAGCGCCTATACCCGCTCTGTGGATGGATCTGTAGGTGCTCAGTGGTCTGATGTGGAGGTTAGGGGATGCGACGATTCTTTATCCCGGCCGGTGCCGTTCTCGTGACGGTGGTGGGTGCATTGTCTGGCCCAGCGACGGTGGGTTCGACAGCGGCCGCGGCCCCGTCAAGCACGCCGCGCTGGGTCACGCATATCAAGCATTTCCCGGGCGGCATCTCGAACGGCGTCCGCGCCATGTATGCAGCGGGGAGTCGGGGGGCCGCGTCGCATGGCCGACTGGTCGCGCAGACCGAGGCTGGCGGCTTCGTGGCGGCTCCCCTCGGCCGGGGCTCGAATGTGCAGATGAACAGCGACAGCAATCCACCGCTGCCGCAGAATGAGACGGCGGTCGCCTACAAGATCGGTCATCCAATGGTTGCGGTGGCCGCGGCCAACGACTACGTCTCGGGTGGAGTCGTTGTCATGCGGACGCAGGACGGTGGTCGGCACTGGGCAAGTACGCGTATCACCCCGGAGTTCCGAGGGACTGGTGACTTCTGCAACGGCGGTGACCCCGGCGTCGCGTACAGCCGGCGGGACAGCGCTTTTTATGTGTCGCAGCTGTGCTTCTTCCGAGCGCTGCCGTTCTCCGAGGTCCAGGTCTACAAGTCCGTGAACAACGGCAAGACATGGACACCAGGCTTGCAGGCGGCCCGTGCCGCCGGCAATTTCAATTACAACACCCGCACCGTCAACCCGGCGGTCTTCGAAGACAAATCGCTGATCACGGTCGACAACACCCCGACCAGCCCGCACTATGGGCGGGTGTACGTCACCTACACGAAGTTCCACATCACGCGGAGCGGGTTCAGTGACTACTGTCCGATCCAGCTCTCCTACACTGATGACATTCCGACGTCCAACCCGGCGTTGAGCACCTGGGCGCACACAGCAGTCCAGCCGGACAACCCCGGCGGCGATGGCACCGGGTCGTCGGCAGACCAGGGAAGCGACCCCGTGGTGCAGCGGAACGGCGCGCTCGACATCGGATTCAGCTCGGAAGACTGCAACGACGGCTACGATCCGCACCTGCTGTTCCAGAGGTCCACCGACGGTGGGCAAAGCTTCCTGCAGCACGCCGTGCAGATCGACAAGGCGGGGCAGTACGCCGACTTCAAGGATGCTGCCAAGGACGACGTCCTACCGCCGACCAACTTCAGGGCCCCGAACTTCACCTCGCTGGCATACAGCCCGCGTACTGGAACCCTGCTGGACGTCTACCAGAACAACGTCAACCGGCCAAGGTCTGCCGCTGACATCTCCTACCAGACGTCGTCGGACGGCGGGTTACATTGGTCGAACAGTAAGTTCCTCTCGACCAACGCCCGTGGCAATCCGGCGCGCAACGACCAGTTCTTCCCCTGGGCGGCATCAGACCGGTCCGGTCGGTTCTCGGTGATCTGGTTCGACCGGCGCCGCGACCCCGCAAACGTACGGATCAACACGTGGCGGGCAACGTCGACCAACGACGCCGCTAGTTTCAGCAGCGGCAAGATCAGCACCACGGAATGGAACCCTAACAGGGGATTCTTCACCAGCGGCGCATTCATCGGGGACTACAACGGGCTGGCTGCCAGCAACAAAGCCGTGTATCCGGTGTGGACCGACGGGCGTAACGATGCGATCGGTCGGACCGGGATCGGCGAGACCGACATCTTCAGCAACGTCGAGATCCGGTAGCGCTCGATCACTTCGCCGCCACTCCCATCTCTCAACTCAGGCCTGGCTGCCGTCGGCCGTCTCAGTCATGTTCATTCGAGGACGTTCGAGGAGGGCCACAAACAGAGCATTCATGCCCAATGACGGGACTGCCCAGGCTCTGGTTGACACCGAGGGCGGGTTGTTCTCAGGCCGCGGGTGCGGCTGAGTAGATGGTCTCAAACTCGGTCGGGGTGAGTCTGCCGAGGGCGGCTTGTCTGCGTCGGCGGTGGTAGGTCTTCTCGATCCAGACGACGATCGCGAGGCGTAGCTCTTCGCGGGTCTCCCATCGCCTCTTGTTCAGGACGTTCTTCTGCAGGAGCGCGAAGAACGACTCCATCGCGGCGTTGTCGCCGCAAGCACCGACCCTGCCCATCGACCCACGCAGTCCCGCGGACTTCAGAGCACTCACGTACTTCCGAGACCGGAACTGGCTGCCCCTGTCCGAGTGCACAATCGTCACGATCGGGTCGCGCAGGCTGATCGCGTTGCGCAGCGCCGCGACGGCCAGCTTCGACTTCATCCTTGAGTCGATGGAGTAGCCCACGATCTTGTTCGAGTGCAGGTCCTTGACCGCGCACAGGTAGAGCTTGCCTTCGGCGGTGGGGTGCTCGCTGATATCGGTCAACCACACCGTGTTCGGTGCGTCCGCGGTGAACCGGTGGGTCGTGCGACCGTGCTCGTCGACGGCCGCGAGGAGGTCGTCGTGGACCGGCGGGCCGGCCTTGCGGTTCAGCCCCCGCTTCTTCGAGTGCACCGACCACAGTCGCTGAGACGAGCACAACCGCCAGACCCTGTTGTCGGAGACCTCGTGGCCGGCGTCGCGCAGATCATCAGCGATCAGCCGGTACCCGAACTCCGGGTCGTCGGTATGAAGATCGACCGCCGCGTTGGTGAGGTAGGCGTCAGCCAGGTCGCGTGCGCAGACCGGGTTCGCGCGCCACTTGTAGAACCCCTGGGTGGAGAAGCCGAGCACCCGGCAGGTCACCGTGACCGGCACCCGGATCGGGGCGTCGGTCGCGGCCAGTTCGAGGACCAGCGGGTACATCATTTTGGGTTGATGTCGCGCGAGAGGTACGCGACCGCGCGTCGCATCACCTCGGCCTCCTGCTCGAGCAGACGGATCCGCTTCTTGGCCTCACGCAGCTCGGCGGCCTCCGCAGCGGTCGGGCCAGGGCGGGCACCGTCCTCGACATCGGCCTTCTTCATCCAGCCGTGCAGGCAACCTTCGGAGATCCCGAAGTCCTTCGCGATCTGGTTCAACGGAACCTCGCCCTTGCGGGCCACAGCCACGACATCGTTGCGGAACTCCTTGGGGTAGGGCTTCGGCATGACACTGATCCTTCCAGCGAGGACGGATCCTCACGGGTCAGGTGTCAACCGATCCCTGGGCATTCCCGACCTCCCTCGAGAGGCACCGACGGCAGGTCCCCGACTTGGAAGCCGGATGCACTCCCCGCCGCTGTGTGGGCCACTCTTGGGCCACTCATCGAGGTCGTTGAGGGCCAGCTGAGTGCCTCATAGTCTGCGATTTGAGGCAGGATGGCGCGCTCTGGACGCGCATTGCGGCGCTTCCCAAGCTGACAGTGCGAGTTCGATTCTCGTCACCCGCTCCGAGCTATTTCGCCAGGTCAGATCTCCAGGTTCCAGTCCGGGCCTGCGGGTTCAGGCGGGTGTGTTGCGCAGGAAGGAGAGGACGGCCAGGACTCGGCGGTGGTCGTCCGCGGACTCCGGGGGCGTGAGCTTGGCGAAGATGCTGGCAATGTGGGTCTCCACCGCCCCGAGCAACTGATACGCCTCAGTCACTCCAGTCGGTCATCACCCATGTGAAGCAGGATGCGGTCGTAGCCGGCTTGAGCTCCGGCGATATTCGAGTATTGAACCGCTACCTGGTGACGGTCGGTTCCGGATCAGAGGCCTCCGTTGGTCTGGTCAAAGACCAAGATCAGTCAAACCCGGGTGGTCGATCGGACGCGGCCCCGGCGCCTCCCAACGATACTTGCGCTCTGACTCCTGGATCGGTAGGTCGTTGATGCTGGCGTGACGCCAACGCATGAGTCCGTTCGAGTCGAACTGCCAGTTCTCGTTTCCGTAGGACCTGAACCAGGCACCGCTTCTGTCATGCGACTCGTAGGCGAACCGGACCGCGATTCGATCCTCTCCGAACGCCCACATCTCCTTGATGAGGCGATAGTCGAACTCGCGTTCCCATTTCTGGGTCAGGAAGGCGACGATCTCGCTACGCCCCTGGATGAAGGTGGAGCGGTTGCGCCACCAGCTGTCTTCGCTGTACGCCAGCGCTACTCGACTCGGGTCGCGTGAGTTCCAGGCGTCCTCGGCGGCGCACACCTTCGCCGCGGCATCCTCTCGGCTGAACGGAGGAACTGGTGGCCTGCTGGTCATGACAACCTCCTCGTGCACTGCTGTGCCGTCGACCGTACCCGGCCTCCTGCCCTAGGTTTGCGAACGGCGGGCCCAATAGGTCCCGCCAGGAGGCTGAACTGTCTACCCTGACTGAGAACGTGAATGGCCCAGGCGTGCTGGCGCTGGTCGTGGGTATAGTCGCGTTCGCGGCGACGATCCAGCTCGCCACGGGGTTTGGCTTCGCCTTGGTATGTGTGCCTCTGCTTGTCCTGTTCATCGACCCCCACGTCGCCGTCGTGATCGCGCTCCAGATCGGCATGATCGGGGCGCTCTACCAGGCGGTGGAAGGCCGCCGTCACATCAACCGGGGTGTCGTAGCCAGGCTGACGGCCGCCGCGCTCTTCGGCCTACCCCTGGGCTTGTGGGTGTATGCCCATAGCAGCCCTGAACTGCTCAAGATCCTCATCGGCGTGGTCATCTTGGCCACTGTCGCCCTCCTGGTTCGCGGAGTGAGCATCAACCGGTCCTCGCCGCCGGTAGACATCATCGCTGGGCTCATCACCGGTTTCCTCACCACGTCCACCGGAACGAGCGGCCCGCCGATCGTTACCATTCTCCAGGCTCGCCGGGTGACGCCCCTGGTGTTTCGCGCCACCACAAGCACCGTCTTCTGTGTCCTCGATGCTGCCTCGATCGTCGCCTTCGCCGCAACCGGCCGCCTCCCCTGGTCGGTCATGCTCACCACGCTTGGCACTCTTCCCGCCATGGGCCTCGGTGCTTGGATCGGGGTGAAGGTCCGTCCACTGCTCACTCCTAGGGCCTTCAGATTCGTCGTGCTGCTACTCCTTGCCTGGTCCGGAGTCGCAGCTATCCTCACCGCATTGGTGTGAGTCAGAAACGGTGGATCGAACGGTGTTGCGGCCGGCAGCTGAGGTCGGCGGTCCGAGGCGCAGGCAAAGACGGCGCGCGTCTCAGGCCGCGACCTGGAGCCGCCGGACGGCGTCGAGGTAGTCCCCCGTCCAGATCATCCGGGCGGCGGTATCGGTGAAGCACCCATCCGCCCCCACCAGGTTCGGCCGCAATGCATCCACGAGCCGCTCGTCCAAGAGGTCGTCGGGCGCGAGCGGCTCAGGCCGCGCGCCTGCCCCGACGAGACTTGCCGCGAGAGCGTCGTACCACCTGACGACGAGCGTCGTGCTGCGCAGCAGCTCGTCCCTCGCCGCAGCGCGATCTGCCCCGGCGTGATCGGCATCGCGTTGCCACAGATCGAGTACGGCGTCTGCGGCCAGGCGGAGACGACCGACTCCGTTGACGAGTCCGGTCACGTCCGCGAGCGAAGCGGGCTTGGTACCACGCTCGGCTAGGTAGTTCCGGAACGCATCATCGAGGCGCCGCGACGAGGCGGCGGCGCGCATCGCGGCTTCGACCGGTGGACCTGCCGCCGGACCTCGCTGTCCGCCCTCACACGTGAGCATCCCGAAGGCGACGGCGTCGGCCAGGTAGCGCGCACTGTCCCGGTACGCGTCGGCGACGCTCCGGCCGAGGGCGGCGGTCGCGCCCCGCGGCCAGAACAGGAGACCCACCAGGAGGCTCACAGCACAACCAAGGGCGACGTCCTCGACCCGAAGCAGCCCAACGCTCCAGCCGGTTGGCGCGATGATGTTGAACAGGACGACCAGGGTGACGGTGAACCCGGCCTGCCCGGCCGCGAACGAGATCGAAGCCGGGATGGCACCGGCGAGCAGGATCGCCAACGGGAGCAGGCACCAGAGAACGGCGGTGTTCGTCCCGAGTGGAACCAGGAGCGCGGCTCCGATGACGAACCCGAGTGCCGTGCCGATCAGACCACGGGCCACGTTCTGGCCGGTGCTCAGCGCATTCGAGCGCAGCACCGAGAGCGCACCGAGTACGACCCAGAACGAGTGCTGCACACCGGAAAGGTTCGCCACCAGCACCGCCAACCCGAGACCGATCGCTCCGCGCACACTGTTGTGCAGCCAGACCGAGCTCC
Source organism: Nocardioidaceae bacterium (assembly GCA_033850885.1). Classification (GTDB taxonomy): domain Bacteria; phylum Actinomycetota; class Actinomycetes; order Propionibacteriales; family Nocardioidaceae; genus JAWWPG01. The sequence continues at coordinate 12,960 of JAWWPG010000049.1, forward strand.
GCTGGATGTGCGCCGAGGCTCGCTCCTGGGCCGCAGTCAAGGTACTGGCCACCCCCTTGGGCTGGCGCCCTAGCAACCGATCCCGCCAGCTTCGCCGCTCGGCGGCAGCCGCGAGCTCGATGTTGTTCGCGATCTGCGAGACGACATACGCGAGCTCCTGTGCTCGAAACGTCGGGTTGAGGGCGGAGACGACCTCGCCGACCAACGGGTCGAGGGAAGGCGGGTCGGAGCGGCTATTGACAGAAGCGGCTCCGGCAGGATCCTTCTCCATCTCGGACAGCGCGTCGCGGAGTACCACAACGGACTCGTACAGGTCGTGCTGTGGTCCGCCGGTGACCGCAAGCAGGTCCGCTCCACGTTCGAGCACGGAAGCAGCGGCAACCTTCACCTCGCACGCGGTCCGGTTGACGGAGCTCGGCGGGTGACGCGGCCCGGACCGAACCACGGCGCCGAGCCAGTCCAGCTCGTCGACGAGTCGCACCACTGTCCGGGTCGCCGTCGTCAGGCCGGTCGGTCGGTACGGCGTCGCGAGGAACGCCTGGCGCAGCAATCGCACGGCCCGGTCGGCTTCCTCGCCCACGCGGTGGTGCTCGGCCTCCGAAGGGGCATCCTGGCCCCCGATCACGCGGGCGACGTCGGAACGCAGCCGCACGGCAAGAGCCCGGCACGCCGTGGTTGCCGGTCCTCTGAGCGGGTCCCGGTTGGGGGCCGGCCACATCACGGCGATCGCGAACAGCGAGGCAGCTGACGCCAAGCCCCAACCGGCCAGTCGGTCCGGGATCTCGGAGACCGGCCCGGACAACGACACAGGCAAGACGAACGACAGCAGGAGCGCCGGCGTAGCCGTGGCCAGGACCGAGCTGACCACACCTGCGAAGAGCACGGCGAACGCGACGGCCGTCATCGCCCCGGCGGCGAGCCACGACGTACCCGACGCCAGGGTCCCTACGCACACGAACACGCCGCCGACGATCGCCAACGAAACCTGTGCCTGAAGTCGATCGCGCATCGGCCCGGAGAAGTCGACGAGCAGCAGCATTGCGAACGAGCCGAAGGCGGCGAAGGTCGCCACCTCCGGGTTTCCCATGATCTTGTCGCCCAGGGCGAACATGGCGGGCATGACGATGGCGGCCCGCGACGCGCGGCGCAGAGCCGCCAGGTCGCGGTCGTACCTGCTCAGCCACCGCAGAAGACGCACGAGGTCAGGGTCTCATCCGGGCAGATCAGCGCCACCAGAACGGTGCCCCCGGCGGCGGCCGAGCGCCGTAGCGCGCGGTCCGAGTCAACGCCGTTGGCGGTGAACCGTCCGATGCGCCCACCACCCGGCCGCGTGACCGAACGTCGGAACTTTGGCAAGATGGGCTGGGCATCGAACGATGAGTTTTCCGGGGCGGCGAGTCATAAGTGGCGTCATCAACTACTCAGGAGGTGCACGATGCCGGACACCGCTACTCGGATCCGCGGGATCAGCCTGGTGATGGTCCCTACCACGGATCAGGACCGCGCAATCGCGTTCTACGAAGCCCTCGGCTTCGAAAAGCGAGCCGACATGACTTTTGGTGACGGCGAGTACCACTGGGTGGAGGTCTATCCGCCGGAGGGGACGACCGGGATCGCGCTGGCGCCCCCGCCGGGCGGCGAGGTCACGCCAACGCAGACCGGAATCACCCTTACGACTGACGACATCGACGCTACGCACGCCGAACTTCAGGCGCACGGGGTCGACGTCGACGCCGCAGTGTCACGAGTGGGCGACCCGGTGCCACCAATGTTCTGGTTCCGCGACCCCACGGGGCACACGCTGCTAGTGGTCCAACAACCCTGAGCGCCGGCGGACGACGTTGGCCTGACATAGCTCGAACGGGGCAGAGCCGAGTCCTCCTCGCGGGGGTGGTTGGTCAGACGCGGACCGCCACCGGGTGGCAGGATGCTGCCTGTGGTTTACCTTCCTGCATCTGACCGCTACGACTCGATGACCTATCGACGCTGTGGGCGCAGTGGTCTCCAGCTTCCCGCCGTCTCCCTCGGGCTGTGGCACAACTTCGGGGATGACAAGGACCGGGAGACTCAGCGGGCGATCCTGCTGCGAGCCTTCGACATGGGGATCACTCATATCGACCTCGCGAACAACTACGGCCCCCCGTATGGCGCAGCCGAGCAGAACTTCGGCGAGGTGCTGGCGCAGGATCTGAGTCCCTACCGGGACGAGCTGGTGCTCTCCACCAAGGCGGGTTACGACATGTGGCCGGGGCCGTATGGCGAGTGGGGCTCGAGAAAGTACCTGCTGGCGAGCCTCGACCAGTCCCTCAGCCGGATGGGCCTGGACTATGTCGACATCTTCTACTCCCACCGCTTCGACCCTGACACACCGCTCGAGGAGACGATGGGAGCGCTGCACACGGCGGTGGAATCCGGTCGGGCGCTGTACGCCGGCATCTCGTCGTACTCCGCGGAGCGCACGGCGAAGGCCGCCGAGATCCTGCGCGGGATGGGTAGGCCGCTGCTGATCCACCAGCCGTCGTACTCGATGCTCAACCGCTGGATCGAGGGCGGACTGCTGGACATCCTGGAGGATGTGGGTGCCGGGTGCATCGCGTTCTCGCCGCTGGCCCAGGGCTTGCTCACCGACCGGTATCTCGACGGGGTCCCGCCAGGCTCGCGGATGTCAAAGGGAAGCTCGCTGGATGAGTCCCAGCTCAGCGAACAGAACCGGGACCACATCCGGGCGCTGAACGAGCTGGCCCGACAACGCGGTCAGTCACTGGCGCAGCTGGCGCTCGCCTGGGCTCTCCGTGACCAGCGGGTGACGTCGGTGCTGGTCGGGGCCAGCAGCGTCCACCAGCTGGAGCAGAACGTCCGAGCGCTCAACCGGCTGGACTTCACGGCCGACGAGCTTGCCGAGATCGACCGATACGCCGTGGAGGGCGGCATCAACCTGTGGCAGGACAGTAGCTCGTCCTGAAGTTGTGGATGGCTGTCCTCTTCGACAAAGTCCTTGATGTGAGCTCCGACCGCGCAGTCGTCTCAAGGGTGCAGATCGTGCTCGGCATTGCGAGCGTTGTCTCCTACGCCTTCGGATACCCGTTGGCCATTGCTGGGGGCTACGCAGTCGGTTGGGCGCTCGTGACCCTGGGGGGTGTACTCCTGATCGCTCTTGGAACCGTCACGGTCCGCCGGGCACATCGCGCCGGATCGAGCTCATGAGCCGACACGGCAGATGTCGACCTGCTGCGTCGTGCACCCGTCATTGCCGTGGTGGGCGTCAATGCACAACGGCGTCGACCGCAACCGCGACGAAAAGCAGCGACAGATACAGGTTCGAGGCATGAAACAGCCGCATCGGCTTCAGCGTGGAGAGGGTGTCGCTGATCCTCGACCGACGCCGCAGGAGATGCGCTTCGACGAGAAACGCCCCGCCGAGGGCGACGGCAGCACAGGGGTAGAGCCAGCCGGTGTCTGCGACCGGCCACAGCAGCAACGAGACGGCCACCATCACGTATGAGTACGCCAGGATCTGCCGTGTGACCGTGCGGATCGGCGCCACGGAAGGCAACATGGGCACATCCGCAGCTGCGTAGTCGTCACGGTAACGGATCGCCAGGGACCAGAAATGTGGCGGCGTCCAGAAGAAGACCACCAGGAACAGCACCACGGGCACCCATGACAGCTCGCCACGCACCGCGGTCCAGCCGATCAGGGCCGGGAAGCATCCGGCGGCCCCTCCCCAGACGATGTTCTGGCTCGTACGTCGTTTGAGCACCAACGTGTAACCCACGACGTAGAAGACGTTCGCGCTGAGCGCGAGCCACGCCGAGAGCCAGTTGACCGTGATCCCCAGCTCGAGCGTTGAGACGACACCGAGGACGAGACCGAAGACGAGTGCAGCTTGCCGGGACACCAGGTGGCGCGGCAGGGGACGTCGACGGGTACGCCGCATCCGCTGGTCGATGTCCGCGTCGATCACGCAGTTCAACGCGTTTGCGCTGCCGGCGGACAGCGTTCCCCCGAGCATCGTCGCCACCACAGGCCAGAGGGCGGGGACACCTCCTGCAGCCAGGAACATCACAGGAACCGTTGTCAGGAGGAGCAGCTCGATGATGCGCAGCTTCATCAGGCCGAGGTAGGACGCGACGAGGTCACGTGCCGTGGCGGGCGACAATCTGACGGTGAGGACCGCGGCACCTGCGGGACGCCAGGGGGCCTCGGCCATCACGAGGTTGCCTTGACTCGGGAGAGCACCGATGTCAGCGCCTGCGAAGTGAGCGGCCCCACGACCCAAGCCGCGACTGCCCCGTCACGATCGATGACCAAACTGCTGGGGATCGCATTGTGTGGCAGCATCGGCAGCTGCGCCAAGAGCCGGCTGTCGCTGTCGACGAGCGAGGGATACGACGCGCCGAGCGACGACGAGAACGCGCGGGCAGACGAGGACCTGTCTCTTTCGTCAACGCCTACGACGAGCAGGTCTGACCCGCCTTCGGTGGCGGCCGCTTTGGCCAGGGTCGGCATCTCCTGTCGGCAGGGTGCGCACCAGGACGCCCACACGTTGACCAGGATGATCGGGCCGCCGAGGTGGTTCGCCAGGGTGAACCGCTTACCGGACAACGTGGTGCCGGTCAGGTCGGGGGCCGACCGGCGCTGGGCGCGTGGTATCACGTGGGGTCCGATGCGGTCGGGCTGTCTCCCTCCCGGAACCGCCGCCTCGACGCTGCAGCCGAGGAGAGCGCCGAGGACGAGCGCCGAGACGAGTACCCAGATCGGTCGGTGGCGGGCGATGCGAACCGAGAGCGGTGCGCGCAGCTCGTGGCGAGCTCTCACGGCGCGCCAACATCGAGTAGCCAACGCAGAACTTTGACAACCTGCCCTGCGGACCAACCGCCGGGGGAGGGGTTTGTGACGTTCCGGTGGCCCAACGCGTCCATGAAGGCGTAGATGCGTGCCGGAATGTCAGCGGTTCCTGGCACCGTACCGGGTCCGTCTATCTCGAAACGGAAGTGCTCGTGCGCATCGATGAAGATCAGGTCGTCGGAGTGCTGAATGTCGAAGGTCAGGGGCCGACCGGTGAGCCAGTCGTGCGGATAGGGCGGAGAGACCGAGACGGTGTGCCGCCAGACTCCGAGCGTGTCCCACAACTGGCGGACATCAGCAGCCGAGCCGGTCAGCAGCTCCCAGTTGGGGAGTCGGCCGAACAGCTTCTGGTACCCCGCAAGGTGACGGGTGTCATCGCGCCGGGGGTCGATCGTGATGCTCAGGAACTCGACCTTGCTTCCCAAACCCGCCCGGTCCACGGTGCGTGCCGCCTGCAGCATGCTCGCGGTTCCGATGGCACAGGTCTCCTGGCAGAGGGTCAGCAGGTCTGAGACGACCACGAGCCTTCCCTTGAAAGATCCCAAAGTCACATGTTGTCCGGCCGAGTTGATGAGCGGCAGCTGTGAAAGCGCGGTCGGCACACGAGCGTCGAGCTCCGTTCCGACCAGCGCGGGCGGTGTGGCACTGGTGGTGGTGGGCGCTTGTTTGCTACACGAAACCAGAAGCAGGAGGCAGCCGAAGGTCGCAACCAGACCAACGATGTTCCTGGCCATGTCGCTTGCGCTACAAGGCGCGTAGTGTTCTGAACCGTGAGGATGGCGGGAACTCTTCTGAGCGGCTGGGTGTGGAGCCCGCTCCCCGTGATCGCTCTGCTGGCATTGGTCGTTGCGTACGTCATGGCAACGGTGCGCGTCGACCATCTCCAGCCGATGCGGCCATGGCCCCGTACGCATACCGCCTGTTTCTTGGCTGGAGTGGCCACGATGTGGTTGGCGATCCTGGGGCCACCTGGAGCCTTCGACGACGTCTTCTTCTACGCTCACATGACGCAGCACATCCTGCTGACGATGGTAGCCGCTCCGTTGCTCGTTCTCAGTGACCCGTTGTTGCTCAGCCTGCGTACGGCGTCGCGCACCTTCCGCAAGCGCTGGCTCAACCCGGTGTTCCGTAGCAGGACGGCGGAGGTCCTCACGCATCCACTCGTCGGCTGGCTTTTCTTCACCGGCGTGATGGCGGGCAGCCATATTCCCGCCATCTACGACTTCGCCCTGAACCATCCCTTCGTTCACGACTTCGTGGAGCATCCGCTTTACGTCGCAAGCGCGCTCGTCTACTTCTACCCTCTCCTCGCCCCGACCCCGGTCCGACGGAACATGTCCCACGGTCTCCGAGCTCTGTCCGTGTTCACGATGATGGTCCCCATGGCCTTTCTCGGCTTCTTCATCTATGCGGCGCCTCATCTGCAGTACCCGTTCTATGCCCACGTTGCGCGCCCGTTCGGCCCCGGCCCGTTGCAGGACCAGCAGCTCAGTGGAGCTCTGATGTGGTCATCGGCCATGATCTTGGGTGCCGTCTGGTTCTGTGTCGTCGGCCTGCGCTGGCTGCAGGCCGAGGAGCGGCGCTCACACCGGGTGGACCGAGCCGTGGCTCGATCGATCGCTGCCGCCCACGAGCCACCTCGAGGTGGTCGCGCGACATGACCTCCGATCGACGCGTGAACGCCTTCTCGCTGGGGGGGTTGCGGTTCCACCTGCCCCTGCTGATCGGCGTGGCCGTCTGTGCCTATGCCGGGTGGTTCGAGCTGTCCCGAGCTCGGGCGGGACACACGATTGCCTGGGTATACGCGTTCGAGTGGCCGGGATTCGCGATCGTCGGGATCTTCATCTGGTGGCGGACGATCACGAACGCCCCCGACTCCCGACCCGACGGGGCAGCCTCGGTTGCCCCCGACCACGACATGGCCGCGGACGACCCGGAGCTGGCGGCCTGGCAGCAGTACCTGGCCGAGGTGCAGCGCCGTGAGCGGTCGCACGAGACTGATGCCGCCGAGTGACGCCCCCCGCAGCCTGCTCCGTCGAGCTCGGCTCATCCGGTGACCCCGTTGGCCATCGTGATGGTCAAGGCTCCGATGGCCGAAGCGACACACACCCAAGCCCACCACACACCGACGATGCGTATCGACCACATCTGCGGACCTTCGGTGAGCCCCCGACGTACCCGGTTGGCGGCGCCGATCCCGACGAACACCGTGATGAGCAGATGGAAGACATTCCCAGCCGCTATGACGAAGACGGCAGACGAGTAGGCGTTGTCTTGGATCTTGAACGGCAGGTTTGCCAACTGCAGGATGTTGAGCACCAGCGCCACGACCATCATGAGCACACCGAGGCTGGCGCTTCCCACGAAGCTCGAGCGCAGGGACCGTGCAGCCCCACCTAGTCCCCAGCGGTAGGCAGCGAAGCCTGCGACCATGCAGACTGTGACGATCCATGGCCACCAGAGCGACGCGGTGGCCGACTTCGGCGGATGAAACTCGCCTTCGGTGTTCACCCCGCGCAGGTACAGGTATGTGAAGGACATGGCAACGACGAACGACGCGTCCGCGACGATCAGAAGGAGAGCTCCTGTCATCCAGCGCCGACCGAGGTCCTCGGCGGTGTCGAGCGGATGCGCACCCTGATGGAGCGTGGACTCCATGGTCATGTCGTTCCCCGATCCGCGCTCGAGCTGCTGGAGCGGGTGACCTCCTCGCCGACCGCATCACCATGGAGTCCGGTGCCTGAGTCGACGTTTGCCCCCACCGGCACTGGCTCCGGCTCCGGTTGAGCAACCACCGGCTTGCCGTACCCGTAGGCGTCCTCCGTCACAACCGGCATCACGGGGAAGTTCTCCAGTGGTATCGGGTTCGGCACCGTCCACTCCAAGGTCTTGGCTCCCCACGGATTCATCGGTGCCAGCTCACCTTGGCGCCACGAGCTCACCACGGCGTACAGGAGCACGAGCATCCCAACGCCGATCACATATGCACCCATCGTGGAGATGAAGTTCCCTGTTGCGAACACGCTGTCGTAGTGCACAACCCGTCGCGGCTGACCTTCCATCCCGACCATGAACATGCCAAGGAACGTGACGTTGAAACCGATCTGGACGAGCCAGAACGAGACGAACCCGAGTGTCTTGTCCAGCATGCGTCCGGTCATCTTCGGGAACCAGTAGGCCAAGGCGCCGATCGCACCCGTCAGGCCGGCGCCCATCAGGGTGTAGTGGAAGTGGGCCGTGACGAACATCGACCCGTGAAGCGCGTAGTCGAGCGGGACGTCTGACAGGTAAATTCCGGTGACGCCACCGATGATGAAGTTCCACAACATCGCGTACGTCGACATCATCGGCAGCGTCGTCCAGATTCGACCGCGCCAGATGGTCCCCACGATGACGAGGAACAGCCCACCGGTGGGAATCGAGATCAGCTCCGTCGTGAGCATGAACGACCCGTTGAGAGCAGTAGCCCAGCCCGACGTGAACATGTGGTGCGCCCACACCATGACGCTCAACCCAACGATTCCGGCGATGGAGAGTACCGCGGCGTTGAAGCTGAACAGCGGCTTTCGGGCGAACACCGCCGTCAGCTCCATGAGAGCTGCGATCGCGGGCAGGACGATGACGTAGACCTCGGGGTGCCCCATGAGCCAGAACAGGTTCTGGTACAGCCATGGCTGGCCGCCACCGGAAGCGACATAGAAAGTACCCCCGAGCCCACGGTCGACGCCTAGCAGGACTTCGGCCGTCATGAACATCGGGAACGCGGGAATGGCGAGTGCGACGCTCGCGACCACTCCGTAGACGAAGATCGGGATGCGGTTCCAGGTCATACCTCGGGCGCGCATCGACAGCACCGTGGTCGTGATATTCATGCCTGAGACCGCGGTAGAGATCGCGAAGAGGATGATGGCCATCAGATAGGCGTCCACGCCGCCGGGACCCTGGTCCGCCAACGGGGTGTACCCCGTCCATCCGGTGGGAATCCCCCCCATGAATGCGGCCGAGTACAAGACCGGCAGCATGGCAACCAGCAGCCAGAGACTGAGCGCATTCAGACGGGGAAAAGCCATGTCCCTGGCACCGATCATGATCGGGACGATGAAGTTTCCGAACGGACCGGTCACCATGATGATGGTCGCCAGGATCATCGTCAGGCCGTGCAGGCCGACCAGCGAGTTGTACGTCTGGGGACCCAGGAAGCCGGAGTTGGACGTGATGAGGTTGGTCCGGATGAGCATCGCCATCGTGCCACCAACGCCGAGCATGGTCATTGTCAGCACCAGGTACTGGATGCCGACGACCTTGTGGTCGGTCGTGAAGCGGAAGTATCGCCCCACGCCTTGGTCCTTGCCGGCCAGGAACATCTCGTCCGCGTGCGTGATGTCGTTTCCAAGCACCCAACGGAGCGGGCCGGCGAAGGCGCCAAGGCCTGCCATGAAGCCAATGGCCCAACCCGCCATCGTGATGATGTGAACCTGGCTCGCCACCTGGACGCCACTTGGCGCCTCGTCCGGGTTCGCCGAGATCATCGACGTCGCTACCCAATGCCCGATGAAAGCGAAGACGATGCCAGCGAGGATGCCGGTGCCCATGTTGAGCCGGCGCATCAGGCCGCCAGCGGGAGGTTGAGCCGCGCGCTGTGTCTCGGCGGTGTCGACTGTGCTCATATGACCCTCATCGAGTTCATCGGTGGCTCCTTCGGAAGCGAGATCTGGCCTCGGACGCTCACTTGGATCTCGTCTGGTTTGCCTTCAGCCAGGCTGTGAACTGCGGCTGCTTGACGACGTGCGCAGTTGTCTCCATGTCTGCGTGCAGCAGGCCGCAGAGCTCGGCACATCGAACGTCGTACACGCCGATCCGGTTCGGGTACGTCTGTGTCGTCGTGGTCTCGCCGGGATTGGCGTCGACCTTGATGCCCATCTGAACGACCCAGAAGGAATGGATGACGTCGTCGGACGTCACCTTGAAGACGACAGCCCGGTTCACCGGGAGGTACAGCTGGTCGGTCTGGACGTCAGCCTGTGGGTAGGTGAACGTCCACACCCACTGCTCGCCCGTGACATCCACCACCAGTGGGTTGCGGGCCTGGGCGGGTGCGATGCGGGGGTTCTCACTCGGCGATGACGCCACCTGGAGGGCGGCAAGCCCCAAGATCAGGATGAACAGGCACAGCGCCGACGAACCACCGATCCACAGCGCCACTGCTCCACGGTTGCCGCGGATCGGCGCTCCGTCCTCATCGGCAGGGGTCCAGTCACCATTGCGGCGCCAGCGCACCAGACTGTAGAGCGCGATCGCCCAGACCAGCGCCGCCACGGGTGACGCTGCGACCGACAAGATGGTAAAAGTCCGCTCCACAGCGGTCATCGTGTTCGAGGCCTGGACGCCCATCAAGGCGTCTGGCACGGTCATCGAGAAGATGACGAGGAGAACTGTCAGGACCGCCCAGAGGATGAACACCTCACGGGTTTCGCGCCGTGACCACAATCGCGTGCGTTCAGGCGGCCCCGACGTAGTCACAAGCCCCTCCTTCCGGCACCATGGCACCGAAGACGGGACGATCACCGACTAGGTGACCGTCAAAGTTCCTGACATGTAACCCCGCGTCGACATCGGGCCGCCGAACTTGGCGTAGTAACCGTCGCCGCACGGGAACTCACAGTTCCACACGTACTTGCCTGCACTTCCGGTCATAAAGGAAAACGTGACGACGTTGGGTTTCGGGTAGTCGCTTCCGGGTGCCAGGGGTGCGTCGTCGGGCACCGCTGGCAATGGCGCACTGACGAAAATCGGGGATTGGTCGGTTGGTGCTGCGTGCAGCGTGAAGGTGTGACCTATCGCCTTCGGGTTCACCCCCGTCACCGTCTTGCCGTTGACCGTCTCGGTGCCGCCGACGGTCCCATGGACGCGCGCGAAGTAGTGGTTGGTGATCTCCTCCCCACCGTCGTACTGGTCGATCGTGACGGTCACGAGGGAGTGCGCCGGCACCGAGAGATCCGTCGTGGGGCCATAGCTGACCCAGTCCGGCTCCGCTCCACCGTCTGCGCCATGTTCACCGGCCATGCTGTCGGGGTACGTCGCCAGGTGGACGAGAACATGCGGCAGGTTGCCCTGGGGCGTCGACACGGTCCCGCGTACCACCACGGCTGCTCCCTGGGCAGGCGCGGGCCGCTGGTGGAGGAGCCACCCCGCGCCGAAGACGACGAGCGCACCCGCAAGGACCGTACCGATACAACCAGCCACGCGACGCATGTCCATCCCCTATCGAGGAACCTCGAGTGGACAACTACGGGCCGCCCGCATCGCCCTCGTTCAGCACTTGCGTCGTCGCTGACCCAGGTACGCCTGCAGGCGGATCGGTGACCCACTCGCGTCGGACACTAATCCGTCAGACGACCTCAGCGCGGAAACTAACAAGACTGTCACGATGACTCAATCGGGACGTGAGTACCACAAGGAGCGATCGACCGCCGATCGACCAGCTCCGCGGGGGGATCGCTAGCCACCGCAGGGATGTGGTTCTACGCTTTGGCCCAAAGGAGGCGCCGTTGAGCCACTCTCAAACTGCAGCAGCCACCACCGTGCCCCAACGAATTCTGGTCGTCGACGACGAGCATCGGATCGTCCGATTCGTGTCCCGACGCCTGGCTGAGGCCGGATACGAGGTGTCTGTCGCCACCGGGGGGGCAGAAGCGCTCAGGCTGAACCGTCGCCGATCTTGCGACCTGGTCATCTTGGATCTCCTGATGGAGGACATCGACGGCGTGTCGGTATTGCGCGAACTGATGGTGCAACGACCAGAGCAACCGGTCATCGTACTGTCGTGTCTCACCGACACCGCTTCAAAGGTCCAGTGCTTGGGTCTGGGGGCCAGCGACTTCATCGCGAAGCCCTTCTTCTTCGATGAGCTTCTCGCCCGGGTGCGGGTGCAGCTTCGAACAGCGGCACGGGCCGGCGCGACGCGGGTGGAGGTGGGGGGAATCAGTTTGGACCTCGACCAGCAGACCGCGGACGTCGGCGCAGGTCCGGTGGTCCTCACCAAGCGGGAGTTTCTCCTGCTCCGAGAGCTGGCTCGCCATCCAGGCACGATCGTGTCGAGGGAACGCCTCCTGTCGGCTGTGTGGAGCCTGGACTTCGATCCCGGTTCGAACGTCGTCGAGGTGTTCGTGGGGCGGCTTCGATCCAAGCTGGGCAGCGAAGTGGTGGAGACCGTTCGCAAGGAGGGGTATCGACTTGCCGAGGAGTAGCCGGTATCGATGGCCTTACGCCGGCGGCATCATCGATGTCGCTTGGGCCACGTTCAGCGTCGCCAACCTGATAGCGATCGTGGCCTATCCCGAATGGGAGACCGTCCCATTTCACTTCATCTGGGTGAGCCTGACCATCGTCTATGGCTTTCGGGTGTGGTCCCTCGGGGCCATGTGGGTGGTCCTGTCCGTCGTCTGCCTGACGACCGGCCTATTCATCGCGCGGGACATCTACCTCGGCGATCAACCTCCCGATGAGTTCACCGAGGTACCGCTCATGGCCGCGATGTTTCTCGCCATGGTCTGGCATGCGCGGCGACGACTGGCAATGATGCGCTCGCTCGAGGAGGTTTCCGAGTACAACCTGCGGCTCCTGGAGCAGCAACGGCAGTTCGTCGCAAACGCCTCCCATGAGCTGCGAACACCGATCACCATTGCGCTCGGCCACGCCGAGCTGATCGCCGACGCTCTGGAAGCGGGGACGACGTCCGACGACGCTCACGTCGTCATGGATGAGCTGGACCGGTTGCGAAGGTTGTCTGACCGCTTGCTTGCCCTGGCAGCGCCGGATGGTCAGGACTTCCTGAACTGGTCCGTGGTGGATGTCCAATCCCTGATCATCGGCATCGCTCAGCGCTGGCTGCCCACCGACCGCGATTGGTCCGTAGCTGCCTCCGGCGAGGCACACGTGATGGGTGACTCTGATCGACTGACGCTGGCCGTCGACGCGCTCATCGAGAATGCCGTCAGCAACACCGCGCCCGGCGAAGCCATCCGTCTCTCCGTCAGCACATCCGACGACACGGTGGCGATTGGGGTGTCGGACACCGGCCGGGGAATCGCGGCGCCCGACCTTGACCGGATTTTCGACCGGTCCATCCATCTGGACTCTGGCCAGCGGCGCGGAAGTGCCAGCAGGGGACTGGGTCTGTCGATAGTGCAGGCCGTGGCCAAGGCCCATGCGGGTCATGTCACCGTCACCAGCCAGCTCGGGCTCGGCGCGTGCTTCACGTTGGTCCTGCCGACCGCCGACGGTTCGCGATCGAAGGCAATCGAGCGTCCGGTCGTTGGCGCAGCGCGAGATGCCACCGGTACGCCCGGATGACCTGCCTCGGGCACGCCGGTGATCTGGGACCCGGTCAGACCTTGTTGGGGACGAGGCGGTTGGTCGTGTCGCCGAGTCCGAGCTCGCCGCTGCTGTTGTAGCCCCAACACCATAAGGTGTCGTTTGTCCGGATCCCACAGGTGCGGAAATCGCCAAGGATGATACGTCCCCAGTCAGTGCGGACGACCTGCGCGGGCTGGGCTCGCCAGGTCGTGTCCCCGAGCCCCAGCTCCCCGGTGCCGTTGCTTCCCCAGCACCAGAGGGTGTGGTGGGCCCGGAGCCCGCAGGTATGGGAGAAGCCGGCGCTGATGCGCGTCCAGTCGGTACCGCGGCCGACCTGGACGGGTTCGAGGCGGCGGGTGGTGTTGCCGAGGCCCAGCTCGCCGTCCCGGTTGGCTCCCCAGCACCACAAGGTGTGGTTCGCATGTACGCCGCACGTGTGGGCTTCTCCGGTACCAACCTGCGCCCAGGCGGTGCCGTGGCCGACCTGTGTAGGCCGGTGACGGTCGGTCCTGTCCCCGACTCCGAGCTGGCCGTCGGGGTCGTAGCCCCAACACCACAGGGTGCGGTCGAGGTGGATCCCGCAGGTATGAGAGCCGCCGAGGCTGATCTGCGCCCAGTCGCTCAGATGGCCCACCTGGGTCGGCCGACCTCGGTTGTGCACGCCCCCGACGCCGAGCGCACCGAAGCCGTTGTAGCCCCAGCACCACAGCGTGTGGTTGATCCGGATCCCGCAGCTGTGGTATCCGCCGGCGCTGATCTGCGCCCAGTCGCTAGCGAAGCCCACCTGCGTCGGCCGGAGCCGCTCGGTCCTGTCACCGAGTCCGAGCTGGCCGCTGAAGTTCCACCCCCAGCACCACAGCGTGTGGTCGGTCCGGGTCCCGCAGGTGTGAACGGATCCGGTGCTGATGGAAGCCCAGTCGGCTCCGCCTCCGACCTGGCTAGGGACGTTTCGGTCCGTCTTGTCGCCGAGCCCGAGCTGGCCGAAGGTGTTCTCTCCCCAGCACCACAGGGTGTGGTCCGTGCGGATCCCGCAGGTCTGGTCGGAACCGCCGCTGATGGCCATCCAGACCCGTCCGGTCGAGGCGCCACTCGCTGGCGCGCCCATCGTCGCCACAGTCGCTGTCGACCCGGCAGCGACAACCCCCAAGCTTACCGTGATACACGAAAGCAGAAACATGAACCGGTGACGCGCCATCTCATCTCATCCCCCCGGTCAAAGGACGGAGACGAGAAAGCGTCCTGGTCCAGTTCAGGAAGCGTATCGCCGATTGTCCGCTCGAACAGGCCTTTGTCGGAATCTACCGACTCAGCGCTCTGCGGTTCCTGTGCCGGAACGCACCGCGTAGCCAAACCGCCGCAGTCCAGGCAGGGTGAGAATGGTGACGAGGACCCGCTGATGCGCCGGCATCATCTGTCTCCACTCGGTGTCGAGGTAGAGCTCCACCTTGCCCGCCTCGTGCCGGCTGGGGTTCCCGGCCACGGAATGGGTGGCAGCAAGGGTCGCCGTATGTCCATGGATCACGTTGCCGGGGAGCTCGTGACCGAGCAACGCCGTGATGCGGTTGACGGTCTTCTCCGGTTCGGCCACCAGATCCTCGTAATGCACGACCACGCTTCGCATCGTCGAGCGCGACAGCCAAGCCGCGGTGAGACGGTTCCACAGCACCCACAGCACGGCGCTTCGCCAGAGCTCGAGCTGCGGCATCGTCGTCTCATCATCGCGGTCACGGGTGGGTTTCTGTCGTCGCCATGAGAATGCCGTCGCCCGAGGGTCCCGTACAACGTGCACGACGGACATTTCGAGCCCGGGGAGTGCGGACAGCATCATGCCGTACAGCGGGAGCTTCGATGAGTCGACGATGACGTCAACCCCCGGCCGCCGTGAAAGCGCCCGGTACAGCTCGAGGACATCATGGTCGTCGGAGTGCGGCGGGACGATTGGCCGTCGGCGCAGCAACCGCACGAGCATGGGGGGGATGCGGCGAATGCGTAGCCGGCGGTCGATGCGATCGGCAACGCCGCCGGGGTTCAGGCCCGGCCTGTCGCCGAATGCGTCCGCGACCACAGCGGTCCAGACCGGACATTCGCTGAACGGCCGGCCGCATCCGCAACGGTGGTCCTCGACGAACCCGCGCTGCCAGGCATAGCGGATCTCACCACCCGCGAAGCTGCCTGGCACCTGGCCGAGGATGTTGCTGAGAATCGTCGTGCCGCTACGGCCGGTCCCCGCAATGAAGAGCACCTTGATCACGTCTGGGTCCGTGTTAACGGCAGCCTCCAAGCCCTAAGCCAACGGCCGGGTCGATCCTCATCAGTTCCCGCCGATGAACCGGTCGATGCCGATCCCCATGATGCGACGGTCGTGGACTTGACGACGGTGGCACCCGCCACTCGACCCTCGGGGTTGTCGCCCAACGGCAGCGATGAGATCTTGGTGACCCCTGCATCAAATGCCAGGGCACACCGGACAAGTGTCCTGGGTCGACCGGTCGTCACCATGCTGATGTTACTAGCCAGGGTTGTCGCAGGGTTTCGCCATCACGCGCGCACGAGGTGATCCTCAGCCCCTAAAGTGGGGACATGCAGCGGCTGCCCAACCTCTTCATCGTCGGCGTCAGCAAGGCCGGCACGACCTCGCTGTTCAACTACCTCGCACAGCATCCTGACGTGTGCACCTCTGACATCAAGGAGGTTCGTTACTTCAGTCCGCTCCAGTACGGCGGGACGCTGGACCCCATCGAGACGTACGCCCAGCACTTCCGATGTGAGAAGGGAGAAACGTACGCCATGGAGGCCACCTCGGGGTACTTCTATGGCGGCCAAGCGATCGCGCAGGGTCTGGATGACGCCTGCCCGGGGTCAAGGGCACTGGTCAGTCTGCGCGAACCCGTAGGTCGATGCTGGTCGTTCTTCCAGTTCGTGAAGAGTCGGACCCGCATCCCCAAGAAGATGACGTTCGGCGAGTACCTGGATCACTGCGAGGAGCTTCGCCGATCCGGGACCGACAACCTCCTCGAGAACAAGACCTTCTGGGGCTTGGGGGGTGGGTGCTACGCGGAGTGGTTCGACGCCTGGTCGAAACAGTTCGGGGACCGGTTCCAGGTCGTCTTCTTCGACGACGTTGCGAAGAACCCGCAGGCCTGCGTCACGGCGATCTGCGACTGGCTGTCGATCGACACCGACGTTGTCGGCAGTTTCCAGCTATCCGTTGACAACAAGACCGCGCAGTACCGCAACCGCAGGCTGCAGAAGGCGGCTGTCACCATCAACCATCAGGGGGAGCGCTTCCTTCGGCGGCACCAGACCATGAAGAGCGCCGTGCGCCGTGCTTACTACACGGTCAACGGCGCAGCCGCCAGATCCGCGATGTCCACCGAGGAGCGGGCCAGGCTGGTGGCCTTCTACGCACCGCATACAGCCAGGCTCGCTGAGCAGCTTGCAACGGTCGGAATGGGCCTGCCCGCGTCCTGGTCCCACGCACCCTGACCGGGCGCGCGTCATCTCGCAGCCGATAGCCGGAGTCGCCGGCCAGTCGTGGCCAGGACAGACCGCGCCATTGCGGCGTCCTCGCTGTCGACACCGAGCAGGATCATCGCGACCGCGAAGGTCGCAATGACGCAGGGGCCTCCGATCAATGCGGCAGCCAGCCACCCGTCGGTAAGCCAGGCAATGCTCATCGCCACGGCCGCGGCCGGGATCGCGGCGAGGAGAGTCTTACCCCAGCTGGAGCCCACGCTGCGAATTCCGAGGACATAGCGGACCTGTAGGAACTTGGCCAGGTTCACCGCTCCGAGGGACACGCTCCACGCGACCGCGGCGCCAACGATGCCGTATCGGGAAATGAGCAGCAGGTTCAGCGCGATGTTGCCGACGAGGACCGCCACGTTGTCGATCATGCTGAGCGCCACTCGTCCCGACATGTTGAGCAGGGTTCCGCATGGACCCGCGGCCGCGCTCATCATCTGGCCGATCGCCAGGATGGCGGTGACCGTGGCCCCGGTGGCAAAGCCGTGGCCGAAGAACTCGAGCAGGTCACGGGGGAACACGAGCAGCAGAATGAACGCGGGCGTCGACAACCACATGATCCACCTGTTGGCAGTTCCAAAGGTTCGCGCGATTCCG
This sequence comes from Nocardioidaceae bacterium, assembly GCA_033850885.1. Lineage (GTDB taxonomy): Bacteria > Actinomycetota > Actinomycetes > Propionibacteriales > Nocardioidaceae > JAWWPG01. Next base: position 30,285 of record JAWWPG010000049.1, read on the forward strand.
GGCCGGTCGCCCACATGCCAAAGATGGGCGATGTGGGGGGAGAACGCGGCTTGGATGGGGGCCATCACGAACACGGCAAGGGTCACGAGGCGGGTGGCGATCGAGTAGGTGCCGACGTTCTCCTGGGTCGAGAGGTTGCCGAGGAGCAGGGTGTCGGCCCAGATGAGTCCCGTCGTGGCCAGCGAGGAGACCCAGCTGATCAACGAGAAGTTGAAGATCTGGCGAAATTCGACCACTGCTGCCGCTACCGGGACGGTATCCATCCGTCGACGAAGCGCCAGACCAGCGAGGATGGCGCCCGACCACGACGACGCCACGAGCGCACACAATGCACCCGTGAGGCCGCCGCCGAGAAGCACGACGACGGTGGTCAGCAACAGTCTCGACATGGGATCGAAGATCCAGCCGATCAGGGCGAATGCCTTCTGGCTTCGCCAACCCTGGGTGGCCGCTAGCGCCATGTCCTCGAACGTGCTGGCGGGCAGGGTGAGCGCGACCAGGATGATGCCGGAGCGCAGGCTCGGGTCGTGGAACAGACCCGCGATCTGGGCGGATGCGAGCACGAGGACCAGACCGATCGTCGTCGAACCCGCCAAGGTGAGTGAGAGGCCAAGCCTGACCGTCCCCCGGAGCCGTCCAGGGTCGCGGTCGGCTAGGTGGACTGCGACGAAACGGGTCAGTGCGGCGCGAAACCCGGACAGGGACAACAGCCCGAGCAGGGACAGCATGGCGTAGCACTCGACGTAGCGCCCGACGTCCGCTTTGCCGAGTCGCAGAGCCAGCACGGCCAGAATCAGGAACAGCGCCGACTGGCTGCAGATGGCGCCGACAAGGTTGAGCCCGCTGCCGCGTGCCACCCCTCTCCGCGACGGACTGACGTCGGGCCCGCTGGGTGTGGGCTCTGACCTGGGACCCGCGAAGCTACCTGCAAGGCCAGCGTGCTCGGCAGGCGCAGGGCGAGCCTCGGCAGGCGCAGGGATTCCCGCAAGTTGCGAGTTCCCACCGGATCGAGCGACGAAGCCCGCGGCGGCGACAAACGCGACGAGATACCAGAGGTCGACCACATTGGTGATCACGTTGGCCGCCAGGCTTTCGAGCAAGAAACATACGCAGCACGCAAGCGCGCCGACGCCCACCGCGTTCTCCAGGGTGCCACGCGCCGCTCGCCGGACAGCCCGCCGGCAGGTGCCGATCAGAGCGCCCAGCATCGCGATATAGATCACGAGCCCCACGACGCCCGTCTCGACGTACGCCCGCAGGAAGTCATTGTGCGGCTGCTTCGCATTGCTCGTCTCGTACTGAGTTGAGTTCAGGCCGATTCCCGTCACCGGGTTGCTGTTCGCCAGCGGAAGCACCTGGGACCAGTAGCTGAGCCGCCACGCGAGGCTGTTTCCCGACGGCTGGCCGATTGCGGACGGCGCACTGCTGCTGACAGAGCTGAAGCGAGACGCCAGCGCAGGGGACGCAAGCGAGACCAGCACGACGGTGACCACGAAACCGACCACCAGCGAGCGCCGCCTCTGCAGCACAGCCACCAGGAGGATTCCGATCGCTGTGCCGATGATGGCCCCGAGCGTGAGGGTCAGCACCAGGACAACACCCGACACGATGAGCAGCGCGGCCATGGCCGCCTTGAGGCGTCCCTGCAGTCTCGGATAGATCGCCACGCCGAACACGATCATGAAGGCGAGGTATCTCGCATAGTCGTTCGACTGGATGAAGGTCCCGATCAGCCGGACGAAGCCTGACTTCTCCTCCGACGCCGGATGTCCGGACAACAAGCCGAACAAGGTGTAGCCGAGTGGGATCAGCAAAGAGACATACGCCGCGACGAGGACCCGGACCATCATCTCGCGGCTGGTGATGATCTGCTCCAGAACCACGAACATCATGGCGACGCTCATGATGCGCAGAGACTCCAGGGCGCTCGCCTGGGGGTGTTGCGACGCGAGGATGCTGACGACGCCGGCCAGCCAGAATGCCATCAGCCACAGCGCCGCCCGGGACGCCTTGATGTTCATGCCCGACGAGTAGCGCCCCGCGAGCCACAGCATGGCGGCGAGCAGGAACAGCACGCCGACCAGGCTCGACGGGTCCAAGCCGTGACTGACCACCGTGTTGCCAGTTGTGGTTCCGGCCGAAGGACCGCTGAGCTGGAGCGCGTCGAGGCTGGAGCGGGCACCCAGGAGCAGCAGGATGAAGCCGGTGAACCGCGTGAGAGCGAAGACAGCGAGGACCAGGCCACCGACAGCAGCAAGTGGCAGCACGACCAGCGTCTTGTCTCCCCCGCCGACGGCGAGTCCGCTGACGAGGGCGGCCGCGGTGACGACAAGCGCCAGGGCACCTTGGAGCAGGTAGGTCAGCCAAACCGGCGCCGGCACCCGCAGGCCGTCCGAACTCACGTTCTGAGTCACGAATCACCCCTCGCCGCGTATACGGCAGTCTCCGACGGCTACGGGAGCGTCAAGATTCAACTCCCCGGGGTGGCTGGCCTTACCGCGGAGCACCTGCGTGGGAGTCTACAACACCGACGTCGAACGAATTTCCGGTCGGCAGATTTGCCGGTTCAAGGGCTCGCGACCCACGGATAGCCTCGACCCCGGATGGCCCCCGGCTCGACGTACGCTCGTCGTCATGGCCAGAACTCCTCTCCAACGACTCCACAACCCTCGAAACCGCAGCTGTGGCTGCGACCCCGACTGCTGGTGCAGGAGCACGGCGCTCGGGAGGGCCGTCAAGTGGTGGTTCCCCGCCCGGTACTTCGGCCTGCATCACAAGAATCCCCGAAACGCCGACTGGAAGCGCGAGATGGGTGAGTCTTCCTAGACTCGAAGCGTGAACCGGGCCCCGGTGGCTTCGAACGACTCACCGATGGAGAGGAGCCAACTCGATGACTCGCCCCGCGCAGGCTCCGCCGCCGATCACGCAACCGTCCGGTGCGGTGGACAGCAAGGGTCTCAAGCCCGGCGCCCTCGGACTGTTGGGCAGCGTCGTCGTCGGCATGGCCTCGACGGCGCCGGCCTACTCACTCGCCGCCAGCCTCGGCTATGTGGTCGCCGCCGGTGCGGGCTTGAAGGCTCCGGCGATCATGCTGCTCGCCTTCATCCCGATGTACTTCATCGCGGTTGCGTACAAGGAGCTCAACGAGGCCGAGCCTGACTGCGGTACGACGTTCACGTGGGCCACCAGGGCTTTCGGACCTGTCGTCGGCTGGATGGGCGGTTGGGGCATCATCGCCGCCGACGTCATCGTGATGGCCAACCTTGCCCAGATCGCCGGCTCGTACTCCTACCAGCTTGCCGATCAGCTCGGTATCCACAACTCGCTGGCGAACGACGCCGTCTGGTCGATGATCGCCGGCCTGGTGTGGATCGCGATCATGACCTATATCTGCTACCGCGGCATCGAGATCTCCGCCCGCATCCAGTACGCGCTGCTCTCCATCGAGATCGTGACGCTCCTCATCTTCGCGGCCGTCGCGTTGGCCAAGGTCTATAGCGGTAACGCCGGCCCAACAGCTCTTCACCCTCAGCTCTCCTGGCTCTGGCCTGGCGGACTGTCGATCTCGGGCGTGATAGCGCCCGCCGTGTTGATCGCGGTGTTCATCTACTGGGGCTGGGACACGGCTGTGGCGACCAACGAAGAAGCCGACGACCCCGGCCGTACCCCGGGTCGCGCCGCCGTGATCGCGACCGTGCTACTGCTGCTGACCTACGTCCTCGTTTCGACAGCTGCGATCGCCTTCGCGGGGGACGGCACCCACGGGATCGGTCTCGGCAGCTCCGCCAACGCCGCAGATGTCTTCAACGCCATCGGGCCCACGCTCTACGGCAACGGCACACTCGGCAAGATCGGTATCGACCTGCTCGCCATCTCGATCTTGACATCCGCCTCCGCATCGACGCAGACGACGATTTTGCCGACCGCGCGGACGGCACTGTCCATGGCCGTCTATCGCGCGATCCCCCTCAAGTTCGCCCGGATCCACAAGCGCTATCTCACGCCGACCTGGGCAACGATCGGAATGGGCCTCGTCTCCGCGGCCTTCTACCTGCTGATGACGGCCATCAGCCAGAACATCCTGCTGGCGCTCATCGGCGCCATCGGGCTGCAGATCGCCTTCTACTACGGACTCACCGGCATCGCATGCACGTGGTTCTACCGCCGGTCGCTGCTGTCTTCGCTGCGCTTTTTCGTCATGCGGGGAGTCATCCCCTTGGTAGGCGGCGTGTTCTTGTTCGTGATGTTCGTCTATGCGGCGAAGATCTACGCACAGCCCGACAATCTCACGGACGACAACGGCAAGAACATCACGATCTTCGGAATCGGCGCCGTATCCGTCGTTGGAATCGGGGCGCTGCTCATCGGCTTCGTGCTGCTCGCCGCCCAGTGGGTTGCCTCACCGGCGTACTTCCGGGGCCAGACACTGCCCCGGCGCAGTCACGGCGATCTCCTGCTGTACGGCGACCTGCCGATCGGCGTCGAGCCGATAACCCTGCCTGACTCACGAGAGGCGACCGTCATCGCGCCTGACCTGTCGAACCTTCCGCCCGGGCAGACGGCGGTCGACCCGGCAACGGGAGAGAAGTTCGAGAAGACACCCGACTGAACCGGCAGCAGGTGGACAACGGGTCGGTGCAGACGACGACGGATCGCCCGCGCCGCGACAACGGCAGCATCGAAGGCGAGGGACGCGACGGCGAGACGCTCCTGCGGCAGTTGCGCGGCACACTATGACCCGGTCCGTGTGGACGTCGAGTGGCGGCGGCGGAACGTCGCGACCCGAGCCCGGTTCTGGCAGGTGACAGAGCAGTAGCGCCGGTGCCCGCCGGGCGACGCGTCTACGTACGCGTCGGCACATCGGCGCCCGGTACAGGTTCCGAGTCGCTCGGGAGCATGCTCGGTGAGCTGGGCATACAGGGTGCTGGCGGCTGCGGCGAGGATCGACTGCGCGCTGTCATCGACGACCCAGCCCGCCTCGAGGCCGTCGCCAGTCGCGCGTAGGCCCGGCCGGACGCCGGCCTCCGTGAGCAGCGAATCCACCAGCGACGCTCGCTGCGCGGCCGTGGAGGCAGCGAAGACCGGATAAACCAGATCCGCAACCCGCTGGAGCTCTGCCGCTGTCGCTCCTCCGGCCAGTGCCGCGAGTACGCCGAAGCGACCAGCCAGCTCCGCGAACGAGGGCAGCTCCTGATCCTGCTCGCCTGCCTCCAGCCTTGGTACCGTGCCCCACCCGTTGACGAGATCGACCACGGCGGCGATCGGCATCGCAACCACCTGATGTCTCACGCTATGAGTGTAACGCCATAAGAAGCTTTCTCACGTTGCACATATCCTCAGCAGTCTGTAACGTCTATATTGAAGTCAAAGCGTTACGCATTGCACGAGGAGGTGAGACAGATGCTCGACCCTTCGGTACTGCCCGGCTTCCTGACCGCGGTCGTCCTTGTCACCGTGGCACCAGGCCCGGACAACACCTACATCGCCGCCGTGGCGCTGGCCCGCGGCCCCCGCGCCGGGCTGGTCTCCGCGGTCGGCATGTCTTTCGGCATGGTCGTGCACGTCTGCGCCGCGGCTCTCGGGTTGGCTCTTGTGCTGCGCTCCACACCATGGGCGCTGACCGTCATCCAGATCGGCGGCGGCGGATATCTCGGGTGGCTCGCGGTGACCACCTTGCGCGCCAGTCGAGACCGCCACCTGACCGCGGCAGAACCCGAGGGCGGCCGGCTCCTCAGACGGGCCGTGTTCACGAACCTCACCAACCCGAAGGTGATCTTGTTCTTCGCCGCTTTCCTGCCGCAGTTCAGCCGGGCCGGCCACGGGCCGGTCGCCGTTCAGCTGCTGACCCTCGGCCTGGTGTTCCTCCTCGTCGGCCTGGTGAGCGACAGTGTGATCGGACTGGCGATGGGACGCCTCGGAAGGGTGCTCTCACCCGGTGGCCGTACCGCTCAGGTGCTCAACGTCCTCGCCGGGCTCACGTTCGGCGCCCTCGCGTGCCTGCTCCTGACCGAGGCGAGCGGCTCCCTCTGACTCTTACAGCGCGCCGGCCGTCGCGCAGCGCAGAGGGCTCCGCGCACAAGCCTTGCCGTTCATGGCGGGGCCGGCACGCCGGGCAAACCCGCATCGCTGGGCGAGGCCGTTTCGGTGGTGCACCACCCAGACGTCCCTCAAGCCACCCAGATGTGAGTGG
>JAWWPG010000050.1:0-38677 GCA_033850885.1 Nocardioidaceae bacterium
GAGGTCGCCGCGGCATGCCGTGACTGGCTCGAACGAGCAGCCGAGGCCGGTGCGGGTGACCTCGACTTCTCGGCGGTGATCCCCACGATCACTGCCGATGGGCAAGACACCCATGGCACGTGATGACCTACCCGACAGCTGGCCGGTAAGCGACCGTTCGGAGGCGGCCACCTTGACATCGATGTCTGGCGACTACCGGCCACGCCACATGCTAACTTCCCTCGAGATAGGTGAGAACCGCCAGCACACGCCGGTGGTCGTCGTCGGCTTCCTGCAGGTCGAGCTTGGTGAGGATGCTGCGGACATGCTTCTCCACAGTCCCCTCGGTCACCCAGAGCCGACGGGCGACCCCGGCGTTGGAGCGGCCCTCGGCCACCAGCGAGAGCACCTCACGCTCGCGCTCGGTGAGCGCCGCCAGCGGGTCGTGACGGCGCCGAGTGTCCACCAGCTCCTGCACCAGCGCCGGGTCCACCACCGAGCCACCCTTGGCGACCCGCTCGAGGGTGTCGATGAACTCCTCGACGTCCGTGACGCGGCTCTTCAGCAGATAACCCGCTGCGCCCCCGCTCGCGAGCAGCTGCATCGCGTGCTCCACCTCGACGTGCGCCGAAAGCAGCAGGATGGCGGTCTGCGGCTGTTCTTGTCGGATCGCCTGGGCCGCCTCCAGGCCCTCGGTCGAATGGGTGGGCGGCATCCGGATGTCGACGACGGCGAGATCAGGGAGCTCCCGCCGCACCAGCGCGAGCAGCTCCGGACCGTTGCCCACCTGACCGACGACCTCGAATCCCGAACGCTCCAGCAGACTCGCGAGCCCCTCCCGAAGCAGCACGTCATCGTCTGCGATCGCGACGCGGATTCCGTTCATCATGTCCCCTCGGGTCGGCCCGCCGGGCAGCCACCAGGCAACGCCCGGGCTCTCGACCAGTGTGGCAGTAGGGGCGGGAGTCGCGGTCAACGCTCGGCGGCAACTCAAGGCTCAAGCACCGCCGACCTGGCTGAAGGCGTCTCCTCTTCCTGCTAGCGGGAACCCTCGACGACCGCCACCGGGGGCTTGACATGGCCGCCAGCAGCGATGCGGCAGACACCCCGCGGCGGCCACAGTTGTCACGTCCACTTCATGACGGCGCTGTTGGGTCGTGAGCCACGCGCTCCTCCGGATGCCGTGAGCCGAACCTGGACGACTGAGTCGCTCGACGAGAAGGAGCGGACATGAGCGCCAGCGCACCGCCGGAGCAGGCACCAGCAGGGGAGATGGCTTCACAGGCTCAGGGCCGTCTCCCAGACTCTGGCGCTACTGCCGTACGCCGAGACGACCCTGCGGCACGCACCCCAGGTCGCGGCCAAGCACGCGCCACGCTCGATCCGGCGGTCCGGGCCACGCGGAGCCGGCGGATGCGACGTCCTCGGCACGATGAATGGTCCGCAGTCCGGCCTGCCATCGTGATCGCAGTTCTGGCCATCGCCATGGGGTGCCTGTTCCTCACGACGTACTCACTGGCGCTCGGTGACCCGGTGCCGCACCGCATCGACGCGGCCATCGTCGGCAACGCGACAGCCCACACTGCCTCAGTCAACGCATTGGAGAAAGCTGCGGACGGAAGCGTCGACCTCCACCACTATGCGTCGATGCCGGCCGCGCTGCACGCGATCGACGTCCAGAATGTCTACGCGGCGCTCGACCTGACCACGAGACGTCCAACGCTGTATGTGGCGAGCGCGGCCGGCTCGTCCGTTGCGCGTGTGCTGGAGCGGGTCTCGTTCGTGGATCCGACCGTACGTGTGGTCGACGCCCGCCCGCTCGCGGCGAACGACCCCAACGGACTCGATGTCTTCTACACGATGCTCGTTGCTACGGTCGTCGGGTTCATCAGCGTGTTCCAGGTACGCGCGAACGCTCCCGGCATGCTGCTTCGCCATCATGCTGCCTTCGTGGTAGGCCTCGCAGTCACCGTGTCACTCGCGTTGACGCTCGTGGGCGAAGTGATGTTGCACGGGTTCAGTGCCGCGGACCCCGAAGTGTGGGGGATCCTCGCGCTGCATGTGCTGGCGGTGGCGTCGTTCGGCTCGCTGATGTCCACGCTCGTCGGCCGCTGGGCGATACTGCCCACGTGGCTGTTCTTCACCATCCTCGGCAACAGTGCCTCGGGGGGCGCAGTTTCACCCGCGCTCCTGCCCGCACCGTTCGCGCTCATCTCGCAGTGGCTGCCCTCCGGCGCGACGGTCAGCGCGCTTCGCGACGCTGTCTACTTCAACTCGTACCAGCACGTGGGGCCAATAGCGGTCCTTGCGGCCTGGGCGGCGGTACTCTTCACCGCCTGGATCGTTGTCGCGCATCGGCGAGAGGCACAACAGGAAGCTCGTGAGACGATCGCATCGCGATCGGGTGGACAGGTAGTTTGATCAGACCATGGTGTTGCGTTGGATGGGGTTCGCCGCCGGGCTGGCGGTGGTCGGTGGTACGTGGTTGAGCGTCCTGGGCACCCTCGTGGTCCCGCGCGGTGTCGACTCACGAATATCGCGCACCTGCGACCGTGGCCTGGACTACGTGTTCAGGCACGTCACCGGCGGCGTTCGGGTCTTCGCGCGTCGCGATCGCATCCTTGCGTGGCAGTCCCCGGTGACGCTGATCATCCGGCTCGCGCTGTGGATCGCCCTGCTCCTCGTCGGCTACGGCCTGATGCTGCTGCCCACGGTGCGCGGTCCCTGGTCGCGGGCCTTCGGCGAGGCCGGCTCGTCGATGCTCACGCTGGGGTACGCCGCGCCGAGCACTACGAGCAGCACCATCGTGGAGTATCTGGCGGCGTACACAGGCTTGGTCGTCGTCGGCTTGCAGATCGGTTACCTGCCGACCCTGTACGCGGCGTTCAACCGACGAGAAGCGGAGGTGACGCTACTGATCTCACGCGCGGGACTGCCGGCCTGGGGTCCGGAGATCCTGGCCCGCACCCGGTGGGGTATCTACGACGGCGATAGCCGACCGGTCCTGGACGAGCTGTTCACCGCTTGGGAGCGGTGGTCGGCCGAGGTCGCTGAATCCCACACCACCTACCTCACTCTCGTCCGGCTACGCTCCCCGCGCCCGCAGTCCCACTGGCTCACATCACTGCTCGCCGTGATGGACGCCGCGGCCCTCCACCTGTCGCTATCACCCTCGAGTGAACCCAAGCTGTCCGCGCGGCTCTCGTTGCGGATGGGCTTCACGGCCATCGAGCAGGTCGCACGCGCCATGCGGTTGCGTGTCCCCGACCAGCCGGACCCCGACGGCCCTATCTCGATCAGCTACCAACAGTTCTGCGAGGCCGTCGACATGCTCCGCCGTCTCGACTATCCGGTCGAAGTGACCAACGAGGAGGCATGGCCCAACTTCCGCGGCTGGCGGGCAAACTACGACGCGGCCGCCCTGACACTCGCCCGCGAGTTGGACGCTCCCCACGCGTTGTGGAGCGGCGAGCGCCGCTGGCCCTCCAACCCGGTACCCCCGGCGCGGCCCCCGGCGCGCCTCGCAGCCGATGCCATCTCTCGACGCCGGCCGGATACCCCAGCTTGAGCTCACTTCGCCAGCCGTTGCAATGATTGGCTGGGGTCGTGGCTGGCTGAGAGCCAATAATTTTGGCGCGATGGCCGGACCTGGGGTCATGGTTCGGGTTGGGGCGAGGGAGAACCAGGCGGGTACCTCGCCAGCGCCTCCAGAGCACCGAGGTCCAGGTGGTTGCGGATGTAGCGGCGGGACGCGTCGTACGGCGGAGCATAGTCCCAGGAGGTGGGTGACCCGCTGTCCAAGGCCTGCGCCACGGTCATCCGTCGCCGCTGGCTTTCGCGGACCTCACAGTCGATCCTGGGCAGATCCCACCGGGTGGCCACCTCCGTTCGCAGCTCGGCCAGCACGTCGGCATAGTCCGGCTCCCCGACGAGGTTACGTCGTTCGAGCGGGTCCAACGAGAGGTCGAACAGCTGGTCGGGGTCGGCGGGTGAGTGGATCAGCTTGAGGTCTTCGTGGCGCACCATGACCATGGGGGCAACCGCCCCTTCCGCGAGATACTCGGCTGTGACCATGTCCCGCACGCCATGCTCGCCGTTCAGGAAGGGGAGGAGGCTCTCCCCGTCCAACGGTTGGACGACGTTCGTGACATCCCCGCCCTGAGCCATCCCGACCATGGTCGGCAACAGGTCCATCGTCGAGACAGGCGTCGCCACTCTGCGCGGCGAGAACCGGGATGGCGAGCACACGATGAGGGGGACCCGCACCGATCCCTCATAGAAGCTCATCTTGTACCAGAGGCCTCGCTCGCCTTGCATGTCACCGTGGTCGCTGGTGAGGATCACGACGGTGTCATCCAACGTGCCGGTCTGTCGCAGGATCTCGAGCAGCCGGCCGATCTGGTCGTCGACGTAGGAGATCTCTCCTAGGTACGCCCGGCGAGCCGCGCGAACGTGGTCCTCTGTGATCTCCACGTCGTCCATGGCGCATACCTGACGTAGCCGCTGCTCGTGCGGGTGCAGCCGCGCTGCGTCGTACCCGTGCTCGGGCATCGGGATCTCGTCATCGTCGTACGCGTCCCACCATCTGTGGGGGATCGTGTACGGGTCGTGCGGGTGGGCGAAGGAAACCAGCAGGAACAACGGCCGGTCGTCGTCCGACCGGAGGTGCCCGTAGAGCTCCCGCTGCGCCGCGAAGGCGACCTCCTCGTCGAAGTCCAGCTGGTTCGACCGCAGGCACGGCCCAGCCTCGATGACCGACGACATGTCGTGGTACCAATGCGGGCGTTCGAGTGGGCGTGTCCAGTCCGGAGTCCAGGCAAAGCCTGCCGGGTAGATATCGGTCGTCAGGCGTTCCTCGAAGCCGTGTAGCTGGTCGACTCCGCAGAAGTGCATCTTGCCGGAGAGGACTGTCCGGTAGCCTGCGCTGCGCAGGTAATGGGCGAAGGTGGGGATGTCAGAGGCGAACTCAGCCGCGTTGTCGTAGGCGCGGGTTCGAGAAGGCAGCAGCCCCGTCATGAGGGATGCGCGGGCCGGCGTGCAGAGCGGACTTGCCGTGTAGGCGTTGTCGAAGACGACCCCGCGCTCGGCGAGCCAGGAGATCCAAGGCGCCCGGGTGACGGGGTGAGCGTGATAGGGAAGCGCAAATGGGGTCAGCTGGTCCGCAATCACCATCAGGATGTTGGGTCTGGGCCCGAAGGTCACGCTGGAATGTCTCCCGATGACTGCACGGGTTGGCCGTCCGGGCCCACCTCGGCGGTGGCGGTCTCGAGGGATGGCGTGTTGGCCAGCAACTGCCGGGTATAGGCCTGCTGGGGATTGGCGAGCACATCTGCGGTCTCGCCATACTCCACGATGACCCCCTCGGAGAGCACGGCCACCTTCTGAGCGATCGAGCGGACCAGTGGCAGGTTGTGGGTGACGAAGACCATGGACAGGCCGAGGTCACGTTGCAGCGTGCCCAGCAACTCGACGATCGCCGCCTGCACGCTGACGTCGAGGGCGGACGTGACCTCGTCGCAGATCAGGATCGAGGGCCCCGAGATGAGCGCGCGCGCGATCGCCGCGCGCTGCCGCTCGCCCCCGGAGAGCTGGTCGGGATACCGCCGTGCGTAGCTTGCGGACAACGAGACCTGCTCCAGCATCTCGGCAACCCTGTCGTCGGCTGCGCGTCCCTTGGCGAGACCGAACACCGCGAGCGGCTGTCCCACCGTCTCGCCGATGGTCTTGCGCGGGTTCAAAGAGCCGTAGGGGTTCTGGAAGATGTACTGAATCTGCCGTCGGGACTCGGTGCTACGCGACCGCGCCGAGGTCTCCAGCTCCTTGTCGCCCAAGCGGATGCTCCCGGTCCAGTCCCGGTGCAGGCCCGCGATGGAACGGGCCGTGGTGGTCTTGCCGGACCCGGACTCTCCCACCACGGCCAGGCACTCGTGGTGCTCGAGCTGCAGGTTGATCGAGTGCAGCACCTCGATCTTGCCGTAGCGCGCCACGACGTTCTCGAGTGTCAGCACCGCGGATCCGGCCTCGGCCCCGGTGGCGCTGACAGGATCGCCTGGCTTGACTTGCTTCTGAGTCACCACCTCCTGGGCTCGGATACAGCGGGCACTGTGCTCTGGACCCACGGGCGCCAACGGCGGGATGTCGATCTCGCACTCGGGAATGCGCATCGCACACCGGGGCGCGAAGGCGCAACCGGAGGGCCGCCGACCGGGCGACGGGGCAAGTCCGGGAATACCGAGCAGGGTGCGACCACCCGTGAGTCGTGGGATGGCGCCGACCAGCCGCCGGGTGTACGGATGCGCGGAGGACTCGAACAGCTCCTCCGCGAGGCCGAGCTCGACAACCCGCCCTGCATACATGACGGCGACCCGGCGGGCCAGTGCCGCGACCACGGCAAGGTCGTGGCTGACGTAGAGGGCGGCCACGCCGTGGGCCGCGGCGAGCTCACGCACCGTTTCCAGCACCGTGGCCTGCGTCGTGACGTCGAGACCGGTGGTCGGCTCGTCGAGGACGATGAGGCGCGGACGGTTGGCGAACGCCATGGCCAGGCCGATGCGCTGTTGCTGGCCGCCGGAGAGCTCGTGCGGGTAGCGGCGCAGGTACTTCGGGTCGTCGGGCAGGGCGACCTCACGCATCATCTCCGCGATGCGCTCGTCGTGGTTCGTCCCCCGCCCCGAGCTGTGTGCCTCCAGAACCTCGCGGAGCTGGAGGCCGATCCGCAAGGCGGGGTTGAGCGAGGACGCCGGGTCCTGGGGGACATACGACACGGCCGACCCCCGGAGCTGACGCAGTTCCTTGTCATCAAGGCTGAGGATGTCCTGGTCGCCCAGCATGACCTTGCCGCCGGAGATCCGAAGACCGCGCCGCGCATGTCCGAGCAGCGACAGCCCGACCGTCGTCTTGCCGGATCCGGACTCTCCCACGACGCCGAGCACCTCGCCGGCGGCGATCTCGAAGGACACGTCCATCACGACTGGAACGCCTCTGGAGGTCTCAATGTGCAGGCCCTGCACCCTGACCGCGGCGAGTTCCCCGACCGGGCTCGACTGCTGCTCGGTGCTCACTCGTCACCTCGCTCACGGTCGATGCCGGCCGCTGTGCGAGCGATTCCGTCGCCGATGAGACCGGTGCCCATCGTGAGCAGCGCGATGGCGATGATCGGTGCCAGCGCCCCCCATGGCTGCGTGGACAACGCGATCTCGTTCTGCTGGATCATGGTGCCCCAGTTCGCGCCGTTCGGGTCGGGGGAGAGTCCCAGGAACGCTAGAGCGGCGATGACCCCGATCGAGTAGGTGAGCCGCAGGCTCGCCTCGACCATCATTGGGCCGAGGATGTTCGGGAACAGCTCCCCGGTGATGATCCGGATCCGCGAGACCCCCATCGACTCGGTGGCCTCCACGAAGTCGCGCTCGACCACCGGCTGCGCCGCACCGCGGGCCACCCGCGCTACGCGTGGGGCGGTGGTCAACGCGATGGCCACGATGATGAGCCAGGCGTGCGCACCGAGGAGGCTGACTGCTACCAGGGCGAGCATGATCTGGGGGAAGGCCATGATCACGTCCATCGCCCGCATCAGCACGTCGTCGAGAGCGTTGCGGGCGTACGCCGCCACCAGGCCGATGCCGACGCCGAAGATGAGGCCGATGGCCGTGGAGACGAAGGCCATCACGAGGATGCCGCGGCCGCCGTAGAGGAAACGGCTCAGCACGTCCTGGCCCAGGTAGTCGCTACCGAGGAGCCCGGCCTTGCCGCCCGGGGGTGAGTTCGGGACCGCCACGAAGTCGGTCGGCGAATGTGGAGCGACGTAGGGGCCGACGATCGCGATGACCACCAGGATCAGGACGAGCAAGGCGCCGATCCTGGTCCGCCACAGCCGCATCGCGCGAGCCAGCAGCATGGTCGACCGCACGGGCGGTGTGGGTGTGCCGAGCCCCTCAGCCTGCGCGGGTGCCTCTTCGGTGGCGGTCACAGGCGCGTCCTCAGGCGTGGGGTGACCAGGATCGTCGCGACATCGGCGAGCAGGTTCAGCACGACGTAGACGCCTGCGATGAGCATCGCCAGGGCCTGCACCACCGGCAGGTCGTGGTTGACGACGGCGTCTTGAAGTGCACTTCCGATGCCGGAGTAGTTGAAGACGAACTCGACCAGGACGATCCCCCCGGCCAGGTAGGCCAGGTTGATCGCAATCACCTGGAAGACGGGACCGATGGCGTTAGGCAGGGCGTGCCGCACGAGAACCGTGCGTTCGGGGAGCCCCTTGAGTCGCGCCATCTCGACGTAGTCGCTCTCGAGGACCTCGACCATCGAGGCTCGCATGATGCGCGCGACGTACGGAGCCACGGCGATGACCAGGGTGGCGACCGGGAGGATGAGCTCCTTCGGCACCTGCCACGGACGTTGTCCGATCGACAGCGGACTGATGGCGGGAAGAACATGAAGGACGGTTGTCGCGAACAAGATCACGAGCAGGACGGCGACCACGAACTCGGGAAGCGACGCGAGCACCAGCATCAGGTTCGAGCTCACGGTATCGAATGTCTTCTCGCGCCGAAGAGCGGCCCAGGAGCCGATTGCGATCGACAGCGGGATGGAGACGATGCTTGCGAACAGGACCAGCACCGCGGAGTTCACGACCCTGGACCCGAGTAGCTTGGAGACCGGTTCCTGGGCCGCAAGTGAGGTGCCGAAGTCCCCGTGCAGGAACCCCCCGGCCCAGGTGACGTACTGCCCGATGAGCGACTGGTCGAGGTGCAGGTGCTTGCGCAACGCCGCCAGGCTCGCCGGCGTCGCGTTGCGTCCCAGGATGGCCCGCGCCGGGTCGCCCAATGCCTGGGTCGCGACGAAGACCAGGACCGAGACCAGGAAGAGCACGAACACGCCGAGCAGCAGCCGCCGGACTATGAAGGCGGCGATTCCGCCGTGACGGAGCCAGGCCATGCGCTCAGGCCAACCAGATCGATCGGTACCCGTGACCGAAGCCTTCGAGGTTGAGGGTCCCCTTGCTGGGCTTGAGTCCCTGCACCTTAGGCGAGTACCCGTCGATCAGGTCGCCGAAGAACGGGATGATGTATCCACCCTCGTCGTACTCGAGCTTCTGCATCTCGTGCTCCAGCTCGATCCGCTTCGAGGCGTCCGTGGCCGCCAGCGCCTGGCTGTAGAGCGAGGCGAAGTTCGACCCCGTCCCTGACTTCGGCGGCCAGTGGGTCTCGTTGTACGGCGAGGTCGGCAGCGAGCCCTGCTGCACCTGGTTGAGGTAGCCGCGGGTCCCCCAGAAATCGACGGAGAAGGCCAGGTGGAGGTATGCGGAGCCGTAGTAGTTGGGATCGTTCTTCACGTTGACGGTGACACCGGCAGCTTTCGCCTGGGACGCGAACACCGTCGCAAGCTCGACCATCCCCGACGCGCCGTTGGTCGTGTGGAGGTCGACGGTCAGGCCCTCCTGGCCGGCCGACTTGAGGAGGGACTTGGCCTGCGCGATGTCTTGGGTGCGTTGGGGAAGGGCGTGGTCGTAGCCCTCATCGAACGGAGAGTAGAGATCGTTGGCCACGAACCCGTAACCGGATGCGATCTGCCCGATCATCGCGTTCCTGTCGACGATGAGGCGCATGGCCTGCCGGACCCGGTTGTCGGTGAAGGGAGGCATGTCGATGGCCATGCACAGCGGCACCCAGCCTCCCGTCTTCGAGATCAGGGCGTTCATCTGGTGCGACTTGACCACCTGGACCTGGGATGGCGGCAGGTCGGTCATGGCGTCGATCTGACCGCCCAGCAGGGCATTGACCTGGGCCGTCGCGTCGGCGAAATCGGTGATGGTGACGGTGTCGAAGTACGGCTCGCCCGTGCGCCAGTAGTTCGGGTTTCGCTCGCTGATGCTTTCCTGGCCGGGGCTGAAGCTCTTCAGCTTGTACGCACCGGTACCGAACTGGGGCGCTGGGTACGCCTTGTAGCCGACGGGCACGATGCCGAACGTGTAGCTCGCCAGGGTCTGCGGCACCGTTGAGTCCGCGGTCTTCAAGGGCAGCCGCACCGTGTATTGGTCGAGCTTCTTGAGCCCCGCGATGTCCATCGATGCCGTCGCCGCGAACCCGGTCAGCCCGTTCTTCTGGGTACCAATGCGCTGCAACGAGTAGATGACGTCGTCGGCCGTGAGTGTCTTCCCGTTCTGGAACTCGATCCCCTTGTGCAGCTTGATCGTGTACTGGGTCGGGGTGTCCGCGGTGACGCTCTCCGCGAGGCCGTCGTTGGTCAGCTGGTAGTTGTCGTCGAAGGTCAGCAGTGTCTCGAAGGCACTGACCAGGCGTGCTTGGTCGGGTTTCGTGATGATGTTCTGGCCGTCGAAGATGTCCTTGGACCCGCCACCGGTGACGCCGAGCCGGAAGTTGCCACCCCGTTTGGGTGTTCCCGTACTCGTCGGCGTATTCGATGTCGACGGGCTGCTGCTGCCGCACCCGCCGAGGCCGCCGGCCAACGCGACCCCGGCCGCGCCGATGATGAACTGTCGTCGTGTGACGCCGCTGAACAGCCGCTCCGGCCGCTCGTTGTCTTGAGGATGTTGTGGGGTACCGAACGCAGTCATGCCGCCGCCTAAGTTCGTTCAGCTCGAGCAACCGGGCCCTGGCGGGCCGCTGCCGGAGCGAGCCTTGTCACGTTCACATCGCGAGACGAGCATTTACTCATCCGGCCCCCCTGTCAACCGCTTCACGATTTCATTTGTCTGTGAAATGCTAAGCGGTATCGGGTGGTGGACCGTGGCATCGCGGCCGCCTCGCCGCGAGAATTTCTGCCGTTCCGACCGTCGCTCCATGCGAGCAGAGGCATGTGTCGAGCACTCATGAGAGCACCCGGGCTGTCCCTCAGCCCCCATCAGGTCGAGGTCCGACCCAGCCAACCTGCCCGCTGGCCCGAGGCCTCGCGCGCCCTTGCGGCGGAGGTGGTCGGGGCCGGCCGCGTCCTGACCCTCGACGAGTTCCTGGTGACGACGTCCACCACCGCACTCGTGGTGGTGGTGGACGACGTCCTGGTGCACGAGCGCTACTTCGACGGTACGGCGGTCGACGATGGCAGGCTGGGAAACTCCGCCACCAAGTCCGTGCTGGCGCTACTCACCGGGCTTGCGGTCGGTCGGCGCCGCATCCCGAGCATCGACGTACCGGTATGTGACTTCGTCCCCGAGCTCGTCGGCAGCGGCTACCAACATGTGACCGTGCGCCAGGTGCTGACGATGACCAGTGGGGTGGCGTGGGAGGAGGACTACCGTGACCCGCGGGGCGCGGCGTCGACTCTGCTGGCGCGCTGGCGGACCGGTGCCGGCGGTTCGCGAGAGCTCCTGCGGGGCATCAGGGCAGGCGCGCCTCCCGGCACCCGCTACGCGTACTGCAGTCCCGACTCCATGGTCCTTGACTGGGTGCGCGAGCGCGCTACCGGGCAGACCTTCGCCGACGCCCTCGCCGAGCTCTGGCAGCGGACGGGGGCCGAGCAGCCGGCCACGATCGGACTCGACGCGTCGCTCGAGGACGGTGGGGTGGCGGTCGCTGCCGGTGCGCTGGTCGCGAGCGCGCGTGACTGGGCCCGGATCGGCACGCTTCAGCTCGACGGGTGCTGGCGAGACGACCAGGTGCTCGACCGGGCATGGGTGGATGCCAGCAGCCGCCCGGAAAAGCCGTTCCTGGTCCCAGGCCGGCTTCCCAGCACTATCACGACGCACGCGGGCTTCGGCTACCACTGGTGGCCCCTCAACGCCGAGGGCAGCCGTGTCATGGCCGACGGAATGCGTGGCCAGTTCGTGTACGTCGACCGGAGCCGTCGCACGGTGATCGTCAAGACCTCCGCATGGCCGTACGACGACCCCTGGTGGGACCGGCAATGCCGTGACCTCTGCTATCTCGCGCTGCCGGCCATCGCGGACGCGGCTGCGGAGGCCGCGTGAGCGGTGCGGGCCGCCTGCCGCTGGCGTCGCGGGCCGCGGACGGCGTGGCACGATATCGCCCATGACCACCCCAGCGGATCTCGTCGGCTTGGCGGCAGATGCTTTGCCGCCGGCTCGGGTCCAGTCCGTCGACCGCGCTCTTCGGCTGCTGGACGAGGTCGCGAACGCCGGCCTTCGGGGTGAGACGGTCTCGGTACTGGCCACCAGTTGCGGCCTCAACCGGGCCACTGCCTGGCGGCTGCTGGGCACGTTGGAGGCGCACGGGCTGGTCGAGCGCGACCCGGAAACCAACCGTTACCACACCGGGTTCGCCCTCATCCGGATGTGGGCCTCGGCGGGCTACGACGGCTTGGTGCGGAGGACGCGCCCGATCCTTGAGCGGGCCTCGGAGCAGACCGGCGAGACCGCGGGCCTCGCCGTACCAGGGACGCGGGGAGTGACGTACATCGGTGAAGTGGCGCCTCGCTCGGTTCTCTCCGTCAGCTGGCTTGCCCGGGAGGTTCCGCTACACGCAACTTCCACGGGTAAGGCGCTTCTCGCCTGGCTGCCCCCTGGCGAAGCCCTCGGCATGCTGGAGAAGCCGCTGCGTGGATTCACCGACGCCACCGTGACAGACCCTGACCGGCTCCGCGAAGAGCTGGTCGCCACCCGGGCCCGGGGCTACGCGGAATGCGCGGGAGAGCTCGAGCCCGCCTTGTTCGGGGTGTCCGCCCCGGTGCTGACTGCGCCTGGCGGCAGGCCGGTGGCATTGTTCAGCATCTGGGGGCCGGTCGACCGGGTGCCGGTCTCGCGCTTTCCTGCCCTCGGCCTGGTCGCGCTGAGGGCAGCGGCCGACATCGCGGGCGCCATCACGGCGTGAGCCGGTGGGTCGGCACGCGGCGCGAGCCACCCGGTCACCGTGCGCTACCCCTTGACATCGATCGCGCAGGGGAGAAGCGTTCGTCATGTGCGGCGGCTGCCCACATAGTGCGGTCGCTCGTATCCACCCAGCGGCGCCAGGCGTTCCAGGAGAGCCTCATGTCAGACACCCGTAAGGTCATCATCACGTGCGCTGTCACGGGGTCGGGACACACCCCGACAATGTCCCCGCACCTCCCGTACACAGTCGAGGACGTCGTCGATCAGTCCGTGGCAGCGGCCGAGGCAGGCGCGTCGGTGATCCACCTGCACGCCCGTGACCCACGAGACGGACGGCCCACCGCGGAGCCTGCGGTCTTCCTGGAGTACCTCAAGGGGATCAAGGATGCGACCGACGTCGTCGTGAGCATCACCAGCGGGGGCGGCACCGGCATGTCCGTGGAGGACCGCCTCCGGGTGATCTACGAGACCAGGCCGGAGCTCTGCACCCTCAACCTGGGTACCTTCAACTACGGCAGCTTCCCGATGATCCCCAAGTACGCGGGCACGTGGCGCTTCGACTGGGAGGAGCCATACCTCGAGAGCACGCGGGTCGAGCCCTTCGTGAGCACGTTCGCTGACATCGAGCACATGCTCAGGGATGTGGGCCCACAGACCGGCGCCCGGTTCGAGTTCGAGGCCTACGACGTGGGACATCTCTACACGCTGGCCTATTACCTCGACGCCGGTCTCGTGCAGCCGCCGATCTTCCTGCAGACCATCATGGGGGTGATGGGCGGCATCGGCGCCGAGGTGGACCACCTCGCCCACATGAAGTCCACGGCGGACCGTCTGCTCGGCGACACCTATGAATGGTCGGTGCTCGGCGCCGGGCGTCACCAGTTCAACATGATCACGGTGTCCGCGGTGATGGGCTCTCACGTGCGGGTGGGTTTGGAGGACGGCCTCTTCATCGGCCGAGGCCGGCTGGCCGAGTCGAACGCGGAACAGGTGGCAAAGATCAGGCGCATTCTCAGCGAGCTCTCGCTCGAGGTGGCCACCCCTGATGAGGCGCGCGGAATCCTGGGACTCAAGGGCCTCGACCAGGTGGGCTGGTGAGCCTGCGCCCCGCGCCGGACGCCGTACGAACCGTCGCCGTGGTCGGGACGGGTGTCATCGGGGGTGGATGGGCGGCGCACTTCCTGCGGATGGGGTACGACGTCGTCGCCTGGGACCCCAGCCCTCGCGGGGCCGCCCGCCTTGAAGGCCTCCTGGACAGAGCTTGGCCGACGCTGGAAAAGCTCGGTCTTCGGCCGGGCGCGAGCCGAGACCGGCTGCGCTTCGCCGGCACCCTTCGGTCGGCAGTCGCGGACGCCGACTTCGTCCAGGAATCCTCTCCGGAAGTGCTCGCGGCCAAGGTTGCCCTGCTCGCCGAGATCGACCGGGCGACGAGGCCCGACGTCGTGGTCGGGTCGAGTACATCCGGCTTCCGGATGAGCGAGCTGGCGGTCGGCTGCTCCACTCCGGGGCGCTTCGTGGTCGGTCATCCGTTCAACCCGGTCTACCTGATCCCCTTGGTCGAGGTGGTCGGCGGCGTCGAGACCAAACCCGAGACCGTCGAGTGGGCCGACGCCTTCTACGCCCTTGCGGGCAAGGTCTGCCTGACCATGGACCACGAGGTTTCCGGATTCGTCGGGAACCGACTCCAGGAGGCCCTCTGGCGCGAGGCGCTGCACATGATCGACTCCGGCGAGGCCACGGCCCAGCAGATCGACGCCTCGATAGCGCACGGCCCTGGTCTCCGGTGGGCACTGATGGGCCCGATCCTGACGTTCCACCTGGCGGGGGGGGCCGGTGGGATGGCCCACATGCTGGACCAGTTCGGGCCCGCCCTGCTGGAGCCCTGGACCCGGCTGGAGGCGCCGCTCCTGACGCCGGAGCTGCGCGACCGCGTCGTCTCGGGGGCCCTCGAAGAGGCCGGCGGGATGACCGTCTCGGAGCTTGAGGAGCGTCGCGATGCGTTCCTGGTCGACCTGCTGCTGCTGCTGGAGAGTCATCGGGTGCGCCATGGGTGACGGCCCCATGGGTGCCGGCGCCGTCGGGGACGGCGCTGCGCCGTTCTCGGCATACCGCACCATGGTTCGGCCGGAGTGGCTGGACTACAACGGTCACATGCACGACGCGAGCTACGCGATCGCCTTGAGCGAGGCGAACGAGGAGCTCTTCGCCGTCCTCGACCTGAGCGAGGAGTACCGGAAAGCCACCCACGCGTCCCTCTACACCATCGAGTGCTTCATCCGTTTCCTCGCCGAGTCGTCGCTAGGCCAGACGCTGACGGCCACCACGATGCTGGTGGGCGCCGAGCGGAAGCTGGTACGGCTGTTCACGGAGCTCTGGCGCGACGACGGCCAACTAGCCGCGACGGGTGAGTTCCTCTACCTCCATGTGGACACCTTGAGTGGTGCCACCTCGGAGATCCCACAGCCGCAGCTGGCCGGCCTCCGAAGAATGCTGAGCATGCACTCCACGCTCGCCCGTCCGGATCAGCTGGGACGCGGGGTCGGGGCAGCGCGGGATCGGGTGGCCGGGTGACGTACCAGCCCCTGGTCGCGAGGAACGATGGCGACGGACCTCGCCCGGGCGAGCGGGCGGACCCACCCATCGACGCACCGTTGCGGCTGTACGGCACTACCGTGCCGCCCGACTGGATGGACTACAACGGGCACATGAGCGAGTCGTGCTACCTGCTGGCCTTCGGTGACAACGCCGATGCCTTCTTCCGCTTCGTGGGCATCGATGAGCAGTATCGCGCAGCCGGCCACTCGCTCTACACGGTCGAGACCCATCTGCACCACCGCAAGGAGGCCAGGGAAGGCGACGCCCTGGTGATGACCCTTCGGATCCTCGCCCACGACGACAAGAGAGTCCACATCTTCCACGAGATGATGCTCGCCGACGGCGATGTACTGCTCGCCACGGCCGAGCAGATGCTGGTCCATGTCGACGGCCTCGCCGGTCGCTCGGCTCCCATGCCGCCGCGGCTGCGTGTGCGGCTGGCGGCGATCCAACAGGCCCATGCCGAGCTCGCGGTGCCTGACGTCGTGGGGCGGCCGATGCGGATACCCGACTCCGCGAGAGGCAGCGATGGACTTCGACCTCACGCCTGAGCAGGTGGCCGTCGTCGACACAGTGCGCCGCTTCGTTTCCCATGAGCTGATGCCCCACGAGGACGAGATCGAGCGGCTCGGCGATGTCCCGCCTGATCTGGTGACGGAGATCCGGACCAAGGCGCTCAGCGCTGGGTTGTACGCCGCCAACATGCCCGAGGAGCTCGGCGGTGGCGGGCTGGACGCGGTCGCGATGGCTCTCGTCGAGCGCGAGCTGGGCAAGACCAGCTACGCGCTGCAGTGGCTGGTAGGCAGACCGAGCAACATCCTGCTCGCCTGCGAGGGGGAGCAGCGTGAGCGGTACCTGCTGCCCACCATCCGCGGAGAGCGCATCGACTGCCTGGCAATGTCGGAACCAGGAGCCGGGTCCGACGTCCGCTCCATGACAACCATGGCGGTACGTGATGGCGATGACTACGTCGTCAATGGCACCAAGCACTTCATCAGCAACGCGGACAAGGCTGACTTCGTGATCCTGTTCGCCGCCACCGGGACCGAGGACACGGCGTACGGCGCCAGGAAGCTGATCACGGGCTTCTTGGTGGACGTCGACACCGCCGGGCTGACCGTGACCCGCGGCTCGGCGAGTGTCTCCCACCGCGGGTACCACCATTGCGAGCTGGCCTTCGAGGACTGCCGACTGCCGGTGACCCAACGACTGGGTGACGACGGCCATGGCTTCTCGCTGATGAGCCAGTGGCTCGGCCCCAGTCGCCTGACCGTTGCTGCGACCAGCGTCGGCCGGGCCCGACGCGTGTTGGACATGGCCACGCGATGGGCGGCCGAACGGGTGCAGTTCGGCCAACCCATCGGGCGGTTCCAAGCAGTCGGCTTCCGGCTCGCCGATATGGCCACCGAGCTCGAGGCCGCGGAACTGCTGACGATGCGAGCAGCGTGGATGCTCGACCAGGGGACGATGACCGACCAGGACGCGGCGATGGCCAAGGTCTTCGCCTCCGAGATGCTGGGCCGCGTGACCGATGGGGCGGTGCAGGTGTTCGGTGGCATGGGGCTGATGACGGATCTGCCGATTGAACGGTTCTGGCGCGACGCCAGGGTCGAGCGGATCTGGGACGGCACGAGTGAGATCCAGCGGCACATCATCACGAGGTCCCTCCTGCGTCCGCTGGGGGCGTGAGCCGAGGTGGCGGAGAGCAGCGTGCGCACCGAGGTCCTCGGAGAGGTCCTGCTGGTGACCCTCGACCGGCCGAAGGCGAACGCCATCGACGTCGCGACCAGCGTGGAGCTCTACGGTGCCTTCGAGCGTCTGCAACAGGACAGCACGGTTCGGGTGGCTATCCTCACCGGGGCGGGGGAGAGGTTCTTCTCGGCCGGGTGGGATCTGAAGGCCGCCGCTGCAGGGGAGTCGATGGAGGCCGACCACGGACCCGGCGGGTTCGCCGGGCTCACGGAGTTCGGCGCGCTGCGCAAACCCGTGATCGCGGCGGTGAACGGTCTAGCCCTAGGCGGTGGGTTCGAGGTTGCACTCGCGGCCGACCTCATCACGTGTTCGGAGCACGCCGAGTTCGCTCTGCCCGAGCCGACGCTTGGGATGCTCGCCGACTCGGGGGGTATCTTGCGGCTGCCGCGAAAGCTGCCCACTGCGATCGCCACGGAGCTGTTGCTTACGGGACGTCGCATGGGTGCGACCGAGGCTCTCGGGTGGGGGCTGGTGAACCGGGTGTTCGCCCCGTCGCGACTCGTCCAGGAGACGCTGAGACTAGCCCACGACATCTGCCGTAGCGCGCCGCTCGCGGTGGCGGCCATCAAGGAGATCTTGCGGCAGACCTCTGCCCTGAGCGTCGAGGAGGGGTTCCGACGGATGCGGACCGGTGACCTGCCCAGCTACCGCGCCATGCTCGCCTCCGAGGACGCCAAGGAGGGACCCCGAGCTTTCGTAGAGAAGCGCCCACCTCGCTGGCGTGGGCGCTGAAACCTCAGCAGAGACGAACATCACGCTCGTTCTGCCCTCTCGGGTGACGCATCGTTTGGCTCGATCTGGCATGATTGTTTCATGGCGAGACCGACTCGCTGGTACTGAAGGACCTGATTGACCATGTCACACACCACCTCAGCCACGTCGAACGGCCGGACCTCGAGGGTCTCGGGCCTGGCGGCCGCTGTGCGCAGGACCTGGACGGACGCTCGCTACGCGGACCGCCGGCTCATGGAGATGCGCACGAACCTCAGCCGGCACTCTGGCTGACCTGCGTTCAGCTGCGGGCGCCTGAGCAGACACACTTCACCTACGCCGGATTCGGACGGCGTCATCGCGTTGGCGGCGTGGCGGGGCCGGCCGCTGCCCCACTTTCGACGTGGTAGGGAACAGAACGGCTGCCCGCCGCGGCGCTGGGGAGCCGTATCGAGACTTACCACCTGAGAAGTGGGCGGCTAGTCAGGACAGGCCGACGATCGTCCCGTCGTCTAACAGGTCGATCCGCGATGCTGCCGGGATCGCCGGCAGACCGGGCATCGTCATCACGTCGCCGCACACGAGCACCACAAACCCCGCGCCGGCCGAGAGCCTCACCTCCCGTACGTGCAGGTCGTGGCCGGTCGGCGCACCGCGCAGGGTCGCGTCGGTCGAGAAGGAGTACTGCGTCTTCGCCACACAGACCGGCAGCCCGCCGTATCCGTCCGACTCGAGCCGGTCGAGCCGCCGCTTCGCCCTGCCATCCCAAGTCACGCTGGACGCGCCGTACAGCCGGTGGGCGAGCGTCTCCGCCTTCTCCTTGAGTGATACGTCGTCCGGGTACGTGAAGGAGAACGTCGACGGGTCGGACTCCTCGAGCAGGTCGAGCACACCCTTGGCCAGGTCGGTGGCCCCGGTACCGCCGTCGACGAAGTGCGTGGCCGGGTATGCGCGGACCCCGAGCGCGTCGACAAGCTCGACCACCCGGGCCACCTCCGCCTCGGTGTCGGCCGGGAACCTGTTCAGTGCGACGACGCAAGGAATGCCGTAGACGTCGCGCACGTTGCGCAGATGCCGAGCGAGGTTCTCCATGCCTCGCTCGACAGCGCCGAGGTCCACTTTCGCGAGGTCCGGTGCGTCGACACCGCCGTGGAACTTGAGCGCTCGAACCGTGGCCAGCACGACTGCGGCGTCCGGGCGCAGGCCTGACTTGCGGCACTTGATGTCGACGAACTTCTCCGCGCCGAGGTCGGCACCGAACCCGGCCTCGGTGATGACATAGTCGGCCAGCCGCAGCGCCGCCCGGGTCGCGATCACGGAGCTGCAGCCGTGCGCGATGTTGGCGAACGGCCCACCATGCACGAACGCCGGCGTGTGCTCCAGGGTCTGCACCAGGTTGGGTGCGAGTGCGTCGCGGAGCAGTACCGCCATCGCCCCGTGAGCCTCGAGCTCGCGCGCGGTGATCGGTTTCTTGGCCCGGGTGTAGCCGATCACGATGTCGCCGATCCGACGTTTGAGGTCGGCCCAGGACTCGGTCAGACAGAAGATCGCCATCAGCTCGGAGGCGACGACGATGTCGAACCCGTCCTGGCGTGGGTAGCCGTTGGAGAGGCCCCCGAGCCCGACCACCGCGTCGCGAAGCGCCCGGTCGTTGAGGTCGACCACCCGCTTCCAGTCGACCGAGCGGACGTCGATGTCGAGCGCATTGCCGTGGTGGATGTGGTTGTCGATCAGCGCGGCCAGCAGGTTGTTGGCGGCCGCGATCGCCGCGAAGTCACCTGTGAAGTGCAGGTTGATGTCGGTCATCGGGACCACCTGCGAGTAGCCACCGCCGGCCGCGCCGCCCTTCATGCCGAACACGGGGCCCATCGACGGCTCGCGGAGGCACGCCATCGACCTCAGTCCCAGCCCGTGCAGCGCGTCGGTGAGCCCGACCGTGGTCGTCGTCTTGCCCTCGCCCGCGGGCGTCGGCGACAGCGCCGTCATCAGGATCAGCTTGCCGAGGGGCCGGTCGACCAGTGACTGCACATAGCCGAGGTCGACCTTGGCCTTGTAGTGGCCGTATGGCACGAGGAACGCGGGGTCGATCCCAAGCTCCTCCTGCGCCACCTGCATGATCGGGTGCAGCTCAGCGGCGTTGGCGATCTCGATGTCCGACAGCATTCAGGCCCTTCCCTTGGCGACGCCCATGCGCCTGAGCAGTCCCGACCGCTTGTCCGAGTCGGGAAGCCGGCGCAGGTTGGACTCCACGTTCATCCGCGCGATGGCCGAGCCTGCCCGCGCCACCTCACCGGCCGCGACCAGGTCGGCCAGCAGCCCGGGGCGGGCTGCGGGTCGCAGCTGGTCGATCAGCACCAACGCCTCGATGGCGGTCTCGACCACGCGGGCCTGCGGTTCGGCGGCACCCAGTAGTGCATCGTCGATGACTGCCCTGCGTACCTGGTCGTCGTACGTCGCGCCGCGCGGGAGCGCCCACGCGGCGGCTACGGCGCCGAACGCCCGCTCGTCGTCGTCCGCCAGCTGCTGGGCCCGCGCGACGAGCTGCTCGGCGTGCTCGACCAGCGGCTGGGCCTCGCAGTAGCGCGCCACCATCGCCACCAGCGCCGCGGCCTGGGCGATACACAGTGCCGCGACGGAGCCACCGGCCGGCGTGGGACTTCGGGCCGCGAGACGGTCGAGGAAGTCGGAGACCGTCCCGGGGTTCGCGTGCATGTCAAGAACCACGAGCACCACGCTAGCGCTGCCGCGGCCGCTGCACCGTCTGCGGCGGCGAGTTGCGAGTGCACCTACAGGATCTGACCCAGCCGGGTTCGTCCGAGATGCACGGGCCATCACCGGGGTAGGCGGAGATGGGCCATATCGGATGGCACCGGGTCACTTGGTCGGTAGGTCAAGGGCGGCTCGCCGTCCGCAAGCGCGGCGGCGGCGTCGCTCAGCCCGAATCGGCTGCGCACTCTGGCATGGAAGTCCGTCGGCCGCAGCCGAACCAGGCGTGCGCGTTTCGGGCCGGCGTACACCCGGATCCAGTCACCAGGGTCAAGCACACCGCGCATCTGCCCGTCCACACTGACGGCCACCCGACCCGAGCGATCCAGCACTCGAACGCCGACAGCTTCGTCTGTGGCGAGGACCAGGCTGCGGTTGAACACCATGTGGGCTGCGACCGGGGTGAAGATAAGAGCGTCAAGCTCCGGGGACAGCACTGGCCCACCCGCGGCGAAGCTATAGGCGGTGGATCCGGTCGGTGTGGCGACGATAACCGCGTCGGCCGAGTAGGCGGCAAACAGCTTGCCCGAGACGTAGACACCCAGACTCGCCTGCCGGTCGCGGGCGAGCTTCTCGAAGACCACGTCGTTGACCGCGAGGATGTCCAACGGGACGCCCCAGCCGACGTCCTCGGCCAGCCCGGGTCGCACCGTCGGGGCAGGAAGCGCGGGCCCGCGACCGTACTTGAGAAGCACCTCCATCTCGGCGGGGATCTCCAATGGACGCGATGCCCGCATGGTCAACGTCAGCCGCTCCTCCACGTGGGCTGTGCCGTGATTGACCGCGTCAAGCGCACTGGACAGATCTGCCACCGTGACCTCGGTCAAGAACCCGACCCGGCCCATGTCCACGCCGAGCACGCTCGCATCGACCGGAGCCGCGACCCGAACTCCCCGCAACAGGGTGCCGTCCCCACCAATGGTCACGATCAGATCAGGGTCACCCGCCCTGGCAGCCTCTTCCCGGTCGGTGAGCCGTCCGGCGCCGTCCAGGTCGTCCCACACATCCATGTCCGTACACGGGACACCATTGGCCCGGGCCCACTCGCGAACCAGGTCCGCCGCCGCAGGTGCTGCGCTCTTGCCCGCGTGTATCACCAGACCTATCCGTCCAATCGCCACCCTGTTCACCCCTACCACAAAGCTGAGAGCGCGCCGTCGACCAGCTACCTGATTGTGAGGGGCGAGTGGCGGCTCTTGTCAACGCACCTGCACCGTCGGGTCGGCCACGACGAAGGCGTGATGAGCATTGAACGTGGTGAGAGTCAGCGTCGCAGCTCGACGCTCCGGTGGTAGCGGGTCCGTTCTCGGTTCACACCGCATTGGGCGGCGGAGCCTGTTCGCACAAGGTGACGGACTAATGGCTTCGACTCTAGCTGGTGGCATTTCGGAGCCCGGTGCGAGATGGTGCTGCGGTGACCATGCGGTGGCGAGTCAGGCACATCCCGCTGGTGGCCGAGGCCGCGCTTGCCGTGGGGGTGTCTCTTGCCCTGTTTGCTTCTGTGGCTGCGGTGCTCACTGTCACAACGCAGCCGATCCCGGTGCTCTTGCTTGCCGTCTTGTGCAGCGTGGTCGTCCTTCGCGCTGCTCACGCCGGCGCGGACTTGTACGCCGTGCCACTGGCGCTGGCAGCTGTCCTTGCCTTCGACTTCTTCTACCTGCCGCCGTTGCGCACGTTTGGTTTTCCCGACTACGCGAACTGGGGCGCGTTGGCGCTCTACCTCGGCGTCACCGTCCTGGTCTGCACGATCAGTGCTCGCACTCGCCGCCGAGTCGAGTCCCTGAACCAGGCACAGGGTGCGCTCGTGATTGAGCAGGCTGCGTTACGGCGAGTGGCGACGCTGGTCGCCCAGGAGTCATCCCCGACTGACGTCTTTGCCGCGGTGGCCGAGGAGGTGGGGCGGCTGATGACGATCGAGGGCACGCGGGTCCTGCGTTACGAGCCCGATGGCTCCGCGACCGTGGTCACCGGCTGGAACCTCTATGCCGCGCTTCCAATCGGCGAACGCGTGTCGCTTGAGGGCCAGTCTGTGACCGCGAAGGTTTTCGATACGCAGCGGCCGGCCAGGATGGACAGCTACGCCGATGCCGCTGGTCCGGTTGCTGCGGACATTCGCGCGGCGGGGATTCGGTCCTCCGTCGGGTGCCCGATCATCGTCGGTGGACGACTCTGGGGGGCGATGGTCGCCGTGACCTCGCAGCGCGAGTCGATGCCGATAGGCGCGGAGTTTCGTCTCGCCCAGTTCACGGAGCTGGTCGCGATCGCCATTTCGAATGCCCAGGCCCGCGCTGAGCTCACCGCCTCCCGCGCGCGAATAGTTGGTGCCGCCGACGAGGCGCGCCAACGGATCGAACGAGACCTGCATGACGGGATCCAGCAGCGGCTGGTCTCGCTCGCGCTCGACCTGCGGAGCGCCACCGCGATGCTGCCGGGCACCTTTGAGGATGTCCACGCAGAGCTCTCCCAGCTCGGCGAGGGCCTGGTCAGCGCCCTGGATCAGCTCCGTGAGATCTCGCGTGGCATCCACCCGGCCATCTTGTCCGATGGTGGTCTCAAACCCGCACTCAAGGCACTTGCCCGCCGTTCGCCCGTCCCGGTCACGCTCGACGTACGCACCGACGGTCGACTTCCAGAACGGGTCGAGGTAGCCGCTTACTACCTGGTCTCGGAGGCGCTCACGAACACCGCTAAGCACGCTCAGGCCTCGGAGGTGCACGTCGTCGTAGAACCGGAAGACGGCCTCGTGCGGCTGTCGATCCACGACGATGGTGTCGGAGGAGCCGACCCCTGGCGCGGGTCTGGGCTGATCGGTCTCGGAGATCGCGTCGAGGCGCTTGGCGGAAGGCTCGAGATCAGAAGCCCACCTCGCGAGGGGACGTCGCTGATCGTCACCCTTCCGAGCGACGAGAGCCCGGTCGGGCCTTGACCTGCATCTTCGCCTCGAAGTAGAGCCCACGCTTAGATCCCACGCCACCGACGGCGTATGAACCAGCGGCGGGGGGACCAGGCCGGGCGGTGTCCGCGGTTGCGGCCTAGAAGCCCAGCGCCCAGGGTTCGGACCTGACGGGTGCGCATCGGAGATATGGAGCAGGATGGCGCGCAGGTTGGGAGCGGGCGGACGTGGGTACAGAAGGGCATCCGTTTCGTTCGCTGGCAGCCTGGAGGTAGGTCGTGGATTGGTGGGTCTGGCTGATCGTCATCATTGTGATTGCGGCTCTCGTGGTCGGTGCTGCTCTTGCTCTGCAGGCCCGTCGTCGACGCGGTGGGGTGATCGCGGACCCGGCCGGCTCGCCTCGCAGGAGGAACCGAGGTGGTGGGGTGTGAGCAGGCTGATGCGCACTTCGGAGATCGAGAAGCGTCCTGTGGTCACCATGGCCGGAGAGGACGTGGCCCAGATCAAGGATGTGGTTTACTCGTCAGGCGGCGGAGCCGTTGGGGGGTTCACGTTGGCCGGCCGTGGGCTTTTCGCCGGCCCGCTGAAGCAGGGACTTGCCTGGGCGTCGGTTTACGCGTTGGGGGCCGATGCGGTGATGATCAGTGACCCGGATGTCCTGGAGCCGACTCAGAGTGTTCTGGACGCGTCCGCATCCGCGGGCGGCTCCGGGGGCAACGTGTTGGGGGCGCGGGTGCTGACGGACGAGGGGACCGACCTTGGCAGCGTCGTGGACGTCATCCTCGAGGTGGCCGAGGGTCGGGGTGAGCAGTGCGACGTCGTGGGCTACGAGGTGGAGGCGTCCGAAAGCCTGGGTACCCATGGCACCAAAGTGCTGCTCCCGCTGCCTGACACGCTGGCCGTCTCGGGCGAGCACCTCATCGTGCCGGCCAGCGCGAAGGACTTTGTGGGACATGATCTCGCTGGGTTCGGTGCGGCAGTGGTCGCGTTCCGGGCGCAGCTGGAGGGGACCGGCCGATGAGATTTTCCGAGGCATTGGGTCACAAGGTCGTCAGTCTGGCGAGTGCTGAGACGGTCGGAATATTGGCTGAGCTCGTGGTCGATCCGCAGTCGCGCCGGGTGGTTGCGTTGGGGATCAACAAGTCGCCGTCGGGTACCGCATTGCGTTGGGACGACATCGAATCCTTCGGCCCGGATGCGGTCACGGTCAGTGACGCGGACAAGATTGCGGGTCCCGACCGTGACGTCGACCGGCTGTCGGGTAAGGACCATCACTTCTTGGGCAAGCGAGTCCTGCTCACGGTGGGAGACGAGCTAGGCGAGGTCGAGGACGTGGAGTTCAACGCCGACACCGGGGGGCTGGTTGCGATCATGCTCAAGAGCGGGGATGTCGAGGCCCATCGGCTCGTTGGCGTCGGCTCGTACGCAGTCGTCGTCGACTGAAATTCAAATCGACGCCGAGTGCGCCCTTCGCTCGATACGGTGATCGCGAATGAGTCCCATCGCGGCTCCCGGGCTCAGCGCCGATGTGGGAGAGGATGTGCCCATGCCCGACGTCCTGTGGAAGTCCGCGCCGGAGGATCACGACTATCCAGCGGCGGTCGCCTACCTCTCGCTGCTCGCCGAACCAGGCGAGGTGGCGAACCTTCTCAGCCTGTTGCGAGGGGCTTCGGCCCAGCACTTCAAGGCCAAGGACATCTTGCGCGCAGCCGGGTTGCCGCTGCTGCCGCGTGACAACCCGCACGTGGCGGCGGATCTGCACCGGATCGCTCATGGCAGCCAGTTGTCCCCGGTGCTGTTGGTGCGCGGCGAGCTGGGTTCCGGGCGCCCTTTGCAAATCGCGGACGGCTATCACCGGGTGTGCGCCAGCTATTACACCGAAGAGAACACCGACATACCGTGTCGGTTGGCCGCCCGTGACGACGCGACGACCGCCCGGCGATAGGCATGAGCTTCGGCGTTCTGGCGCTGATCTGTGCCGCGGGTGTCGTTGGTCCCCTGCTGGCGGTCTCGCACCGCTGGGGGTTGCCGGTCGTCGTCGGCGAGCTGCTGGTAGGCATCGTGCTAGGCCCGATGGTTCTTGGTCGTCTGGATTCCACCGAGCCCACGTTCGCGTTCCTGGCCAATATCGGCTTCGCGCTGGTCATGTTCGTCGCGGGATCCCACGTTCCGATCGGTGACAGTAGGCTCCGGGGCGCCTTGCCGATCGGCCTGCTCCGCGCTGGCGTCGTGGGCGCGGCGTCCGTCCCAGTCGCGCTGCTCATCTCGAACGTTTTCAACACCGGCGACATCGCGCTCTATGCCGTGCTCCTGTCCTCGTCCTCGGCGGCCTTGATCCTGCCGATCATCGATGCTCTGCACCTGGATGGCACCCCGGTCCTTCAGCTGCTTCCCCAAGTAGCGATTGCTGACGCAGCGTGCATCGTGGCCCTCCCACTGGCCATCCAGCCCGCCAAGGCCGGTCGGGCCGCAGTCGGCGCGATCGTGGTGATGACCTGCGCGGTGGTCGTATTCGTCGCCCTGCGCGAAGCCGAACGTCGAGGCTGGCGCAAGCAGTTGCACGATTTGTCCGAACGCCGCAAGTTCGCCCTCGAGCTGCGGGTCAACCTCGCCATCCTGTTCAGTCTGGCCGCGATCGCCGAGACGAGCCGCGTCTCGATCATGCTGGCCGGCTTTGCGTTCGGTCTGGTGGTGGCCGGGGTCGGCGAACCACAACGCCTGGCCCGTCAGCTCTTCGCTGTAACCGAGGGCTTCTTCGGTCCCCTGTTCTTCGTTTGGCTCGGTGCCTCGCTTGATTTGCGTGCACTCGCCGATCGGCCCGCCCTGATCGGTCTCGGAGTCGCCCTCGGTGTCGGGGCCGCTGTTACCCATGTGGTGCCCAGGCTGATCGGGCAGCCAGCCCCCCTCGGCGCATTGGCCGCCGCGCAGCTAGGCGTGCCTGTCGCCGCCGCAACCCTCGGCTCTCAGTCCCACCTGCTGGCCAACGGTGAACCAGCCGCCCTCATCCTCGGCGCCCTGCTCACCATCGCCATCGCCTCCGTAGCCGCGGCAATCGCGGCCCGAACCCTCACCACTCCGACCGCCGGCTCCGCAGATTCCCCCTCCGGTCCGACCACCGCGCTGAACGGCTCGTAATCTCCATGCATTCGTGCACCCATGCCGCAGCCTGGCGACTCCCGCCTCGGGTGGAGACCGACCAGTCAGCGGGCAGGGGTCGCGACGTAAGACCGCCGGCCGGCACCGCGTTGTTCGCTGTGATCTAGCCCGACTGACGGCGGGGCTGTTACGACGCGGGTCGATCTGAGGACCGGCTCTGATCCGTGGTGACCGACACGTGCCGGACGTCGTTGTTGGCGCTCACCGCAACCACATCGCACCAGGACTCGGCCGCCAGTTTTTCTGGGAGGGCGGCGTGAGCGGCGGACTGAGGCTCGCCGACGACGACCATCACAGCTTCACGGGAGGCTCTGGCCAGAGTGCCCACCAAGGAGCCTCCATGTGCCGAGATGATCACCCGAACAGGCGATTCGGCGTCCGAGGCGCCGGGCAGCGCCGTCTGTACCCGCCTTTGGGTGGTCTCGGCCGCCGCCGAGATACCGTCGTCTCGAGAACGCGATGGGTCCCAACGCCTGGTGTGCTCGACCACATGGACGGCCAATAGGTCATCCCCGGTCCTTTCTGCCTCGCCAAACGCCCATTCCAATGCGGCTCGTGAAGCCGGTGAGCTGTCAACGGCCGCCACGATGCGGTTGGTCATGTCTGCCTCCTCGGTCGATGCTCAAGCATCACCCGATCCCGCCATTTCACATCAGGGTCGGCCGCCTCTTCTGCGCGGGACCAAAGTCCCCCGACGCGGCTTCGTGACAGATTATCCCTAAGGGTAATAAAGCGGAAGACTCCCGACGAGTGTTCATGCCGACCCTTGTCAGTCCTCGATCTCGGGCGATCACCCGTTTCCGCAATGGGCGCGTAGCGGGCCATGTGATGTGGCGATGAATCGGGGCAGCGATGGATCCGAACCCGAACGGCACACTCGACGGGCAAGGAAAACGCCCTGTCACACGGCAGGTGACAGGGCTTCCTCGGGCGGCCGGACCTCTGAGGGTTTGTCGATCCTCCCGCATGACGCCGAAGCTGGCGTCCTCTCGTCAGTGTCCCACGCCTGCTGCCCGTCCAGGGTTTGTTGGTCGACCGATTTCCTGCCGCAACCGTGCCCACCGAAGTGGTGATGCGTGTCTCGCAAGGGGGTGGTTCCCTAGACCATGAGGAAGCCCCGGCCTGAACCACCGGGGCTTCCGTCGAGACACAACGGGGGCTGGGTCGGAGTCTCTATTTGCGAGGGTGCACCCCCCTGAAGCGAGTGTTAGGTGACCCCTCGTGCCACGCCCACCATGCCCCCGCCATGACTCGCTAGTGAGCTACTTCCGAACGTAGCAGCCGAAACCCGGTGGACCGAATCGGGCGCCCCGAGCGGTCGCCCTCCGGTCGGACGTGCGGCGGGGGGACCCTAGCTACCGTCCGGGTTGAAGCCAGCGACGGGTTTCCTTCTGGTAGTCGCTGAAGCCAGACCGAACCGGTTCGCGAGGTAGCTTTCTTCGGGCTCGATGACTGGGTGGCGGACGACCAGGGGTACGAGGGGCAAGCCCACGAGCGGCCACCGTGTTCCGGTGAGTAGGGTGCCGCCGGTAACTGCTCGGCTGGCTAGCGGCGCGCATTGCTTCTAAGAGCGTCGTCCAAGGTGCGCACCGAGGCGCTGTCTGGTCCGTACGAGGCGTGCTCGACGTAACATGCCCCCATCGAGATGGCGCCCCTGATGGTCTCCTCGAGGGCGCTTTGGGAGCGGTGGGAGCCGAGGGTCAGCTGGAAGCCGATCGGGCCCTGTTCGCGACGCAGGACCATCCACGAGTACTCATCTGTGGAGTTCGCCAGCGTCTGTGCTCCGGTGTTCGTCACCGCCTCACCCGGCCCAAGCCCATAGTCGCTGAGCATCAGCTGGTCCCCATACGTCGCTGACAGCTGGTTGAGCAGGTCACGCTCCTTGGGCCAGGAGGACGTTAACCCTGTCGCTGTTGGGATTTGCCACTGGCTATGCAACGCCAGTTCGACACGCGTGGTTTTCCATGCCTCGAGCATGTCCTGGGTGCTGCGCACGATCGCTGCTCCCTGCGTCGACTCATTGCACCCCGCCTTGTACAACGCTCTACCTGAGGAGGCGTCGCCACCGATGATGAAGGGCTCCATGAAGATAGTGGCTGCTTCGGCGGACGAGACCTGCAGGACGCGCTGGTCGCTGTCATAACGGCCCGCGAGAGCTGACTGGAACGAGGCCCAACGCTCGATAGCCTGGCTCGTCCACCAACGGGCGCAGGTTGCGGTCACTCCCGACCTCAGATTCTTCACCGCGATACTGCCGGTCGCCGCCTTGAGCCAGTCCGGGGCATCGCCGCCCGCGGAGATTCCGAACTTGGCGAACGCGGTCGGATACAGATCCAGCCATCTGTCGAGCGGCCGCCAGTCGTAGCGGTTGGGCGAGATTTCGATCTGGCCCCAATCGCACTGGATCCGGTAGTGGTTGAGGGTGCCGTAGCGGGGCAAGGCCATCGGCTCTGCCACCACCAGCCCGGCCACCCGCGGTTTCAAGCCTGGCTTCGGCCCTATGGGCGATTCAGGCAACCGCACCGGCGCCGTGGTGCACGACGATGCCATCAGACCTGCTGCCCCCGAGGCAATCGCGGCGGTCAGGAACCTGCGCCGGCTAAGGTGACGTGGAGGAACGTCTCGGTCAGCCATCGCGCCTTAGGGCATCGGAAGTGTTGGTTGGACCTGAGTCGACCGCCAGTCTCGAGCGCGACCCGGGTCCGGGCGCGGAGCGGGCGTCGAAAAACGGCGTTAGCGATGCGGAGCGTAGGAAGCTGAATCGACACCAAATCGGCACCCGAACAGCCTATCTCTCCAGGTCAGGGAGCCTGCGACGGTCACCGCAGCGTCCAACGTCCGCAGGTCCTTTGGTTGGCATGAGACGGGACCGCTGCTCGTCCGTAGAGCCGCTAGCGACCCTCGGCGCCGTCTATTTCGTTGCCCGCATCCGAGTCGAACGTCGGACCGTCCGGCAGCGCCTCACTGGCGGCAGCACGATCGGAAATGCGCGCGCCTTCGAGGCGTTGGGCGCCACCTGAGCCAATGTTGTCCGGACCGGGCCCGGCCGGGCCGGAGGCACCATGCTGCGAGGGGTCACCGTCCACCCTAGGCTCGCCAACTCCTTGCACCTCGGGCATCTGCTCGGCGCGAGACTCCCCCGGCTTGGCCTCCCCTGATGGCGTGTGGACGCCCTCGACTTGGCTGTCCTGTTCGGCCGTCTCGACAGCCTCGTCGACAGTCTCGCCGCTGCGGTCGTGATCGGGTGAACCTAGATCGTCGTGGCCCATGGCGCTCCTTCGGTGGTCCTGGATGCGATGGGACGATCTTCCTGTCACCTGGGCGGACTGTCGAGCCCTTCCTCAGCAGGTGCTGAAGTGGTTGTCGGGTACGACGCCGGCCTACGCGGCTAAGGGATTGCTGAGGTGGACGTTGACCGACGTGTCGGCTGCCGCGAGTCTGGCAGCATGTCCGCCCTCATCGTCGTTGCGATGCTGGTCGTGGCCGGCTGCGCAGGTGCCCGGCTTATCGGTCCGACCGCCCATGCCGCAGGGGCAGCGGGACCGCTCGACGTCGAGGTGTGGCACGGCGTGATGGGGCTGACCATGGCAACGATGGTGATGGTGCCGATCTCGACTGGGCCGTCCCGACTCACTCTCGCGGTGTTTGGAGGCGGTGTCCTCTGGTGCCTCGTACGGCTGACGGTGACCGGTGCACGAGCGGCGTACCTGAGGCTCGCGGTCTGCTGCACAGCCATGGTGGCCATGCTGGTCCCAGCTTCGACTACCCGAACGGCTGCGACAGGCCCAATGAGTGGAATGGCCGGGATGACAGGGATGCCTGGTATGGAGGGCACGCGGATGAACGTGCTTCCGCGGATCATCACTGTTGTCCTACTGGTGGCCGTGGTCGGCGTCGTACTTGCCGCGGCGAGCCGACTGAGTCGGCCGAAGCGCGCCTCACGTGCGCCGAGCGGGATGCACCGAGTCCAGGCGATCGGCGAGATGGCGATGGCAGGAGCGATGGCCTACATGCTCGCTGGCCTTGTCTGAAACCAGGCCGGCACGGATGTGGCCAAGTCCGAATCAACGATCCGCTTAGGGAGCAGTGGACGAAGCCAGGCTCCGGCCGCAGAGTGGGATAACCACCGTCACAAGTGAGGGATGTCGCCATGCAAGTTCCCGCCCCGTTCGAGTACGAACGAGCCACGAGCATCGACCATGCGATCGGGCTGCTGGACCGCCTCGGTGAGGAGGCCAGGTTGGTGGCCGGCGGCCACAGCCTCCTCCCGATGATGAAACTCAGGTTGGCGAACCTCGAGTACCTCATCGACATCAATGGGCTGCATGACGAGCTCGGCTACATCAGGGTCACACCGGACGAGGTTCGGATCGGGACCATGACGCGCCACCGCGAACTGCTCGAGTCAGCGGAGCTTGCTGCGATCTTCCCGATCTTCGGAGACGCCGAGCGAGTGATCGCGGATCCTGTCGTTCGCAACCGCGGAACCATCGGCGGGTCGCTGTGCCAGGCTGACCCTTCTGAGGACCTCTCGGCTGTGTGTACGACGCTCGACGCGAGTTGTGTGATACGAAATGCAGACGGCGAGCGCGTTGTCGGCATGGAGGATTTCTACCGTGGACCTTACGAGACCGCGGTAGAGCACAGCGAGATGCTGATCGAGGTCAGGATTCCGGTAAGGCCCAACGGGTCAAGCGCCTACGCAAAGGTCGAGCGGCGGGCGGGTGACTGGGCGGTGACGTCCGCGGGCGCAGCCGTGTGGATGGATGGTGACGTGATCTCGGACGCGAGGGTCGGTCTCGCCGCCGTCGGACCCAACACGACGGGAATCCCTGCGATTTCGGATGCCCTTCGCGGTCAACACCCATCGGAAGAGCTCTACGCACGAGCCGGTGCCATGGCCTCCGAGACCTGCAACCCGGCGACGGATAACCGTGGAACGTCCGACTACAAGCGACACTTAGCCGACGAGCTGACGCGGCGGACCCTGCGCCGTGCCGTCGAGCGCATCCAGGCCGGCTCCAACGGCCATTCAGCCTCGGGAAGGAACAGCTGACATGCAGGTTACGATGACAGTGAACGGCGAGAGCGTCACCCGAGAGATTGAAGGGCGGACCTTGCTCGTGCACTTCCTGCGCGACGACCTCGGACTCACCGGCACGCACTGGGGTTGCGACACGAGCAACTGTGGCACCTGTGTCGCATGGCTGGACGGAGAGCCCGTGAAGACCTGCACGGTCCTCGCGGCGATGGCCGGTGGTCATGAGGTCAGGACCGTTGAAGGGCTGGAGGTCGATGGCGTGCTCGACCCGATCCAGGAAGGCTTTATCCAGTGTCACGGTCTTCAGTGCGGCTTTTGCACGCCGGGGATGATGATGACCGCGCGAGCCCTGTTGGACCGCGACCCCGACCCGAGCGAGGACACCATCCGCGAGGCGATCTCTGGGCAGATCTGCCGATGCACCGGCTACACGACGATCGTGCGGTCGATTCAGTGGGCAGCGGAACATGCTGCCGCCGATGATGCGTCAACTGAGCCAGAGACGGTGGGAAGCCCCTCATGACGTTGATTGAAGACCGCGATCACCTCGAACACGCCGACAACGACCAGAAGCCGATAGGCCACGGCCGCATGCTGCGCAAGGAGGACCCGCGATTCGTGCGTGGGCTCGGGAAGTACTGCGACGATGTCCAGCTCCCCGGCATGCTGCATCTCGCCATCCTGCGGTCCCCGGTTGCGCATGCGCGCATCGTCAGCATCGATACCACCGCGGCGCAGGCGCATCCCAAGGTGAAGGTCGTCGTCACGGGCGCCATGCTGGCCGAGCAGGGTCTCGCGTGGATGCCCACACTGTCCAACGACGTCCAAGCCGTGCTGGCCACCGACAAAGTCCGCTTCCAGGGTCAGGAAGTTGCCTTCGTGGTCGCCGAGGACCGATACTCGGCCCGGGACGCCCTCGAGCTCATCGACGTCGAGTACGACGTCCTGCCGCCCGTGATCGACGTACGCAAAGCCCTCGCGCCCGACGCGCCCGTCATTCGTGACGACCTCGACGGCAAGAAAGACAACCACTGCTTCGACTGGGAGACCGGGGACGAGGCAGCCACCCAGGCCGTGTTCGACCGGGCCGACGTCGTGGTGACCGAGGACATCGTGTACCCACGCGTCCACCCGGCACCCATGGAGACATGCGGATCGGTCGCCGACTACGACAGGGTGAGCGGCAAGCTCACCCTCTGGTCAACAAGCCAGGCACCGCACGCGCACCGAACCCTCTACGCGATCGTTGCAGGTCTGCCCGAGCACAAGATCCGGGTGATCTCGCCGGACATCGGGGGAGGCTTCGGCAACAAGGTGCCGATCTACCCCGGCTACGTCTGCTCGATCGTCGGGTCAATCCTGACCAACAAGCCGGTCAAGTGGATGGAGGACCGCACCGAGAACCTCGTGAGCACCGGCTTCGCCCGCGACTACGTGATGCGCGGGGAGATCGCGGCCACCAAGGACGGCAGGATCCTCGCCATCCGCACCAACGTGCTGGCCGACCACGGTGCGTTCAACGGGACCGCCGCGCCCACCAAATACCCGGCCGGGTTCTTCGGCGTCTTCACGGGCAGCTATGACATCGAGGCGGCCTACTGCAAGATGACGGCCGTGTACACCAACAAGGCGCCAGGTGGAGTGGCCTATGCCTGCTCGTTCCGCATCACCGAGGCCGTCTATCTCGTCGAGCGGATCGTGGACTGTCTTGCCTACCAGCTCAAGATGGACCCCGTCACGCTGCGAAAGAAGAACTTCATCCAGCCCGACCAGTTCCCCTACACCAGCAAGACCGGCTGGGTCTACGACTCCGGCGAGTACGAGCGGGCCATGGACCTTGCCCTCGACATCGCCGGGTACGACGACCTGCGTCGTGAGCAGGAGGAGAAGCGGGCCGGCGGTGAGCTGATGGGTATCGGGGTCTCCTTCTTTACGGAGGCAGTCGGCGCCGGACCACGCAAGAACATGGACATCCTGGGCCTCGGCATGGCCGACGGCTGCGAGCTTCGCGTTCACCCGACCGGCAAGGCCGTCGTAAGACTCTCGGTCCAGAGCCAGGGCCAGGGCCACGAGACCACGTTCGCGCAGATCGTGGCCGAGGAGATCGGTATCCCCCCGGCGGACATCGACGTCGTACACGGCGACACGGACAACACGCCGTTCGGCCTCGGGACCTACGGCAGTCGGTCGACGCCGGTCTCCGGTGCGGCCGCGGCACTCGTTGCCCGCAAGGTGCGGGACAAGGCCCAGATCATCGCCTCGGGGATGCTCGAGGTCTCCGTCGTCGATCTTGAGTGGGTGAAGGGCTCGTTCCACGTCAAGGGCGACCCGAGCCGCTCGGTGACGATCCAGGAGATCGCGATGAAGGCGCACGGTGCCGGCGACTTGCCGGAAGGAGTGGAGGGCGGGCTCGAGGCACAAATCTGCTACAACCCCGAGAACCTCACCTATCCCTTCGGTGCCTACATCTGCGTCGTCGATGTCGACCCCGGCACGGCCGAGGTCAAGGTTCGCCGGTTCATCGCCGTCGACGACTGCGGCACTCGGATCAATCCGATGATCATCGAGGGACAGATCCATGGCGGTCTCACCGACGGCGTCGGCATGGCCCTCATGGAGATGATCTCCTTCGACGAGGACGGCAACTGCCTCAGCGGGTCGCTGATGGACTACCTGATCCCGACATCGCTCGAGGTGCCGCACTGGGAGACCGGCCACACCGTGACGCCGTCGCCGCATCACCCGATCGGCGCGAAGGGGGTCGGCGAGTCGGCAACGGTGGGATCTCCGCCGGCGATCGTCAATGCCGTCGTCGACGCCTTGAAGCCGTACGGCATCCGGCACGCCGACATGCCGCTCACGCCGTCGCGGGTGTGGGACGCGATGCAAGGCCGAGCGACCGCGCCCATCTGAGTGGCAGGCGAGGCAGCGTACTGGAACCAGGGAGGACACTGAGAGCATGACAACGACCCAGATCCGGGTGCGGATGGCCGAGCTGACCAGCTCGCGAGTGCCATTTGTGCACGCAACGGTAGTGCGCGCGCAGGAGCCGAGTTCGGCCCACGCCGGCGACCAGGCGATCGTGCTCGCCGACGGGTCGATCGAGGGTTTCGTGGGAGGGCAATGCGCCGCCGGATCGGTGCGTACCGCCGCCCTTGACGTCTTGGATTCAGGCACCAGCCTCTTGCTTCGAGTCCTGCCGGACGCCAACGATGCGTTCCCGGAGTCGCCCGGAGCGAGCATCGTCGTGAACCCATGTTTATCCGGAGGAGCTGTGGAGATCTTCCTCGAACCCCTGCTGCCATCGCCCGCGCTCTACCTGGTGGGCACGTCGCCCACGGCTGACGCGGTTGCAGCGCTGGCGCCCACGCTCGGTTTCGTGGTCGAGCGGGCTGCTGCCGGTGCGACGCCTGACGGGGCGCTGGCCGCGGTTGTGTCGAGTCACGGTGGCGACGAGGTCGGGGCCATTCGCGCGGCTCTGGATGCTGGCGTTGGGTTCGTCGGGCTCGTGTGCAGCCACACTCGGGGTGAGGCTCTTCTCGAGGAGCTCGACCTTCCTGAGCAGGAGCTCCGACGGGTCTACACCCACGTGGGGATCGACATCGGCGCCCGCACGGCCCCAGAGATCGCGTTGTCCATCATGGCGGCAATCGTGCGCAGCGTTCGGCTGGAAGGCTTGACGGCGCCTCCGCGTAAAGGCGCCCCGGTCCGAGCCGAGCAAGTGCTTGACCCGGTGTGCGGGATGACGGTCACTGTTGCAACAGACGCGCCGCACGCAGTTGTCGCCAGCGTCGACCACTGGTTCTGCAGCTCCGGCTGTCGGGATGCCTACCTGCAGGCACATCAGGCGTGAGTCCCTCCGTCAACGGTTCGCTGACGAGCGCGGAAGAGGTACGGCGCCGCTTCGACCAGCACGACTACCTGGCCGACCACGGCACGTCTACTGCCATCTACCTCGCCCTCGAGCTCGGCCTGCCGCTCCTCCTCGAAGGCGAACCTGGAGTGGGAAAGACCGCTGCGGCGCAGGTCCTCGCGAAAGCCCTCGACGCCCCGCTGATCCGGCTGCAGTGCTACGAAGGGCTGACCGTCAGTGAGGCCCTGTATGACTGGAACTACCAGCGGCAGCTCTTGGCGATCCGTCTAGCCGAGTCGCAACACGAGAAGCTCAGCGAGGCAGACCTGTTCAGCCTCGAATTCCTGCAAGAGCGGCCGATCCTCAGGTGCGTCAGGTATGACGGGCCGCGGCCGCCGGTTCTGCTCATCGACGAAGTGGATCGCGCGGACAACGAGTTCGAGGCGCTGCTTCTTGAATTCCTGGGGGAAGGGTCCGTCACCATCCCCGAGATTGGCACCTTCACCGCGAAGCAGCGCCCGGTCGTCGTACTGACCTCCAACCGGACCCGCGAACTGCACGATGCGCTGCGTCGACGCTGCCTTTACCACTGGCTGGAGTACCCGGAGCATGCCAGAGCCGTGGAGATCCTGCGCCGGTCCGTTCCAACAGCCAACGAACCACTCATCGAGTCCGCGACACAGTTCGTGGGTCATGTCCGGACACTGGACGTGGACAAGCCTCCCGGCATAGCGGAGGCGATCAACTGGGTGGCCGCCCTCGCGGTGCTGGGGGCGAGCGAGCTGGTGCGCGAGGACGTGGTGCTCACTCTCGGGGCGCTAGCGAAGACGCCCGACGATCGCGATCTCGTCGTTGCCGCCCTCGACTCGTACGCCATGAGCTGACCGCGATGGCCACGGCGTCCGCAATCCAGGCCACCCTGCTGGCCGGCGTCGACCGGGCGTCGTTCGTCGTGCCGTTCGGGAGCAGGCTCCGAGCTGCAGGTCTCCCTGTTCCCCTGTCCTCGCTTAGTGCCCTGACCAACTCTCTCGCCGCCGCCCCGCCACTCGACACCCGAGATCTCTATTGGCTGACCCGGCTCACCCTGGTCCACGGCCAGCATGATCTCGCGATCTTTGATGACGTCTTCGAGGCGGTGTTCAGGGACGCGTTACTCCCACTCGACCCCGCGTCGCGAAGGTCCGCTCAACAGCGCACGGATGACGACCGCTTGGTGCCCGTGCCGTCCGGCAGCGGTGACGAGGCGGACGGCGGTGGGCTTCCCTGGCTCACCCTCCCGCGGACCATCGACGCGCCGGGCGAACCGGCTGACGGACCGGTCTTGCCCGAGCTGCTGCCCAGTGCCGTCGAGAGCTTCGCGGACACCCCGTTCGACGACCTCGACGAGGAGCAGCTGTCGCAGCTCGGCGACTGGCTCGAGGAGGCTGCGAGGCGCTGGCCGATGCGACCGAGCCGGCGTCAGCAGCTTCACCACCACGGTCGACGAGTAGCGATGCGCGAGACGATGGCGCGGGCGCGTCATACGGGCTGGGAGCCGTTCGAGCTGTGCCGTCGACGCCCGGTGCAACGTCCGCGACCCATCGTCATGCTGGGCGACGTCAGCCAGTCGATGCAGAGCTATTCGACGGCGTACCTCCACCTGATGCGGGCCTTCGCCCGGACCGGCCGCGCCGAGACGTTCGCATTCTCGACCTCGCTCACGAGGCTCACGCCGGCGCTGGCGCACCGCTCGCCACAGACTGCGATGGCGCAGGCGACAGAGCGGGTCGTCGACCGGTACGGCGGCACCCATCTGGCGACTAGCCTCAAGGCGCTCCTCAACTCACGGCACGGCGACACCATGCGCGGGGGGATTCTTGTGATCGCCTCGGACGGCTGGGATAGCGACGAGCCGGGCAAGCTAGCGGCAGCCATGGCGCGGGCACGTCGTCGTACCCACCGCATCATCTGGCTCAACCCGCGGTCAGCCGCTCCCGGCTTCGCTCCGCTGGTCGGTTCGATGGCAGCGGCGCTGCCCTTCTGCGACAAGTTCCTGCCGGCCCACACCGTCCGAGCCATGAGCGAGGTGCTCGACGCGATCGCCGGCCAGAGCCAGAGAACGGCTAGCTCCAGAGCGTCACGTGCACGGCGGGTTTGAAGCGCCCGACCTTCACACCAGCACCGCGAACCATCGCCTGGGTAGCGCGGGGCGTGGTGATGAATCGCAGTAGCTCGGACGTCGCGGCCAACTGCGCGTGCCGGGGCAACGCCATGGCCACCCAGCTGCCGCCCGCCCGCATCCCGGGACCTTCGACGGGTGCGAGACGGCTGTTAGCCAGGTCCCCTGCCACCGCGAATCTCACGGCCAGCGCAATACCGTTCGTCCGCTTGGTCTCCTCGAGCGCCGCCGCGTCACTTTGGAAGATCCGCTGATTC
Source organism: Nocardioidaceae bacterium (assembly GCA_033850885.1). GTDB lineage: Bacteria > Actinomycetota > Actinomycetes > Propionibacteriales > Nocardioidaceae > JAWWPG01. Next base: position 37,943 of record JAWWPG010000050.1, read on the forward strand.
TCCTCGGGAACGCCCAGCTTGCGCAGCATCTCAGGAACGACGCCCACCCCGACGGCTGACGGGCCCAGCATCCAGATCTGGGATCGCGCTTGAGAAGTCCCAACCGTTCGTCCTGCGAAGAGATGCTCGGGTCCGGCAACGGCGAGGACTTCGTAATTCAGGAACTGCTTGCACTCCAGACCCTCTGGGAGGTGGATCGGCAGCGGACCGATCGCGATGTCAACAGTCCGTGAGGCGAGCATTCCCGGGAACTGCGACGTCGGTCGCACGCTGAGCTCAACATCGAGGTCGGCAGCCCGGCCGGCGAAGAGTTCGATGAGACCAGGTGCTGCATGCTCCGCAAAGAGCGCCGAGGTCGCCATTCGAAGCAGCCTGCGCCCGTTTCGCGCCTGGCTGACCTCGCGGATCGTACGGTCCTGAAGACCGAGGATCTCGACGGCCCGGCTGGCCAGCCGCAGGCCACCGGGGGTGAAGGCCAACCCAGCAGCAGTCCGGGTGAAGAGCTTGTCGTCGAGTTCTTTGCGCAGCTGGGCCACGTGCATCGAGATGGCCGCCTCGCTGACGTGCAGCTCGCCGGCCGCCGCTTTCACCGAACCCAGGCGCAGGGACTGCCCAGGGATCGGTTGACACCTGACCCGTGAGGATCCGTCCTCGCTGGAAGGATCAGTGTCATGCCGAAGCCCTACCCCAAGGAGTTCCGCAACGATGTCGTGGCTGTGGCCCGCAAGGGCGAGG
>JAWWPG010000010.1:0-137540 GCA_033850885.1 Nocardioidaceae bacterium
GTCGCCGCCACCCTCAACAAGAGGCCCCGCCCCACCCTGAACCTCCAAACCCCAGCAGCCAGACTCAACCAGCTGCTCACCGCAGCCTGAAACCCACACCGTTGCTAACACCGCTTGACATTGCCGCGTGGGAGGCAGCCCGAGCGTTCCTTACCACCCCGGCTTCAGGCGAAGGGCCCGACGAGTGCTGGAGGACTCGTCGGGCCCAACGGGCGGGGACCGTACTCCCTTACGGATCCGCCAGGGGTGGTGACCCCGCTCAGGTAGCCCGGTCGATGCGGTCCGCCAGATCGCGCAGCGCGCGGGCGGTTCGGGAGTGGGTGGGCCGCCGGGTTGCGGTCGTGTGGGTGATGCGCTCGCGGATGACCTCGCGAGCCAGGTCGTCGGACATGATCATGATGTTTCCTCTTCCAGGTTGTGGATGTCGGTGACCGATGGCTTGACGAGCCTCAGCTTGGAGGCACGTCGTGTGGGGGGCTGGTGGTGCCGGGCCACCTGCTCTTCTCCGTCGCAGGGGGGAGCCGCCGGCGGATGCGGCATCCGGTCAGGCGCGCTGTAGGACCACATCGCCAGTGCCTGAGACCACGTTGATCGCCACGGTTGCGTCGTTGCCCTGCGGGGCTTCTGTCGAGTCGAGCGACGAATGGACGTCGCCGGTGACGGTCTGGATATCGAGGTAGGCAGCGGTGCCGTCGGCCACGCCGATCGTGATGTCGCCCGATCCGGTCTTGGCGAAAACCTCACCGTGGTCGACTCTCCTGACGAGTACGTCGCCGGATCCGGCCAGCGCGTCGACCCGGTCGCCGCCGGACTTGACGACGACGTCACCGGAGCCGGTCTTGATCTTGAGCGGACCCTCCACCGTGTCGAGTACGACGTCGCCGGACCCGGCAGTGATCTCGCCGCCGCCGCCGATCGGGCCAATGGTCACGTCGCCGGATCCGGTCTTCACCTTCAGCGATGCGATCACCCGGTCCACGGTGACGTCTCCCGAGCCGGACCGGAGCTCCCCGGACGCGATCTGGGCGAGCTCGACGTCTCCGGAGCCGTTGTCGACCTGAGCCTGGCCGAAGCGGCCGCGGCAGTCGACGTCGGCCGAGCCGGTCTGGACCTTGAGGTTGCTCTCGTGCGGGACCTCGATGGTGGCCCGAACCTGGCCCTTGCGGCCGAAGAACCCGCCCTTGTTCGTGGGCAGGATCACCGTGATCTTGTCACCGCGCTGCTCGACCCGAGCGGCGGCGATCAGGTCCCGGGCGTAGCTGTCACCGTGCAGCGCCTCGAGCTCGACAGTGGTCTGCGAGGTGTCGGTCGAGGTGATGTCGATGTTGCCGGCGTTCAGCTCGACCTTCAGGTCGACCGGGCCCGCTGTCTCGAAGAGGTATCTGGCGTCCGAATCTGTCATGGGAGTCTCCTGGGTCATCGCACCCACCCCTGGATGCGCTTGTTGGACGAGCGGTTGCGGCCGGGGGCTCCGGGCCCGAATCCCGTCGAGCTGAGGTTGATCGTGATGCTCGCGGCGGCGCGGGTCGCGTTGACGAGCCAGGTGTTCAGCGACTGGCCTCGCTTCCCGGCCATCTCCTCCGCGCGGGTCTTGAGAGACTCCGGCAGGCGCAGTGTGATGCGCGCCACCGGCTCGTCCTCGTCGAACCCGAAGTCTTCCGCCGACTCGGCCGGCTCCTCGCTGGGTGCGGGCGCCTCGGTGGCGGCCCCCACGACCACGAAGACCGGCTCTCGGCCCTTCAACCTGACCTCCACGCTGGTGCCCTGGAGCTCGTTGGTGATCTCCGACGCGGCCTGCGAGAGCGCGTCCATCAAGGTCAGGCGAACCGATGACTCGAGAGCCATCGACAGCCTTTCGGCCGCCGCGCGGATCTCCTCGCCGCCGGCTTGAGCAGCGACGTTGAGGTCCCGCCGAAGCTCTTCGACGAAGTGGGTGATGTCCATGCGCACTACTATGACATCATGGTGACGTCATGTCAATCCCTTGCGGCACCTGAGCCTCAAGCCCAGGTCAGGGCGTCGTCCATCGCTCCCGCAGGTTGGTTTGGGCACCTCTCCTGTCCCTGATGTGCGCTCACGGTAGGGCGACCCAGGCGGCCCTGACGCCGTCGTACCGCCCACTGACGCCGTCGCAACACCATCACGAGGGACCGGTCGGGGCACCAATTTAACCGGCGGGCGGGGAATCCTCCGTGGCCGGTGGCCCCGGGTCCGGCGGTGCCGGCGCGGGCGGTGCCGGCGCGGGCGGTGCCGGCTCAGGTGGTGCCGGCGCGAGCGGAGTCGGCCGCCGGACCGCGGCAAGGAGGAGCTGGGCGACGTCCAGCACCTCCAGGCTCTCCGAAGCGGCGCCGTCGGCTTGCAGCGTGGTGAGGCCGTCGCTGAGCATCACCCGGCAGAACGGACAGCTGGTCGCGATCTGCGTGGCACCGGTGGCGACCGCCTCCTTCGTGCGGTTGATGTTGATCCGCTCCCCGATCCGCTCCTCCATCCACATCCGGGCGCCGCCGGCGCCGCAGCAGAAGGAGCGCTCGCTGTTGCGGGGCATCTCGGTGACGCCGGCGCCGGGGATCGCGGCGAGCAGCTCACGGGGCGGTGCGTAGACGGAGTTGTGCCGCCCGAGGTAGCACGGGTCGTGGTAGGTGATCGTCCTTCCGCGGACCGAGTCCTGCGGTGGGGCGACCGGGGTGAGCCTGCCGTCGCGAACCAGCCGGTTCAGCAGCTGCGTGTGGTGGACCACGTCGAGCTCGACGCCGAGCTGGCCGTACTCGTTCCGCAGGGTGTTGAAGCAGTGGGCGCATGTTACGACCACCTTGGTCGCCTTGGCCTCCCTGAGCACCTCGGCGTTCTGGCTCGCCAGCTGCTGGAAGACGAACTCGTTCCCCGACCGCCGGGCCGGGTCGCCGGTGCATGTCTCACCATCTCCGAGCACCGCGAACGAGACACCGGCCTCGTGAAGCAGCTCGGCCACGGCACGCGTGGTCTTCTTGGCCCGGTCCTCGTAGGCTCCGGCGCAGCCCACCCAGAACAGCCACTCCACCTCGTCGAGGTTCTCGACCTCCGACCCCACCGGCTTGACCTCGAAGGGCAGGCCCTTCGCCCAGTCCATCCGAGCATTGGGAGCCATGTTCCAGGGATTCCCCTTGTTCTCGAGGCCTTTGAACAGCTGGTTGAGCTCGGCGGGGAAGCTCGACTCGACGAGCACCTGGTACCGGCGCATGTCCATGATGTGGTCGACGTGCTCGATGTCGACGGGGCACTGCTGTACGCAAGCCCCGCACGACGTACACGACCACAGCACAGCAGGATCGATCACCCCGTAGGCATCGGCGTTTCCGATCAGCGGCCTCGCGAGCTCGGCACGCTGCTCATCGGTCGGCTCCGACCCGGGTACGGCGGCCAGCGCGGGCGCCTTCGCGTAGGCGTGGTCGCGAAGCGCCATCACGAGCAGCTTCGGTGACAGCGGCTTCTCGGTGTTCCATGCCGGGCACTGCGACTGGCATCGGCCACACTCGGTGCACGTCGTGAAGTCGAGCAGTCCCTTCCAGGTGAAGTCCTCGACCTTCCCGACCCCGAAGGCGGTCTCCTCGTCGAGGTCCTCGATGTTCTCGAAGTCGATGGGGGCGCCGCCTGCCATCATCGGCATCAGCGCGCCGAGCGCCGTACCTCCATCGGCCTCGCGCTTGAACCAGATGTTCGGCCAGGCTGTGAAGCGGTGCCAGGCGACGCCCATGGTGGTGTTGAGGGAGAGCACGATCATCCAGGTGAACGAGATGATGATCTTGACCATTGCGGTCAGGTAGATGACGTTGCGCAGCGACCCCGGGCTGAGTCCGTCGAACAGGTCGCCGACGAAGAACGTCAGCGGGAAGGCGGAGCGGTGTGCGGAGCTGCCGGCCAAGGCGTACTCGCTGCCGCGGAGGACGAGGATGCACACGGCGATGCCGAGGATCACTCCCTCGACGAAGTAGCCCTGCCACATGCGCGACCCGAAGAAGCGGCTGTAGCGTCCGAGGCCCGCAGCCGGGCGCCGAGTGAGCCGGACCGCGATCAGCCCGATGATGGACACCAGCATCAGCCACGTGATCAGGTCGGTCGCCCATTGGTAAACGAGCCAGTGCCCGATGACCGGCAAGGCGAACCCGGCGTCGAAAAGCTGCCCGAACGCGGTCACGAGAGTGAAGAAGAGAAAGCCGAAGCCGATGAAGACGAACCAGTGCATCACCCCGATGTGGCTCCACTGCAGCATCCGCGTGTGCCCGAGCGTCTCCTTGAGCATCGTCCGCCAACGCCGTGCCTTCTGGTCTGACCGGCGGAACGCCGGCTGCCCGATGCCGACAGTCGTGACGATCTGCCCGATCGCCTTGGCGAAGAGGGCAACGGCGACGAGCGTGATCGCCAGCGAGACGACGATCGCGAGCACCTGCATGTCCGCACCTCCTCGTGTCCGGATTCCGAGACACTAGCGCGGCGACAGCAAACTTTCGTTGAGCCGTCGCAAAGTTGCCGTTCACCCGTCGCAAAGTTTCGGGCGCCCAGTCCAGGGTGCCAGGCAATCAGCGACCCGGCGGCGCTAGAGGGACAGTCCGATCCCGGGTGGGCCCCGGGGTAGGGCAATTTTGCGACGGCTCAACGGTAGGCGGGATCGCTAGGCGCCGAGGCGCCTGCTGAGGACGGTGGCCACGTCGGCGACCCGTCGTACGACGAGATCGACGTCAGTGTCGCCGTCGGAGGCGAAGGTCACGGCGACGGCGGCTATCGGGTACGTCGAACGGTCGACGACCGCCGACGCCACGGAGGAGAAGCCCGGCGTGACGTCGCCGTCCTCGCGGGCGTGGCCACGCCTCCTCGTCAGGCTGAGCAGCGACAACAGGGAGCCCAGGGACGTCGGTCCGGTCTCGTGGCGGGTGGCGAACGCGAGCCGGTCGGGATACAGCGCACGCACCTGGTGGCTCGGCAGCTGTGCCAGGATGGCGCGCCCACTGGCCGTCAGGTGCGCGGGCAGCCGGACCCCGACATCGGTGACCAGTGGGGGCCTCCTCGGGGCGCGCTCCTCCAGCACGTAGTACGTATCGCGTCCGTGCAGGACCGCGAGGTGGGCGGTCTCGCCCAGCGCGTCGACGAGCTCGGCTACCGGCCGATGAGCGATCCGCCGCAGCGGGAGCTGGCGGGTGTAGCCGCTTCCCACCTCGAACGCGGCAACTCCCAAGGCGTAGCGGTGGTCGTCCTCGAGGTGGGTGACGAACCCTTCGGCGATCATCACCTTGACGAGGTGGTACGCCGAGGACCGCGGCATCTGGACGGCGCTCGCAATCCGATGCAGCGTCACGGCATCGGGTTGGGTGGCCAGGAAGCTCAGCACTCGCAGCGCACGCGTTGCCGCGGGGGCCTGGCTGTCCAGGGGGTCCATCGTCTCAGGCTAATGTCTGACCCAGTCGGCACGGGTGAGAAGCATTGGGTGTGAAGGGTCCGGCTAGGTTTCGCCGCCGACTTCGCGGGTAGGGAACATCGAGGCAAGACAGGCAAGACAAGGGGGGAGTGTGAGGACTCGGAGCACCACGGTCGCGGTGAGTCGCCTGGGTGTCGTGGTGCCGGCGCGAAACGAGCGGGAGTACCTTGCGGGCTGTCTTGCCGCGCTGGACCGAGCGGCGCACGTGATCCGGATCCCGCTCGAGGTGGTCGTCGTCCTCGACTCCTGTGTCGACGACTCGGAGGCCGTCGCGCGGGCCGCCGCGCGCACGCTCGCCTGCCGGGTACACGTCGTCACCGTCGACGCCAGCAGCGTGGGCACCGCGCGCCGAGTGGGTGTCCAACGACTGCTCGAGATCCTCGACCCGGTGGACGACTGGGTGGCCACGACCGACGCCGACTCACTCGTTCCGCGCAGCTGGTTCAGGCGTCAGCTCGCGCATCGAGCGGCAGGCGCCGCGATGGTCGCGGGCACCGTACACGTCCCGGAGTGGGAGGATCGGTCCCTGCTGCGGCCGCGGTGGGAGCGGCAGTATCTCGCCGACGGCCACCGGCACGTCCACGGCGCGAACCTGTCGTTCCAGGCCTCCGCCTACCTCCGGGTCGGGGGGTTCGCCGATGTCATGAGCGACGAGGACGTGCGACTGGTGGCTGCCTTCCTGGCCGCTGGGGAGGATGTCGTGTTTGCCAGCGACCTGTCGGTCGCGACGTCCGCCCGGCGCGACGGAAGGGCTCCCAATGGGTTCGCCCACTACCTCAACCACCTCGCGGGGGAGCTCGATGCCCCCGTGCCGCAGCTCGAGCACTCCTGATGGGCGTCGTCGATCACGGGGGCGCCGACCTCGGCCCGGTGACGTCGGCGGCGACGAACCCGGTCAACGACCATCGAAGCACCGACGATCCGAGCGGCGAGGAGCTCGTAGCGCATGTCAGGGCCGAGGCCGGCAGGCCGCTCCCGCTGCTGGGACACGGAGCCACCCCGGCCCGCTACGAGGCCCTCGCCGGCATCGGCGCCCGGGACCTCTGCGTCGCGAAGCTCGCCGAGCCCCATCACGATGCCACCGCGATCCTGGCCGAGCTTGGCCAGGCGGCCCCCGAGCCGGGCACCCTCTGGGGTGTCTGGGCGGCCGAGCCCCCACACGCCCGGGTCCGGGCCCGCAGAGCCGGTGAGAGCTGGCAGCTGTCCGGCACCAAGGCCTTCTGCTCCGGGGCGACCCTCGTGACGCACGCGCTGGTGACCGCCGAGGCTGAAGACGGCAGCCGGCTGTTCGCGGTGGATATCGAGGCGGCTCGCTCGTCGGGAACCCTGCGGATCGCGGGTGCGGACTGGGTCGGACCGGGCATGAGGCGGGCCGGCACCAGGACCACGGACCTGCACGAGGTACCGGCGTACGCCGTCGGAGGCCCTGGCGACTACGTGCATCGCCCCGGGTTCTGGCACGGGGCGGTCGGGGTCGCCGCCTGCTGGCTCGGAGGCGCCCGGGCCGTCGCGGCAAAGCTCGAGGGAACCGCCCGTCGACGCGAGCTCGACCCGCACGCGTCTGCGCACCTCGGGGCGGTCAGCGCCGGCTTGGACGCTGCGACCGCCCACCTGCGGGCGACCGCCGACCGCATCGATGCGGACCCGAGCGACGACGCTGGTGGGGCCCGCCGCGATGCGCAGTCGGTTCGAGCGACCGTGGTCGCCGTCGCGGAGGATATCCTGACCCGCGTCGCGCATGCTCTTGGTCCGGCTCCTCTGGCGTTCGATGCCGAGCATGCGCAGCGGGTCGCCGACCTCACGGTCTTCATCCGGCAGCACCATGGTGAGCGCGATCTCGCCGAGCTCGGGCGCCTGGTCGCCGGCCTGGACGGTTGAGCGTGCAGCGGACGGGGACCACGGAGGCGTCCTGGGCGGACTGGCCGGTGCTGCGCACCCTTCCTGCCGTGACGCGCCCCCAGGGTCGCGTTGTGGTCGTCTCGGCGCACCCGGACGACGAGGTGCTGGGCGCGGGTGGCCTCATCGCCTCGCTGGCCGGCACGCGTGCCGTCGTGTCGTTCGTCGCCGCGACCGACGGCGAAGCATCGCATCCGCCAACGCCGGCGCTGCCGCCCGAAGCGCTGGCGGCCCGTCGGGTCGACGAGCTCGTCAGGGCGCTCAGCACGCTGGGACTAGCGCCGCCTGACCTGAGCCGGCTCGGGCTGCCGGACTCCCATGTCGACAAGCAGGTCGACGTCCTGACCGAGCGCATCGAGGAGCACATCCGTGGCGCCGACCTGGTGCTGTGTCCGGCGGAGGACGGGCACAGCGACCACGACGCCGTGAGCAGGGCGACGAAAGCCGCTGCCGAGGGCCGGGTCCGGGTGTGGGAGTTTCCGATCTGGGTCTGGGCCTGGACCAGGCCCGGTGACCTGGCGCTGCCGTGGGAGCGTGCCAGGCGGTACGAGCTCTCGGCGTCCGAGCAGCGCGTCAAGAGGCGGGCGCTTGCATGCTTCGTCACCCAGGTTCGGCCGTTCCCCGATGCTCACGGGGGGACTATGCTGCCGCCCGATGTGCTCGAGCACTTCGAAAGGCCGTTCGAGGTGTTCCTCACATGACCAGCGCCGACTACTTCGACCGGCTGTACGACGACAACCCGGACCCATGGGACCTGGCAGCGAGCCCCTATGAGCGCCGCAAGCTCGCTCTGTTGCTCGCCGCCCTGCCGAGACCTCGATACCACAACGCCTTCGAGCCCGGGTGCGCCATCGGTGTGACCACCGCGGCCCTGGCAGATCGGTGCGACCGGCTGATCGCGATGGACGGCGCAGCCGCCGCCGTGACCCAGGTCCGCGCCCGAGTCAGCAGTCCCCACGTCGTGGTCTGCAGCGGCCGGGTGCCCGCGGACTGGCCGGACGGCCGGTTCGACCTCATCGTGATCTCGGAGCTGCTCTACTTTCTCGACGAGGAGGCAAGGCTCGGGGTGGCGGCGCGAGTGGGCGACTCCCTGCTCCCCGGTGGCGACGTGATCGCCGTGCACTGGCGACATTCGTTCGCCGAGGCGCCCGCCAACGGGGACCTGGTCCATGCCGAGCTGGCCGCGCGCTTCAGGGCGGCTGGCCTGACCCTCACCGTGGACCACACCGAGGAGCACTTCCTCCTCCAGGCCTACCGCCGGGTCGCGTCCGAGGGCATCTCGGATCCGAGACACGATCGGCCGGCGGCGACTGGCGCAGGTGTGGGCAAGGACAGTGGAATGGCCCCATGAGCTCAGCTGTCCGGGTCGGGGTCGGCCCCGTCTCCTTCGTCGATGTCGTCTCCGTGGCCCGCGAGGGCGCCGCCGTCACGCTCGGCGACGACGCGATCGCCGCTATCCGTAAGGCTCGGGCGAGTGTCGACGTACTCGCCGCTGCGCCGACCCCGGCGTACGGGATCTCCACCGGCTTCGGGGCCCTGGCGACCCGCCACATCCTCGAGGACATGCGGGCTCAGCTCCAGCGTTCGCTCATCCGTTCTCACGCGGCCGGCGCCGGGCCCGAGGTCGAGCGGGAGGTCGTCCGGGCCATGATGCTGCTGCGACTGTCGACGCTGGCGACCGGGCACACGGGCGTCACCGAGCGGACAGCCGAGACGCTGGCCGGCCTGCTCTCCCACGGGATCACCCCCATCGTGCACGAGTACGGCTCCCTGGGCTGCTCCGGCGACCTGGCCCCGCTCGCGCACTGTGCGCTGGTGCTGATGGGTGAGGGTGAGGCCCGTGACGTCGACGGGGTACGCCGACCTGCCGCCGAGGCGCTCGCGAACGCCGGCCTGGCTCCGGTCGACCTGCAGGCCAAGGAGGGGCTGGCCCTCATCAACGGCACCGACGGCATGCTCGGCATGCTGGTGCTGGCGCTCGCGGACCTGCGGCGTCTGCTGACGACCGCGGACATCGGGGCGGCGATGTCGGTCGAGGGGCTGCTGGCCACCGACCGGGTGTTCGCCGCCGACCTCCAGGAACTTCGGCCGCATCCGGGACAGGCCCGGTCTGCCGCCAACCTGCGCGCGCTCCTGGCCGGGTCTGGGGTGATGGCGAGCCACCAGACGCCGCACTGCAACCGCGTGCAGGACGCCTACTCCCTGCGTTGCTCACCCCAGGTCCTCGGTGCCGCGCGGGACACCGTCGACTTCGCCGCCGCCGTCGCGACCCGTGAGCTCGCCAGCGCCGTCGACAACCCTGTCGTCCTCGAGGACGGGCGGGTGGAGAGCAACGGCAACTTCCATGGCGCGCCCGTTGCGTACGTGCTCGACTTCCTGGCGATCCCGATTGCGGACGTGGCAAGCATGGCCGAGCGTCGTACCGACCGCTTCCTCGACAAGGCGCGCAGCGAGGGCCTGCCGCCCTTCCTCGCGGACGATCCGGGCGTCGACAGCGGCCACATGATCGCGCAGTACACGCAGGCCGCCATCGTCTCCGAGCTCAAGCGGCTCGCCGTGCCCGCCAGCGTCGACTCGATCCCGAGCAGTGCCATGCAGGAGGACCACGTCTCCATGGGGTGGTCCGCCGCCCGCAAGCTCCGGCGTGCCGTCGACGGGCTGGCCACCGTCGAGGCGATCGAGATCCTGACGGCGGCGCGCGGTCTCGACCTGCGCAGCCCGCTGACTCCGTCGCCGGCCACGGGTGCCGTCGTCTCGGCTCTTCGGACGCAGGTGCCGGGGCCGGGGCCCGACCGGCATCTCAGCCCGGAGATCGAGGCGACCGTCGAGATGGTGCGCTCAGGCGTGCTCGTCGACGCCGCGAACTCCGCCCTGCCGACCCCTCTCGTCTGACCGGAAGGACATCTTATGAGCACTCCCCGCGTGATCCGCGCCGCACGCGGCACCACCTTGACCGCAAGGTCGTGGCAGACCGAGGCACCGATGCGGATGCTGATGAACAACCTCGACCCCGAGGTCGCCGAGCACCCCGAAGAGCTCATCGTCTACGGCGGCTCCGGGAAGGCGGCCCGCGACTGGCCGTCGTACGACGCGATCATCCGCTCGCTCACGGACCTGAGGCTGGACGAGACGCTGCTGGTGCAGAGCGGGCGGCCGGTAGGCGTCATGCGCACCCATGAGTGGGCACCGCGGGTGCTCATCGCCAACTCGAACCTGGTGCCCGACTGGGCGAACTGGGAGGAGTTCCGCAGGCTGGACGCTCTCGGTCTCACCATGTACGGCCAGATGACGGCCGGATCCTGGATCTACATCGGCACCCAGGGGATCCTCCAGGGCACCTACGAGACGTTCTCCGCGATTGCCGCCAAGTTCGCGGCCGCCGGGCGGAACCGGGGCGGTGACGGGACGCTCGCCGGGACGATCACCCTTACCGCCGGGCTCGGCGGGATGGGAGGCGCGCAACCGCTGGCCGTGACCATGAACGACGGGGTGTGCATCTGCATCGAGTGTGACGAGTCGCGAATCGTCCGGCGGCTCGAGCACCGCTACCTCGACGTCCGGGCGGACTCGCTAAAGCACGCCGTCGAGCTGGCCGTCGAGGCGCGCGACGCCAAGAAGCCGTTGTCGATCGGGGTTCTCGGCAACGCCGCGGAGATGGTGCCGGAGCTGCTCTCGATGAGCGCGCCGATCGACATCGTCACCGACCAGACGTCGGCACACGACCCGCTGATGTACCTGCCGGTCGGCGTCGACTTCGACGAGTGGGTCGAGCTGCGCGAGAAGGACGCCGCCGAGTTCACCGAGCGGGCCCGCGAGTCGATGGCGCGGCACTGCGAGGCGATGGTGGGGTTCATGGACGCGGGAGCGGAGGTCTTCGACTACGGCAACTCGCTGCGTGCCGAAGCGAAGCTCGGGGGGTTCCAGCGTGCCTTCGAGTATCCCGGCTTCGTGCCGGCCTACATTCGGCCGCTGTTCTGCGAAGGGAGAGGTCCTTTCCGGTGGGCGGCGCTCTCGGGTGAGGCCAAGGACATCGCCGCTACCGACCGCGCGATCCTCGACCTGTTCCCGGACAACGAGCCGCTGCACCGCTGGATCGAGAAGGCGGGCGACCTCGTCCAGTTCCAGGGTCTGCCGGCTCGGATCTGCTGGCTCGGGTACGGCGAACGTGCCCTGGCCGGCGTGCGCTTCAACGAGATGGTAGGCGACGGTCGAATCTCGGCTCCGCTGGTCATTGGGCGCGACCACCTCGACTGCGGCTCGGTGGCATCGCCGTACCGGGAGACCGAGTCGATGCTGGACGGCTCCGACGCGATCGCCGACTGGCCGCTGCTCAATGCCATGGTCAATGTCGCCTCCGGAGCGACCTGGGTGTCGATCCACCACGGCGGTGGCGTGGGCATCGGCCGGTCGATCCATGCGGGGCAGGTGGTCGTCGTCGACGGCACCGACCTGGCGGCGCAGAAGGCCGAGCGGGTGCTCACCAACGACCCCGCGATGGGCGTGATCCGGCATGTCGACGCGGGCTACGACCGGGCCGTCGAGGTGGCGCGGGAGTGCGACGTCCCCATCCCCATGCACTGAGAAGGTCTGCCGCACATGACGGATGGCGGGTCGGAAGGGCCGACGATGGGCCGGAAGGACGGATGGTCGTGAGGGAGGCGGAGCGTGAAGGTCTTCATCTCCTGTGACATGGAGGGGGTGTCCGGCATCGTCGACTGGTCACAGTGCCGACCCGGCGGCGCCGGGTACGACGCCGGGTGTGCCCTGATGCTGGCTGAGGTGAACGCCGCCATCGGCGGAGCGCTGGCCGGGGGAGCGGACGAGGTCGTCGTCAACGACTCCCACGGCGGCATGTTCAACCTCGATCCGACGCTTCTGATCCGGCCGGCGAGCTACCTGTCGGGCCGGCACAAGCCCGGCTACATGATGGAAGGCCTCGACGCGAGCTTCGACGCGGTGTTCTTCGTCGGTTACCACGGTTCGATCTCCGGGCCGCCGTCGGTCCTCTCCCACACGTACAACCCTGAGGTCGTCTCGAGCGTACGGCTCAACGGGCGGCCGGTCGGGGAGAGCGGCATCAATGCCCTTGTCTGCTTGGCGTTCGGTGTTCCGATCGTCCTGATCAGTGGTGACTCCGTCACCCTGGCTGAGGCGGAGTGGTTCGCGCCCGACAGCGTCGGCGTGGTGACCAAGGAGTCCGTGACTCGCTTCGCCGCCCACCACGTACATCCCGAGGATGCCCGCGACCGGATCCGGGACGCAGCGCGGGCCGCCTGCGCGCAGGTCCGGGCGGGTGCGGTGGCGCCGCCCAGGGTCGAGTCGCCGTACCGGCTCGAGATCGACTTCCAGACCGCGGACATGGCCGATGTCGCGTGCTGGATCAAGGGCGTTGAACTGCTGGGCACCCGGTCCGTCGTCATCGGGGGCGACGACGCGCTGGCCGTCTACCGGTCCTTCGTCGCCGTCACCTACATCACCCGGCAGGCGGGAGGACGGTGAAGCCGGTCTGCATCACCGGCGGATCCGCCCGCCATGTCACCTCCGTCCCCTCCGGCTCGGTCCGCCATGTCACCTCCGCCCCAGGCTGCCACGTCACCTCCCGCTTTTCCCTGGCATGCCAGGCAAGTGCACCGTTTGCCAGGCAGGCCTGGCTGGCAAACGGTGCATCCGCCTGGCAAGCCAGGCAAACGCCGCCTAACAACGGGGCATTTCCCGCCCTCCAACAGCGCCTTTCCCCGGCATGCCAGGCAAACGCCCGGGGCCGGTAGCGTGAGCGGGTGACGACTCACCCGGGGAGCGACTGGCCGGACGACGACTCGGCGCTGGCTCTGGCGGGGGCGTTCGATAGCGGTGCGACGACGCCCGCCGAGGCCGTGGGCTTCTACCTGGAGCGCATCGGTGAGCTCAGTGAGCTTCTTGGTGCCTTCGTGACCGTCACGGCGGACTCGGCCCGGTCGGAGGCAGCCGAGGCGACCCGGCGCCTGCAGCGGCACGAGCCGTTGTCACGGTTGGACGGTATCCCGACGGCCATCAAGGATCTCGCGCTCACCGAGGGAGTCGTGACCCGGTTCGGGTCGGCGGCCATGGGCGACTTCATCCCGCCCTTCTCGGACGAGCCGGTACGTCGGATCAAGGCCGCCGGGCTGATCAGTCTGGGCAAGACGAACACTCCGGAGTTCGGGCTTCCGTGCTATACCGAACCCGACGTGGCGCCGCCCGCCCGAACGCCATACGACCTCACCCGCAGCGCAGGGGGGTCGTCAGGGGGAGCTGCCGCAGCCGTTGCGGGGCGCCTGGTCCCGGTGGCGCTCGGCTCGGACGGCGGCGGCTCGATCCGGATCCCGGCAAGCGTCTGCGGGCTCGTCGGGTTCAAACCGAGCCGAGGACTGGTCAGCCGAGCGCCGGTCTACGGCGACATCTCGGGACTGTCCGCGGCCGGCCCGTTGGCGTCGACCGTGCGCGACAGCGCCGCCTTCCTCGACATCATCGCGGGACCGACGCCGACCGATGCGCTGTGGGCTCCGGCCACCCGGGACGGCGCGACACTGCTCGACTGGTGCGGTCGCGACCCGGGAAGCCTCCGTGTCGCGAGGTTCTCGGCCCCGGTCATCGCGGGTGTCGAGGTCGACCCGGAGGTGCTGACCGCGTACGAGGACGCCACCGCCCTGCTCACCCGGCTCGGCCACGACGTCGAGGACATCGACCTGACGATCGACGAGGCGACGGTCTCGGTGTTCGAGACGGTCTGGGCCGTGAGCGCCGCGATGTGGCTGGTCGACCCGGCCCGGGAGCATCTGCTTCGCCCGCTCACCCGCTGGCTTCGCGAAAGAGGGGCCTCGACCACGGGTGCGGGATTTGGGCAGAGCCTGGTGGCCATGGCCCAGGCGAGCGCTCGGCTGCTCGGCCGGCTCGCGCCGTACGACGTCGTCCTGACGCCCACGCTGGCACAGCTGCCGGCGCCCGTCGGCGGGATCCGCAACGACGACGACCCGGCGGCCGACTTCGAGGCCCAGAAGGCGTTCACCCCGTTCACGGCGGTCTGGAACATCACTGGGATGCCGGCGGTGTCGTTGCCCTCGGGATGGTCGGAGGCGGGCCTGCCGATCGGGACGATGCTCGCGGCGAGGCCGGGGCAGGACCACCTGCTCTATGCTCTCGCCGCTCAGGTCGAGGCAGCGATCGAGGGTCAGCGAAGACGCCCTCCTGGGTTACTCTCTCGTGGTACCGAGTCGGCGCCCGGCGGACCCAGGGGGAACGATGAAGATCGAGGTTCGGGAGCTCAGCAAGCGATACGGTGACACGCTGGCCGTGGACGGGCTCTCGTTCACCGTCGAGCCAGGGCGGGTCACCGGGTTCCTCGGCCCCAACGGGGCCGGCAAGTCGACGACGATGCGGCTCATCCTCGGCCTGGACCGGCCGAGCCGTGGTGCAGCCACGATCGACGGTCATCGGTACCGCGAGCTGCCGGTACCGCTAGGGACTGTCGGCGCGCTGCTCGAGGCGCGAGCGGTGCACACCGGCCGAAGTGCCTACCACCACCTCCTGGTGCTGGCGCAAACGCAAGGAATTCCGAGTCGCCGGGTGCGCGAGGTGATCGAGCTCGTCGGCCTCGAGAGCGCGGCATCGAGAAGGGCGGGCACCTTCTCCCTTGGCATGGGCCAGCGGCTGGGCATCGCTGCGGCCCTGCTCGGGGACCCTCGGGTGCTGATCCTGGATGAGCCGGTGAACGGGCTCGACCCGGAAGGCATCGTCTGGATCCGGACTCTGATGAAGCGGCTGGCGGCGAAAGGCCGCACGATCTTCGTGTCCAGCCACCTGATGGGCGAGATCGCGAACACGGCGGAGCACCTCGTCGTCATCGGGCGGGGGAAGCTGATCGCCGACTGCGCGACCGACGAGTTCATCGAGCAGAACAGCGAGCAGTCCGTGCTCGTGAGGTCCCCGGACCTCGGTCGCCTCAAGGAGCTGGTTTCGGCGGGCGGCGCCCGAGTGCTGGACTCGGCGGACGGCGCGATCTCGGTCTTCAACCTGCCCGCCGCCAGGATCGGCGAGCTGGCCGCTCAGGAGGGTGTCGTGCTGCACGAGCTGGCGCCCCAGCGGGCGTCGCTCGAGGAGGCCTTCATGGAGCTGACTCGAGACAGTCTTGAGTACGCCGCGCCATCGGAGGCCGCCGGGCAAGCGCTGAGCGTTGACGCCATCTCGACGACGGAGGCGAGGCCGACATGAGCACGACAGCGCAGGATACGGCGGCGCAGCCGACGGACACGAACGGGTCCTGGCTGGGCCGTGAGCTGCTCGCGGAGTGGACGAAGCTGCGCACCGTGCGCTCCACGATCTGGTCGTTCGTGCTGCTGGCCGTGCTCACGGTGGGTTTCACGACGCTCTTCACCTGGCTGACCGCCTCGATGTGGGACCAGTCCGACGCGTCGCAGCAGGCGGACATCCGGGCCGACCCGGTGAGCAACATTCTCGGCTCGGGCCTTTTCCTGGGGCAGCTGACGATCTGCGTGCTCGGGGTGATGGTGATCACGTCCGAGTACTCGACCGGAATGATCCGCGCGAGCCTGCTGGCAGAGCCACGACGCTGGCGGATGCTGCTGGCCAAGTCGATGGTCTTCACGGTGGTCGTGTTCGTGGTCGGCGAGATCGTCGCCTTCCCGTCGTTCTTCATCGGGTCCGCGATCCTGCACACCCACGCGCCAGTGTCGCTGGGCGACCCCGGCGTCCTGCGTGCTGTTATCGGAGCCGGCCTCTATCTGGCCGTGCTCGGGCTGTTCGCGCTCGCCATCGGCGCCATCGTCCGGAACACTCCGGGCTCCATCACCGGGGTGATCGGGTTCATCCTGGTGCTTTCACCGCTGGCGCAGCTCCTGCCCGGCAACATTGGCAAGTACGTCCATGCCTATCTGCCCGCGGAGGCCGGTCAACTGATCAGCTACGGCCACGCGCCGTCCGACTCCGTGCTCAGCCCGTGGGAGGGCTTCGGGGTCTTCTGCCTGTGGACGGTCGTGCTGCTGGCGGTCGCGACGTACCTGCTCGAGCGAAGGGATGCCTAGCGACCAGCAGGTCCGTCCGAGTCGGCGGGGTAGACGACCCCGAGCTGGGCCCGGGCCGAGTCGATGATCCGGAGGATCCCCACCGTGTCGTCGAGCGGGATGTACGGGCTCTCGACCAGGCCGGCCCGCAGGCAGCGCTCGACCTCGTCGATCTCGAGGCCGTAGCCGTTGCGCTCCTCCGAGCCATGGATCGTCTCCTGGCCCTCGGCCGTCGAGACGGTCAAGGTGCGTGGCCGATGGATTCGCGGGTCGAGCCGGATCCATCCGCCGGTGCCGAGAACCAGACCGGCGTCCGGGCTGAGCCCGGCAGCGCTCGTGTGTACCTGGGAGACCTCGCCCTGCGGATACGACATCTGCAGGGCGGCGACCAGGTCGGAGCCGGTCGGCGAAAGCTGCCCGACAGCAGCGACGGAGGCCGGCGCCCCGAGGACCATCCACGCGAAGGTGAGCGGGTAGACGCCGAGATCGAGCAGGGCACCTCCACCGGCCGCGAGGTTGAACAGCCGGTGGGCGGAGTCGAACTCGAAGCGGCGTGAGAGGTCGGCGCGCACGGTCGTCACGTCGCCGATGCGGCCACCGTGAGCGATCTCGACCGCCTGCAGGGTCATCGGGTTCAGCCGCATCCACATGGCCTCCATGCAGAACAGGTCGCGTCGGCGGGCCTCGTCCACGACCTCCTGCGCCTGGCGCGCGTTCAACGTGAACGCCTTCTCAACGAGTACGGCCTTGCCAGCCCGCAATGCCAGCAGGGCGTGCTCGTGGTGCTGGCCGTGTGTGGTGGCGATGT
Source organism: Nocardioidaceae bacterium (assembly GCA_033850885.1). Taxonomy (GTDB): domain Bacteria; phylum Actinomycetota; class Actinomycetes; order Propionibacteriales; family Nocardioidaceae; genus JAWWPG01. The sequence continues at coordinate 17,186 of JAWWPG010000010.1, forward strand.
AGACCACGTCGATGTCCGAGTCGGCGACCAGCTCGTCGTATGACCCGTAGGAGCGCGGGATCGCGAGCCGGTGGGCGAACTGCGCAGCACGGTCGGCATCCCGTGCGCCGACAGCGACGATCTCGCTCTCCGGCGAGGCAGCGATCTCGGCGCCGACGGTGGCCGCGATTGCACCCGCACCGAGCACTCCCCACCGCACCGGACGAGAAGGGTCGAGGGGAGCCGTCATGGACCGAACCTACTGGCCCGAGGTCACCACCGCGCTCGGTGCACGACCTCGGAGACCGGCCGCCGGCCGCGCTTGAGCGAGGGCGAGCGACGGTCCGGGGCCCGGTGCCCGATGGAGATCGCCCCGATCGGCAGGTAGTCGTCGGGTACGGCGAAGGCGGCGCGGAAACCCGGGATCTCGGTCGGCGAGATACCGAAGAACAGGCCGCCGAGCCCCTCATCGACGACGGTCTGCAGGATGATCAACGCGGCCATGCCGGTGTCGATGTCCCAGTAGGGCACCGGCCAGTGGCTCTCGTCGAGGTCGGTCCACCCCTTGTCGGGCTCGGCGTACCGCTCCAGATAGACGCGCTTGCACGACAGCGGCACGATGATCACCGGCGCGCGCCGTACGCCGGCCAACCAGGCCGCAACCTCGGCGTCTGGCGGTGTGGTGCTGGCCCAGAACCGGGCGACGTCCGCAGGCTTGTCGAGCAGCAGGAAGGCCCATCCCTGGCTGAACCCCGCGCTCGGCGCGTGCAGCGCGTTCGCCAGGATCCGCTCGACGACCGCCGGCTCGACCGGCTCGTCGGTGTAGTTGCGCACCATCCGGCGTCGGTCGACAACTTGCTGGAACTCCACTCTCAACCTCCCTCGATCCCGTGCACATCAACGTTATGACGCGGGCACCGGCCTCATCGCCTGAGCCCGCACTGGCATCGCAGTCGCGACGTCCTCGCCTGGCCACCCCTATATTGGCCGGGTGGGCTTCGAGGAGATGTGGCGGGAACTGGAGCCGATCGGCCGGGACACCAGGTCCGGGGGGTACCACCGGTCCCCGTTCGCGAACGCGGAGCGGGAGTGTGCGGCGTGGTACGTCGACCAGGCGACGGCTCGGGGGTTGGAGGTCGAGCAAGACGGGCAGGGCAACGCGATCGCCTGGTGGCGGCCGGCAGGAGCCCGCGGCCCTGCTCTGCTCATCGGCTCGCACCTCGACTCCGTCGACAACGGCGGCGCCTTCGACGGCCCGCTCGGGGTCATCTCGTCGTTCGCCGCCATCGACGCCCTTCGCGACCGGGGGATCACCCCGGCTCGCCCGGTGGGCGTGGCGACGTTCGTCGAGGAGGAGGGATCCCGGTTCGGCATAGCCTGCCTGGGTTCGCGACTGGCCACCGGACTCGTCACGCCGCAACGGGCCGGCGAGCTGACGGACGACGATGGCAACTCCCTCCTCGACGCCATGAGCGCCGCGGGGATCGAGCCGCAGCTCGGCCCGTCGGATCTGCTGCGGGAGGTCGGCATGTTCGTCGAGCTGCATGTGGAGCAAGGACGTGATCTCGTCGACCGTGCTGTCCCCGTGGGAGTCGCGTCTGCCAGCTGGGCACACGGTCGCTGGCGGTTCGACTTCACCGGTGAGCCGAACCATGCAGGCGCCACCCGGATGCAGGACCGGCATGACCCGATGCTCACCTACGCGATGACTGCCTTGGCAGCGAACAAGCAAGCCAGGCTGTCCGGCGCGCGAGCCACCTTCGCTCGACTCGCCGTCGAGCCGAACGCGACCAACGCCATTCCGTCGCTCGTCCAGGCCTGGCTGGACGCAAGGGGTCCGGACGGATCCGTCGTCGACGACCTGGTATCCAACATCGAGCGACAGGCCTCGGACCGCGCTGTGCGCGACGGCACCGGCGTCGTCGTGACAGCAGAGTCCGTGTCCCCAACCGTCGACTTCGATGGAGCGCTGACCGGGCGGCTGGCTGCCGTCCTGGGCGGTGCACCCGTCATCCCGACGGGCGCCGGCCATGACGCCGGGATCCTTCAGCTGGCCGGGATCCCGTCCGCGATGCTCTTCGTGCGCAACCCGACAGGCGTCTCGCACTCACCGGCAGAGTTCGCCGAGACGGCAGACTGCGTCGCCGGAGTCGACGCGCTCACCGCCGTGGTGCAGGATCTCACGCGGTGACCACCTACTGGTGTGAACATGCGGTGGTTGACGGTGTCGTCGTGGACGGGGTCATTGTGGAGGTCGCCGACGGAGCCATCACCTCGGTGCGCTCGGATGAGCCACCCGGTGCAGCGGTTCGCCTTGCGGGGTTGACGTTGCCGGGTTTCGCGAACTGCCACAGCCATGCCTTCCACCGCGCTCTGCGGACCCGCACCCAGCAGGGCAACGGGTCTTTCTGGACCTGGCGCGAGCAGATGTACGCCTTGGCAGCCAGGCTCGAGCCCGACACCTACTACGCGCTGGCCCGCGCCGTCTACCAGGAGATGGCAGCGGCGGGGTTCACCAGCGTCGGCGAGTTCCACTATGTCCACCACAGCTCCGACGGGTCTCCGTACGACGATGCGAATGCCATGGGAAGCGCGATGATCGCCGCAGCCCGCGACGCCGGTATCCGGATCGCACTGCTGGACACGTGCTACCTGGCCTCCGGGATCGGAACCGCCCCGGAAGGCGTTCAGCGCAGGTTCAGTGACCGTGACGCGGAGGGCTGGCAGGACCGTGTCGAGAAGCTCACATCCCAGCCGGACAAGGCAGTCGTCATCGGCGCCGCCATCCACTCGGTGCGTGCGGTGCCGCGGCAAGCGCTGTCGGTGGTCGCTGCCTGGGCGCAAGCCACGGACAGGCCGCTGCACGTCCACCTCTCCGAACAGGTCGCCGAAAACGACGCCTGCCGGTCGGCGTACGGGCGCACCCCCACCGAGCTCCTGAGTGATGCGGGCGTGCTGGGTCCGATGTCGAGCGCCGTCCATGCCACGCACCTCACCGAGCACGACATCGCCCTCCTCGGGGGGTTCTCGACGAGAGCCTGCTTCTGCCCGACCACGGAACGCGACCTAGGGGACGGCATCGGGCCCTCTCTGGCCCTCCAGGCGGCCGGATCCCTTCTGACCTTGGGATCTGACAGTCATGCGGTCATAGACCCGTTCGAGGAGATGCGGGCGGTGGAGCTCGACGAGAGGCTGGCGAGCCAGCTCCGCGGCCGCTGGTCCGCGGCTCAGCTGCTGGCCGCCGGTACGTCGACCGGACACGCCTCCCTGGGGTTCGCCGACGCCGGACGCATCGCGCCCGGCGCACGGGCGGATCTCGTCACGCTGGACCTCGCGACGCCGCGTACCGCCGGCGGCGGGTCCTCTCTCGAGAACGTGGTATTCGCCGCCACCAGCGCCGATGTCGTGCATGTGGTCTGTGACGGAAGGGTGGTCGCCACTCGTGACGACCACAACTCGATCGGCAACGAGCTCGAGTCCGCCGTCGCCAAGGCGTGGGGTGACGGATGACGTCCATCCTCGTGACCGGGGCAGGTCAGCTCGTCACGAACGACCCCGGGATCGGCGACGGGTCCGCCCTCGGGCTGTTTGACGATGCCGCCTTCGCCGTCGAGAACGGACGAGTCGCCTGGGTGGGCCCAGCCGCGGCTGCGCCGACCACCGACGAGTCGATCGACGTGGCCGGTGCCGCGGTGGTGCCGGGGTTCGTCGACAGCCACTCCCACCTCGTCTTCGCGGGGGACCGTGCCGAGGAGTTCGCTGCGCGGATGGAGGGCAGGCCGTACTCGGCCGGCGGCATCCGGAACACCGTCGCCGCCACCCGCGCCGCCCCCGACGAGGTGCTCGCGGCCATAGCCGCGCGGCTGGTGGCGGAGATGGCCCGGCAGGGCACGACGACCGTGGAGATCAAGAGCGGCTACGGTCTGACCACCGAGGACGAGGCACGCTGCCTGGCGATCGCGAGCCGGCTGACGTCCGAGACGACGTTTCTCGGAGCCCACGTGGTGCCGCCCGAGTACGCCGGCGATGCCGACGCATACGTCGACCTGGTGACGGGTGCGATGCTCCGGGCGTGCCGGCCGTACGCCCGTTGGATCGACGTGTTCTGCGAGCGAGGGGCGTTCGACGGCGACCAGGCCCGAACGGTGCTGGCAGCCGGTCGGTCAGCAGGCCTGATGGGTCGGGTGCACGCCAACCAGCTCGGGCCCGGTCCGGGCATCACCGTCGCCTGTGAGGAGGGCGCGGCCTGCGCCGACCACTGCACGTTCGCGACCCCTGAGGACATCGGCAACCTCCGGGATGCGGGAGTCGTCGCGACCCTGCTGCCGGGCGTGGAGTTCGCCACCCGCTCGCCGTATCCGGATGCACGCGCCATGCTGGCGGCGGGCGTGACGGTCGCCCTGGCGACGGACTGCAATCCGGGATCCTGTTACACGTCCTCGATCCCGCTGTGCATGGCCCTTGCCGTCCGCGAGATGAGGATGACCCCGGCCGAGGCGTTGTGGTCGGCGACGGCGGGCGGTGCCGCCGCCCTTCGGCGAGACGACATCGGCTGGCTCGGGGTCGGGGCGCGCGCTGACTTCGCGGTGCTGGCAGCACCTTCATACGTCCATCTCACCTATCGCCCGGGCGTACCGATCGTGAGTGCCAGTTACCGAAGCGGCCGACGGCTCTGATCGGCGACCTGGCAGCGGCCGGTTTGCTCGGCATGCCCGAGGTCAGGTGGCCGTCTCGCCGTCAGCGGCGCGTTGCAACGCGGCGACGTCCAGCTTGCCCATCTTGAGCATCGCCGCCATCGCCCGCCGGGCGCGCTCCGGGTCGGGATCGTTGAACAGCTCCTCCATGCCGCCGGGTGTGACCTGCCAGGACACGCCGTACCGATCCTTGAGCCAGCCGCACGGCCCCTCTTCGCCACCCTCCGAGAGTCGCTCCCAGTAGTAGTCGACCTCACTCTGCGTCTCACAGCTGATCTGGAAGGAGACGGCCTCGTCGAAGGTGAACTGCGGACCGCCATTGATGCCGACGAACCGCTGGCCGTCCAGCTCGAACTCGACGGTCATCACCATGCCCGCCTCCCTCGGCCCGGCCTCCGTATAGCGGGCCACGTTCACGATCCGCGAGTTCTTGAAGACCGAGATGTAGAAGCTCGCGGCCTCCTCAGCCTCCGTGTCGAACCACAGGTTCGGGATGATCTTCTGTGCCATCACGCGTTCCTCTCGTACGGCGGGAGGCGGCGCCCCGCGACAGATGCTGTACAGGTAGACCGTCGTGGCCGGGAGGACTCATCGCAACCCCGGGCTCAGACCCCCACGGGGTCCACCGGGCGGGTGTCCCGGTGGTCGTCTCCCGGGTCGGTAGGCCCGGTGTCCGAGTCCCTGTCGCGACGCGGAGCCAAGGGAGACGGGGCGACCCTCAGCACCTTGGCCATCCAGGCCGGGAGCCACCAGTTCCAGCGGCCGAGCACGCTGACCAGGGCCGGCACCAGCAGGGCCCGGACGAGCGTCGCATCGATCAGGATGCCGACCCCGAGTGCCGTGCCGAGCACCTTGATGTCGGTGCCGGGAGACGACGCCAGGGCGGCGAATGCGAAGAACAGGATGAGGGCCGCCGACGTCACCAGGCGGCCGGTTCGGCCGAGTCCGGTGACGACCGCAGCACGAGTGTCACCGGTCGCGTCGTACTCTTCACGCATCCGGGACAGGATGAACACCTCGTAGTCCATCGAGAGCCCGAACAGGAAGGCGAAGATCAGCACCGGTAGCCAGAACGTGATGGCCCCGGTGGGGGAGACGCTGAAGATGGTGTCGGACCCGTGGCCCATCTGCCAGAAGAAGACGATCGAGCCGAAGACGGCCGACAGCGACACCAGGTTGAGCAGCACGGCTTTGATCGGAAGCAGCAGTGACCGGAAGGTGCGCACCAGCAGGACGAACGTGATGATCGCGATGAGCGCGAGCACGTAGGGGAAGTTGTTGTAGACGGCGCTGAAGTAGTCCTGGACCACGGCGCCCGTCCCGGTGACCTGCACCGGGCCGGAGGTGTGTTGTTCGACGGCGGTCCTGATCTGGTCCACGACGGCTCCACTCGAGGAGTCGACCGTCTCCCTGACCGGCACCGCGTCCACGACGGCGAGGCCGTCCTTGGTCCCGCCCACGACAGCCATCTGTACGCCGTCGACGTGTCGTGCCGCCGCTGCGGCCGCCCGGGCGTCCCCTGCGGGCACGAGGACCTCGACCGGAGTGAGAACACCCGTGCCGATGCCGCCGGCCCGCAGCGTCTGCAGCGCACTGAACGCCGGCCCGTTGCGCGCCAGGGAGGAGACGCCGGCCTCTCCGATCTTGAGGCTGAAGACCGGGATGATCAACAGTCCGAGGGCGACGATCGCGACCCCGGTCGCGATGAAGCGGTGGCCGACGATCGCCCGGGCCCACGCCGTCCAGCCGCGAGACGCCGTCGCCTCCTTGCGGATCCGCGGGTAGTCCATCCGTGGGCCGATGCTGGACAGCAGGGCCGGCAGCAACGTGAGCACGACGGCGACGCTCACGAGGGGGATGAGCATCCCGCCCACCCCCATGCTGCGCAGGAACGGAACAGGGACCACGACCAGTGCGAGCAGGCTGATGGCGACCGTGACGCCGGAGGCGAAGACAGCGTGGCCCGCTGTCTTCATCGCGACGACGACAGCGTCCTCGTTGCCCCGGCCGTGCGCTCGTTCCTCACGCCATCGAGAGACCACCAGCAGGGAGTAGTCGATCGCCACGCCGAGTCCGATCAGGGCGATCAGGAACTGGACGACGAAGCTGACGTCGCTGAAGGTGGTCAGGCCGAGGACGAGGAGGAAGCAGGTCAGGATCGAAACCGCTGCGATCATCAGCGGGACAAGCGCGAGGAACGAGGCGAAGACGAAGATCAGGACCAGCAGTGCGCCGGTCGCGCCGAACAGCGTCTCGGCGAGCACGCTCGGCCCCGACGAGTCCCCGCCTTGGCCCAGCAGGCCGTACGACGTCAGACCGCTGGTGAATCCCGCCTGTTGGGCCGCCGCCGTGAGGGCGGGCTCGATCTGGGTCTCGATACCCGGTCCGAATGACGTGGGCTGGGGACCCTGGATCATCGCGAACGTCGTTCGGCCGTCCTTGGAGACGAAGCCTGGATCTCCCGTGTTCTGCAGATCGACGATCCGGGAGACCGGCAACGCCTTCCGTACGGCGCCGAAGACCCGGTCGACCTGGGTCTGGTCCGACCGGACGGTCTGGCCCGCCGGCACGGTGACCACGGCGAGGTAGGTGTCGAAGGAGCTCGTGCCGTACGTCTTGATGAGGTGCTGCTCTGCGGTGTCACCTGGCTGGCCGGGTAGTGAGAAGTCGACGGTCAACCGGCTGCTGAGCTGACTGGCCGCGAAGCCACCGGCAAGGAGCATCAGGATCCAGAACGCACCGATGATGCGCCGGTGGTGCATGACAAGCCGGGCCAGACGCTCCATGGTGCTCTCCCGCTCTGAGACGCGGCACTCGCTGCTTCCGCGAGCTCTCGCGAACGTATCCCGCGACGCCGGAAACCGTCAACTACCTTAATGATCAATCAGGTGAAACCATGAGCGACCCCAGGGTGAACCCTGAGGGCCCGAAGGCGCCGGTCGGCGGCTCGATGGACAGCACCGGGCCTACTCGACCAACACCTCTTCGCGTTCGCTCGCACCCGTGGGGGCCATGTCCTGCTTGCGGGAGAGGGCACTCGGCCACCACATATGGCGGCCGAGGTCGAGGTTCAGCGCGGTGACGAGGACCGAGCGCACGACGATGGTGTCCAGCAGCACACCCAGCGCGACGGCGAACCCGATCTCGGCGAAGGCCACCAGCGGTAGCGTGGCGAGCACAAGGAACGTACCTGCCAGCACGAACCCCGCCGAGGTGATGACACCTCCGGTCGCGGCCAGGCCGATGAGCGCACCCTGCCTGGTCCCGTGCTTGATCGCCTCCTCCTTGACGCGCGTCATCAGGAAGATGTTGTAGTCGATGCCCAGCGCGACGAGGAACACGAACACGAACAGTGGCAGCGAGCCGTCGGCACCGTGCCAGCCGAACACGTACCTGAAGGCCAGCGCACTCAACCCGAGTGCGGCGCCGAACGACAGCACCACGGTGCCGACCAGGACCAACGGCGCGACGATCGCCCGCAGCAACAGGGCCAGGATGAGAAGCACCACGATGAGCACGAGCGGAACGATGAGGTTCCGGTCATGGTGTGCCGCGCGCTGCACGTCCAGGTTGACTGCGGTGCCACCCCCGACCAGCGCATCGGCTCCGGCGATGCCGTGCACGGCCGTGCGCAGTCTGTCGATCGTGTTGTACGCCGCTTGGCTGTCGGGAGCGCTGGCGAGCGTGGCGCCGACGTAGGCCTCGCCCCCTCGCGCCACCGGCGCGGTGACGCCGGCGATGCCGGGGTCTGCCTTGACCGCTGCCGCGACCTGGGAGGCCTTGTCGGAGTTGGTCATCACGACGACCGGCGTACCGGAGCCACCCGGGAAACCGTGCTGCTCGATCACCTGCTCGCCGACCACTGAGTCGACTGTCTTGGTGAACTGGTCCTTGGTCTGCAGCCCGCTCGCATGGAGCTGGAAGATGCCGAGCGAGGCGACGGCGAGCAGCGCAGCGGTCAGGCCCCAAACGGCCCGAGGGCGCACACTGATGCGGCGCCCCACCTTCGCCCATACGCCGGTGGTCGTGGGCTCGGCCGAGCCTTCGACCGGCCTCCTTGGCCAGAAGAGCCAGCGGCCGAAGATGACCAGCAGAGCGGGCAGCAGCGTCAGCATTGCCAGCAACCCGACCGCGACCCCGATCGCCGCCACCGGGCCCAGGCCCTGGGTGGAGTTCGTCTCGGCGAACATCAGGCACAGCATGCCCACGATCACGGTGCCGGCGCTGGCGAAGATGGCCGGGCCCGCCCGGTGCAGGGCCACCGCCATCGCTTCGTGCTTGTCGTGGTGGCGGCGGAGCTCTTCTCGGTAACGGGCGATCAGGAGGAGGGCGTAGTCCGTGCCGGCGCCGAACACCAGCACGGTGAGGATGCCCGCACTCTGCGCGTTCACCAGCAGTCCGGCGTGCTTGGCTAGCAGGTAGATCACGGCCTCGGCGCTGAACAAGGCGACCAGGGCCGACATCAGCGGGAAGAGCCACAGCACCGGACTGCGGTAGACGAGGAGCAGGATGATGATGACGACGGCGCCAGCGGCGACGAGGAGAGTTCCGTCGATGCCCTTGAACGCGTCCGCGGAGTCGGCCGCCATACCCCCAGGTCCGGTGATGTGCACGGACATGTCGGTGCCAGTGGTCGCGATGTCGCGCCAGTGGTTGGCGATGTCGGGCATCTTGTTCCAGCCGTCGCTGCCCAGGTTCAGCGGCACGGCGACCTGGACGGCCTTGTGGTCGGGCGACTCGAGCGGTCCTAGCACCGTGCCATCGAGGTTCGGGTTGGCCGCGAACCGTCTGGTGTCAGCGGCGATCTTGGCGTGGTCAGCCGGCGTGATGCCGCCGTTGTCCTCGTAGACCACCACGGTGATCAGCGTGTTGGGGGACTGGAACGCCGCCTGCTTCTCGAGGGCCTTGGTGGACTCCGCGCTGCCCGGCAGCCAGGACGTGGCGTCGTTCTTCTCGGCGCCCATCAGCTTGCCCGCCAGGGGCGCGGCTACGACCATCACGATCACCCAGAACGCGAGGACCGCCCACTTGGTTCGGCGTCCGGCCAGCTTGCCCGCGATCTGCCTGTGCATGTCTACTCCCCACCGGGTGCTCGTATCCCTCGTGAATTCGAGAGCGAGGTTACGCGCGCCGCCGACGTATCGTCAACCTGGTTAATCATTACGATTGGTTGTCAATTTGACGACCGGGCGGCAGGATGAACCCGTGCCTCCCGGTCCGCCTGTCGCACCCCCGCAGCAGTTCACGGGCTTCCTGCTGCGGCGGGCCTTCGTGTTGTCGAGGGGGCACGCGGAGGCGTGCATCGGAGAGGACGCGAGCCTGCGCGACGTGCCGGCGCTGACACTGCTCGGCAACGTCGGCGCCATGTCGCAGCATCGTCTTGGTGATCTGCTCAACCTGAACCGCACGACGACCGGAAAGCTCGTCGACGCCCTCGAGATCAAGGGCTGGGTGGTGCGGGAGCGTGACCCCCATGACCGACGTTCGTACGCCCTGCAGCTCACTGCCGCAGGGAAGGGAGCGGTGGCCGACATGCACCGTGCGCTCGACCGCGGCGAGGCGGCCCTCACCCGTCCGCTGAGCCCTGCCGAACGACGACGGCTCTCCGGAGCTCTGCGCAGCCTGCTGTCGGGCGACGCGACGCTGGCGATTGCCGGACTGGGAGACCGGTGCGGGTACCTGATTGCCCGCGCTCATCAGATGCTCTACCGCCGGGCGGTACAGGCGCTCGCCCCGCTGGGCCTGTCCCCACGGGACTTCGGGATCCTGACAGCGCTCGGAGCGGTTCAGCCGTGTAGCCAAAAGCGGCTCGCCCAGATCCTGGGAAAGTCGGCGCCGGCCGTGCTGGCGTTCATCGATGAGGTGGAGACCGCGGGACTCGTGTCCCGGCATCGCAACGCGACCGACCGACGAGCCTATGACCTGAGGCTCACCCCCCTCGGCGAGTCGAAGCTCCAGGCCGCTCAGCGAGCAGCGTTCGAGCTGCAGGCCCTGATCGCACACACGCTGGGGGCCAGCGGCGACGAGGACCTCCGGAGGCTGCTCGTCAAGGTCGTGGGCCCCGACGCTGCCCCGGCCCCGGTCGGCGAGTCGCGGGTCGGTCCGGCCGGCACTTCCGAGGAGAAAGTTCCCCCGCGACCGGTCGATGTGGCTGCTTCCTGATCGTCATACCGTTGTCGGGAAGCTCCCGGCAGACGACAGTAAGGAGTTCTCATGTCCGAGAACACGCAGGCACCCCCGTACAACACCGTCACCTGGTGGGAGATCCCGGTCCAGAACCTCGAGAAGGCGCAGACCTTCTACGGCGCGGTGTTCGGCTGGGCGTTCCAGCCGTTCGGGGAGGGGTACGTCGGCGTACTCACCGACGGCGCCCTGATCGGCGGCCTGAGCGAGTCCGGAGGCGACGAGGTCGGTGAAGGGGTCCGGATCTACGTGAACGTGGCCGACATCGAGGCCACCTTGAAGGCCGTGGAGGCGGCCGGCGGCCAGCTCAAGACTCCGCGCCAGGAGGTGGGCGGCGACATGGGGTGGTGGGCGCACTTCATCGACTCACAGGGCCGCCTCATCGGCCTGAGCAGCATGAACCCCGCCGCCTGACCTCCCCCGCAGTTGCGGGAAAGTCCACCTTCCGGTGGCCGTCGCGAGGTGAACTTTCCCGCAATTCACGGGAACATCTGAGGGCGTCCCCGCCTTGTACTCTCCATGACTTGAGCCACAGGCACTCAACCCTGGCACCCCCTCGGTGCCGGTGGTTTGGGGTCTGCGGTAAACATGAGCCTGTAGGACTCAACTTGTGAGAGAGGTACATCAGATATGACTCGTGCGGTCGGAATTGACCTCGGTACGACGAACTCCGTCGTGTCCGTGCTCGAGGGTGGGGAACCCACCGTTATCGCCAACGCCGAGGGCGCGCGCACCACGCCGTCGGTCGTTGCCTTCGCCAAGAACGGAGAGGTGCTCGTCGGCGAGGTCGCCAAGCGCCAGGCCGTGACGAACGTCGACCGGACGATCCGCTCGGTGAAGCGCCACATGGGCACCGACTGGAAGAAGGACATCGACGGCAAGACGTTCACCCCCCAGCAGATCTCCGCGTTCATCCTGCAGAAGCTGAAGCGCGACGCAGAGTCGTACCTCGGCGAGAAGGTGTCAGACGCGGTGATCACCGTGCCGGCGTACTTCAACGACGCCCAGCGGCAGGCCACCAAGGAAGCCGGCGAGATCGCGGGGCTGACGGTCCAGCGGATCGTCAACGAGCCGACGGCGGCCGCCCTCGCCTACGGCCTCGAGAAGGAGTCGGACCAGACGATCCTCGTGTTCGACCTCGGCGGCGGCACGTTCGACGTCTCCCTGCTCGAGATCGGTGAGGGCGTCATCGAGGTCAAGGCGACCCATGGCGACAACCATCTCGGTGGAGACGACTGGGACGCCCGGATCGTCGACTGGATGATCGAGAAGTTCAAGAACGCGCACGGCACCGATCTCGGCGCCGACAAGATCGCTCGCCAGCGGCTCCAGGAGGCCGCGGAGAAGGCCAAGATCGAGCTCTCGGCGTCGTCGGAGACGACCATCCACCTCCCCTACATCACACTCAGCCAGACCGGCCCGTTGCACTTCGAGGAGAAGCTGACGCGAGCCGAGTTCCAGAAGCTGACCTCCGACCTGCTGGACCGGACGAAGTCCCCGTTCAAGCAGGTGATCAAGGACGCCGGCATCGGGCTCGACAAGATCGACCACGTGATCCTGGTCGGCGGCTCCACCCGGATGCAGGCGGTTGCCGACGTCGTACGCGAGCTCACCGGGGGCAAGGAGCCCAATAAGGGCGTCAACCCGGACGAGGTCGTCGCCGTCGGCGCGGCGCTGCAGGCCGGTGTGCTCAAGGGCGAGGTCAAGGACGTGCTGCTGCTCGACGTGACCCCGCTGAGCCTTGGCATCGAGACCAAGGGCGGCGTGATGAGCAAGCTCATCGAGCGGAACACCACGATCCCCACCAAGCGCTCGCAGGTGTTCAGCACGGCCGACGACAACCAGCCCTCCGTGATGATCCAGGTCTACCAGGGTGAGCGCGAGATGGCGTCCAGCAACCAGCTGCTCGGCAACTTCGAGCTGACCGGTCTGCCGCCGGCACCGCGCGGCATCCCTCAGATCGAGGTCACGTTCGACATCGACGCCAACGGCATCGTCAACGTGTCTGCGAAGGACCGGGGAACCGGCCGTGAGCAGTCTATGACGATCACCGGCGGCTCGGCCCTCAGCAAGGCTGACATCGACAAGATGGTCGCCGACGCCGAGCAGTACGCCGAGGAGGACCGCAAGCGCCGTGAGGAAGTGGAGCTGCGCAACTCGGCGGACGGCGCCGTCTACTCGACCGAGAAGTTCCTCAGCGAGAACGCCGACAAGATCCCGGACGAGGTCAAGATCGAGGTCGAGGCCGACATCGCCGAGGTCAAGAAGGCACTGGAGAGCGACGACACCGAAACCATCTCGGCGGCCGCGGCCAAGCTCGCGGCATCGAGCCAGAAGATGGGGACTGCCATGTATGCGTCGAGCGCGGAGTCTGCGACGGGGTCACCCGGCGCTGGCGACGGCACAGCTTCAGGCGAGTCCCAAGGTCAGAGCTCGGCGAGTGGTCGCGAATCCGATGATGAGGACGTCGTCGACGCCGAGATCGTCGACGAGGGCAACGACACTCCACCCGCCGGGGATGAGGCCAAGTGACTCGGGACCCCGAGGAGGAGCAGCACCATGGCCCGGTGATCCGCGACAAGCGGCGCATCGACCCGGTGACGGGCCAGGTGCGGGAGCGGCGGGAGACCGCCGCTCCGCCCTCGCCGGCCGGCGGTAACGCGGGTGCCGCGCCCGCGTCCACGACGACCGTCGAGGCGGAGCTGGCCGAGCGAACCTCGGACCTGCAACGGCTGCAGGCCGAGTACCTCAACTACAAGCGCCGGGTTGACCGGGAGCGCGAGAACGCCCGCAAGAACGCCGTCTCCTCGACCCTGACCGCGCTCCTCCCGGTCCTCGATGACATCGCGAGGGCACGTGAGCACGACGAGCTGACAGGTGGCTTCAAGGCGGTCGCCGACTCGTTCGAGCGGATCGTCTCGAACCTCGGGCTGACCCCGTTCGGGGAGGTGGGCGACGAGTTCGACCCGCGCATCCACGAGGCGCTGATGCACAGCTTCTCCGGCGATGTCGACAAGCCCGTCTGCCAGGTGATCCTGCAGGTCGGCTATCGGATCGACGACCGGGTCATCAGACCCGCCCGAGTCGCCGTGGCCGAGCCTGACGTGGTCGCCCCCCCGGCAGCCGCCGGCGACGAGACCGCCTTCGTGCTCGAGGAGGAGCCTGACGACCCGGATGTGGCGGCCGGCGGCCCGTCGTACGACGACAATGACAGCGCCGGCGACGGCGCGAGTGGTAGCAGCAATGACACGAGCGGCGCCGGCCCACGGGCCTGACGCCGCTCCAGGTCTCGGAGGAGGAGGTGAGCGCGGATGAGCCCCAGTGACTGGGTGGAAAAGGACTTCTACCAGGTGCTCGGCGTGTCCAAGGACGCGTCGGCCGACGAGATCAAAAAGGCCTACCGAAAGCTCGCGCGCGCCAACCACCCCGACTCGAACCCGGGGGACGCAGCGGCGGAGGAGCGTTTCAAGTCGATCTCCGAGGCCTACTCCGTGCTCTCGGACCCGCAACACCGCAAGGAGTACGACGAGCAGCGGACCCTGTTCGGCGGCGGAGGCTTCCGTACCCCGCGCGCCGGGGGTCGCGGCTATGACTACAGCGACATCTTCACCGGATCGCGTAGCGGCGGGTCCGGTGGTCTCAACGACCTGTTCGGAGGCATCTTCGGCGGCGGTCGCGGGCGAAGCGCGCCGCGACGCGGACAGGACGTCGAGACGGAGGCGTCCCTGACGTTCGACCAGGCGATCGAGGGCTTGACGGTGTCTCTTCGGCTGAGCAGCGACGAGGCATGCCCGGCGTGCGCCGGCACCGGCGCCCGCGCCGGGACCGTCCCTCGGGTCTGCCCAAACTGTGAGGGGTCGGGGATGCAGACGTCGAGCGACGGCGGTGTGTTCTCGATGACCGAGCCGTGCCGGGAGTGCCTCGGCCGTGGGCTCGTCGTCGACGACCCGTGCCCCGTCTGCCACGGCTCCGGGCGCGGCGTGTCCAACCGGGTGATCTCTGCCCGGATCCCGGCCGGGGTCAAGGACAACCAGAAGATCCGACTTCGCGGCAAGGGCGGCCCGGGCGAGCACGGCGGGCCCGACGGGGACCTCTACATCGTCGTCCACGTCAGCCCGCACCGCCTCTTCGGGCGCAAGGGCGACAACCTGACGCTGACGGTTCCGGTTCGCGTCGACGAGGCCGCCCTCGGCGCGTCGATCGCCGTACCCACCCTCGACGGCCGGTCCGTCACGCTCAAGATCCCCGCCGCGACTCCGAACGGGCGGACCTTCCGGGTCAAGGGCAGAGGAGCCCCGGGCCGCGGTGGCACCAAGGGCGACCTTCTCGTGACGGTCGAGGTCGAGACACCGCCGGCGCTGGACGACGCGTCCCGGGCGGCGATGGAGGCGTTCCGTGACGCTGCCGGGACCTACAACCCGCGTGATCGCATGCTCGGGCAGGAGGCGGCACGTCATGGCTGAGGGCGGCGTCGGCTTCGACACGAGCGACCGCGACGCGCCGGTGTTCGTCATCAGCGTGGCCGCGCAGCTCAGTGGAATGCACCCGCAGACACTGCGCGGCTACGACCGGATCGGGCTGGTCAGTCCCGGGCGCTCCGGTGGCGGTGGACGGCGCTACTCAATGCGCGACGTCGAGCTGCTGCGCACGGTTGCCGAGCTGACATCGTTCGGCATCGGGATCGAGGGAGTCCGGCGCATCCTCGACCTCGAACGCCAGGTCGCGGCGCTGCGATCCCGGGTCGCGGAGCTCCAGAGCGAGCTGGCGCAGACGCGGGTATCCCTCGTCGCCGCGCTGACGCCGAACCTGCCCGTGGTCCGGGCCGACAGCACGCTGACCCGCTACGCGGAACCGCCTTTCCCGCGGGCGCCGTACCGGTAGCCGCTTGTGCGGGCGGCCGGCGACCCGCTGTGGTCGAGGGGCTGGATCGGAGGATTGCCCGCCGCGGTCACGCTGACCCGCCTATCGTTCAAGGCAACGTTCCCTGCTACCCGCGCCGAGATGAAGTGAGGCGGGTATGGCGACCAGTGCCGCCCTGACGCGTGACGACCGGGTTTTGACGTACACGCGCGTGTTGTCGCTGGTGATCATTCCCTTCCTGCTCGTCGGGTTCGCCCTTCTCTACCTGTTTCCGGGCGACACCGGCAGGCTGTTCGCCTGGCCGATCAACCCGCCCATGACGTCGATGGTCCTTGCATCGGCGTACCTCGGGGGCGCCTACTTCTTCGTCCGGGTGCTGTTCGAGCAACGCTGGAACGTCGTCAAGACCGGGTTCCTCTCCGTCGCGCTGTTCGCCTCGCTGCTCGGCATCGCCACGGTCGTCCACTGGGACAAGTTCAGCCATAGCCACGTCGCGTTCTGGTTGTGGGCCGGGCTCTACTTCACGACCCCGTTCCTGGTCATCGGAGGCTGGTTCGCCAACCGGCGCTTCGCGGCGCCGGCCGCCGACGAACCCCGGCTCGGCGCGACGGCCCGCTGGGTCATCGGCCTGATCGGGCTCCTCGCGCTGGCCCAGGGGGTCGTCATGTTCCTGGCGCCGACACCCGTCATCGGGATCTGGCCGTGGACCCTGACCCCGTTGACGTGTCGCGTCATCGGGGCGATCTTCTGTCTCGGCAGCGCCGGCATCGCCGCGCTCGTCGACCCACGATGGTCCACCGTAAAGCTGATGTTGCAGGTGGCGGTGCTGATGATCGCGCTGATGCTGGTGGCGGCCGCGCGGGCCCGCGCCGAGTTCGACACCGGCCGGCCGGTCACCTGGCTGATGCTCGTCGGCTTCGTCGCCGTCCTGCTTGGGTCGGCGTACCTCTGGTACGTGATGGAGGTTCGTGGGTCGGCGCGGCTCGCTGACGATCGTCGCTGAAGCGCGCAGGCTCCGCACCCCCTCCTTCCCGCGAATTGCGGGAAAGTGCACCTCCTGGACGCCCTCGCGAGGTGCACTCTCCCGCAATTCGCGGGAAGAAAAAGGTGCGTCGTGGTGTTGACATGATGTCACGATGATGTCATAGTAGTGCGTAGAGACATCACCAAGACATCACCCCGGTGAGAACCACCACCAGGAAGGAATGAGCGCCATGAACACCAACTTGAACCAGGACATCGCCCGCGAGGTCATCCGCTCCCGTACGACGCACCGCGACACCTACCAGCGCCCTCACCACGCGCGCACCGCTCGCGCGCTGCGCGGACTGGCCGAGCGCCTCGACCGTCGCGCCTGACGAGTCCCAGCCACCGGGCAGGAAACCGTCTGACACCGGCAAGGGCCCGACGAGCATCTTCGCTCGTCGGGCCCTTCCTCGTCGGTGGATCCGCAGTCCTCAGTACACGGGCAGAGCCGGGTCGTCGGTCTGCGTGACACCGATCCGGGCAGCCGCCGAGTCGTGGCCACGCCTGATCGGCGTCACGGCGGTTGCCGCCGCCAACCCGTACGGCGGCATGTTGCCGTAAATCGTCTCGATGTCCGCGGTCCTGACGCGATAGGTCTCGTGCCAGATCCCGACGTCGCCGGAGGCCCCGACCTGCCGGTTGAACCGTCGCCATGGCTCCAGGTGCGGGTCGTCGCGGTCCCGGGCAAAGCGGGCCAGATCGTCGAACGACCGCCAGTACTGCACGAGTATCGGAGAGGGGAAGAACGCCTGCTGGTAGCCGAGCAACCCCTTCTCCGGATGGTCTGCGAGGTAGCGCAGCATCTTCGGCATGGCGACGAAGACAGGCCACCAGGCTCGGACCTTCAGTGGCTTGTTGATCCGCATCCCGATCAGGAAGACGACCACCTCCCCGTCGAGCCCACTCACGTCAGCCGTGAAACGGCCCTTGCGGACTTCTGCCATAACGAGCTACCTCCTGGTGACGGATCTGGACTCCGCGAGTATGCAACATCACCGGTCGGCCTGACTGCGGATTCCCGCCGCCACGTCATGCCGCCACGTCATGAGGACGACGGGTCGGAAACGGGCTACCAAGTCCCCGGATGTCGATCTGCAGCATCGCCCGATCCGCGGTATCGTCGCCGTCGATCCACGTCCTGGAGGGCATCGCCGGCGCTGAGGAGGCAGCGGATGACCACCGAGTCCAAGGAAACGCAGGAAGAACCTGAGCGCCAAGGAGTGCTGGCCAACCTGGACTCCCAGGTCACGACCTCCTTCTACTGGTACCTGGCGGTACTCGCGTGCATCGGCGGGTTCCTCTTCGGGTACGACACCGCCGTCATCGGGTCGGTCTTGGGTTTTCTGCCCTACACGCTGAGCAGCTTCGTGACCGGGTACCTGGTCGCGGGGGCGTCGATCGGGGCGGCCGTCGGGGCGTTGGTGGCGGGACCGTTCACCGACCGCTTCGGACGGAAGTCGCTGCTGATCGCGGATGCTCTGATCTACGCGGTGGGAGCGCTGCTGTCGGCGGTGACCGTGGACGTGGCGATGCTGGTGTCGTCACGGACTCTGATCGGGTTGGCGGTCGGTGCGGACTCCGCGATCGCCACGGCCTACATCGCCGAGTTCGCGCCGCGGAGCCGGCGCGGGTCGCTGATGATCATGCAGCAGTGGATGATCACCGTGGGCATCCTGGTGTCCTACCTGATCGCCCTGTTCATCTTCAAGGTGGCCCCGGGGTCGGCCACCGGCGCGGACTGGCGGATCATCCTCGGGCTCGGCGCGATCCCCGCGCTGATCGCGTTGGCGCTGCGGACCCGGATGCCGGAGTCTCCCAGGTGGCTGATGGCTCACGAGCGCTACGCGGACACCCAGCAGGCGCTGGAGAAGCTGGGACTGGACGTCACAGAACAGCAGGTTCGGGAGACGGCCGAGGAGCTGGCCGAGACCGAGCGTGCCCTGGAGCGGAAGACCCAATGGACCCCTGGCGTGAAACGGGCCTTGATGGTGGTCGCCATCTTCTTCGTGTTCCAGCAGATCACCGGTATCAACATCCCGTTCTACTACGGTCCGACGCTGCTGGAGGGCTACTTCAAGAGCGGAAGCTCGGACGTCGACATCGCGATCGCCGGGCTGGAGGCTGCGACCATCCTGGGCGTGGTCAACGTGGTCGCGACCTTCTTCGCCTTCCGCTACATCGACAAGGTGGGCCGGCGGAAGCTCGCCATCGGCGGATACGTCGGGATGGCCGTGTTCATCCTCGTCGCAGCGTTCGGGGTGGCGCACCTGACCGGACTGCCGAAGGTCTGGGTCGTCATGCTCGGGTTCTCGTTCTTCATCACGTCGTTCGCGATCGGGGTCGGCGGCACCGGGTGGCTGATCCAGGGAGAGGTGTTCCCGACCGCCGTCCGTGGTCGAGCGGCGGCCGTCTGCGCGAGTGTCGACTGGCTGGCGAACTTCGTCATCGTCCAGTGGTTCCCGACTCTGAACTCCGACTTCGGACTGCCGTGGGTGATGATCCTGTTCGCCGTGCTTGCGGTCCTGGCCATCGTGTTCGTCGCCCGCTTCCTGCCTGAGACCAAGGGTCTTGCGCTCGAGGACGTCACCGCCGTCTTCGAGAAGCAGGCAACCGGAAGCGACAAAGCCGGCTGACCAAAGCGCCGACGCGGTCGCGAGTCGCGAGCATTCGTGCCCACGACTCGCGACTGCTCAGCAGGGGTTGTCCTGCACCATCGTCCGGACGCCCGGGGTCAGCCCACGCCACGAGCGGGAGGATCCGCGAGCGCGGCCCGTCCAGGGCCGCAGGGCGGACAGGGTTGAGCGGAATAGGCTCAACTTTGAGGCCGTTGAAGCCGACAGGGGCCGACCCTGTTCCGGTGAGGCGCCCACACCCGCACTAATCCCGAGGATCCAGGAGACGCTTGGCCCATGGACGCCAGCCGCTTCACCCACCGCAGCCAGGAGGCCATCGGTGCCGCCATCCAGCTCGCGACGTCGGCAGGCAACCCCGCCGTCGAGCCGGCGCACCTGCTCTCGGCCCTGCTGAGCCAGCCGGACGGGATCGCCGGCTCCCTGCTGAAGGCGGCCGGCGTCGCACCCGACGAGGTCGCCGAAGAGACCACGGATCTGCTGCGCAAGCTGCCCACCGCTTCCGGCTCGACGGTCTCGTCGCCGTCGTACGCCCGCCCGACGATCCTCGTGCTCCAGTCGGCCGAGCAGAACGCCGAGTCGCTCGGTGACGAGTACATCTCGACCGAGCACCTGCTGGTCGCTCTCGCCACGGTCGACGGCCCGGCCAAGGGAGTGCTCGTCGCAAAGGGGGCGACCGCGGCCGCACTGCAGGCCGCCTTCGAGACGGTGCGGGGCACCTCCCGGGTGACCAGCCCCGACCCGGAGGGCACCTATCAAGCGTTGGAGAAGTACGCCGTCGACCTCACCGCCTCCGCCCGGGACGGCCAGCTGGACCCCGTGATCGGGCGCGACAGCGAGATCCGTCGCGTCGTCCAGGTGCTCTCCCGGCGTACCAAGAACAACCCAGTGCTGATCGGCGAGCCGGGGGTCGGCAAGACCGCGGTCGTGGAAGGGCTCGCCCAGCGCATCGTCGCGGGTGACGTGCCCGAGTCGCTGCGGGGCAGGCGGCTGCTGGCGCTCGACCTCGCGGCAATGGTCGCGGGCGCGAAGTACCGGGGTGAGTTCGAGGAGCGCCTCAAGGCGGTCCTCGGCGAGATCAAGGACTCCGGCGGGCGGGTCATCACGTTCATCGACGAGCTGCACACGGTGGTCGGCGCGGGGGCGACCGGAGAGTCCGCCATGGATGCCGGCAACATGCTCAAGCCGATGCTGGCTCGCGGTGAGCTGCGGCTGATCGGCGCGACGACGCTCGACGAGTACCGCGAGCACATCGAGAAGGACGCCGCGCTGGAGCGCCGCTTCCAACAGATCTACGTCGGGGAACCCAGCGTGGAGGACACCGTTGCGATCCTTCGCGGCCTCAAGGAGCGTTACGAGGCACACCACAAGGTGTCCATCGCCGACTCCGCGCTCGTCGCGGCGGCCACCCTGTCCGACCGTTACATCACGGGCCGTCAGCTGCCGGACAAGGCGATCGATCTGATCGACGAAGCATCGTCTCGGCTGCGCATGGAGATCGACTCGAGCCCGATCGAGATCGACGAGCTACGTCGCCAGGTCGACCGGTTGAAGATGGAGGAGTTCGCGCTCGAGCAGGAGGACGACCCCGGGTCGCGAGAAAGACTGGCCACCTTGCGTGCCGAGCTCGCCGACAGGTCCGAGCAGCTGCGTGCGCTGGAGACGCGGTGGGAGAGTGAGAAGCAAGGCCTCAACCGGGTCGGTGAGATCAAGGAGCAGATCGACAACCTGCGCACCGAGGCGGACAAGTTCAAGCGTCTGGGTGGCGAGGAGAGCTTCCGCCGAGCGGGCGAGATCGAGTACAACGAGATCCCGAGGCTCCAGCAGGAGCTCGAGCAGGCCCAGGAGTCCGAGCCGACCGACCTGATGGTTCGCGAGGAGGTGGACGCGGACGAGATCGCCCAGGTCGTCGCGTCCTGGACGGGCATCCCGACCGGCCGGCTTCTCGAGGGTGAGACCGGGAAGCTGCTGCGGATGGAGGAGGAGATCGGCAAGCGGCTGATCGGTCAGCGGCCGGCGGTCTCTGCGGTTTCCGACGCCGTACGGCGTGCCCGGGCCGGAATCTCGGATCCCGACCGGCCGACCGGGTCGTTCCTGTTCCTCGGGCCCACCGGCGTCGGCAAGACCGAGCTGGCCAAGGCGCTGGCCGACTTCCTCTTCGACGACGAGCGGGCGATCACCCGGATCGACATGAGCGAGTACTCCGAGAAGCACAGCGTGTCCCGACTGGTGGGCGCTCCGCCGGGCTATGTGGGGTACGACGAGGGTGGCCAGCTCACCGAGGCGGTGCGCCGCCGCCCGTACTCCGTCGTCCTCCTCGACGAGGTGGAGAAGGCACACCCGGAGGTCTTCGACATCCTGCTGCAGGTTCTCGACGACGGCCGGCTCACCGACGGCCAGGGCCGGACCGTCGACTTCCGCAACGCGATCATCGTACTGACGAGCAACCTCGGGTCGGCCTTCCTGATGGACCCGACACTCGACACAAAGGCCAAGCACGAGGGCGTGCTCGCGTCCGTGCGTGCCGCCTTCAAGCCCGAGTTCCTGAACCGGCTCGACGAAGTCGTCATCTTCGACCCGCTCGGGACCGCTGAGCTGACCGAGATCGTAGACCTGCAGGTGGCGGCACTGGCTCGCCGTCTCGGGTCCCGGCGGATCACCCTCGACGTCTCCCCGGCGGCTCGGGAGTGGCTCGCGCTCGCCGGGTTCGACCCGGCGTACGGTGCAAGGCCGCTGCGCCGCCTGGTGCAGAGCGCGATCGGTGACGCGCTGGCCAGATCCTTGCTGTCCGGCGAGGTGAAGGACGGCGACACCGTGCGCGTCGACGTCGACCACGCGCTCGACGGCCTCGAGGTCAAGCCCGCCTGAGGGTGCCGATCGCCGGCGCTGACGAAGGCTCCTGCACCCTGCTGCGACGCCTCCGGTGGCGGATGCGGCAGGCTAGGCACTGAGCGCTCAGGGAGGTGACGCCGATGGTGGTCGAGCCGGCCATGGGCGGGCAGCTGAGCCTGGCTCAGGCGTCGGGACGATGGGTGCTCGCGACAACTGTCCTGGGGTCCGGCCTCGCCGGGATCGACGCCACCGTCGTCAACATCGCGCTGCCCGCGATCGGCAGCGACCTTCATGCGAGCTTTGCGGGACTCCAGTGGACGGTCACCGGGTACACGCTGACGTTGGCGGCGTTCATCCTGCTCGGTGGGTCGCTCGGCGACAGGTACGGCCGGCGCCGGGTGTTCATCACCGGGGTGATCTGGTTCGCGGCCGCCTCGGCGTTGTGTGCCGCCGCCCCGACCATCGAGATCCTGGTGGCTGCGCGCGCCTTGCAGGGCATCGGCGGAGCGTTGTTGACGCCTGGCAGTCTCGCGATCATCTCGGCCTCGTTCAGGCCGGAGGACAGGGGAAAGGCCATCGGCGCCTGGTCGGGCCTCGGGGGCATCTCGACGGCGGTGGGGCCGTTCCTCGGCGGCTACCTGGTGGGCGGGCCCGGCTGGCGCTGGATCTTCCTGATCAACGTCCCGCTCGCGGTTGCCGTCGTGGCGATCGCCCGGCGTCATGTTCCCGAGACGCTGGACCCGGACGCCGTACCACACCTGGATGTGCTGGGTGCAGCGCTCGGCGCTCTCGGGCTGGGTGGGCTAACCTACGCGATGATCGCTGCCGGCAGTGGCTGGTCCGGCCGGGTCGTCGTAGCCGGTGTGCTCGGCCTGGCCGGGTTGGCCGGCTTCGTCGTGGTCGAGCAGCGCAGCGCGCATCCGATGCTGCCGCCACGCATCTTCGCCAACCGTCAGTTCACCGCCACCAACGTCGTGACGTTCGCCGTGTACGCAGCGCTGAGCGGGGAGTTCTTCCTGCTCGTCGTGGACCTGCAGGTCGTCGGCGGCTTCTCGCCTCTCCTGGCGGGCACCGCACTGCTGCCGATCACGGTGATCATGCTGGTTCTCTCCCCACGGGCCGGTGACCTTGCCGCGCGCGTCGGGCCGCGTCTTCCGATGAGTCTCGGTCCGGTCGTCTCGGCAGCCGGTGTGCTCCTGCTGCTGCGGGTCGGGTCGAACCCCGACTACGTCACAGACGTGCTGCCGGCCGTCATCGTCTTCGGACTCGGACTCTCGCTCATCGTGGCGCCGCTGACGACAACCGTGCTGGCCGCGGCGGAGACCCGGTACGCCGGAGTGGCATCCGGCGTCAACAACGCCGTCGCGCGGGCTGCCGGCCTGCTCGCGGTCGCGGTGCTGCCGGTCCTCGCCGGCATCTCGGGTGACGACTACCGCCACCCGAGCCTCTTCGAGCACGGCTTTCGCATCGCGATGATCCTGTGTGCCACCTTGCTCGCATCGGGTGGCTTGATCTCTTTCTGGACGATCCGCAACCCTCGTTCCGACACACATGCCCGCCGGTCGGACCGGCGCGTCCACTGCGACGTCGAGGGACCGCCACTGCAGTCCACGCCCCGCTGACCGCACCTCAGGCGAGGCTGAGTAGGGCGTAGCGCTCGTCGTCGACGGCCCGTCCCCACAGCGCTTCGTCATCCAGCCGCATGATGGCGGCTTCGCGTCGATGCCGCAGCACGAGGGCCCGGCACTGCGAGGCGCTGATGCCGGCTCCGGTCTCCCAGCGACCCTCGATGAGCACCAGCCGCCCACCGGGAGCGAGCAGGGCGGTCCAGCGGGCCAAGGCGGTGTCCGGGTCAGGCAGCACCCACACCACGTGTCGGGCCAGTACGACGTCCCACGAGCCAGCCGGAAGCGACGGGTTCCCGGCGTCTCCCCGCTCGAAGGCCGCTTCTACGCCGGCCGCCTCGGCCTTGGCGGCGGCCGCCGCCACCATCGCCTCGGAGAGGTCCACGCCGCACACCTGATACCCCAGCTGCGCGAGCAGGACGGAGAGGCTCCCGGTGCCACAGCCGAGGTCGACGACGCGCGCCGGCGGGGGAGGCATGAGCGTCAGGAGCAGCCGTCGCCAGGCGCTGCGGACCGTCGGGTCTCGCAACCCGTGGTCGGCCTCCTCGTCGAACGCGGCAGCCTGCTCGTCCCAGCACAACGCAGCCCGCTGCTCGGCGGTCCGCCCGTCACCCCGGTGGTCTGGCGCATCGCTGTCCACGCTGGCGATGATGCCAGGCATGGTGGGCGGTTCTTCGCGGGGCCTAGGCGGGGTGGGCGGTTCCCTCGCAGGCCCAGGCGGGCGGGCGACGCGGGACGCTAGGCCTTGGTCGACGTACCCGCCGAGCGGAGGTTCTCGCAGGCGAGCCTGACGCGGCCCGCCATCCCCGCCTCCGCGGACTTGCCGTACGAGCGAGGGTCGTACGCCGACTTGTCGCCGACGTCGCCGTCGACTTTCAGGACTCCGCGGTAGTTGGTGAACATGTGGTCCACGATCGGTCGCGTGAACGCGTATTGGGTGTCGGTGTCGACGTTCATCTTCACGACGCCGTAGTCGAGCGCCTCCCGGATCTCCTCCAGCAAGGAGCCGGATCCGCCGTGGAAGACCAGGTCGAACGGCTTCGCGTCATCGGGTAGCTCCAACTTTGCCGCGACCGCCTCCTGGGCCCGCTTGAGGATCTCGGGGCGCAGCTTGACGTTGCCCGGCTTGTAGACACCGTGCACGTTGCCGAACGTCAGCGCCGTCAGGTAGCGGCCGCCCTCACCGATACCCAGCGTCTCGGCTACTCGCAGGGCATCCTCCGGCGTCGTATAGAGCTTCTCGTCCATCGCGCCCTCGACCCCGTCCTCTTCGCCGCCGACGACCCCGACCTCGATCTCCAAGATGACGTGCGCGGCGGCCGCCCGCTCGAGCAGCTCACCCGCGATCGACAGGTTCTCCTCGAGCGGCACCGCCGAGCCGTCCCACATGTGTGACTGGAAGGTCGGCAGCCCACCCTTCCCGACCCGCTCCGTCGAAGCCTGCAACAGCGGCCGGACGAAACCGTCGAGCTTGTCCTTCGGGCAGTGGTCCGTGTGCAGGGCTACGTTCACCGGGTAGGACCGGGCCGCCTCCTCGGCGAACGCCGCGAAAGCAAGGGAACCGGCCACCATGTTCTTGATCGTGGCGCCCGACAGGAACTCGGCTCCGCCTGTCGACACTTGCACGATCCCGTCGCTCTCCGCCTCGGTGAAGCCGCGAAGCGCCGCGTGCAGCGTCTGGGACGATGTGACGTTGATGGCGGGGTAGGCGAATCGCTCAGCCTTCGCGCGGTCGAGCATGGCCGCGTAGACCTCGGGGGTTGCGATCGGCATGGCACCTCCGTCCTGGTGCGTGGTGGTCCGTCGTGGCAGCCTGCAACGGCTCCGTTTCAGTATCGCCGGTGTGATGTGGCGTTGCCACCGGCGTCTTCGGGTACGACGTGCTGCCGAACCCAAGTGTGCATGGCGATCGCTGCCGCGGCGCCCGCGTTGATCGACCTCGTCGAGCCGAACTGCGCGATGGAGAGGGTCACGCCGCACGCGGCCCGCATCTCGTCACTCAGGCCTGGACCCTCCTGGCCGAGCACGAGCACGCAGGCGCGGGGAAGTGTTGCGGTTTCGATCGGTGCGGCTCCCGGGAGGTTGTCGATGCCGACGATCGGCAGCAGTTGCTCCGCCGCCCAGCCGGTGAACGCCTCGACGCTGCCGTGATGGTCGACATGCTGGTAGCGGTCCGTCACCATCGCGCCACGGCGGTTCCACCGGCTGCGCCCGACGATATGCACCCGGGCCGCCAGGAAGGCGTTCGCCGTCCGGACGACCGACCCGATGTTGAAGTCGTGCTGCCAGTTCTCGACCGCCACGTGGAAAGAGTGACGGTGCGCGTCGAGGTCTTCGACGATCGCCTCGTGACGCCAGTAGCGGTAGCGGTCGGCGACGTTCCGGGTGTCCCCATCGGCCAGCAGAGCGGGGTCGAAATGGGGGGCGGTCGGCCAGGGGCCGGGCCAAGGACCGACCCCGACGTCATACCCGGTCGGTGACGGGCCGGCACGTTCCGACGACGCTTCCGCACGGTTGCTCACCTGAGAACTGGGTGAGACGACCGTTTGCGGACGGTTAACGCGGGCTTGTCGCATGCGGTATCCCTTAGTCTCGGATCGTGGTCACTATGCTGCAGCATCCCGCGATCCTCGGAGGGTTGCTCGATCCGCAGGCCCTCATCGACCACTTCGGTGCCTACGCGTTGTGGGGGGCGCTGCTCGTCGTCTTCATCGAGTGCTGGCTGTTCCCGTTCCTGCCGGGCGACTCGCTGCTGTTCACGGTGGGGCTGCTGATCTCCCAGAACGAGAAGATCGGCACGCCGATCTGGCTTGCCTGCATCGTGCTCTCGGTGGGCGCGGTGCTGAGCAACGTGGTCGGCTATTTCGTGGGCGCCCGGGTGGGCCCGGCACTTTTCGACCGGCCGGACTCCCGGTTCTTCAGACGGGAGTACGTCGACAAGACACATGCGTTCTTCGAGGCGTACGGCACCAAGGCGATCGTGCTGGCCAGGTTCGTGCCGATCGTCCGCACGTTCATCACGCTGGCATCGGGCATGGGGCGGATGTCGATGCGGCCCTTCCTCATCTACTCGGTCATCGGCGGCACCATCTGGGCGACCGGCGTGACGCTGCTGGGGTACTTCCTCGGCCAGATCTCCTTCGTGCGTTCGAACATCGAGCTGATCCTGATCGTGGTCGTCGCGCTCTCCGTGATCCCGATTGCGATCGAGGCGTTGCGCTCGCGCCGCAAGCAGGTGAGCGCATAAGCGTGCGGCAGGAGGTGGTTTCCTGACCTACCACTCCTTACGCCGGGCGCTCGGGGGCGCGAGACCCCTCAAGACCCTGGGAATGACGGATCGGCGTCCAGCAGGAACTCGCGACACCTGGCTGCCTCGTCATCCTCCCCGATCCGCTGCGAACCCAACGCCAACGCCGCGAGGCAGCGCAGGAAGCCCTGGTTGGGCTCGTGTGCCCATGGGATCGGGCCGTGGCCCTTCCAGCCGCTACGGCGAAGCGCGTCGAGGCCGCGGTGGTATCCCACCCGGGCGAAGGCATAGCCGGTCAGGGAGTCGCCGCTGCTCAGGTGCTCCTCCGCCAGGATCGCCCACGCGAGCGACGAGGAGGGGTGAGCGGTGGCGGCCCCCTCCGCCGACATACCCTCTGCCAGGGCTGCCGCGGCCGGATCCTCGGGCAGGTACGTCGGAGCGGGCCCGCCAAGCAGGTTGTCGAAGCTCATCGGACCATGATGCCAAGTCACCGGGTGGGACGCGTCGAGGGCGCCACCACGGAATGGTCCCCTGCGTCGATTCCGAGGTAGCGCCCGTCGACAACCATTGTGCACCCGGGACGGGCGGACGTCACTCTCCTGCTCAGCCGGGCAGCATCATCGTGAAGGCCGCCGGCTCGACCGTCCAACGCCGGCGGGTGACAGGTCCCGCGAGCTCACCGTCGGTGTTGAGCCACAGGCCCGGCCCTTCGATCGTCACCGACCGCCCCCTGGCCGTGACGACATCGGGGTCACTGTCGTGAGTGCCGCGCCCCAGCCGCACCGCGTAGCGCAGCCGCTCGAGGGGTCCGACCGCGAACGAGACGACCACGTCCGCCCAGCCGTCGTGGGGGTCGGCGTCAGGGACCAGGAGGGTGCCGCCTCCGACGTACCCTCCGTTGCCCACCGCGACCTGGAGGACCTTCCGCCGTCCGTCCGCGAGGGTGCTCGAGTCGACGTCGACCCTCAGCCGTGAGCCGCGCGTCCTGACACCGGCCAGCACCGCCCCGACGGCGTAGCCGACCTTCCCAAGCTTTGGCTTCCACGGCTGGGCTTCTCGTGCCGCCTCGGCCCCCACACCCGCATGGACCGCGTTCACCACCGCTGCTCCCTCGTCGTCACGCAGGACGTCCACCTGACGCCGTACCCCGTCGCGGAACATGCGCGCGGCAGCCGTCCCGTCCTCCAGCGGGATGCCAACGCCGCGGGCGAAGTCGTTGCCGGTCCCGAGCGGGACCAGGCCGACCAGCACCGTGCCCAGGTTGCCGGCGTGGTGCAGGGCGTTGATGACGGCGTGCAGGCTGCCGTCCCCGCCGGCGACGACGACAGGCCCGGTCACGCGCCCGAGCGCCGCCTCGAGATCAGCCGCGTCTTCGGTGGTGACGACGCTGACCGGCGCGGACTCCTCGAGCACCCGAACCACATCCGCCAGGGCCGACCTGCTGGTCGATCCTGCCGACGCGTTGCTGACGAGCGTGATCGACTCCATCGGTGCGCTCCTCCTGCTGGCGCCCGTCGCATCGGAGGGGGACGGGCCGTGGGCTGTCAGTGTGCCCTGACCTCCCGCCCACCGCTCAGCAGGAGGCGCCGCTGCGGCGATCTCGGCTACGATGAGCGCGCAAGAGCCCCTTGTTGTTGCGCGAAGAAGGGGCTGTCTTCATGTCCGAGGAACCTGAGCCTCGGGTCCGGTGGAAGGGTGCGCACATGCCCGCGATCGTCATCGTCGGTGCCCAGTGGGGCGACGAAGGCAAAGGCAAGGCGACCGACCAGCTCGGAGAGTCCGTCGACTACGTGGTCCGCTACCAGGGCGGGAACAACGCAGGTCACACCATCGTCGTCGATGGGGAGAAGTACGCGCTGCACCTCCTGCCCTCGGGGATTCTGACGCCCGGCTGCACACCGGTCATCGGAAACGGCGTCGTCATCGACGCGGGCGTCCTGATGGACGAGATGAAGGCGCTCGCGGACCGCGGCATCGACACATCCCGGCTGCTGATCTCGGCGAACGCCCATCTGATCGGGAGCTATCACGCGGCCATCGACAAGGTGTCCGAGCGTTTCCTCGGCAAGAAGAAGATCGGCACGACGGGACGCGGCATCGGGCCGGCGTACGCCGACAAGATCTCGCGGCTCGGGATCCGCGTCGGCGACCTGTTCGACGAGAAGATCCTGCGCGAGAAGGTCGAGGGCGCGCTCGAGCAGAAGAACCAGCTTCTGGTGAAGGTGTACAACCGCCGAGCCGCGAACATCGACGACGTCGTGTTCGAGTTCCTGGGCTACGCCGAGGCGTTGCGGCCTTATGTCGTTGACACCTCACTCGTCATCAACCGGGCGCTCGACCAGGGTCAGACCGTCGTCTTCGAGGGTGCGCAGGCCACCCTGCTCGACGTCGACCACGGGACGTACCCGTTCGTCACCTCGTCGAACCCGATCGCCGGCGGTGCCTGTGTCGGTGCCGGTGTCGGTCCGACCCGCATCGACCGCGTTGTCGGCGTCATCAAGGCTTACACCACCCGCGTCGGCTCGGGACCGTTCCCGACGGAGCTCCTGGGCGGAGATGGCGCGCGTCTGCTCAAGGAGGGAAGCGAGTTCGGTACGACGACCGGGCGCGATCGGCGGTGCGGCTGGTACGACGGGGTGATCGCGCGATTCGCGACACGGATCAACGGGCTGACCGACATGTTCCTGACCAAGCTCGACATCCTCGGCGGGTGGGACCAGATCCCGGTCTGCGTCGCGTACGAGATCGACGGGGAGCGGCAGGATGAGATGCCGATGACCCAGAGCGAGTACCACAGGGCGAAGCCGGTCTACGAGCTCTTCGACGGCTGGGCCGAGGACATCTCCGACTGCCGGAGGTTCGAGGATCTCCCGCCGAACGCCCAGGCCTATGTGCGGGCCCTCGAGGACCTGTCGGGTACGCCGTTCTGCGGCATCGGAGTGGGGCCTGGCCGTGAGCAGCTGATCGTGCTCCGCGAGCTGGTGTGAGCGCGCCGTGAAGGTGCTCCTGCTCGGCGGTGGCGGGCGCGAGCACGCGATCGCGCGCGCGCTCGCCCGCGACCCGGGCGTGACCGCTCTGCACGTGGTCCCCGGCAACCCCGGCATCGCCTCGCTCGCCACGCTGCATGACGGCGACATCCTCGACGGTACGGCGATGGCTGACCTGGCGAGTGGGCTCGGCGTCGACCTCGTGGTGGTGGGCCCGGAGGCTCCACTGGTGGCGGGCGTCGCGGATGCCCTACGGGACAAGGGGATCGCCACGTTCGGACCTGGTCGCGAGGCGGCGGCCATCGAGGGTTCGAAGGCGTTCGCGAAGGAAGTCATGGCGGCTGCCGGCATCCCCACGGCGATGGCCTACGTGTGCGAGACCTCCGACGAGGTCGCGGTGGCGCTTGACGCGTTCGGCCCGCCGTACGTCGTGAAGGACGACGCTCTCGCGGCCGGCAAGGGCGTCGTGGTGACCACTGACCGCGAGAGCGCCCTTGAGCACGCCGCGTCGTGCGGACGCGTGGTGGTGGAGGCGTACCTCGACGGGGCGGAGGTGTCGCTCTTCGCGATCTGTGACGGCACGTCCGTGCTGCCGATGTTGCCGGCGCAGGACTTCAAGCGGCTGCGCGACGGCGACGAGGGGCCGAACACCGGGGGCATGGGCGCCTACGCACCCGTCGACCGGCTGCCGGAGGAGTTCGTCGACGACGTCGTGGCGAGGGTGCTCCAGCCGTGCGTCGACGAGCTCGGCCGACGCGGTACGCCGTTCGTCGGCCTGCTGTATGCCGGGCTGGCGCTCAGCGAACGCGGCGTGCAGGTCGTGGAGTTCAACGCTCGCTTCGGTGACCCCGAGACACAGCCTCTGCTCGAGCTTCTCCGGACCCCGCTCGCCGGGGTGTTGATGGCGGCGGCCAAGGGCCGGCTGAACCGGGTGGACGACCTGCGCTGGAGTTCTGGAGCCGCTGTGTCCGTCGTGATGGCGGCCGCGGGTTACCCGGCGTCCCCGCGAGGGGGCGACCACATCCACGGGGTGGAAGCCGCCGAGGAGCTGGACGGCGTGGTCGTCATCCAAGCCGGAACCGCAACCGATGACGAGGGAGCGCTGGTGACGTCAGGCGGCCGGGTGCTCGCCGTGACCGCGACGGCTCCTTCCGTGCGGGAGGCCAGGGCTCGCGCCTACTCCGGCGTCGACCGCATCTCGTTCGATGGCGCGCACTGGCGTACCGACATCGCCGCCGACGGGTGAGGGGCCGCGTGCCGCTGTTGGGGCCGCGTGCCGCTGTTGGGGCCGCGTGCTTGAGTGGGCCGCGTGTTTGGGTGGTGCACCACCCAAGCGGCCCCGGAGCCACCCAGATCTGGGTGGCTTGAGGGCAACCTGAGTGGTGCACCACCGAATCGGCCCTGGAGCTGGTGCGGGCGCTGCGTGTTTGAGTGGTGCACCACCCAAACACCCAAACTCGGGTGGGCAGCCATCAGGCACGTGCAGGGGGCGCTTCGGGGGCTGGCGGGGCGACGTGCGGGACAATGAAGGCGTGACCGAGATCGCGAACGTGCTCGCCTCGCGCTACGCGTCGACCGCGATGCGCGCGATCTGGTCACCGACGCACAAAGTCGTAGCGGAGCGCCGGCTGTGGCTGGCCGTCCTGCGGGCGCAGCGCGAGCTGGGGGTCGACGTACCCGACGGGGTGATCGACGACTACGAGCGGGTCGTCGACGACGTCGACCTCGGGTCCGTCGCGGCCCGTGAGCGGGAGACACGGCACGACGTCAAGGCGCGGATCGACGAGTTCAGCGCCCTGGCAGGGCACGAGCACATCCACAAGGGCATGACGAGCCGCGACCTGACGGAGAACGTCGAGCAGATGCAGATCCGCGACGCTCTCGTGCTCGTGCGCGCCAGCATGGTGGCGACCATCGCCCGCCTCGGCGAGCTCGCGGCGCAGTACCGGGAGCTGGTGATCACCGGCCGCTCGCACAACGTCGCGGCGCAGGCCACGACGCTCGGCAAGCGGTTCGCGACCATCGCCGACGAGATGTTCGTTGCGCTGGAGCGCCTCGATGACCTGGTCGAGCGCTACCCGCTGCGGGGCATCAAGGGTCCGATGGGTACGTCGCAGGACCAGCTCGACCTCGTCGACGGATCGCTCGAGAAGCTGGCGGAGCTCGAGCGCAGAGTGGCGCGTCACCTCGGTTTCGAGCGCGTGCTCACGAGCGTCGGCCAGGTCTACCCGCGCTCGCTCGACGTCGATGTGGTGTCCGCGCTGGTGCAGGCGGTGGCCGGGCCAGGCAACCTCGCGACCACGATCCGGCTGATGGCCGGCCACGAGCTGGTCACCGAGGGGTTCCAGGCCGGGCAGGTCGGGTCGAGCGCGATGCCCCACAAGATGAACACGCGGTCCTGCGAGCGGGTCAACGGGCTTGCCGTCGTCCTGCGCGGGCACCTCTCCATGGTGAGTGAGCTGTCCGGCGCCCAGTGGAACGAAGGTGACGTCTCCTGCTCGGTGGTCCGCCGGGTGGCGCTGCCGGACGCGTTCTTCGCCACCGACGGGTTGTTCGAGACGTTCCTCACGGTGCTCGCCGAGTTCGGCGTCTTCCCCGCGGTGGTGCAGCGCGAGCTCGACCGCTACCTGCCCTTCCTTGCGACCACCAAGGTGCTCGTCGCCTCGGTACGACGAGGGGTTGGCCGCGAGGTCGCACATGACGTCATCAGGGAGCACGCGGTCTCAGTGGCCCTCGAGATGCGGGAGACGGGCGCCGAAAGCAACGACCTCCTGGTCCGGCTGGCCGCGGACGACCGGTTGCGCCTGAGCTCCGAAGACGTGGGCACCTTGATGGCGGAACCGCTGACCTTCACCGGCGCCGCCGTTGCCCAGGTGGACGCCGTACTTGCCAGGATCGAGAAGCTGGTCGCCGACAACCCCGAGGCGGCCGGCTACCGTCCTGGCGCCATCGTGTGAATGCGGCTCCACCCGGCGCCCCGCGCCCCACCCCCGCGCCCCACCCCCGCGCCCCACCCCCGCGAATTGCGGGAAAGTCCACCTCGGCGACCCACGTCGGACGTGCACTATCCCGCAATTCGCGGGGAGGGCAGGATAGGGGGATGACGCTGCCCGTGCCTCAGCCGCCGCTCGAGATCCCGGGCGCGCGGCACTTCTACTCGGGCAAGGTTCGCGACCTCTATGAGCTCGACGACGGACACCTGCTCATGGTGGCCACCGACCGGATCTCCGCCTTCGACCACGTGCTGGCGTCCACGATCCCCGACAAGGGCGCGATCCTCACCAGGATGTCGCTGTGGTGGTACAGCCAGGTCGCCGACGTGGTGCCCAACCACGTGCTCTCCACCGACGTACCCGACGTCGTGGATGGGCGGGCCATCATCTGCGAGCGCCTGCAGATGTACCCCGTCGAATGCGTCGCCCGCGGCTATCTCGCCGGTTCCGGGCTCGCCGACTACCGGACCACCGGGCGTGTCTGCGGGGTCGACCTGCCCGCCGGCCTCGAGGACGGCTCACGGTTGCCTGGGCCGGTCTTCACCCCCGCGACCAAGGCCGCCCTCGGATCCCACGACGAGAACGTCTCGTACGACGCCGTCGTGACCACCGTGGGCGCCAGCGCCGCCGCCCGGCTGCGTGACCTGACGCTCGCGGTCTACGAGAGGGCGGAAGGGGTCACCCGGGACCGCGGCATCATCCTGGCGGACACGAAGCTAGAGTTCGGCCATCGCGAAGACGGGACTATCGTGCTCGCCGACGAGGTGCTCACGCCCGACTCGTCGCGCTTCTGGCCAGCCGACAGGTGGCAGCCCGGTCGGCCGCAGCCGTCGTACGACAAGCAGTTCGTGCGCGACTGGCTGACGTCGCCCGCGTCAGGCTGGGACAGCAGGTCCGGCGAGGCTCCGCCGCCGCTGCCCGACGACGTGGTTGCGCAGACCCGGGCGACCTACGTCCAGGCCTTCGAGCGGCTCACGGGAGAGAGCTTCTGATCCGCCCGGGCGCTTGCTTTCGAGATCCGAAGGAGAGGCGCGGCCAGACCGGTGACTCTGCCCGGTCGGGCGGAGGCGCTCGGCGCCGCTCGCCCCTGGCCGAAGAGCTTGGCAACCGCAGCGGAGCGGCTGGTGACCTCGAGACGGCCGTAGATGTTGTTGAGGTGGGTGCGCACGGTGCCTTCGGACACGCCCAGCGCTCTGGCGATCTGGATGTTGGACCGGCCGAGCGCCACCAGACCGAGGATCTCGCGCTGTCGGGGCGTCAGCTGCACGCAACATGGTGTGGCCTGGTTCGAGGTCCAGTACGCAGCCGCGAGGTGCGGTCGAAGCAGACTCAGGATGAACAGCTCGCGTTCGGTGAAGTCCGTCGCGCCACCGCGCCAGAACACGATCCGAACGCTGTGTCCAGGGCCGTCGGGCCACGAGGCACCGGTCTCCCAGCGGAACCCACTGGCGATCATGTTGTGCAGAAAGCGATAGTCCGTCTCCATCTCGCGGTCGGAGATCACATCGGACCCCCTGAAGACGGAGGTGTAGTCGCCACTCCGCTCCGGGTAGCTGCCGTGCAGCGTCCAGAAATATGGCCAGAAGGCGTCACCGCCTCTCCCATCGTCGTACCTCTCGGGCACCCCGACGGCTACCTCGTCGAGGTCATCGGTCGCTGTCTGCCAGAGATAGTGACCAAGGACGCGCCAGTCCATCCTGAGGATGTCGAGCTCGTCGCAGGGGATGAGCTCTCGCATCGCCTGCATTGCTGGTGGGGGTAGGCCAGGCTCGTCTCCGTCGGCGAGACCGCACGCATCGATGACCGCACGCATCGCCAGCACGTCCGCGGAGGACAAGGTCATACCGGCCACAGGCTCACCTCCACGCGACCCGAGTAGCCGAGTTCCCGGTAGTCCTGAAGATACGCACGTTGGGCGACTCCTGCCATGCCTCTGCCGAAAACTTTGTCCATTTCGCTGGTCGCCGGAAGTCGAGGTTGTCCGTGACTGGCTGACATTCCAGGTCCGGGGTGGGATAAAGGGTAGGTGTTCAACTTGGCGGTGATGCTCGAGGACAGCGCTCGCACGGTGCCGGACCGGGAGGCGGTCGTCTGCGGCCCGGTCCGGCTCACATATAGGGAGGTGGATGCGGCCGCCAACAAGGTGGCGAACCTGCTCGTGTCCCGCGGCATCGAGCCCGGCGACAAGGTCGCGCTGACCTGCCCAAACCTGCCGTTCTTCCCGATTGTCTACTACGGAATCCTCAAGGCGGGCGCGGTCGTCGTACCGCTCAATGTGCTCTTCAAAGCCCGGGAGGTCGCCTACCACCTCAATGACTCGGAGGCGGTCGGCTACTTCTGCTTCGAGGGACCGCCCGACCTGCCGATGGGCAGCGAAGGCTGGCATGGCTTCGCGGAGGCTGCCGGGTGCGAGCACTTCTTCCTCGTGGAAGCCCGGCCAGGTGAGTCACCCGGGATCGACGGTGCCGAAACGTTCGCCGCGGCCATCGAGCAGATGGGGACGACGTTCGAGACCCGGGTCACGCAGCCGGGCGACCCGGCCGTGATCTTGTACACCAGCGGCACCACGGGCCAGCCGAAGGGCGCCGAGCTCTCGCACAGCAACATCAGTCTCAACGTCCTGACGAACCACCGGCTCTTCCAGGTCGACCCTCTCGAGCCCGACACGCATTTGGTCGCGCTGCCGCTCTTCCACTCGTTCGGCCAGACCGTCCAGCTCAACGCCGGGTTCGGGGCGGGGGCCACGCTCGTGCTGCTACCGCGGTTCGACCCGGCAACCGCGCTCGAGCTGATGGACGCCGAGGAGGTGACGTTCTTCGCCGGCGTGCCCACGATGTACTGGGGTCTGCTGGGTGCGTTGACCGAGGAGGTGAACGTCGACAAGATCGCCGGGAACCTCAGGCGTGCCATCTCCGGCGGCTCGTCCCTTCCCGTCGAGATCCTCGAACAGGTCAAGAAGCGGTTCCACATCGAGATCCTCGAGGGGTACGGGCTCTCGGAGACCTCGCCCGTCGCCACCTTCAGCCAGCTGGGTACCGAGCCGAGGCCCGGCTCCATCGGGACCCCGGTCTGGGGCGTCGAGGTCAAGCTCATCGACAACGACTGGAACACCGTCGAAGAGCCCGACACCGTGGGGGAGATCGCGATCCGCGGGCACAACATCATGAACGGCTACTACAAGCGGCCCGAGGACACGGCGTGGGCGATCCGGGACGGGTGGTTCCGGTCCGGTGACCTAGCGCGGCGCGACAAGGACGGTTTCTACTACATCGTCGACCGGGCGAAGGACCTGATCCTTCGCGGTGGCTACAACGTCTACCCGCGAGAGGTCGAGGAAGTGCTCATGACGCACCCGGGCGTCTCGCTCGCCGCGGTGGTCGGGGTCCCGCACGACAGGCACGGCGAGGAGGTCAAAGCCTTCGTCATCCGCGAGGAAGGCACTGATCTGACCGAGGAGGAGCTCGTCACTTGGGCGAAGGACCAGATGGCCGGCTACAAGTACCCCCGGGTCGTCGAGTTCCGCGACGCGCTGCCGATGACGGCCACGGGCAAGATCCTGAAGCGCGAGCTCACCTGAGCGCCTGATCGCTGGGGAAACGGA
Organism: Nocardioidaceae bacterium; assembly: GCA_033850885.1. Lineage (GTDB taxonomy): Bacteria > Actinomycetota > Actinomycetes > Propionibacteriales > Nocardioidaceae > JAWWPG01. Next base: position 53,843 of record JAWWPG010000010.1, read on the forward strand.
GAAGGGCCGGGCATATCGCCGATACCCGGCCCTTCTCTGTTTCCCCCGCTCTCCGTCCGAGGGCGCTGGCTGCTCCCCCGAGCCGACAGCTCCTCGGTCCACCCTGACGGGGTGGCGCGACGGAGATCGGATCCGTGAAGATGCGTTCACCTATCTAGACGCCGCGGGCAGCACTTTGGTTGCACCCGGACCCAGATATTTCTACGCAGATATTTCGGTGGCCTTAGGATTGTCCTGCCAAGAAGCCTCACACCCGCCGAGGGAGCAGCCGTGGCACGCGTCGTTGTCGACGTCATGTTGAAGCCGGAGATCCTCGACCCGCAGGGCAAGGCCGTTCATGGCGCGCTGCCGCGGCTCGGTTTCGGCGGGGTGCTCGGGGTCCGCCAGGGCAAACGGTTCGAGCTCGAGCTCGAGGGCGACGCGACACCCGAGCGGTTGGCCGAGGTGGCCCGGGTCGCGCAGACCCTGCTGAGCAACCCGGTCATCGAGACCTACACCGTGCGGGTGGAGGACCTGTGAGGATCGGCGTCGTCACGTTCCCCGGCTCGCTCGACGACCCCGACGCCCGACGGGCCGCGTCCCTCGCCGGCGCCGAAGCGGTCCCGCTATGGCATGGCGACCACGACCTGTGCGGGGTCGATGCCATCGTGCTCCCGGGTGGTTTCTCGTACGGCGACTACCTGCGGTGCGGCGCGATCGCCCGCTTCGCTCCCGTGATGACGGAGGTGGTGGAGGCTGCCGGGCGCGGGATGCCCGTGCTCGGCATCTGCAACGGTTTCCAGATCTTGTGCGAGTCCCACCTGCTCCCCGGTGCCCTCATCCGCAATGACCACCGCAGGTTCGTCTGCCGCGACCAGCGGCTGCGGGTCGAGTGCACAACAACCTCCTGGACGTCCGCGTACGACATCGGCCAGGAGATCACCATCCCGCTCAAGAACATGGAAGGCGAGTACGTCGCGGCCGAGGCGACCCTTGACGAGCTCGAGGGTGAGGGCCGGGTGGTGGCTCGCTACATCGACGTCAACCCCAACGGGTCGATGCGCGACATCGCCGGCATCTGCAACGCCCGTGGGAACGTGGTCGGGCTGATGCCGCACCCCGAGCACGCCGTCGACGAGCTCACCGGTCCCGGCACCGACGGACTCGGGTTCTTCACGTCGGTCCTGAAGGAGCTCGCCGGACGCTGAGGGCGGCGTCGTCCCCCTGGTCCGCGCGAGCTTCGCTCGCCCGTCAACCGCGCGTCAACGAAACCTGCGAGGGCGTGAACAACACGTCAACGCATGCGGTCCGAGCTTTTCCGCTGGTCAGAATGACGGAGTGACCGATGTGTGGTTCGTCCTTCTCATGCTTGCCGTCTTCGCGTTCCTGGCCCTCGTGGTCAAGGGGGTGGAGCGGCTGTGAACGCGGAGAACGTCGTCGGGCTCATCCTGGCGGTGCTGATCGCCGGGTTCCTGGTCGTCGCGCTGCTCTTTCCGGAGCGGTTCTAGATGGGTACGACGACCGCGGGTGTCGTCTTCGTCGGGACGCTTGTGGTGGCGTTGGCGCTCGCATACCGCCCGATGGGCGACTACATGTACCGCGTGTACACGAGCGAACGGCACTTCGGCGTCGAACGGGTCTTCTACCGCGCGATCGGCGTAAACCCGAAGGTCGACCAGCGCTGGAACAGCTACCTGCGCAGCGTTCTCGCGTTCTCCCTGGTCGGTGTGCTCTTCCTCTACGCCTTCCTGCGCCTCCAGAGCCACCTGCTGCTCAGCCTCGGCTTTCCCGGGATGGAGCAGAGCCAGGCGTTCAACACAGCCGCCAGCTTCGTCACCAACACCAACTGGCAGTCCTACTCAGGGGAGTCGGCCCTGGGCTATCTGGTCCAGATGGCGGGGCTTACCGTGCAGAACTTCGTCTCCGCGGCTGTGGGTATGGCGGTCGCGGTCGCCCTCGTGCGCGGCTTCGCCAGGAAGGGCACGCTGAACGTCGGAAACTTCTGGGTCGATGTGACCCGCACGTGTTTTCGCATCTTGCTTCCGCTGTCGGCCGCCGTTGCCCTCGTCCTGGTTGCTGGGGGTGCGATCGAGAACCTCCACCACGTCCAGACGATCCACACGATTGCCGGCCTCAAGCAGAGCATCACCGGAGGACCGGTCGCCAGCCAAGAGGCGATCAAGGAGATCGGTACGAATGGCGGCGGCTTCTACAACGCCAACTCCGCCCACCCGTTCGAGAACCCGACCGGGTGGACCAACTGGCTGGAGATCTTCCTGCTTCTGCTGATCGGGTTCAGCCTGCCGCGCACCTTCGGCAGGATGGTGGGCAACACCAAGCAGGGCAGGGCAATCGTCGTGGTGATGGCCGGGTTGCTGCTGTCGAGCTTCGCGGTGAACGTCGGCTTCCAGACCGCTCATCCAGGTACCGTACCGACCGCAGTGGGCGCGGCGACCGAGGGGACTGAGGTGCGCTTCGGAGTGCCCCAGTCGGCCGCGTTCGCCAGCGCCACCACCGTGACCTCGACCGGGGCGGTGGACTCCTTCCACGACTCCTACACCAGCATCGCAGGCGGCACGCTGCTGCTGAACATGATGTTCGGCGAGATCGCCCCCGGCGGAACCGGCTCGGGCTTGTACGGCATCTTGGTCCTCGCCGTGCTCACCGTGTTCGTCGCGGGCCTGATGATCGGGCGAACACCGGAGTATCTAGGCAAGAAGCTCGGAGCCAGGGAGGTGAAGTTCGCCTCGCTCTACCTGCTGACCACGCCGATGGTGGTGCTCGTGGGGACGGGTGTCGCGATGGCCCTGCCGGCCGAACGGGCCAGCATGCTCAACTCGGGTGCGCACGGGCTCTCCGAGGTGCTCTACGCCTTCACCTCGGCCGGCAACAACAACGGGTCGGCGTTCGCCGGCATCTCCGTGAACACCACGTGGTACAACACGGCGCTGGGCCTGGCCATGCTGGTCGGACGCTTCCTTCCGATGGTCTGGGTGTTGGCGCTCGCCGGCAGCCTGGCTCGCCAGCAACCGGTCCCGGAGTCGGCAGGCACCCTACCCACGCACAATGCACTCTTCTCCGGGATGCTGGCCGGGGTGGTGCTCATCGTCGTCGCTCTCACCTACTTCCCGGCGCTCGCGCTCGGCCCGCTCGCGGAGGGTCTGCACTGATGTCCATCACGACAGCTCTCACACAACGCGTCGGGAGGTCGGCGGAGGCGGTGCAGCCGCGCCGGATGTCGGGCGGTCTGCTCGACCCCAGGCAGCTGTGGCGGTCCACTCCTGACGCGTTCCGCAAGCTGAACCCGCTGACTCTCTACCGCAACCCGGTCATGTTCATCGTGGAGATCGGAGCCACCTTCACGACCGTTCTCGCAGTGCGCAGCCCGAGCACCTTCGCCTGGCTGATCGTGGTCTGGCTCTGGCTCACCGTCGTGTTCGCCAACCTCGCCGAGGCGGTGGCCGAGGGCCGGGGCAAGGCCCAGGCCGAGACGCTTCGGCGGGCTCGGACCGAGACCGTGGCCCGCCGGTTGACGGTGGGCGGGGGCGAGGAGTCGGTCGCCGCCGCGCAGCTACAGCAGGGCGACCACGTCGTGGTCGAGGCCGGGCAGTACATCCCCGGTGACGGTGAGGTCATCGAGGGGATCGCGAGCGTGGACGAGTCCGCGATCACCGGCGAGTCCGCACCGGTGATCCGGGAAGCCGGCGGCGACCGGTCATCCGTCACCGGCGGCACGCGGGTGCTGTCCGACCGGATCGTCGTCGAGATCACCCAGAAGCCAGGGGAGAGCTTCATCGACCGGATGATCGCGCTCGTCGAGGGGGCCAACCGGCAGAAGACGCCGAATGAGATCGCGCTGAACATCCTCCTTGCCAGCCTGACGATCATCTTCCTGCTGGCGGTCGCCACCCTGCAGCCGCTCGCCATCTTCTCCAAGGCCCAGCAGCCAGGCATCCCCGACACCAGCGCCCTAGGGGCCGACGGCGTGTCCGGCATCGTCTTGGTCTCGCTCCTCGTCTGTCTGATTCCGACGACGATCGGGGCGCTGCTCTCCGCGATCGGCATCGCCGGGATGGACCGGCTGGTGCAACGCAACGTACTTGCGATGAGCGGCCGCGCCGTCGAAGCGGCCGGTGACGTAAACACGCTGCTCCTCGACAAGACCGGGACGATCACGATCGGCAACCGGGAAGCGCGGGAGTTCGTCCCCGTCGGCGAGACACCGGAGGAGGAGCTGGCGAGCTCTGCGCAGTTGTCCTCACTTGCCGACGAGACCCCTGAGGGCCGTTCGATCGTGGTCCACGCCAAGCAGCACTACGGCCTCCGGGAGCGGGGGGCCGGGGAGCTGTCCCGTCTCACATTTGTCCCGTTCACCGCACAGACCCGGATGTCGGGCGTCGACCTCGACGGCGGAGCGCGCCAGGTTCGCAAGGGCGCCGCCGCCTCGGTGGTCGAGTGGGTGCGGGAGCGCGGGGGCGACGTGCCGAACGACACCGGCGGGATCGTCGACGGGATCTCTGCTTCGGGGGGTACGCCGCTGCTGGTCGCCGAGGCGCAGGACGGCACGGCGCGGGTCCTCGGCGTCGTCGCCCTGCGTGACATCGTCAAGCAGGGCATGCGGGAGAGGTTCGACGAGCTTCGAGCGATGGGCATCCGCACCGTGATGATCACCGGCGACAACCCCTTGACGGCGCGGTCGATCGCGGAGGAGGCGGGTGTCGATGACTTCCTCGCGGAGGCGACGCCGGAGGACAAGATGGCCCTCATCCGGAGGGAACAGGAGGGCGGCAAGCTCGTCGCGATGACCGGTGACGGGACCAATGACGCCCCGGCGCTCGCGCAGGCCGATGTCGGAGTGGCGATGAACAGCGGCACGTCGGCAGCGAAGGAGGCCGGGAACATGGTCGACCTCGACAGCAATCCGACCAAGCTCATCGAGATCGTCGAGATCGGCAAGCAGCTACTGATCACCCGCGGCGCCTTGACGACGTTCTCCATCGCCAACGATGTGGCCAAGTACTTCGCGATCATCCCCGCCATGTTCGCCATCGTCTACCCGGGTCTGGGCCAGCTGAACATCATGCGACTTCACAGTCCCCAGTCGGCCATCCTCTCGGCCGTGATCTTCAATGCCCTGGTCATCTTTGCGCTGATCCCCCTTGCCTTGCGGGGTGTTCGGTACCGGCCGAGCAGCGCTGCCCAGATGTTGCGGCGGAACCTGTACATCTACGGGCTGGGTGGCCTGATCATCCCGTTCATCGGCATCAAGGCGATCGACCTCGTCGTCCAGCTCATCCCCGGAGCCAGGTGACCCCATGGTTGTCCCCCCTCGCACGCCCACCTGGATCAGGCAGCACCTGGTCTCCCTCCGGGCACTCGTCATCTTCACGGCCGTCCTCGGTATCGCCTACCCGCTGGTCATCCTGGCCGTCGCCCAGCTCCCGGGACTCAGGTCTGGCGCTGACGGCTCCCTCGTCACTGGGCCGAACGGCCAGGTCGTCGGGTCGAACATCATCGGGCAGGCGTTCACGACCGCCACCGGCGAGCCGCTCCCGCAGTACTTCCAGAGTCGCCCGTCGGCTGCTACGGCGAACGTCCCCACGGGTTATGACCCGACCGCCACCGGCGCCAGCAACCTGGGTCCGGAGGACGTGACGGACACGCTCGACAACCCGGCGACCAAGCACGTCGACGAGAGCAGCCAGAGCCTGCTGACCCAGGTCTGCAGCCGGAGCCTGGCGATCGGCAAGCTCGACGGCGTCGACGGGAGCAGGCCGTTCTGCACGAGGTCCGGTGTGGGCGCGGTGCTCGCCGTCTTCCATCGTGGCCCCGGTTACCAGGGCCAGGTCGTGCGGGTGGTCAGCGTCGACGAGGAGTGCCCGACGAACCCCTTCCTGGCTTCTTACCACGGCGTCCGGGTCCAGTGTCACCGGTACGGCGACGACCTGGCCGCCGCCCAGCAGGTGCTGATCCGGGGGAACGCGTCGGCCACGCCCGCGGTGCCGGCGGACGCCGTCACCGCCAGCGGCAGCGGGTTGGACCCGGACATCTCGCCGGCGTACGCCCGGATCCAGGTCGACCGAGTCGCCGCAGCTAGGCACCTCGCCCGGTCCGTCGTGCTGGCCCTGGTGAACGACCATGTCTCGGGCCGGACGCTCGGGTTCCTCGGCGAACCACACGTCAACGTCCTCGAGCTCAACCTCGCACTGGACCAGCTGGGGCGCAACGGGTAGCCGCCCGCGCGCATCGAGAATCGGCAGGCACGGAGGAAGATGGCTGTCATGGCGACCGGCACGTTGAGGGTCTACCTCGGCACCGCGCCCGGGGTGGGCAAGACGTTCGCCATGCTCAACGAGGGACGGCGTCGCAAGGAGCGCGGGGCGGACGTCGTGGTGGCATACGTCGAGACCCACGACCGGCCCAGGACGGCCGCGTTGCTGGAGGGCCTGGAGGTGATCCCCCGGCTCCAGGTCGAGTACCGCGGCTCCAGCTTCGACGAGATGGATCTCGACGCGGTCCTGCGGCGGCGGCCGAGGGTGGCGCTGGTCGACGAGCTGGCGCACACGAACGTGCCTGGAGTGCGGAACGAGAAGCGCTGGCAGGACGTGCAGGAGCTGCTCGCCGCCGGAATCAAGGTCGTCACCACGGTCAACGTGCAGCACCTGGAGTCCCTCAACGACGTCGTCGAGAAGATCACTGGGGTGCCGCAACGTGAGCGAGTCCCGGACGAGGTCGTCCGCGACGCGGACCAGGTCGAGCTGATCGACATGACGCCGCAGGCGCTGCGCCGCCGAATGGCGCACGGCAACATCTACGGGCCTGAGAAGATCGATGCGGCCCTCTCGAACTACTTCAGAGTCGGCAACCTGACCGCGTTGCGGGAGCTTGCCCTGTTGTGGCTGGCCGACAAGATCGACGATCAGCTCGACTCCTATCGCGAGGCCCACTCGATCTCCGGCACCTGGGAGACCCGGGAGCGGGTTGTCGTCGCCCTGACGGGCGGCCCGGAGGGCAACACCTTGATCCGGCGCGCGGCGCGGATCGCTGCTGGCGCCGCAGGCGGGGACCTGCTGGCCGTTCACGTCACGAAGCCCGACGGGCTGACCGGCGCCGACCCGCGGACCCTCGCCAACCAGCGGTCACTCGTCGAGTCTCTCGGCGGCAGCTACCACCAGGTGCTCGGCGACGACGTGCCGCAGGCCCTGCTGGACTTCGCTCGAGCGGAGAACGCGACCCAGCTCGTCGTCGGCGCCAGCCGGCGCGGCCGGCTCCAGGCGCTGCTCACCGGTCCGAGCGTCGGTGCGGCCATCATCCGGGAGTCCGGCGACATCGACGTCCACATGGTCAGTCACGAGCGGATCGGCATGGGCCGGATGCTGCCGTCGATCGGCGGCGGCCTCACCAGGCGTCGGCGGCTGACTGGTGCCGTCGTGGCCGTCGTCCTGCTGCTGGTGCTCACCGTCGGCCTCAGTCTCGACAGGTCAGCCCTCAACCTCACGAGCGATGTGCTGCTGTTCCTGCTGGCCGTCGTCGCGGTGGCGCTGATCGGAGGTTTCTGGCCGGCCACGGTGACGGCCGTCGCCGGCAGCCTGCTGCTGAACTACTACTTCGTGCCGCCGCTGCACACGTTCGACATCGCCGAGCGGAACAACGACCTCGCGCTTCTCGCGTTCATTGCCGTGGGTGCCATGGTCAGCCGAGTCGTCGATCTTGCCGCTCGCCGAACCAGCGAAGCCGCACGAGCCGCAGCCGAGGCGGAGACACTGTTCACGCTCGCCGGCAGCGTGTTGCGCGGCCAGTCGGCGCTTCCGGCGCTTCTCGAGCAGATCCAGACGACGTTCGGTATGACGTCGGTGACGCTCCTCGAGAGGGGGTCGGCGGAACCGTCGGCCGGGCTCACCGGCGAGCACCTCGACGACCCGGACCCGGCTGACCGGCACGTCTGGCACATCGTGGCCAGCGCGGGCACGGAACCGTGCCGACGGCCGGAGGAGGCGGACAACGACATCCCGGTCGGTGATGATCTCGCACTAGTGCTGCGTGGGCGGCCACTCCCCGCGGCGGACCGCCGGGTGCTCGGCGCCTTCGCGGCCCAGACCGCGGTCGCCCTGCAACAGCACCGGCTTGCCGAGGCGGCGGCGGAGGCGGCGCCGCTGGCCGCCGCCGACCGGACCCGGACCGCGCTGCTGTCCGCGGTGAGCCACGACTTGCGCACCCCGCTCTCGTCGGCGAAGGCCGCGGTCACCAGCCTGCGCAGCGCCGACATCGAGTGGTCAGCCGACGAGCGCGGCGAGCTGCTGGCCACGGCCGACGAGTCGCTCGACCAGCTGATCCGGCTGGTGGAGAACCTGCTGGGTGTCAGCCGACTGCAGGCCGGCGTGGTCAGCGTGTTCGCGCGGCCGATCGGCCTGGACGAGATCGTGCCGCTCGCGCTCGACGACCTCGGCACCGCCGGGCACTCCGTGCAGATCCAGGTGCCGGACGACCTGCCGGCGGTGCTCGCCGACCCGGCCCTGCTGGAGCGGGTCATCGCCAACGTCGTCGCCAACGCGCTGCGGTACTCTCCGCCCGACCTCCCACCCCTCATCACGGCAAGTACGCTGGCCGACTGGATCGAGCTGCGCGTCGTCGACCGTGGTCCGGGCATCCCGGAGACGGAACGAGAGCGCGTGTTCGCGCCGTTCCAGCGGCTCGGGGACCGTGACAACTCCACCGGGGTAGGGCTCGGCCTCGCGCTGTCCCGAGGGCTTGCGGAGTCGATGGGTGGTTCGCTCAACCCTGAGGAGACCCCCGGTGGCGGGCTGACCATGGTGGTGCGGCTGCCGCTCGCGCCCGCGCAACTTCCGCCTCCGTCAACAGCGGGGCAGAACGGGCCGGGAACCGCCAAGGCGGGCCAGGATCGGCATATCGGCACGGTCCGGCATCCGGGCGAGCTGCCGCCCGGCGTCGCCCATTGGATAGAGCGGTCCGCGGCAGACCGTCGCTCACCGGCGGACGGCTCCCCATGAGCCGCCTGTTGCTCGTCGACGACGAGCCGCAGCTCCTCCGCGCCCTGCGGATCACCCTCACCGCGCGCGGGCACCAGGTCCGCACGGCGGCCGACGGCCGGCATGCGCTCGCCGACGCTGCCGCGCACCCTCCGGACGTCATCATCTTGGACCTCGGCCTGCCTGACATCGACGGACTGGACGTGATCCACGGCCTGCGTGGCTGGAGCTCTGCGCCGATCATCGTGCTGTCGGGACGCGCCGGCAGCTCCGACAAGGTGGAAGCGCTGGACGCCGGGGCCGACGACTACGTGACCAAGCCGTTCGGCGTCGACGAGCTGCTGGCCAGGCTGAGGGCCGTCAGTCGCCGTACCACGGGCGATGAGGACGCCCCGACCGTGCGGATCGGCGACTACACGATCGACCTGGCTGCGAGACGGGCGACGCGTGTCTCCGCTACGGTCCCGGCCGAGAACGAGGACGCCGAGGCGTCCCAGGGTGACGATGTCCGGCTCACTCCGACCGAGTGGCACATCCTGGAGATCCTGGTCAGGCACCCCGGGAAGCTGGTCAGTCAGCGGCAGCTGTTGGCCGAGGTCTGGGGGCCCGCCTACACCAACGAGTTTCACTACCTGAGGCAGTACCTCGCTCGGCTGCGCCGCAAGCTCGAACCCGATCCTGCCCGTCCACGGCACCTGGTTACCGAGCCCGGGATGGGCTACCGCTACCAGCCGTGAGGTTGGCTCACTCCTGGCCGCTGATGCGCAGCGAGAACTCGGTGAGCGCCGCGCCGACCTGGTCGGCGAGTGAGGCGGCGACGACTCGCTGCTCGAGGGTCGGCCGGCACCGCGGTGGCGCAGACAGCAGGAACCGGCCGCGGTAGTTGCCCCCGGACTCGACGAGCAGCTCGATCTCCTGGTCGGTGGGCAAGCCCGATGCGTCGACGTCGATGCTGGTCGCACCCTTGGCCACCCGACCGTCATGGCGCAGTCGTGGGTACCCGAGCCCCATCCCGTAGTCGAAGCGGCAGCCGCGAAGGCCGAGAACCTTGACGAGCTGCCCGCACACCCTGTCGATGAGCACCGACGGCGGGACGTCGCCGATCGCAGCCGTCTCCGACGCGTCGTGCAGACCGGCGAGGTAACCGGCGCTCTGGCCAGCCAGCGCATGCTGGCGGCGCCCCCACAGCGCGATCTCGGTGACGGCGACCCCGACCATCAGCAAGAGCACGCCGGTCTCGACGTCGCGGCTGCTGTTGATGACGAAGCTCTGGTACGGCGCGGTCAGGAAGAAGTCGAACCAGACGCCGGCCGACAGCGCCGCCACGACCCCGGAGACCCGGTTCCCGAACGTCGCGACGGCCACCACGACGAGGACCAGCACCAGGGCGGCGTTGGTGTTCTCGATCCGGTCCCGCAGCGGCACCAGCGCGAGGCACACCGCGGGGGGTGTCAAAACCGCCACCGCGAGCGGAAGGAGCGGCCTCGGGACGCGAATGAGAGCCATCTACCAAGCGCACCTTGCGGACCGGACAGAGTCAATGGATGGAGCGTCAACAACGCGCTAATACCGAGCGATGAGCGGCTGGTGGCCTCCCCGTCCGCCGGGTCGGCGCTTCGGGTGACCGCTGCCTCGCCGGACGGGCCTTGCACCATACGATGTCGCCATGCCTGCCCATGTCCCACTCAGTCGTCCCGCGGTGCTGCTGGGTGCCTCGCTGCTCTGCATCGCCTCGGTCGCCTGTGCACCGAAGAACAGTACGAACCCGAATGCCTCGGGGGGGTCCACGGCCTCCCCCTGCGCCCACCCGAAGACCGTGAAGCCGGGCGTGCTGACCATCGCGACGGACGATCCCGCCTTCTCCCCTTGGATGATCAACAACAAACCCACGAACGGCAAGGGCTTCGAGTCGGCTGTCGCGTACGCGGTCGCACAGAAGATGGGTTTCCCCAAGGGAAAGGTGACCTGGACCCGGGAGCCGTTCAACGCCAGCTACCAGCCAGGCCCGAAGAACTTCGACTTCGACATCAACCAGATCTCGATCAGTGCGAAGAGGGCACAGGCGGTCACCTTCTCCGAGGGCTACTACACGGTGGAGCAGGCGATCATCACGCTGAAGGACTCGCCGTACGCCGATTCCACGTCGCTCTCCGACTTCAAGAACGCCACGCTCGGTGCTCAGGTGGGGACGACGTCCCTCGACGCCATCCTCGACACGATCAAGACCAGCAAGCAGCCGCAGGTCTTCGACGACACGAACCTCGCGAAGACCGCCCTGCTGAACCACCAGGTCGACGGCATCGTGACCGACCTCCCGACCGCCTTCGAAATCAGCGCCGTCCAGATCCCCGGCAGCACCATCGTGGGGAAGTTCCAGTCGACCACCGGGACGCCCGAGCAGTTCGGGCTGCTCTTCCAGAAGGGCGACCCGCTCGTCCGGTGCGCGGACCAGGCGCTCACGGCGCTCAAGTCGAATGGGACGCTGGCCCGTATCCAGAATCGATGGCTCAGCCGAACCAGCAACAGTCCTACCCTTACTCCCTGACCGATGGCGCCATGGCAGCCGAGCGACACCCAACGCCAGCGCATCGCCTTCCGACGGCGTCAGAGCCTGCGTCGGGGTGCCGTCGCAGCGGGCTCGACCGTGCTGGTGCTCGCGTTCCTGGTTGTGGTGACCGTCCGGGCGCCGGGCTGGGAGCGGGTGCGGTCCGAGTACTTCGACATCGGGTATGGGCGGACGCTGCTGCCTGACCTGGCGCGTGCTTTCGTCCTGAACGTCAAGCTCTTCCTGGTCGCGGAGGTGTTCATCCTGGTCGTGGCGCTGAGCGTGGCGATCATCCGGGTCATCCCGGCACCGGCTCTGGCGCCGATCAAGCTGCTCGCGGTCGTCTACACCGACGTCTTCCGCGGCACTCCCACGCTGCTCGTCATCCTGCTGATCTGCTTCGGGGTGCCCGCGCTGCAGCTGCAGGGGATGCCTACCGACATCTTCTGGCTGGGCGTCATCGCGCTGACACTCTCGTACGGCGCTTACGTCGCCGAGGTCATCAGAGCTGGCATCTCCTCCGTGCACCCGAGCCAGTGGGCCTCTTCGAGGTCGCTCGGCCTCACGTACTCCCAGACGCTGCGACACGTCGTCCTGCCGCAGGCGATCCACCGGGTGATGCCGCCGTTGCTCAACGACTTCGTGTCCCTCCAGAAGGACACCGCGCTGGTGTCCACAGCCGGGTTGGTGGAGATCCTGCGGGAGGCGCAGGTGAACTCGAGCCGTGACTTCAACTTCACGCCGTACGTCTTCGCCGCCGTCTTCTTCATCGTGCTGACGGTGCCGTTGGCTCGACTGGCCGACTGGCTCGCGCTGCGGCAGCTTCGCCGCGAGCAGGGGGCGAGCTGATGGCACTGCTACGGCTCGACGGCGTGCGCAGGCACTTCGGCGCCCACCACGTGCTCACCGGCGTCGACCTGGAGGTCGACGAGCAGCAGGTCATGTGCCTCATCGGGGCCTCCGGCTCCGGCAAGTCAACGCTGCTTCGCTGCATCAACCTGCTGGAGCCGGTCGACGACGGCACGATCTGGCTCGACGGCCGCGACATCAGCGACCCTCGGGTGAACGCCGACGAGGTACGTCGGCAGGTGGGCATCGTGTTCCAGGCGTACAACCTGTTTCCCCACATGTCGGTGCTCAGGAACGTGACCCTTGGTCCTCGCCGGTCGATGAGCGTGAGCCGCGCAGCGGCGGAGGCAAAAGGGTTGGCGCTGCTGGAGCGCTTCGGCCTCGCCGACAAGGCGCATGCCTACCCGGACAGCCTGTCCGGTGGCCAGCAGCAACGCGTCGCGGTCATCCGGGCGATGGCGATGGCGCCGCGCCTGCTGCTTCTCGACGAGATCACCTCGGCGCTCGACCCGCTGCTGGTGGTCGAGGTGCTCGAGGTGATCGCCGAGCTCAAGCGCGACGGCATGACCGTGGTGATGGCCACCCACGAGATGGACTTCGCGCGGCAGATCGCCGACCGGGTCGTCTTCCTCGACGGGGGCGCCGTGGCCGAGGCCGGCCCGCCGGAAGAGGTGTTCACCGCTCCGAGCGACCCGCGCACTGCCCGGTTCCTCGCCCGCTACGTCAACCGGTGAGCGTCTGCGGCAGAGGCCAGATGGCCGGGACGGGTAGCGTTGACCGCGCCACGTTCGACCCAGGATCCGGAGGCGGACCGCCGTGACCGACCCGCGACCGCTCGACACGGTCGGCCACGCCGCGCGCACCCCGGACGTCCGGCAGCCCTGGGCCGAGCTCGGGCTCAAGCCCGACGAGTACGCCCAGCTCGGCGAGATCCTCGGGAGGCGACCGACGTCGTCGGAGCTCGCGATGTACTCGGTGATGTGGAGTGAGCACTGCTCGTACAAGTCGAGCAAGGTGCACCTGCGCCAGTTCGGGGAGCGGGTCACCGCCGAGATGCGGGCGCACCTGCTGGTGGGCATCGGCGAGAACGCCGGCGTGGTGGACATCGGCGACGGGTACGCCGTGACGTTCAAGGTGGAGTCGCACAACCACCCGTCGTACATCGAGCCCTACCAGGGAGCCGCCACCGGCGTGGGAGGCATCGTCCGCGACATCCTCTCGATGGGCGCCCGGCCGGTTGCCGTCATGGACTCGCTGCGGTTCGGACCGCTCAACGCCGCCGACACCCGCCGGGTCCTGCCCGGGATCGTCGCTGGGGTCGGTGGATACGGCAACTGCCTCGGCCTGCCCAACATCGGCGGTGAGACGGTCTTCCACCCGTCGTATGCGGGCAACCCGCTCGTCAACGCCCTCTGCGTCGGCGTCATGCGACACGAGCAGATCCATCTGGCGAAGGCGTCCGGGGAAGGGAACAAGGTGATCCTGTATGGCGCCCGGACCGGTGGTGACGGAATCGGCGGCGTATCCGTGCTTGCGTCTGAGACGTTCGACGCGGCGGGCCCGACGAAGCGGCCGAGCGTCCAGGTCGGCGACCCGTTCATGGAGAAGCTGCTCGTCGAGTGCACCCTCGAGCTCTTCGAGCGCGAGCTCGTCAGCGGCATCCAGGATCTTGGTGGTGCCGGGCTGTCGTGCGCCACGTCTGAGCTGGCCAGCGCCGGTGACGGCGGGATGCGCGTCTGGCTCGACCGGGTACCGCTGCGCGATGCGTCGCTGGCGCCCGAGGAGATCTTGATGAGCGAGTCGCAGGAGCGGATGATGGCCGTCGTCGAGCCGTCGTGCGTCGACGAGTTTCTTGTCGTGTGTGAGAAGTGGGAGGTCGACGCCACCGTGATCGGGGAGGTCACGGAGACGGGGAGACTCGTCGTCGAGTGGCATGGCGAGACCATCGTCGACGTACCTCCGAGGACCGTCGCGCACGAAGGCCCGGTCTACGAACGGCCTTATGCCCGACCCTCCTGGCAGGACACCCTGCAAGCCGGATCGTCAACGACTGTTGGGCTCTCGCGACCCCGCAGTCCGATCGAGCTGCGTGACAGCCTGTTGGCTCTGGTTGCATCAGCCAACCTGTGCGACAAGTCGTGGGTCACCGACCAGTACGACCGGTACGTGCAGGGCAACACGGTGCTCGCCCAGCCCGAGGACGCCGGCGTGGTGCGGGTCGACGAGGAGAGCGGTCTGGGGGTGGCACTTGCCATGGACTGCAACGCTCGATTCTCGCTGCTCGACCCCTATGCAGGAGCGCAGCTGGCACTCGCCGAGGCCTATCGCAACGTCGCCGCCTGCGGCGCGAGGCCGATTGCGGTGACGGACTGCCTGAACTTCGGGTCGCCGCAGGACCCTGATGTGATGTGGCAGTTCGCCGAGGCGACCCGCGGGCTGGCAGACGGCTGCCGAGAGCTCGCCATCCCCGTCACCGGCGGGAACGTCAGCCTGTACAACCAGACCGCCGAGACCTCGATCCTGCCGACCCCGCTGGTCGGGGTGCTCGGCGTGCTCGACGACGTCGGCCGTCGTACCCGGATGGGGTTCGTCGAGCCCGGGCAGCCGATCTACCTGCTCGGCACGACGCGTGACGAGCTCGACGGCTCCGAATGGGCCTATGTCGTACACGGTCACCTCGGCGGGCGACCCCCCCGCGTGGACCTGGCAGCCGAGCGCGCCCTGGCCGATGTTCTCGTCGCCGCCTCGGAGCGGGCGCTCCTCGACTCCGCCCACGACCTGTCCGACGGCGGCTTGGCCCAGGCGCTCGTCGAGTCCTGTCTGTGGTGCGGAGTCGGTGCCGGGGTGTGGCTGCCGGCGGATCCGGACCCGTTCGTCGGGCTGTTCTCGGAGTCCGCCGCACGGGTCATGGTGACGGCTTCCGGTGGCGCGGAGGAGGCACTCGGTGAGCTGTGTACGGCGCGCGGCGTGCCCCTTCGTCGCATCGGAGTCACCGAGGGGGTCGGCGCCGACGCCGCGCTCGAGGTACGCGACGCGTTCCGGGTGAGACTCACGGACCTGCGGGCTGCCTGGTCTTCGACGCTGCCGAACGCCCTAGGGTGACCTCGTGCCTGGCCGCCTGCGACCGCTGCCGCCAGCGGATCTCGGCGCACTCCTCGGTAGGCTCGACGGGGCGGCGCGGGACGGCGTACCGCCATCGGCTGCAGACGAGCGGGCCGCTGTGAAGCACTTCCTTGCGGTGCTCGCCGAGCGATACCCGGGCAAGAGCGTGGAGGTACGGATCCCGCCCTACGCGGCCGTCCAGTGCATCGCCGGCGCCCGCCACACCCGCGGTACGCCCCCAGCCGTGGTCGAGACCGATGCCGCGACCTGGCTGGCAATGGCACGCGGACGGCTCGGATTCACCCAGGGGGTCAGAGATGGTGTGGTGCGGGCCTCCGGCGAGCGGTCGGACCTGTCCGCGATCCTGCCGCTGACGTGAGCTCGGTCAGTCCTCCACGAAGACCCGCCTCGTCTCGGTGATCCGCGCCGGCCGGGTCGCCAGCAGGACGACGAGGTACACGACGCCGATGGCCATCCAGATCGCGGCCGCGGGGCCGGCGTACGAGAGCGGCTTCGGGAGCGTGCTGATAAAGCTGAACAACGGAATCCCGGCCCCGGCGCAGAAGGCCGGGATGAACGCCAGCGCGCCCAGCACGGGGAGCACTCCATGGAGCAGCCAGTTGAACTCGTCACGCCGGTACCGCCAGAAGTACAGGAGGCATGCGACGTTGAGCAGGACGTACATCGGCGCGAAGATGTCCACCAGGATGGTGGCGGTCAGCAGGAATCCCGTGTACGGGTCGTACTGGAAGCCGAGCCACATGCTCACGCCGACCGTGACGATGAACTGGGTGACGAGTGCCACCATGGGCGATCCACGGGTGAGCGTCGCGTACGCCGTCGGCAGCAGCCGGATCCGGCCCATCGAGAACATGGTGCGGGTCGAGGAGTTGTTCGCCGCGTTCTGGTTGGCGATCACGGAGTTGACGAGAGCCAAGAAGACGAGCACGAAACCGACGGTGCCCCACGCCTGCCTTGCCAACAGGTTCTGCCAGGGGTTGCTGTCCCCGGCGCTGACGAAGCTGGTCATCTTCAGCGGCCCGAACGCGATCGTGCTCGCGTAGGTGTTGAGAATGTAGAAGAGCCCGATGCCCAGGCAGGAGAGCATGATCGCGAGGTGGATGGTACGGCGTGGCTCGTGTGCCTCCTCCGCGATCGGTGCCGCCTCCTCGAACCCGATGAATGCGAGAATCGTGAACACCGACCCCGCGATGACTCCCGAGAGGCCGGAGTAGCTGGGGTTGTTGGCATAGTGCGTGCCGAAGACCTTGAGCGTGTTGTGTCCGCCCGCCTGGACGATGAGCGTGATCGAGATCGCAGCGAAGATGACGATCTCGAACGCACCCAGCAGCATGCCGACCCCGGTCGACGCCTTGATGCCCCGGTAGCCCAGCAGGAACACCAGGATGGAGACGATCAGGGTCCAGATCCACCAAAGGTCGGTCGACCAGCCCCACTCGGAGTTGAACGTGTTGCCGACGATGAAACCCATCTGGAGAGCGAGGAACGGTCCCCCGATGATGATTCCGAGCAGGAACCCCCAGCCGACGAGAAACCCCGCGATCGGATGGATCCCGTTGCTCACATACGTGTAGAAGGACCCGGCGGACGGCATGTGCCGGGACAGCTGGCCGATCGAGTTCGCGGCGAAGAGCGACGCGATCAGCGCGAAGATCACCGACAGCGGCGCACCGCCGCCGCTGAACACGATCCCGGCGGGGATGGACAGGGCAGTGGCGATCGCGGGTGCCATGAACGTGATGGCCTGGAACAGCACCCCGCCGAACCCGACGGCGCCGGCGCGAAGTCCTTGGTCGTCCTGCCTGCCTGCATGGTCAGTCATCGAGCCTCCCCAGACCTAGAAGAAGTCCTCCGCGGCCCGACTCTAAACCCGCCGATTCGGGTACGTCGATCGCCTCAGCCGTTGAGCAGGAGGCCGACCAGTCCGGCGAGCACCATCACCATGCCCAGGGCGAGGGCGACCGAGGACGCGTCCAGCGCGCAGAGCCCCATCAGGACGAGGCCGACCCCGAGGACGAACAGCGACCACTGCCGTCGCTGCGGGGGAAGCGCCACCCGGCAACGATAGACCCGGCCTCGACGTCGATAGCATCCTCGGCATGGCTCCCGACATCCACCAGGCTGTAGCGGCCGTGCTGCCCGGCGTACGCGCGGATCTCGAGCGGCTCGTGCGCATCCCGTCGGTCAGTGCCGATCCGTCCCGTCATGACGAGGTACGCCGATCTGCCGCCGCCACGGCGGCGCTCTTCGAGGCTGAGGGCTTCGACACGCGAGTCGTCGAGATCAACGGCGGCCTGCCGGCGGTGATAGCGCGCCGCCCGGCGCCACCTGGCCAACCCACCGTCCTGCTGTACGCCCACCACGACGTACAGCCGGAGGGCGCCACCGACGCGTGGGACACCGAGCCGTTCGAGCCGACAGAGCGGGACGGGCGGCTGTTCGGTCGCGGGGCCGCCGACGACAAGGCTGGCATCGCCGCCCACCTGGCCGCCATCCGGGCGCACGGAGCGGACCTCCCTGTCGGTGTGACGGTCTTCATCGAGGGCGAGGAGGAGTCGGGGTCGCAGTCGCTGCCCGAGATCCTGCAGCGCTACCGCGACCTACTGGCCAGCGACGTCATCGTGATCGCGGACTCCGGGAACTGGGACATCGGGACACCGGCACTGACGATCTCGCTGCGCGGGGTGGCTGACTGCATCGTCGAGGTCCGCACTCTCGAACACGCTGTGCACTCCGGGATGTGGGGCGGCGTCGTCCCTGACGCCCTCACGGCGCTGTCCCGGCTCATCTCGACGCTGCACGACGACGAGGGAAACGTCGCAGTGCGAGGACTGGCCTGGGGTGCGGGTGCCGACCTGGACTACCCAGAGGCCCGGCTGCGGGCGGAGGCGGGTGTCACGCCCGGGGTGCAGCTGATCGGAAGCGGCTCGATCGTGGACCGGCTCTGGAACCGGCCAGCGATCGCCGTACTCGCGATCGACGCCACCTCGGTCGACAAGGCGAGCAACACGCTGATCCCGATGGCTCGTGCCCAGATCAGCCTGCGGGTGGGCCCCGGCGACGATGCGGTTCGGGCCCTTGGCCGGCTCACCGAACACCTCGAGGCGCACGCGCCGTGGGGCGCGCGGGTGACAGTGACCCCGGGCGAGACCGGCCAGCCGTTCTCGGTCGACGCGAACGGTCCGGTCTATGACGCAGCACGGGAGGCCTTCGCCGAGGCATGGGACGGCACGAGAGCCGTGGACATGGGCGTCGGTGGCTCCATTCCCTTCATCGCCGAGTTCGCCGACATGTTCCCGAGTGCCGCGATCCTCGTCACCGGCGTCGAGGACCCCGACACCCGGGCGCACGGGGCCAACGAGGGTCTCCACCTCGCGGAGTTCGCCCGGGTCTGCCTGGCTGAGGCGCTGCTGCTGCGCAACCTGGCCCGGGGTGGCCGGGATCAGCCGTAGAGCCGTCTAGACTGAGCCGGTGCCGCGCGGAGATGGGTTGCTGACCCACGACCTCAACCCGCATGACAAGGGACCCCAGGACGCCTGCGGAGTCTTCGGAGTCTGGGCGCCCGGCGAGGAGGTCGCCAAGCTCGCCTACTTCGGCCTCTACGCGCTGCAGCACCGCGGACAGGAGTCGGCCGGCATCGCCGTCGGCAACGGCCGGCAGATCCTCGTCTACAAGGACATGGGTCTGGTCTCCCAGGTGTTCGACGAGCCGACGCTCAGCTCCCTCAAGGGGTACGTCGCCATCGGGCATGCGCGGTACTCGACAACGGGGTCGAGTGTCTGGCACAACGCCCAGCCGACCTTCCGCCCGACGCCGACTGGCTCACTGGCCCTGTGTCACAACGGCAACCTGATCAACGCCGGCGAGCTCGCCAAGCGGGTGGACCAGCTGACCCGTGGGGAGCTGGGCGTCGCCACCCAGACCAGCGAGGCGTCCACCGACACGGATCTGGTCACGGCGCTGCTCGCGTCGTACTCCGACCGCTCCCTCGAGCAGGCCGCGATGGAGATCCTGCCGACGATCGCGGGTGCCTTCTGTTTCGTGTTCATGGACCAGGGGACGCTGTACGCCGCCCGTGACCCGCAGGGCTTCCGGCCGCTGGTGCTCGGACGCCTCGAGCGCGGTTGGGTGGTCGCCTCGGAGACGGCGGCGCTCGACATCGTCGGCGCGTCGTTCGTCCGCGAGATCGAGCCGGGCGAGCTGGTCGCGATCGACGAGGATGGCCTGCGGTCCCAGCGGTTCGCCCAAGCGGTGCCCAAAGGCTGCCTCTTCGAGTTCGTCTACCTGGCCCGGCCGGACACGCTGATCAGCGGCCAGCGGGTGCACAGCGTCCGCGCAGAGATCGGCCGCCGGCTGGCTCAGGAGTTCCCGGTCGATGCCGACATCGTGATCCCCGTCCCGGAGTCAGGGACCCCGGCGGCTATCGGCTACGCAGAAGAGAGCAAGATCCCTTACGGGCAAGGCTTTGTGAAGAACTCGTACGTCGGGCGAACGTTCATCCAGCCCAGCGACACGATCCGGCAGCTCGGGATCCGGCTCAAGCTCAACCCCCTGCGCGATGTGGTCGAGGGCAAACGGCTCATCGTGGTCGACGACTCGATCGTGCGCGGCAACACGCAGCGAGCACAGGTCCGGATGTTGCGCGAGGCTGGCGCTCGAGAGGTCCACGTGCGAATCGGCAGCCCGCCGGTGAAGTGGCCGTGCTTCTTCGGGATCGACTTCGCGAGCCGCGCTGAGCTGATCGCGAACGGCCTGACGGCGGAGGAGATCTGCCGGTCGATCGGCGCCGACTCGCTCGGCTACATCTCACTCGAAGGCCTGGTCGAGGCGACGAACGTCGGCGGAGCCAAGCTGTGCAGCGCCTGCTTCGACGGCGTCTACCCGGTCGAGCTCCCGGACGCGAACCTCCTTGGCAAGCATCTGCTCGAGACCACCTTGGACGAGCCGAAGCGGCCCGATGGGCTGGTGACCGCGCTGTCGGGTGGCGGCGCCCTCGATGCGCTCAGCCGCCCTTGAGCGTAGCGCGACGACCGACGATGACAACCGCCGATCGGCCTGACGCCGGAGCCTATGCGACGGCCGGCGTCTCCGTGGAGGCGGGTGAGCGCGCCGTCGACCTGATGCGGGGTTGGGTCGAGACGGCGCGGCGTCCTGAGGTGCGCGGCGGCATCGGCGGGTTCGCCGGGCTCTACGACGCCTCGGCCATCAAGCGGATGCGGCAGCCGCTGCTGGCCACCAGCGCGGACGGCGTCGGAACCAAGGTGGCGATCGCGCAGGCGCTCGACAAGCACGACACCATCGGCATCGACCTGGTCGCCATGCTGGTCGACGACCTCGTGGTGTGCGGCGCGGAGCCGCTCTTCCTCACCGACTACATCGCCTGCGGGAAGGTCGACCCGGAGCGGATCGCCAGCATCGTCAAGGGTGTTGCGCAGGGCTGCGTCGTCGCCGGATGTGCGCTACTCGGCGGTGAGACCGCCGAGCACCCAGGACTTCTCGAGCCCGACGAGTACGACGTAGCAGGCTCGACGACCGGGGTGGTGGAGGCGGAGGCCGTCCTCGGGCCGGAGCGGGTCCGGCCGGGCGACGTACTCCTCGCGATGGCGTCGTCTGGTCTCCACTCCAACGGCTTCAGCCTGGTGCGGCGGGTACTCCTCGCGGACGAAGGGTGGAGCCTCGACCGGTACGTCGACGATCTGGGCAGGACACTTGGCGAGGAGCTCCTCGAACCCACGGTGATCTACGCGAAGCCCTGTCTGGAGCTGGCCCGCCGTACGAGCGTGCACGCGATGGCACACATCACCGGCGGCGGGCTGGCCGCGAACCTGGCCCGGGTCCTGCCGTCCCACCTCTCCGCGACGATCAGCCGGGAGACCTGGCGCCCACCTCCGGTCTTCGACCTCATCTTCGAGGCGGGCCGGGTCAGTGCAGCCGACATGGAGGCGACGTTCAACATGGGCGTTGGCATGGTGGCGGTGCTGCCGGCGGCGGAAGCCGACGATGCGGTCTCCACGCTCGGTGAGTCTGGGGTCGGCTCCTGGGTGTGCGGCATTGTCACCGAGGACCAGGCCGGGGTTCGAGCCGCTCTCAGGGGCAGCCACCCGGCCTGACGTCGTGACGGCAACCCGAGGCCGAACATCCTCGGCACCTGGTGGAAGGCGGATCGGCAGCCTAACGCCCCCGCGGTGTCCAGGGGGTCCGGGGCCGCTCCCGGCGCTCGCCGTCGAGCACGAGGTCCACCCGCTCGTCGAAGAAGGACACCAGGTCGCGGACATGCTCGGCCTCGTGCTGCGGCGCCGGGTAGCTCCAGGCGATGTCCGCAACGCCATGGTCGCCCAGAGTCGCGGACCAGTAGGAGGCCCGGCCCTTGTAGGCGCACCACGACTCCGTCTCGCTCGCTGCGAGCTCGACTCGCACATCCTCCCGGGGCAGGTAGAAGCGGGTCGGCAGCATGGTCTCGAACAGCAGCGTGGGCCGCGCGGACTCGGCGAGCAGCTCCCCGTCGAGCTCGATGCGCACCGACCGCGAGCTGGTGACGACGTCGATCCGGTGGAACGGGTCTCGTGGGTGGCCGACGTTGGGTTCGTCCTCCTCGAACCACTGGTCGAAGGCGGGAAAGTCGAGGACGACGTACCCGCTCAGGTCGTCCTCCTCGAGCCGGAACCCGGCGCCGGGGAGACGCTGCCCGTTCGCCAGTACGTCGACCGGCTGCCCCTCGGCACTGTGCGCAGCGAACGGGATTGACGGGTCGAGCACGCGTAGCGCTGACACGTCCGGCATCTCGTGACCGTCGGCTTCGATGTCGATCCCTTCGACAGGCACGGCGGAAGCCAGGTCGGCCGACAGGTCCTCCTCCGGGACGGCGTACGACGGCACGACTCGACGAGGCTCCCAGACCAGCACCGTGCGCACACTGTCCACGACGGTCGCGCCCCCGAGAGTTGCGCGGATGCGCTTCGCCGTCGGTTCGTAGCGCATCGCTTCGAGGCGGCCCATCAGTGCGTCGCGAAGCCGGATACTCATGCCATCAGACCCCCGCGTGTCGATTCCCGCCCACCTCCAGGGTGGATGGTTCGGCCGATCGTATCGCCGCCCGCACCGGCAACGTGAGGCTGGTCTCGATATCCGGGTGTGCTGTAGGTATCAGGGTCGATGCCGGGTATCGTGGTGGGCACGACAAAACAGGTGAGAGACCGGGCATCCCTGGGGTGAACCCGGCCACGACGTGCGAGGGGGTCGACCCTATGGGGCGCGGCCGGGCGAAGGCTAAGCAGACCAAGGTCGCTCGTGAGCTGAAGTACCGTGAGTTCAACACGGACTTCTCCGAGCTGCAGCGGGAGCTGCACGGTGATGAGACCCGCGACGGGGCGGACGGCACCGAAAGCAGCACTCTCGCCGACGACGACGATCCTTACGTCGACCTCTACGACGAATCGGCGCCGAAACGCTGACCTGGCCAAGGCGTGAGCCCCTTGGCTCCCCTCCAGGCGTTTGCGCCTCTGCGGCGTTTGCCTGGCAAGCCAGGCAGCTGCGGGATTGGGGGTCGTTTGGGTGGTGAACCACCCAAACCTTCCTCAAGCCACCCAGACTTGAGTGGCTTGAGGGCTGCTTGGGTGGTGCACCACCCAAGCAGCTAGGCAGGCCTGGGTGGCAAAGGGTGTACTTCCCTGGCAAGCCAGGCAAACGCCCGGTTAGGCGCGCCCCGGTAGGCGCCCGGTCAGCTGCCCCGGTCAGGCGCCCCGGTAGGCGCCCGTTGCGTGTGCCAGGTCAGGCGTCCAGCCAGATTCCGCGGAGCCGGCCGATGTCGGCCATCCGGCGCTCCGCGATCCGATCCGCGGCGACCGCAGGTGGCACCTGCTCAGCGGCGGCCACCGCGAAGACGCTCTTCGTGGCGTCGTAGATCTTGCTGGCCCGCGCCTTGGCGCGCTCGAACGAGAATCCCTCGAGCTCGTCGGCGACCTGGACGAGCCCGCCGGCGTTGACGCAGTAGTCGGGGGCGTAGAGGATGCCCCGGCTCTCGAGGATTTCCTCGATCCCCGGGTGTGCGAGCTGGTTGTTCGCCGCTCCGCATACGATGCGGGCCTTGAGGACCTGGACGGTCTGGTCGTCGATGGCGTCGCCCAGGGCGCACGGCGCGTAGACGTCGATGTCGGCCCTGAGGAGCTCGCCGGTGTCCGCCACCACCTCGACCTCCGAGTGGCCGGCGACGACCGCAGCGACGGCAGGCGGGTAGACGTCCGTGATGACGACCTCGGCGCCGTCGCTCAGCAGGTGGTCGACGAGGTGGTGTCCGACCTTGCCGACGCCGGCCACCCCGACCCGCCGCCCCGCGAGGGTGGGCTGACCCCAGGCGAACTCCGCGGCAGCGCGCATCCCCTGGAAGACCCCGAACGCGGTCAGCACGGACGAGTCACCCGCGCCACCGTGCTCCCTGGTCCGACCGGTGACGTAGTCGCACTCGCGAGCCACGATGTCCATATCCTCGCTGTACGTCCCGACGTCACACGCCGTGAGGTACCGCCCGCCCAGTGACTGGACGAACCTGCCGTACGCGCGCAACAGCGCCTCCGACTTGTCCCGGTGCGGATCGCCGATGATCACCGCCTTGCCGCCGCCGAGGTCCAGCCCGGCGAGCGCTGCCTTGTAGGCCATCCCCTTGGAGAGGTTGAGGACGTCACGAACCGCGCTGGCCTCGTTCTCGTACGGATAGAAGCGGGTGCCACCCAGTGCCGGGCCCAAGACAGTGGAGTAGATCGCGATGATGGCCCGCAGCCCGGACGCCTCGTCCTGGCAGAAGACCACCTGCTCGTGCTGCTCGCCCTGGCTGAAGACGGAGAACGTCGAACTGTCGGCCACTGTCGGTCATCCTTGCTCGGTCGGCGCCCACCGGGTTCGGGGGTCTCCCCACGATATGCCTCGCGCTGGACGCCCCCCCGGCGGGTCAGGCGCCTTATGGTTGAGGCGTGGTGCTCCCGTATGCGTCGTACCTGCGCGTCTACGAGCCCGTCGACGAGCTGACGCCGCCGCGCCCGGGAGCCGCCGGCGGTGAGCCCCGCCTCGAGGTGGTGACGACCGTGACGCTCGCGCGGGAGCAGGAGACCATCCTCGCCCGGGCGACCGCATCGTCAGCCCCACCAGGCGGAGACGACGACCTCGCGGGCTGCTACCTGATGCGCCACGAGGGACGGCTCTTCCTGTGCCCAGTCGACCTGCTGCTGCGCTGCTGGCTGGCGCTCGCGGCGTTCACGGAAGACACGGATGCCACCACCCGGGGGCTGTTCTTCGACCCCACCCGCCTCGACGTCGCACGTGAGGAGTTCGAGGCCTGGCACCTCTCCAACCCGCGTGCGGTCCCCCACATCCGGGAGGCGACCTGGGGAGTCCCGCGGACCTGGTTCCTGCTCGTGACGCAGGAGGAGCGGACCGTGTACGACCTCCAAGGCACCGCGTCCGTGCGTTTCCGGAGCCCGATGGCGGATGCCCGCACCAGGCTCGCCTCGGCAGAGGGTCTGCTGAGCGAGATGGTCGACGACGCGGAGCTCATCGACGAGCTGGCTGACCTCGGCGGCTGGTTGAGCGCCTTCTCGGCGGAGAGCTGGGTGGAGGTCGACTACGCCGGGGTCGCCGGCCTGCTTCCCGGGAGGGTCGACGAGGACGAGTCTGCGCACCAGATCGGCAGCGCACTGGCGGCTGTCGAGAGGCGGGACTTCGCGGCCGCGGGCGATGCGTACCGCAACTTCGTCGAGCGCTGGCGGGTGGTAAATGCACTGGAACGTGCCAACTAATGTTGTTTTAGGTAAATATTATTACAACAAGACCTACATGGTTTGCTGTGTTCGGCTAGACTTCGTAGACGGATGACCGGTTCGTGGTGTATCGCGCCGCAGTACCCCATAATGAACCGGGTTGGAGTTGCCAAGGGGGGAATAGCCTCCATCCGACGATTGCAGCATTCAACGTGTCCCTTCGGAGCGGCCCGGGCAGACACACAACTTGCTAGGAGGAGGAGTGACGGTGAACGTACGTCCGACCGATTCAGAGCCTCTGCTAACGCCGGCTGAAGTAGCGGCAATGTTCCGCGTTGACCCGAAGACCGTGACCAGATGGGCCAAGGCAGGCAAGCTCAGCTCGATCCGCACGCTGGGGGGGCACCGCCGATACCGCGAGTCAGAAGTACGTGAGCTGCTCAGCGGGGTCTCAAGCCAGGCGCAGGCCGAGTAAAGAGGCATCAGATAGCCGGGCACCGGTCCTCGTGACCGGTGCCTGCTTCTTCATTCGACCAGCAGTACCTCGAGAGTGCGTGGACCGTGCACGCCTTCGACCCGGCTTAGCTCGATGTCGCTGGTGGCTGACGGTCCACTGATCCAGGTCAGCGGCCGCTGCGGCCGCAGCCTCGCCACCGCTTCCGGTACCGTCTCGACGACCTGTCCCGCACGGACGATGCACAGGTGGTAGTCCGGAACCAGCGTGATCGCCCGTCGTCCCTGTCTCCTCGATCCGTCGAGAACGACCGTGCCGGTCTCGGCGATGGCGACGGCCGCGAGCGTGATGACACCGTCGACCGTGTCGAGCTCGGCGGCCGACAGCTGCCCATGGTCCACGACCACGTCGATACCCGCAGCGATCTCGATCTCGAGTCCGGCCGGTACGACGACCCGTGACGCGCCCCGGTCGGCCAGGGCGGTGGTCACGAACTGCTGGACGTCGCCCGGGGCACAGCGGCGTACCCGGGCCTGGTACTCCAACAGCCGCTCCTCGAACATATCGAGCCGGGCAGGCTCGGGACTGGCGCCGGCCTGCCGGTAGGTGCGCGCTATCTCCGGAGCCTTCCGCGGTGCCGGTCCGAGGGCACGCCGGATCCGCGCGAGGATCTGGTCGCGGCCGTTCATCTGGGCTCGGACCTCCACCACTCGCGGAACGTCTGAGCCGGGGGTGCAGGCGCATCGCGGGCCGTGGTCCAGCCGGCCAGCGGCGGCGGAAGCCGCCCGATGCGTCCCTTGCGACTGAGCAGGCGCCCCACCCGGCTGCCGCGCTGCGCGCGCTCGAACCGACCGGCGTCGCTCATCACCCATGACGCGGCCGCCATCGCGACCGCCTCGGCGCTCGGGAGCACGTGCTCGGAACGGGCCTCCTCCACGTGGCGGGCTCTCAGGTGTACGAGTATCGAGGGGATGTCGATCTTGACCGGGCATACGTCGTAACAGGCGCCGCAGAGCGACGACGCGTAGGGCAGGGAGGCGCTCGCCGGGTTCTCGTTGACGCCCGTGAGCTGGGGCGACAGGATCGCGCCGATCGGCCCGGGGTACACCGAGCCGTACGCATGACCGCCGGTGCGCTCATAGACGGGGCAGACGTTGAGGCACGCTGAGCAGCGGATGCAGTGCAGCGTCTCCCGGCCGACCTCGTCGGCGAGGACAGCGGTCCGACCGTTGTCGAGCAACACCAGATGAAAGCTCTGCGGTCCGTCGCCCGGAGTCACTCCGGTCCACATGGACGTGTACGGGTTCATCCGCTCCCCCGTGGAAGACCGGGGCAGCAGCTGCAGGAAGACCTCCAGGTCACGCCAGGTCGGGATCACCTTCTCGATGCCCATCACGGTGACCAGGGTGTCCGGGAGGGTCAGACACATCCGGCCGTTGCCCTCGGACTCCACGACGGCAAGCGTCCCGGTCTCGGCGACGGCGAAGTTGGCTCCGCTCACCGCCACCTTCGCGGTCAGGAACTTCCGGCGCAGGTAGGTTCGGGCGGCGGCGGCGAGCCGAGCAGGGTTGTCGCTCAGCCCAGGGTCGACGCCGCGCATCTCTCGCAGGAAGATCTCGCGTATCTCGGCGCGGTTGAAGTGGATGGCCGGGACCAGGATGTGCGACGGCCGGTCCTCCGCGAGCTGCACGATCAGCTCCGCGAGATCCGTCTCGTACGCCGATATCCCGGCCGCCTGCAGTGCCTCGTTGAGGCCGATCTCCTGGGTTGCCATCGACTTGACCTTGACGACCTCGTCCGAGCCGGTGGCGCGCACCAGGTCGGTGACGATGCGGTTCGCCTCGTTGGCGTCGCCTGCCCAGTGCACCATCCCGCCGCGGGCGATGACCGCCGCCTCGAGGCGTTCCAGCTGCTCGTCGAGGTCTTGCATGGTGGCTGCCTTGATGGCGCGACCGGCGTCGCGCAGCTGCTCCCAGTCGGGGACCTCGCCCACGACGGCCGCCCGCTTGGCACGGATCGTGCGGGTGGCCGCGCCGATGTTTCGCCGCAGCTGGGTGTTGGAGAGGGCATCCCTGGCGGCGATCGGGAAGGTGTCCTTGCCGCGAAGCATCCCGACCCCGGGCGGCGACGTCGGCATGCCGAGGAACGTCGTCATGCGGGTGTCCCGGTCGATGCGAGGATCTCGGCGAGGTGGACGGTGCGCACGCCGGAGCGCAGCCGCGACAGCCCGCCGCCGATGTGCATCAGGCAGGAGCTGTCGCCGGCTGTGCATACCTCGGCGCGAGTCTGGACCACGTTGCTCATCTTGTCGCTCAGCATGGCAGTCGACACGTCGGCGTTCTTCAGGGCGAAGGTGCCGCCGAAGCCGCAGCACACTTCCCCATCCGACAGCTCGACGAGGTCGATCCCTCGTACCTTGCGCAGCAGCCGCAGCGGCCGGTCGCCCACGCGCAGGATGCGCAGGGAGTGGCAGGTCGGATGGTAGGTGACCCGGTGCGGGTACTCGGCGCCCACATCCTCCACACCGAGGACGTCGACCAGCAGCTCCGAAAGCTCGTACGTGTGCGCCGCCACCGTCTCAGCTCGCCTGGCGAGGTCCTCGTCACCTGCGCGCCGGGCGACCATCCCATGCTGATGCCGGACTGCGCCCGCACAGGACCCCGACGGGGCGACGATCGCGTCGTACGGCGCGAACGTCTCGACGTAGTTGCGGATCAGCGGCATCGCTTCGCGCTGGTAGCCGGTGTTGATGTGCATCTGCCCGCAGCAGGTCTGCCGCTCGGGGAACTCGACGGTGTGACCGAGCCGACTCAGCAGCCGCACCGTTGCCTTTCCCACGTCGGGGAACAGGGTGTCGACGAGGCACGTGGCGAAGAGGGCGATCCGCATCGTCAGCCCTCCACCGTCATCTCGAGCCCGGCCCGGCCGTCCAGATGCACCATGTCGGTGGATCCACGGACGACAAGCTCGGGCTCGAACACCACCTGGCGATGCTTGTGGTGGCCGTCGGCCCGGGACTCCTCGATGAGCAGCTCGGCGGCGGCCCGCCCGAGCTGGGCACGTGGCTGCCGGACGGAAGTCAGCGGGACCGCTGCCGAGGCTGCGAAGGCGATGTCGTCATAGCCCATGATGGCGATCTCCTCGGGTACGGCGATGTGCCGGCGGGTCAGCTCCTGAAGCACGCCGAGGGCTACCAGGTCGTTGGCACAGAAGACAGCGGTAGGTCGCTGGTGGGCAGGACGCTCAGCGAGCCGGGCGGCCGCGTCCATGCCCGATGCCACGTTCAGCGCGGGAGTCTCTTCGATGTGCAGGGCGGACTCGTCCAGCCCGGCCCGCTTCAGGCTCTGCAGCGCGCCGTCGAGGCGGTCCTGAACCTGGTGGAGTGTGAACGGACCGCCGACGAAGGCCAGCCGCCGGTGCCCGCGTTCCAGCAGATGCGTCGCCGCGAGGTCGCCGCCGTGGACGTCATCGACCGATACCGAGCACCTGCCTCTGCGAGCATGTCGGTCCACCAGCACGACCGGGATGCCGCGCGCCCGGATCTCGTCCAGACGGTGTGGGTTGCTCCCGGTCGGTGTGATGAGGATCCCGCGCACTCGATGCTGCTCGAGGAGGTCGAGATAGCGCGTCTCGCGGGCCGGCTGCTCGTCGCTGTTGCACAAGATCACGGCAAGCCCGAACTCGTTGGCGAGGTCCTCCGCCCCGCGGGCGACGTCGGTGAAGAACGGGTTGGTGACGTCGAGGACGACGAGTCCGATGAACCTGCTCCGCCCCGCCCTGAGCTGGCGCGCGGACTCGTTGCGGATGAAGCCCAGTGCACTGATCGCGGCCAGCACTCGGTCCCGGGTGGCAGGAGCAACGATGTGCGGGCGATTGAGCACGTTGGAGACGGTGGCGGTAGAAACGCCGGCTCGCGAGGCGACATCCTTGATCCCCACCTGGCCGTCCATGTGACCCGCCTTCGCCGAAGGTTGCCCCGCAAGTGTGCAACCTTGATTGCAACGTGTCAATAACAGTATCCGATAATCAGGACATGGAACTTTTGTCCACCCCCCATTGACAGTAACATCGTCTCCCTTTAGGGTACGGACCAAGCATTGTAACGTTTCATTAAGGAGGGTCCGTGGCCGGAGATGGCGGCGCCCGGGGTGCACTCCCCACCGAGGAGCCCGTGCTGGTACTCGAGCACGCGCAGAAGTCCTTCGGTGCGGTCCAGGCGCTGGAGGACGGATCGATCACGCTGTACCCGGGTGAGGCCCACGCCCTGGTCGGTGAGAACGGCGCCGGGAAGTCGACTCTGGTGAAGATCCTGGCCGGGGTGCACCGCCCGGACGCCGGACGGCTGCTGATCAACGGCGCTGCAGTCTCACTCGCCGGCCCGGCCGCTGCCCGGGACGCCGGAGTCTCGATCATCTACCAGGAGCCGACTCTCTTCCCCGATCTCAGCGTCGCCGAGAACATCTTCATCGGCCGGCAGCCGACCGGACCGGGACACCGCATCGATCGTGCGGAGATGCGCCGACTCACGAGAGAGATCTTCGCCCGGCTGGGCGTGGAGCTCGACCCGAACCGACCGGCTCGAGGGTTGTCCGTTGCCGACCAGCAGATCGTCGAGATCGCGAAGGCTCTTTCGTTCAACGCCAACGTGCTGGTGATGGACGAACCGACCGCCGCCCTGACCGGCGTCGAGGTCGAGCGGCTGTTCACGGTGATGGCCACGCTGCGCGGCCAAGGGGCTGCCGTCCTCTTCATCTCCCACCGGCTCGAGGAGGTCTTCGCCTGCTCCCAGCGGGTCACCATCATGCGTGACGGCCGGTTCATCCTGACCGCGCCGATAGCGGAAGTCACCATCGACGACATCATCCGCTCGATGGTCGGCCGCGATCTCGACGCGCTCTTCCCCAAGACGGAGACGCAGCCGGGTGATGCCGTCCTCGAAGTCGATCATCTGTCCAGCCAGGGCGTCTTCGAGGACATCTCGTTCACGGTTCGATCCGGGGAGATCGTGGCGCTGGCGGGCCTCGTCGGAGCCGGTCGCAGCGAGGTGGCCCGGGCCGTCTTCGGAATCGATCGCCGTACGTCGGGCAAGGTCCTCCTCGCCGGCGAGGAGCTCCCCAACGGACAGCCCGGAGCCGCAATGGCGGCCGGGATGGCCCTCGTTCCTGAAGACCGTCGTCAGCAGGGTCTCGTGATGGACATGGGCATCGACCAGAACATTGCGCTCGCCTCGCTGAGGCGGTTGAGCTCGTTCGGTCTGATCCGCCGCTCGAGCGAGAGAGCGCTGGCGAAGACGTGGGCCCCTCGTCTGCAGCTCAAGTTCGGCACCCTGCGCAACGCCGTGTCGACGCTGTCGGGCGGGAACCAGCAGAAGGTCGTGCTCGGCAAGTGGCTGGCTCGCGAGCCCCGGCTGTTGATCATCGACGAACCCACCCGGGGAATCGACGTCGGGACCAAGGCAGAGGTGCACCGCATCCTCGACGGTCTGGTCGCCGACGGGATGGCGGTGCTGATGATCTCCTCCGAGCTGCCTGAGGTCCTGGGCATGGCGGATCGGGTGCTCGTGATCCGGGAGGGTCGGATGACGGCCGACCTGACTCGGGCCGAGGCCGACGAGCAGACCATCATGCGGGCCGCCACCGGTGTCAGCAGCGAGGCGGCATGACCACGCAGACGGCGCGCCGACCGAGCGGGCTCATGAGCTCACGGGTGTCGGACTTCCTCCGGGCCCGGGAGGTCGGTATTGCCCTGCTCGTCGTCGTCATCGTCGTCGTGACGACGGTCAACAACCACCACTTCGCCGACTCCGCCAGTATCCAGCAGATGTTGACCGGCGCCTCGCTGATCGCCTTGCTGGGTGTCGGGGAGACCATGGTCATCGTCACCCGCAACGTCGACCTGTCAGTGGGGTCGGTGCTCGGCCTCTCGGCGTACATCATCGGTGACCTCTTCAAGCATCAGCACATCCCCGCCTGGTCCGGGTTCGTGGTCGGCATCGCGATCGGAGCGGCAGTAGGGGCGGTGAACGGGTTCATCACGACCGTGCTGCGGGTGCCCAGCCTCGTGGTCACACTAGCGATGCTGTACATCATTCGCGGCCTGGACGGCGTCATCGTCAACGGCAAGACGATCGACCCCGATGTGATTCCCGCAAGCTTCACGGCGGTCGGGTACAAGACCGTGTTCGGCGTTCCCTGGCTGGCGATCATCGTGGTGGTCGTCGTCATCGCGGTGGGTTACGCGATGCGCACCTTCCGTGCGGGCCGGGACCTGTACGCGATCGGGTCCAACCCTGACGCTGCCGCGCTCGCCGGGATCCCCATCGAGCGGCGAGTGTTCACGGCCTTCGTGGTGAGCGGGGCGCTCGCCGGCCTCGGCGGCGCACTCTTCCTCGCCCTGCACGCCCAGGTGGACAACAGCGGAGGCATTGGCTACGAGCTGACCGTCGTGGCTGCCGTGGTCGTCGGCGGAGTCGCAATCTTCGGGGGCAGCGGCACGGTCGTCGGCGCCGCGCTCGGGGCGCTGCTACTGAACACCATCAGCCAGGCGCTGGTGGCGTCGAAGATCTCGGCATTCTGGAACCAGGCCATCGCCGGCGCCCTGCTGCTCGCCGCCATCGGCTTCGACCGGTGGCTGACCGTCCGGCTGACCAAGCGGCTGCGCTCGTCGGAAGGAGCACACCGAGATGTCTGACGTCTCCACGGATGTGGTGCAGTCCCAGGTCCCTGCCCCGGCTCCAGCGGAAAGGTCCGTCCAGACCTGGTGGCGTGGCCTGGCCAGGTGGGAGACCGGACTCTTCGTGGTGCTGGTCGCCGTCATCGTCTTCGGGGCCAGCGAGTCCTCCGACTTCCTCCAGACCTCGACGCTCTTCTACCTCGGCATCAACGTCGGCTATATCGCGATCATGGCGCTGCCCATGACCTTCGTGGTGATGACGGGCGAGATCGACCTCTCGGTGGCATCGATGCTGGGTCTGTCCGGCGCGACCGTGGGGCTGCTCTGGCACCACGGCTGGGGGATCTGGCCGGCCTTCCTCGTCGCGCTGCTCGTCGGCGCCTTAGGGGGTGCCCTCAACGGTGTCCTCGTCGCGAAGGTCGGCCTACCGTCCATCGCCGTCACCATCGGGACGCTGACGCTCTTCCGTGGCCTCGCGGAGATCCTGCTCGGCTCGCAGACGGTACCCGGTCTCGGCGATCGGTCGTTCCCGGCGTCGCTGACGAAGATCGGTGTCCTCCCCGTGTCGGGGACCCAGCTCTCGTACTCCTTGGTGATCTTCCTCGTCCTCGCCGTCGTCTTCGGCGTCGTCCTGCATGCCACGCCCTTGGGGCGCTCCATGATCGCGATCGGGCTACAACCCGAGGCCGCCAGGTTCGCGGGCATCGGTGTCAACACCATCAAGCTCGGGCTCTTCGTCGTCTCCGGTGTCCTCAGCGCCTTCGCCGGGATCCTGCTGACACTGCAGAACGCTTCGGTGAGCTACTCGGCGGGCATCGGACTCGAGCTCAACGTCGTCGCCATCGTGCTGTTCGGTGGCGTTTCCATCTTCGGCGGGCGCGGCACGATTCTCGGCGTGGTGCTCTCGGTGGCCATCGTTGGCAGCCTGCAGATGGCACTCACCCAGATGCAGGTTCAGCCGGAGGTCCAGAGCATCATCACCGGGATTCTCCTGCTGATCAGCGTGGTCGTCCCCAACAGCGGAGAGGCCGTCCGGAGAGTTCGGGAGACGCTCGCCCGGAGGAGGGCACGCATCTGAGATCTGAGCGCTCGTCCGTTCCAGCAATGCTCAACACCCAACCGAAAGGCAGCACGACATGTCATCACAAAGGTCGGTCCGCAAGCTCGCGGCCATCGGCACTTCGGCATTGCTGGTCAGCGTGGCCTTGGCCGCCTGCAGCAGCTCGTCGAACAACTCCAACAGCCCGAGCACGCCGTCTGGCGGCGGCTCCTCGTCCGGCACCAGCATCAAGAGCGGCCTCACCGTGTACTACATCCCGAAAGACACCCAGAACCCGTATGAGGTGCTGGCCGACAAGGGTGGTCAGAAGGCCCTGTCGGAGCTGGGCGGGAAGGTCGTGGTGAGCAGCGGTTCGCAGGATACGGCGGCGGCGCAGCTGCCGTCGATCCAGGCAGCCATCCAGGCCAACGCCGACGCGATCGTGATCGCGGGCAACGACCCGTCCGCGCTCTGCCCGGCACTCAACCAGGCCGCGCAGCAGGGGATCGCGATTGTCTCGTTCGACTCCGACATCACGTGCGGGTCGTCACCCAACCACCTGTTCATCAACCAGGCGAACACTCAGCAGATCGGGACGTCCGAGGTCGACCTGCTGGCGAAGGAGATCAACAAGACCGGGCAGATCGCCATCTTGTCGGCGGCCGCCAGCGCGACGAACCAGAACGCCTGGATCAAGTACATGAAACAGCAGCTCACGAAGTACCCCAAGATGAAGCTCGTCAGCACGGTGTACGGCAACGACGACCCGGCGACCTCGCTCACGGTCCTGCAAGGGCTGCTGTCGGCGTACCCGAACCTGCGCGGCATCATCTCGCCGACGACTGTCGGCATCTCGACGGCGGCGCAGTACCTTGACACCCACAAGAGCCTGCTCAGTCACCTGACGCTGACCGGGCTCGGACTGCCCTCGCAGATGAAGCAGTACGTCCATGACGGCACGGTCAAGGCCTTCGAGCTGTGGAACCCCAGCGACCTCGGCTACCTCGCCGGGTACGCGGCCGCGTCGCTCGCCTCGGGTGTCACCACGCTGAGCCCAGGCTCGACCTTCAAGGCGGGAACACTGGGCACGTACAAGGTCCTGCCGCCTGCCGCCGGCACCGGGCCCTCTGTGGTGCTTGGCCCGCCGACGGTCTTCACCAAGGCGAACATCGACCAGTTCAACTTCTGACCCGTCACTCCCGGTCGGTCGGCACCGGCCGACCGGGAGAGCGGTTGTCCCCGGGGAACACCCACAAGGGAGACGCATGACCCGCTACTGCTTCGTCCTGCAGGTTCGTCCCGACCTACTCGACGACTACAAGGCAAGGCACGCTGCGGTCTGGCCGGAGATGCTGCACGCCCTGAAAGCGAACGACTGGAACCACTACTCGATCTTCGCTAGGCCGGACGGGATGCTCATCGGCTACGTCGAGTCCGACGACCTGGCACGAGCCCAGGACGCGATGGCGGCGACCGACGTCAACGCGCGCTGGCAGGCGGAGATGAGCCGTTACTTCGTGCTCCCCGACGATCGGTTGCCCGATGAGGAGCTCGTCCTGCTCGAGGAGATCTTCAACCTCGAGGACCAGCTGGAGGCAAGCGAGAGGCGAAACACCACATGACGACAACCCACCCGGCTGCTGTCCGGCACATCCCCGGTCTCGCGCGGGTCGCGCCCCGGCGGACGACCGTTGGTCTCGTCTCGGGAGGCCTGGGCGCCTACTGGCCGCAGTTCCCCGACCTGCTTCCGCAGCTGCAAGCCTCCGCGGCCAGGGTTGCCGAACGGATGCGGGCCATCGACTGCGATGTCGTCGACGTCGGCTTCATCTCTGACGCAGAGGACGGAGCCCGCGCCGCCGAGCAGCTGAGGGTTGCGGGTTGCGACTTGATCGTCGGGTTCCTGACGACGTACATGACAGCTTCCATGCTCGTGCCGGTGGCGCAACGCAGCGGGGCACCAGTTCTGCTGATCAACCTGCAGCCGACCGAGGTGATGGACCATGCCACGTTCGACACGGGCAAGTGGCTGGCGTACTGCGGCGCGTGCCCGCTGCCGGAGATGGCGAACGCGTTCCTGCGGTGCGGCGTCCCGTTCCGGTCTGTGTCGGGGTACGTCGAGGATGAACGCGCCTGGGCGAGGATCGGTCGCTGGATCAAGGGAGCCGGGGTTCGGGGCGCCTTGAAGCACGGCAGGCACGGCCTGCTCGGCCACCTCTATCCCGGCATGCTCGACGTGTCGACGGACCTCACCCTCGTCACCGCCAACCTGGGTGGCCATGTCGAGGTGCTCGAGATCGATGACCTCCGAGTGCGCGTCGACGCCGTCAGCGACGCCGACGTCGAGGGGCGCATGCAGGTCGCGAGAGATGTCTTCGAGATCGACGCGACGGCGGCGGACGACGACTTCCGCTGGGCCGTCCGGGTCTCGCTCGGGCTCGACCGGCTCGTCGAGGACTTCGGCCTCGACAGCCTCGCGTACTACCACCGCGGACTCGAGGGCGAGCAGCATGAGCGCCTAGCGGCGGGCATGATACTCGGGGCTTCGTTGCTCACCGCACGGGGGGTCCCGGCGGCTGGAGAGTACGAGATGCGCACGTCGCTTGCGATGCTCATCCTCGACAGGCTTGGGGGCGGCGGCTCGTTCACCGAGCTGCAGGCGCTCAACTTCCGAGACGACGTGGTGGAGATGGGCCACGACGGCCCCGCCCACCTGGGCATCAGCGACCAGCGGCCGCTGCTTCGCGGCCTCGGCGTCTATCACGGCAAGCGCGGTTGGGGCGTCTCCGTCGAGCTCAACGTGGCACCCGGCCCAGTCACCACCCTCGGTCTGGCCCAGGGTCGTGACGGTGCCTTCCGGCTGGTCGCCTCGGAGGGGACCGTCGTCCCGGGCCCGGTACTGAGGATCGGCAACTCGACGTCTCGGGTCGACTTCGGCTGCGACCCCGGCGAGTGGACCGACGCCTGGAGCGCGACCGGTATCTCGCACCACTGGGCGCTCGGTGTCGGCCACCTCGTCCCTGAGCTGCGCGCCACCGCGGACCTTCTCGGCATCGAGCTGGTCGAGGTGTCCCTGAACAGTCCCAGCCGGCTCGGGCGCGACGGATCACCAGTCGCAGCAAGCCATCAACAAGCGGAAAGCAGGATCACTCATGGTTGATCGCCAGCTGGTCGAGAACACGCTCCGGAGCCAGCGCATCGAGCTGCCGTCCTGGGCGTTCGGCAACTCAGGCACCCGCTTCAAGGTGTTTGGCCAGAAGGGGGTCCCCCGCACTCCCTTCGAGAAGGTTCAGGACGCCGCCCAGGTGCACGCCCACACGGGCGTCGCCCCGAGCATGGCGCTGCACATCCCGTGGGACGCCGTCGACGACTACGCGAAGCTGTCCCAGGCGGCGGCAGACGTCGGCATCGCCCTCGGCACCGTCAACGCCAACGTCTTCCAGGACGACGACTACATGCTCGGCAGCGTGACCAACCCGGACCCGGCAGTCCGGCGCAAGGCGTTGAGCCACCTGTTCGAATGTGTCGATGTGATGGACGAGACGGGCTCACGCGACCTCAAGCTGTGGTTCGCGGACGGCACCAACTACCCGGGACAGGACAGCATGCGGGCCCGGCAGGACCGGTTGGCGGAGGCGCTGGCCGCCGTGTACGAGCGGCTCTCCGGTGACCAGCGGCTGATCCTCGAGTACAAGCTGTTCGAGCCTGCCTTCTACACGATGGACGTCCCCGACTGGGGCACGTCGTACGCCCATTGCCTGAAGCTGGGACCACGCGCCAAGGTGTGCGTCGACACCGGTCACCACGCACCTGGGACGAACATCGAGTTCATCGTCGCTCTCCTGCTGCGTGAAGGGAAGCTGGGTGCCTTCGATTTCAACTCGCGCTTCTACGCCGACGACGACCTGATGGTCGGCGCAGCCGACCCCTTCCAGCTCTTCCGGATCCTCTTCGAGGTGGTCAGCGGTGGCGGGTTGGCCGCCGAGGCGGGGATCGCCTTCATGCTCGACCAGTGCCACAACATCGAACCCAAGATCCCCGGCCAGATCCGATCCGTGATGAACGTCCAGGAGGCGACCGCCAAGGCGCTTCTCGTCGATGTGACTGCCCTGGAGTCGGCGCAGGGCGCGGGCGACGTGCTCGGCGCCAACGCCGTCCTGATGGACGCTTACAACACGGATGTCCGCCCGCTGCTGGCCGAGCTGCGACAGCAACTCGGGCTGGACCCGGATCCCATCGCGGCCTACTTGCGGTCCGGATACGCGGAGCGGATCGTCGCCGAGCGGATCGGCGGACAGCAGGCCGGCTGGGGGGCCTGAGCACATGATGTCCGAGCCCCATCCCGACACGACAGGCGAGAAGCGATGACGAACACAGAGCAAGCTGTGGAGGTGCGCGCGCTCGTCGAGCGCTCGAATCGACTTGGGGCCGATCCCAGGAACACCAACTACGCCGGGGGAAACACGTCCGTCAAGGCGGTCGCGGACGACCCGGTGACGTCTGAGCCCGTCGAGCTCTTGTGGGTCAAGGGGTCGGGCGGTGACCTCGGCACGCTCACCGCTGACGGGCTCGCCCTGCTACGTCTCGACCGGCTGCGGGCCCTCAGAGACGTCTATCCCGGCGTCGACCGCGAGGATGAGATGGTTGCCGCATTCGACTTCTGCCTTCACGGCAAGGGCGGAGCCGCGCCCTCCATCGACACGGCGATGCACGGTCTCGTGGACGCCGTCCACGTCGACCACCTCCACCCCGACTCCGGGATTGCGCTGGCTACCTCGGCCGACGGGGAGAGACTTACCCGCGAGTGCTTCGGTGACCGGGTGGTCTGGGTGCCGTGGCGGCGCCCAGGATTCCAGCTTGGACTCGACATCGCCGCAGTCAAGGAGGCCAACCCGCAGGCGATCGGCTGTGTGCTCGGCGGCCACGGGATCACGGCCTGGGGCGAGACCAGCGACGAGTGCGAGGCGCGCTCGCTCGACATCATCCGGACCGCCGAGGCTTTCATCATCGAGCACAGCGTGCGGGAGCCCTTCGGGCCGGTCGTCGACGGCTACCGGCCGCTGCCCGTCGACGAGCGGCGCCGCCGGGCAGCATCGCTGTTCCCACTGCTCCGCGGACTGGCGTCGACCGACCGACGGCAGGTGGGACACTTCACCGACAGTGACGCGGTGCTCGACTTCGTCGCCCGGGCCGAGCATCCGCGGTTGGCCGCCCTCGGGACCTCCTGCCCCGACCACTTCCTGCGGACCAAGGTGCGCCCCATGGTGCTGGACCTCCCGGCGGACGCACCGCTCGCCGAGGTGGAGAAGCGGCTGCGCGAGCTGCATCTCCGGTACCGGGAGGACTACCAGACGTACTACGAGCGGTACGCCGACAGCGTGACCCCTCCGATGCGTGGAGCGGACCCGGCGATCGTCCTGGTCCCCGGTGTCGGCATGTTCAGCTTCGGGGCCAACAAGCAGACGGCGCGAGTTGCCGGCGAGTTCTACGTCAACGCCATCAACGTCATGCGCGGGGCGGAAGGGTTGTCGACGTACCAGCCGATCGACGAACGGGAGAAGTTCCGGATCGAGTACTGGGCGCTGGAGGAGGCCAAGCTGCAGCGGATGCCCAAGCCGAAGCCGCTCGCCACGCGCGTCGCATTCGTGACCGGTGGTGGGTCCGGAATCGGGCGGGCGATCGCCCACCGGCTCGCCGCGGAAGGGGCATGCGTGATCGTCGCCGACCGTGACGCAGACAACGCCGTCTCCGTGGCCGGGGAGATCGGCTCAGCCGATGTCGCGGTCGCGGTGACCGCCGACGTCACCGACGACGAGCAGGTCGCCGCGGCGATTCGTGAAGGGGTGCTCGCCTTCGGCGGTGTCGATCTCGTCGTCAACAACGCGGGGTTGTCGATCTCCAAACCGCTGCTCGAGACGACGACGAAGGACTGGGACGTCCAACACGATGTGATGGCGAAGGGCTCGTTCCTCGTGTCGCGGGAGGCGGCGCGGGTGATGGGCGAACAGGGGTTCGGAGGCGACATCGTCTACATCGCCAGCAAGAACGCGCTGTTCGCCGGCCCGAACAACGTCGCGTACGGCGCGGCCAAGGCCGACCAGGCGCACCAGGTGCGGCTGCTCGCGGCCGAGCTCGGGGAGCAGGGGATCCGGGTCAACGGCGTCAACCCGGACGGCGTAGTCCGGGGCTCGGGCATCTTCTCGAGTGGCTGGGGTGCGCAGCGGGCCGCGGTCTACGGGGTCCCCGAGGACGAGCTCGGCGCCTTCTACGCGCAGCGCACTCTGCTGAAGCGGGAGGTCCTGCCGGAGCACGTCGCCAACGCGGTTTTCGTACTCACCGGCGGCGAGCTCTCTCACACCACGGGGCTGCACATCCCGGTCGATGCCGGCGTGGCCGCCGCATTCCTGCGGTGAGGAGGTGAGCCCCGGTGCGTCGGCCGCCTTTGCCGCCGTGGACCTGGGGGCGTCCAGCGGTCGGGTGATGGTCGGGCGAGTCGGCCGAGACCACCTCTCGCTCGCCGAGACCAACCGCTTCCCGAACGTTCCGGTGGACGTGTGTGGAACCCTGCACTGGGACATTCTCGCGCTGTACAACGGGATTCTCGAGGGGCTGCGCGCGGCCGTGCGGGTCGCGCCGGCGCTGGCGGGCATCGGGATCGACTCCTGGGCCATCGACTACGGCCTGCTCGACGAGTCGGGCGAGCTCCTCGCCAACCCGGTGCACTACCGCGACCGCCGTACCGACGGTGTCATGGACGAGGTGCTCGCTCGAACCCCGGGGGAGCTTCTGTACCGGACCACGGGAGTCCAGCTGCTGCCGTTCAACACGGTCTTCCAGCTCGTTGCGGCCGCGGGGACGCCGATGCTTCGCAACGCGTCGAGGCTGCTGCTGATCCCAGACCTGTTGAGCTACTGGCTGACGGGATTGCTGGGCGCAGAGGTCACGAACGCGTCCACCACGCAGCTGCTGGATGTCACCACCCGCTCGTGGGCCACGGACCTGATGCGGCGCCTCGGGATCGAGCCCGCCCTGTTCCCGCCGCTGCGACACCCTGGTGATGCGGCCGGCGAGGTCACCGACCGGGTACGTCGCTTCCTCGGCGTCGAGGGCGACCTACCGGTGACCGCGGTGGGCTCGCACGACACGGCCTCGGCCGTCGTCGGTGTGCCCGCCTCCGGGACGCACTTCGCCTACATCTCGTGCGGGACCTGGTCGCTCGCCGGGGTCGAGCTGGACCGGCCGATCCTGTCGGAGGAGGGCAGGCTGGCAAACTTCACCAACGAGGCTGGCGTCGACGGCACCGTCCGCTACCTGCGCAACGTGATGGGACTCTGGCTGCTTCAGGAGTCGCTCCGGACCTGGGCCGCCATCGGCCTGCCGGCCGACCTCCCGACGCTGCTCAACGACGCGGCCCGGGTTCCGCGCTTCACCGCCCTGGTAGATCCCGACGACCCCGCGTTCCTCCCTCCCGGTGACATGCCCGCCCGCATCGCGGCCTTCTGCCAGCGGACCGGGCAGACGCCTCCGCAGAACCAGGCGGAGACCGTGAGGTGCATCCTGGACAGCCTTGCCCTGGCGTACCGGCGAGTGGTCCGGCAGGCGGCCGCGCTTTCCGGCGTCCCTGTCGAGGTCGTGCACATCGTCGGTGGCGGTGCGCGGAACGAGCTGTTGTGCCAGCTGACTGCGGATGCCTGCGCGCTGCCGGTCGTCGCCGGACCGGTCGAGGCTGCGGCGCTGGGGAATGTGCTCGTCCAGGCCCGCGCCGCTGGCGCCGCCCAGGGAGGCTTGGGCGAGCTGAGGGAGCTGACCCGTCGTACCCAGGAGCTGAGACGCTATGTACCCGGCGACGACGAGCAGGCCTGGACCGCCGCCGCCGCGCGGCTGGCGCCCGCGAGCCGGCGTACCTAGCCGAAGCAACCGCCGGGAGGGGTCGCCGGAGGCCGGCCTGATCTGCCGAGAGTGTCGCCAGGACCGTTCAAAAACGGCATGTATGGTCGTCTCCGTGATCCTGCGAAGAGTGCTGGGCAGCTCCTGGCTGCCGATGATCGCGGCGCTGTTGGGGATCCTTCTGATCCTCGCCGACCGGAACGTCTCGGCCGGCGACCTCGCTAAGTTCGTCGCCTTCCTGGCCCTGACGGTCGCGTTGCCGGGTGTCTTCACGTGGCGGCTCCTGTTGGCCCACCTGCACGCAGGCGAAGCCGACTCTCCGACCTGGTTGGAGGATCTCTCGCTCGGGACCATCTTCGGTTTCGGTGTGCAGCTGCCCGTCTACCTGCTCGGCGTCTGGATCAACATCCCGTTGCTCTTCCTCGTGCTCCCGGTGGTCGTCATCGTCCTCTCGCTGGCGACCGCCTTCGGGCGTCGTACCTGGACGCTGCCGACCAGGCAGATCGACGTCAGGGTCTCGTGGTCGCTCGCGGCCATCATGCTGTACGGCGTCGCCTGGCTCGGGCGCTACATCTGGCCCCTGCACCCGCTGACGATACCGGCGTACCGGACGCCACGCGTGGACGAGACGTTCCACGAGGCCCTCATCTCCGAGCTCGTGAACCGGTTCCCGCCACAGATCCCGTACCTGCTGGGGACACCGCTGAACTACCACTGGTTCGCGCACGCCCAGATGGCCGCCGACCATTGGGCGACCGGGCTGGCCAGCCCCGAGATGCTGACCGAGCTGATGCCATCGGCGCTGCTCGCCCTCACCGTGCTGGGGCTCGGAGCCGTCGCTCTGCGGCTGACGAGCCGCTCTCTCGCCGCGGTCGTCGCGCCTGGGCTCCTGGTGGCCGGAGGGTTCTGCCTGATGGGGCCGCACTACGACGCGGGCGCCATCACCGAGCCTTACCTGTCGTGGAGGTTCGTCTCGAGCCCCTCTCAGGCGTACGGCTTCATGATGGCGCTGCCGGCCATCATGTTGATCCTCGAGGTGCTGCGACCCGACCGGAAGCCGCACCGGCTCACCTGGGTGACCCTTGCCCTGGCCCTCCTTGCTCTGTCCGGCTCGAAGGCGACTTTCATGCCGATCTTCGTCTGCGGAGGGATCGGGCTCGTGCTCGTCCAGCTCCTGCTCACGCACAGGTTCGACAAGAGAGCTGTGGGACTTGCCGGCCTGCTCGTCGCCGCGGCTGTCTTTGCCCAGCTGGTGATCCTCGGCGGAAGCACTGGCGCTCTTGCACTGGACCCGTTCCGCACCGTCCAGACTGCCCTGGCGAAGCAGCACATCCCCGTCAGCCACGGGACGGAGCTGGCGATGACGGTCACTCTCCTGATCGGATGGCTGCTGTACGGCGCGGGCGTCTTCGGGCTGCTCCGCAACAAGCTATGGCGTGATCCCCGCACCGTGTTCATGGTGATCTGCATCCCGGCAGGAGTCTCTGTCGCGTTCCTCTTCTTCCGTTCCGGGCTCAGCCAGCTGTGGTTCCAGCGGTCGGTCGCCGAGCTCGTCGTCCTGCTGTCCGCCTGGGGCCTCACTCAGCTGGTGCCCAGTCCGGTGCCGCAGCGGCTGGGGCTTTACCTCGCGGGCCTTGCCGCGGGCGCGGGGCTGGCGGCGTATCTGGTCAGCGCATACGCGGAACGGGGCAACGGGGTAGTCATCAAGGCGACCGAGGCCGAGGTCGTTGCCACGGCGTTGGCGCCGTTCCTGGTGGTGGCCGTGTATTTCTTAGGTCGCCTCGTCCTGGGGGCGGCACATC
Source organism: Nocardioidaceae bacterium (assembly GCA_033850885.1). Lineage (GTDB taxonomy): Bacteria > Actinomycetota > Actinomycetes > Propionibacteriales > Nocardioidaceae > JAWWPG01. Next base: position 96,923 of record JAWWPG010000010.1, read on the forward strand.
GTCCGCGACCGGGGCCCGTCATGCTGCTGGCGGTGCTGCTCGGCCTCGGGCTCACGCACGTCTACTCGCTGGCGTACGACACCGTCTCCCAGAGGAGCGAGCACCATCTCCCACCGCCCAAGCCCCAGTTCGCGCCGGGCGGCGTCGACGCCGCCACCTGGATCGCCGACCACTCCGGCCGGTACGACATCGTGGCCACCAACGCGCATTGCCGGCTGCCCGATACTGCGCTGTGCGACAACCGGAACTTCTGGGTGTCGGCGTACACCCAGCGCCGAGTCGTCATCGAAGGATGGGGCTACACCACAATCACCAACGCGGGCTACTCCGACACCGCCCGCAACCAGAACATCCCGAACCCTTACCCGGAGCGCCTCAAGATCAACGATGCGGCCTTCGAGAACCCCTCGCCCACGACCGTGAACCGGCTCGTCAACACGTACGGCGTCAAGTTCCTCTTCGTCGACAAGCAGTATCCCGCCGACGTCCCTGGCATGAAGGCGTTGAAGCCGCTCCTGCACAAGAAGTTCCAGAACCACAACTACGTCGTCTTCAAGGTGGCTCCGAACTAAGGGAATACTGGTCGCATGCGTGGAATCATCCTGGCGGGCGGCGCCGGAACGAGGCTGCACCCGATCACGCGTGGCGTGAGCAAGCAGCTGCTCCCGGTCTACGACAAGCCGATGATCTACTACCCCTTGTCGACGCTCATGCTCGCGGGGATCCGCGACGTGCTGGTGATCACCACCCCGCACGAGGCGCCGGCCTTCGAACGCCTGCTAGGTGACGGGTCACAGTTCGGGGTGTCGATCGCGTACGCCCGCCAGCCGGAGCCGACCGGGTTGGCGCAGGCGTTCGTCATCGGTGCGGACTTCGTCGCAAAGGACCGGTGTGCGCTGATCCTGGGTGACAACATCTTCTACGGGCAGGGGCTCGGCCTTCAGCTCAAGCGCTACGCCGATGTCGAAGGCGCGGCCATCTTCGCCTACTGGGTCACCGACCCGCAGGCATACGGGGTGGTGGAGTTCGACGCTCGGGGCCGTGCGCTCTCCCTCGAGGAGAAGCCGACCTCCCCACGCAGCAACTACGCCGTCCCGGGCCTGTACTTCTACGACAACGATGTCGTCGACATCGCAAAGAACCTCAAGCCTTCGGCGCGAGGGGAGTACGAGATCACCGGTGTCAATCAGGTCTATCTCGACCGGAACGCCCTACAGGTCGAGGCTCTGCCGCGGGGCACGGCCTGGTTGGACACGGGGACGTTCGAGTCGCTCAACGACGCCAGCAACTTCATCCGCACCGTGGAGAAGCGCCAAGGGCTGAAGATCGGTGCGCCCGAGGAAGTTGCGTGGCGGCGCGGCTTCCTGACCGACGACGAGCTCCGCGACCGCGCCGAGGGGATGCTCAAGAGCGGTTACGGCCAGTACCTGCTGGGCCTGCTGGAGCGCCGAGACCTGCAGTGGAGCAGATCCCATCCGAGTCCGGCTGGCGGCCGCTGAGGCGGTTTGCTCGGGGGCGTCAATCGAACTCAGCACCGAGATCCGGCGGGCGCTGAGCCACTGGTCAGCAGACACCCCCGCCCGCCCGGGTGCGTTTGCCTGGCTTGCCAGGCAAACACGCCGTTTGCCACCCAGGCCTGCCTGGCAAACGGATCCGCCTGGCTTGCCAGGCAAACCCCCGAACGGGCGACACCCTGGCGCCCCGACGACGGCACCACCCAAACGGCCCTACCGGGTCAGGGCAGCGCGCGTCTTGAGTGGCTCCCACCACTCCCGGTTGCCGGCGTACCACGCCACGGTGTCCGCCAGCCCGTCAGCGAAGTCGACGGCCGGTGCGTAGCCGAGCTCCTCGCCGATCTTGGTGATGTCCAGCGAGTAACGCAGGTCATGGCCGAGCCGATCCTCGACCAGGACCACGCTGTCCCAGGTGGCACCGCAGGCCTGGAGAAGCCTCTCGGTCAGCTCGCGGTTGGTGAGCTCGGTGCCACCGCCGATGTTGTAGACCTCCCCGGGACGTCCCTTCTCCAGCACCAGGTGGATTGCGCGGCAATGGTCGTCGACGTGCAACCAGTCACGGATATTGGCGCCTTCGCCGTACAGCGGAACCTTGGCACCGTCGATCAGATTCGTGACGAACAACGGGATGACCTTCTCGGGAAACTGGTACGGCCCGTAGTTGTTCGAGCAACGCGTGATGCACACGGGTAACCCGTGGGTGCGGAAGTAGGACCGGGCGATCAGGTCGCTGCCGGCCTTCGACGCGGAGTACGGCGAGTTCGGCTCGAGGGGCTGGCTCTCGTCCCAACTGCCGCTCGCGATGGAGCCGTACACCTCGTCCGTCGACACGTGCACGAACTTGTCGATGCCATGCCTCAGCACGGAGTCCAGCAGCGTCTGGGTGCCGACGACGTTCGTCATGACGAAGTCGGCGGCGCCGAGGATCGACCTGTCGACGTGGCTCTCGGCGGCGAAGTGCACGACCACGTCGGCCTCGCCGCTCAGGCTGTCGACGAGAGATCGGTCCAGGATGTCGCCCTCGACGAACCGAAGCCTGTCATCGTCTCGCACCGGCGCCAGGTTGGCGATATTCCCCGCATACGTGAGCTTGTCGAGCACGGTGATGCGGTCGGGTACAGACATCCCCCACGCGTCGCCGAGCACCCGGCGGACATAGTGGCTCCCGATGAAGCCGGCTCCTCCGGTGACGAGGATCCTCATGCGTCGCTCTCTCCTTCCTCAGGTACGTCCGATGTATGACGGCCTCGGCGACCGTCTTTGACCGCCGCAACCAGCACGGAGGACCCGAAGGGCATGTCACGGGTGCGCAGCAGCCTCTGCTCGGCTCGAGTCAGCGCCATGAACAGCCGGTCCATGGCCGGAGATACCTGCGGCAGCCGGCTGGCCTCCGGCCCGGGCCCGCGCCGCAGCCGCCGTACCACGCGCTCGGCGGCGAAGAACGGGAACACCGCGCCGAACGCGTACGTGACCCGGAGCACGGTCAGGTCGGTCTGCCGAACTGCCGCGAGCAAGCGCCGCTTCGTGTAGCGCCGGTAGTGCCCGGCTCGTACGTCGTGGTCGGACCACGCCCACTGGTAGGCCGGCACCGACATCAGCAGCCGCCCGCCGGGAGCCAACACCCGGGCGAGCTCCCGGATGGCCACGGACTCGGGGTCGCAGTGCTCCAACACGTCGAAAGCCGCTACTACGTCGAAAGCCCCGTCCGGGAACGGCAGCGCGAGCGCAGAGGCGCAGGTGCCGCGCCCGGGCCTCAACCCACGTGGGTCGACGTCGATCGTGAACCGGTCGTGCGCGCCCTGCATCCACCCCACGCTCGGCCCGTCGGCGCTGCCCACGTCGAGCACCCGAGATGGATCGCCGAGAAAGCCCCCCAGGGCGGTCCCGAGGAGTCCGGCCCGGGCGCGGTACCACCAGTAGTCCGGCTGCTCGAGCGATGACGACCCGGACTGCGTCGGAGAGGCCACGTCTGTCACTGTAGGCGTCGTTCAGGCGGCCGCGGCGAGCGCGCGCAGGAACGACTCCACGACCCGCTCGGAGTCCGCGTCCGTAAGGTTGTTGTAGAAGGGCAGCCTGATCAGCCGGCCACTGACGTCGTCCGTCACCGGGCACTCGGTCTCGACGGCGGAGAACCGGCGGCCCGCGTCGGAGCTGTGCAGCGGGACGTAGTGGAACGTCGCCTGGATCCCATCGCCTCGCATCTTGGCGAGCACGGAGTCCCGGGTCGGACGGTCCTTCAGCAGCAGGTAGAACATGTGGTACGCGATTCGGCAGCTGTCGGGAACCACGGGCAGCCGCAGCTCGAGCTCGTCGGCGAGCGGAGCCAGCGCTCGCTCGTAGCGCTCGTAGACGTCACGCCGCTTGGCCTGGATGGCCTCCGACTTCTCCAGCTGGGCGCACAGATACGCCGCGAGGATATCGGAGAGACCGAAGGACGAGCCGGTGTCCTTCCAGGAGTACTTGTCCACCTGGCCGAGGAAGAAGGCTCGCCGGTTCGTGCCCTTGTCGTAGAGCACCCGAGCCCGGTCGACGTCGCGGGCGTCGTTGAGGACGAGCGCCCCGCCCTCACCACAATTGATGTTCTTGGTCTCGTGGAAGCTCAGCGTCGAGAACCTGCCGAGACTGCCGAGCGGCTGGTCGTGCCAGCTGGCGAACAACCCGTGGGCGTTGTCCTCGATGACGGCGACGTCGGGCCGTCCGGCGAGCGCCTTGCGGATGCCGTCGACGTCGCACGCGACCCCGGCGTAGTGGACGGGGACGACCGCCCGGACGGTGTCGTCGAGCAACGTCGCCAGATGTCGTGCGTCGAGACCGAGGGTCTCCGGCTCGATGTCACAGAAGAGCAGCTTCGCGCCCTGCCGGGCGAAGGCCAACGCGGTCGTCGTGAACGTGAACGACGGGACGATCACCGAGTCGCCTGGCCGCAGGTCGAGCATCAAGGACGTCAGCTCGAGGGCCGACGTGCACGACGTGGTGAGCAGGACCTCCTCGGCGCCGCTCCACTCGAGCAGCATCTCGATCGAGCGCTTCGAGAACGGTCCCGATGTCGACATGTGCCCGCTGTCGACCGCCTGCCTGATGTACTCGAGCTCCGCGCCTTCGACGCAGGCCCGGTTGAATGGAATGTCTGAAGAGGGCATCTGGATACCGTATCTCGTGGACGTCAGTCGACTCGCCAGGGCAGCGGTCTGCCGAGGCGCGCACTCAGCCGGACGTCGCTCTCCCGGAAGTAGTCCCGCAGCCGTCGTGCCAGTCCGTCGTCCAGCATCGGCGGCGGTCCGTCGCTCCGGTTGACGGGACGTCCTTCGTCTGGAGGGACGAAGCCAGGGTCCACGCCGATGGAGGCATAGAGGTCACCGGCCGTCGACGTGCCGGAGATCACATCCTCGAGGAACCGGACGTGCACGGTGTCGGGGAAGCTGGCATACCAGGGCTCCAGGTAGTCGAGGTACCGACCGCGCTCGAGGTAGGCGAACGGCGAGACCGACGAGACGCTCGTGTCCCAGGCTCGCGGACCTTGAAGGTTCTCCTCGAGGGCTTGCGCCAGCGACCGCTCCTCCAGCCCGTGCGAGGTGCTGAACCGCCAGTTCGACACGGCCCGGGCGACCGGGTCCCGAAGCTGTACGACGATGTCAGCTCCGCCGAGCATGGCCGCGGCACGCGCCGCCGCCTCGGCGTCCTCCAGGTAGCTCGTGCTCTTCTCGCCGAGGACGGACTCCGAGGTCGCGTGGGCGAAGTACGTCGCGTCGTACCAGTCGAGCCCCTTCGCCACGAGGACGTCGGACATGAAGACCTTCGGCTCGGGACGGGCTGGGCGCGCCATCGTGATATCGGGGTGGGCGTCGAGCACAGCGTTCAGGTAGGTCGTGCCACACCTCTGCCCGCCGATGACGAGGAGGTGTCGGGTCAACGCTTCACCCGCTCGACCACGTGGTAGGTCTGCTCGGCGCTGACGGCGTTCAGCGTTCGGACGACGTACTCTCCGAGCATCGACAGCAGCGCGATGGTCACCCCGTTGAACACCGCGAGCAGCACGACCAGCGTGGTCCAGCCTGGAACCGCGGTGTTCGAGGTGAGCCCGTGGATGAGGTAGGCACCGCCGATGAGGAAGCTCAGGATCGAGAACAGGAAGCCGCCCACGGCTGCCAGTCGCAGCGGGAACAACGTGTAGCTGAAGAGGATCGTGAGCACCAGCCGGACGATGCGGCTCGTGCTGTAGCGGCTCTTGCCTACCTTCGCCGGGTCGTGCCTCACCGGTACGTTCGAGCGGTTGCTCGAGTACATCAGTGCCTGGCCGGTGATGTAGGGGTACGCCGTCCGGGACGCGCAGATCCGGTCGACGACGTCGCGTCGCAGGATGCGGAAGTTCGACACGACCAGGTCAGGCGGCTGGCCGAACACCCGCCGGTTGATCCTGCCGATCAGGCTGCTGCCGAGCTTGCGGTAAGCGGCCGACTTCTTGGACTCGAAGGCACCGAACACGACGTCGCGGCCCTTCATCGCCTCGTCGATGAGCACCCTGATCTGGTCCGGCGGGTTCTGCAGGTCGTCATCCATCGTGATGACGTAGTCGCCTGTCACCTCCCGGAAACCGGCCAGGTTCGCATTGTGCTGACCGTAGTTGCGGAGCAGGTTGACGGCGACAACGTGCGGGTTCCGCCGTGCTCGCTCCGCGATGACGTCCCAGCTGCCGTCGCTGCTGCCGTCGTTGACAAGGATCAGCTCGTAGGAGAGGCCCTGACCCTCCAGCTCGGACACGATCCGGTCGACCGTGTCGCCTACCTGCCCTGCGCTGTTGAACACGGGGACCACGATTGAGTAGGTGAACGAGTGCGGATCGAGCAGCGGCTCGTCCGGCGAGTGGTATGCGGTCAGGGGCGCCAGCGGGGTCAGCGGGGCATGATCCGGCTGCGTCGAGCTGATGTCGTTCATCTCCGTCCTACGGCTGCGGCGGGCTGTCCCACAACGACTGTATCCGACCGCTCCGGCGCGCGGCGCCTTCACTTGGCCCGTGGCGACTAGTGTGAGTGGGGCCATGCGCGCAAGGGTTAACGACACCAAGGCTCTGGCCGCAGGCTCGGCGCTCAGCGGACTGCTGGCCTATGCGTTCTTCGTCATCGCCACCCGCGCTCTCGGGGCGACAGCGGCTGCTCCGGTCTCCGTGCTCTGGACCTACTGGAGCTTCGCGGCGGCAGCTCTCACCTTTCCCGTCCAGCACTGGATCGCCCGCTCGGTCGCCGCCCTCAAGGGAGGTGAGGGCGCCATCCACGATGCCTTGCCCCGCGTCGCGTTCGCCGTCACGGTCGCCGCCCTGGTGTCCGGCCTGCTCGCCTGGCTGGGCCGGGACGCGCTCTTTCACCGCACCGACCCGTGGTTTCCCCTGCTGGTGGTCTGTGTGACGCTCGGCTCCGGTTTCGTCGGCGTGGTCCGCGGCGGGTTGTCAGCCCGGCACCGGTTCGTCAGCGTTGCCTGGGCGCTGGTGGCGGAGAACGCACTGCGGTGCTTGGCGGCGCTCGTCCTGGTGGCCATCGGGGCGCACGCCTCCTTGAGCTTCGGGATCTGCCTGGCCATGGGTTCGCTCGTGGGGTTCTGCTGGCCGTCCTCGTTCCGGTTCTCCTCCGAAGGGGGACCTGCCGGCAGCGAGTCCCCCCTCGCGTTTCTCGGGGGAGCGGCCGGCGGTCAGCTGGTTGGTCAGGCGATCCTCACGGGTGGGCCAGTGCTGCTTGCGTTGAGCGGCGGCTCGCCGGCCCAGGTGACCGCGTTGTTCGCGGCGTTGGCGCTCTTCCGGGCGCCGTACACACTGGCCCTCGGTCTCGTGTCCCAGCTCACCGGCAGGTTGACGACACTCGTGGTCGAGCGGGCGCACGGCGAGCTGCGCCGAGTGAGGCTCGCGATTCTCGGGTCCACCGCCGGGCTGGTCGTCGTGGCGGGGGCGCTCGGCGCGCTGACCGGACCGCTTCTCCTGCCGCGAATCTTCGGCGAGCACGTGCGTATCGACTGGCTCCCCTCGACGCTCGTCGCCGTGGGGAGCGCCCTTGCGTTGGCGAACCTGGTGACGACGATCTCGATCCTGGCCCAGAGCAGAAGCCACGCCATCGCCCGCGCCTGGATCCTGGCACTGATCGGCGCAGCGGTGGCCTTCGTGGTGGTCCCGGCGTCCCCGTTGGTGCGGACGTGCTGGGTCTTCAGCGCCGCCGAGGCCGTGGCGTTCGCCGCGCTCGTGCTCGAAGAGATACGCGGCTCGTCGAAGCTGGCGATGTCCCATTCCTGACCCGGGTGGCTCCCGCCCGGGTGAACCTACGCCGCGGTGCGGGAGAGTGGGGAGATGGAACGCCACGACCCAGACCCAATCGCCGACGAGCGAACCACCCTCGAGCAGTTCCTGGACTACCAACGCGCGACGTTGCTGCTCAAGACAGACGGCGTGGGAACGGACGGGATGACCCTTCAGCTGCCGACATCGGAGCTCACGCTGTCCGGGCTGCTCAAGCATCTTGCCCTCGTCGAGGACGACTGGATCCAGGTCCGGTTCCTCGGGTTGCCTGCCCTCGAGCCGTGGGCCAGCGCGCCGTGGGACGACGACCGGGATTGGGAGTTCCACACGGCGCAGCACGACGACCCGGACGAGCTGCGGGCCTTGTACGCAGCGGCTTGTGAGCGCAGCAGACGAGGTGTCGCGGAGTCCGACCTGAGCTCGCTGTCTATGGGCGTCGACCGGGAGGGACGACACTGGAGCCTGCGCTGGATCCTGACCCATCTTGTCGAGGAGACGTCTCGGCACAACGGCCATGCGGATCTGCTGCGTGAGGCCGTTGACGGCCACGTGGGAGAGTAGGTGTCATGACGCCGTACGTCGCCGACCCCCGCGTCGACGCGTACATCGACGCACTTCCGGAGTGGCAGAAACGCATCTGTCGGCGGGTCCGCGACCTGGTGCACGCCGCCGACCCCGACGTGATGGAGACGATCAAGCGGACGGTGCAGCCGTATTTCGTGCTCGAGGGCAACATCTGCGCCCTGCTCGCGGCGAAGGACCATGTGAACGTATTCGTGTACGACGGAGCGATGGTGCCCGATCCTGAGGGCATCATCACCGCAGGTCAGGACAACCAGACCGCCCGCACGGTGGGCGTGCGAGAGGGCGAGGCGCTCAACGAGCCCGCGTTGTCCGAGATGTTCCGGCAGATCATCGCCAACAACCGGGCCGGCGGATGGCGCAAGCTCAAGCGCCAGGGCTGACCAGAATCGCGGACCGATCGCCGCATTCGCCATACAGCGCAGTGAGGGTGGGCGCATGATGTAGCCCAAGAAGCCTCGCTAGGTCAGAGAACACCTGTCGAGCACTAGGAGTCCACCTGGCGAGAGGCAACCCCGTGCGGAAAACTTCGCTCCGACTCGTCCGATCGAACGACGACCCGGTCAAGTGTCCGCCGTGGTGTGTCGAGCATTGGCGCAGTCACCCGCAGGCGGGGAACCCGCGTAACACGTTCACCCACGTGTCGGACAAGTTCCTGGTCACCGACGTCGACGGCGGCCAGCTCTGCGCCGAGCTTTGCCAGATCCTCGACTCCGAAGGCACCAACGGCCTGCCTCCCCTGCTGTTCGTCGGCGACGACCATCCGGTCAAGTTATCCGACGCTCGAGCCCTGGCGGAGAAGATGCTCGAGCTGGTGGCGCAGGCCGAAAGGAACTAACCAGGTTGCCGCCGTCGAGGCAGCCCTGTTCCCGGACGGGTGGCAATTCCCACCCGGGCTTCGGTGCATCCGTGCAGGCGGTGCGAAGGGCCATGATCCCTCGCCCACCTTCGCCTCCCACCGATGGCGGAGGGGTGCCAAGGTCGGGGTGAGACGTTGACACGGGTGACCGACAAGACAAACGGTAGTTTGTTGCCCGTCTTGCTGCATGAGGCTAACGTCCCACAATTCGGGACCTTTGGCACGTTTTGGAGGTATAGCGCAGGGCACCCGGCCACCAGGGGGGAACTGGGGGGAACCGGATGCCCCGCGGCGCCATCATCGTGGCAAACGGCTGGTCGCGAGGGGGAACGGCAAAACTGGTCCGGCTCCCCAACGGTGAGAGCGGTCAAGGGCCAAGGGCGCTCGGTTCCCCCCCGGCGCCCTTGGCCTGCTATAAGCCTGCTTCGCCAGGTGATATTGGTGCATCCCCCATACAGTCGATGATTGCGGCCAAACGGTCAGCCCCTCGTTCCGCTCGGCCTCCCTCGCACGGCCCCGGACCACGAACCGAGCCCTCCGGTACAGGTCGCCGACTGCGGAAATGGAGTGGCCAGGGGCGGGTTCGAACCGCCGACCTTCCGCTTTTCAGGCGGACGCTCGTACCGACTGAGCTACCTGGCCGCGCGCGGGGCAACGCACACGTCGCCCCGGCAAAGCGAGCGCCCAGCCCTGCTGGGCCGACTCAGTCTAGCGGCTACGCTCGCCCGGGACATCGTGGGTTGGTCGCCGTCCGAGGCAGCGAAACCCCGATTCCGAGCCGGCGAAACCCGCCGTGTCCGGCCGGCCCGAGACTTGCCGTCCCGCACCCCGACGGGCACCCTGCGAAGGTGACGACGCACGCTGGTTCGGTGGCCCTTCGCCGGTGAGGCTTCTCCTGATGGCCGACACGCACGTGCCAAAACGGGCTCGCGACCTGCCCGAACCGCTGTGGCGTGCGGTCGACGAGGCAGATGTGGTGGTTCACGCTGGTGACTGGGTGAGCGTCACGCTGCTGGACTCGTTGGAGGAGCGGGCTCGGAACCTGGTCGGCGTCTACGGGAACAACGACGGCGACGACCTGCGTCGCCGGCTGCCTGAGGTGGCGTACGCCGACCTCGCCGGCGTCCGGTTGGCGGTGGTGCACGAGACGGGAGGGCGGACCGGCCGCGAGGCGCGGTGCGCCGACCGGTTCCCGGGCGTCGATGTGCTGGTGTTCGGCCACAGTCACATCCCCTGGGACAGTACGGCGGCGAACGGGCTTCGCCTCCTCAACCCCGGCTCACCGACGGACCGCCGACGACAGCCGTTCTGCACGTACATGACCGCGACCGCGCAAGCGGGAGTCATCGAGCACCTTGAGCTGCACCAGCTCACAGTGCGCAGCACCGGGGCCGACCACGGAAGTCCTAGCGCTCAGCCCTGAGGGGCTCAACCCGGAGAAGCAGGGCAAAGCGCCTCACCCGACCAACCAAGTGAGGCGCCAGCGACCCCGACGGGACTCGAACCCGCGACCTCCGCCGTGACAGGGCGGCGCGCTAACCAACTGCGCTACGGGGCCAGCGTTGTCGCGCGGAAACTTTAGCGCACGACGCACCCCCAACGGGATTCGAACCCGTGCTACCGCCGTGAAAGGGCGGCGTCCTAGGCCACTAGACGATGGGGGCCTAAGCCCGGGCACCTCAGAGGAAGCCGTCGGGGACCGCCCAATCATAGGTGCAGCAAAGGCTTCCACCAAACCGCCCGGAGGCGCCACCCGTACCCTTGACCCTATGATCGACGTGTCGCGGGAGGCCTTCGAGGAGCTGGTCGCCGACGCGATCGACTCCCTTCCTCCTGACCTCGCGAAGCTGACGGACAACGTCGCCATCTTCGTCGAGGACTATCCACCGCCGGGTCAGCACCTCCTCGGCCTCTACCAGGGCGTTCCCCTCACCCAGCGCGGCTTCTTCTACGCGGGGGCGCTGCCCGATCGCATCACGATCTACCGACTGCCCCTGCTGTCGATCAGCGCAACCGAGACGCAGGTCCGCGACCAGGTCCGGATGACCGTCGTGCACGAGATCGCGCACCACTTCGGTATCGGTGACGAGAAGCTGCACGAGCTCGGTTACGGGTAGCCGAGCCGGTACGCCGACCTGCCGCGCGCGCCAGCTCAGCCGAAGCGGCCGGAGATGTAGGCCTCCGTCGAGGGGTTGTCGGGGTTGGAGAACATCTTGGTCGTCGGGCCGTACTCGATGAGGCGCCCAGGCTTGCCGACTCCCGCAATGTTGAAGAACGCGGTCGTGTCGGAGACCCGAGCAGCCTGCTGCATGTTGTGGGTGACGATCGCGATCGTGAAGTTCTCCTTGAGCTCGTGGATCAGGTCCTCGATGGCGCTCGTGGAGATCGGATCGAGAGCCGAGCACGGCTCGTCCATCAGCAGCACTTGCGGCTCGACGGCGATCGCCCTGGCGATGCAGAGGCGCTGCTGCTGGCCGCCAGACAGGCTGGCGCCCGGCTTGCCCAGCCGGTCCTTGACCTCCTCCCAGAGGTTGGCCCCGCGCAGCGACCTCTCGACGACCTCAGCGGCGTCGGAGCGGCTGATCCGCTTGCCGTTGAGCCTGACCCCGGCAATCACATTCTCGGAGATCGTCATGGTGGGAAACGGGTTCGGCCGCTGGAAGACCATCCCGATGCTTCGTCGTACCTCGACCGGGTCGACGTCCGAGTCGTAGAGGTCGCGGCCGTCGATGATGATCTTGCCCTCGACTCGCGCCCCCGGGGCGACCTCGTGCATGCGGTTGAGCGCCCGCAGGAAGGTTGACTTGCCGCACCCGGACGGCCCGATCAGCGCGGTCACCGACCGCGCCGCGATCGGCAGTGAGACCCCCTCCACCGCGAGGAACGACCCGTAGAAGATGTTGAGATCGCTGACGTCGATACTCTTCGCCACGTTGCTCCTCTGACGGTCGTGCAGGGTTTGCGTCATTGTCAGGCCTTTGTCTTGGGAGCGAAGAGCCGGGACACGGTACGGGCGGCCAGGCTGAGCACCATGATGATGACGGTCAGCACCAACGCCGCACCCCAGGCGCGGTCGGTGCTGAACTGCGGCGGGAAGCCGGGGTTCTTGAACTCCTCGTAGATGTACACCGGCAACGTCATGATCCGTCCGTTGAAGACGTTGAAGTTCGTCGAGTCGGTGAAGCCACAGATGATCAGCAAGGGGGCGGTCTCACCGATGACCCGGGCGATCGCGATCGTCACCCCGGTCACGATTCCGGCAACAGCCGTCGGCAGGACGACCTTGGTGATGGTCCGCCATTTCGGTACGCCCAGCGCGTACGACGCCTCCCGCAGGTCACGCGGGACGAGCTTGAGCATCTCCTCAGCCGAGCGCACCACCAGGGGGATCATCAGCACAGAGAGGGCGACCGACCCGGCGAAGCCCATCCGGACGCCGGCCCCGAAGAAGATGGCGAAGAGCGCGTAGGCGAAGAGGCCCGCCACGATCGAGGGGATCCCGGTCATGACGTCGACCAGGAAGGTGATGGCCTTCGCCATCGTGCCGTCGCCGTACTCGACGAGGTAGATCGCGGTCAGCAGGCCAACCGGTACGGAAAGCACTGCGGCCATCCCGGTTACCAGGATCGTCCCCCAGATGGCGTGGTAGACGCCACCACCGGACCCGAGCACGTTGCGCATCGAGGCGGTGAGGAACGTCGAGCTGATGACCGGCACGCCGTTGCTGAACACCTCCCACAGCAGGCTTGCCAACGGAAGCAGCGCCACGACGAAGGCGGTACTGACCATGATGGTCGCCAACCTGTCGGTACTCTTGCGGCTGCCCTCGACAAGGCGGGAAGCGACGTAGAGCACGACGGCGAACACCAGCCAGCCGAAGATGATCGAGAGCGCAAGGCCGTTGCCGAGCCCGAGGTACAGCACGAGGGCCACCAGGACGGCTCCGAGACCGATCCCGGGCGTTACCAGCCTGTGGAGGCGGGGACGGCGCAGCTGCTCCTCGAGCGCCTGGATCGCGAGATCGTCGGGCCCCCGCCCCTTGGTGAGTCGGTGTGTCATGTCACGGCCCCCGAGCTGCCCTTGCTGCCGACGAGCGCACGCGCGATGAAGTTGACGACGAATGTGATGACGAACAGCACGAGTCCGGTAGCGATCAACACGTTGACCGCGATGCCGCTCGAGTCCGGGAAGCTCAAGGCGATGTTGGCGGCGATCGTGTTCGGGTTGACGCTGCTGATCAGGTTGAACGTCACGACGTTGCTCACCGACAGCACCATCGCGACCGCCATGGTCTCTCCGAGGGCCCGGCCGAGACCGAGCATGGCGGCGCTGACGATGCCCGAGCGGGCGTACGGGAACACCGCGAGCCGGATCGACTCCCAGCGGGTCGCGCCCAGTGCGAGGGCGGCTTCCTCGTGCAGCCGTGGTGTCTGCAGGAAGACCTCACGGCAAAGCGACGTGCTGATCGGAAGGATCATGATCGCGAGGACGATGCCCGCGGTGAGGATGGTCCGGCCCGTGACGGACGCTGGACCGGTGAAGAAGGGAAGGAACCCCAGGTGGGCTTGCAACCAGGCATAGATCGGCACCATCTTCGGTGACAGCAGGAAGATGCCCCAGAGGCCGTAGACGACACTCGGGACGGCGGCGAGCAGGTCGACCAGGTAGCCCAGCAGCCAGGCCAGCCGGCGCGGTGCGTAGTGCGAGATGAACAGGGCGACGCCGACCGACAGCGGCGTGGAGATGACCAGGGCCAGGGTTGCGGCGAGGATCGTGCCGAACACCAGCGGTCCGATGTAGGAGGCGAGCCCTTGTCCACCGGGTATCTGGCTTCGAGAGGCGGTGAACGCCGGGAACCCCTCATACGTGAGGAAGATAGCCACCCCCGCGAGCGTGACCAGGATCAATCCGCCCGCTGAGGTGGCGACGCCTCTGAAGAGGCGGTCCCCGATGCGTCGAGGCGCATGTCGGGACCCGCGCTCGGTGTGCGTTGTCGTCACATCTCGTCCTAGGTTCCTCGGCGAACCATCACCCAGCCGTGACCGTGTTGATCGCCTTCGTCGCCTTGGCGATGATGGCGGCGGTCAACGGGGCCGATCCCGCCTGCTTGGCTGCCGCCGCTTGCCCGCCGGAGCTGACGGCGTACGCCTCGAAGGCCTTGATCAGGCTGGCAGTGGACTGGCTCGACTGCTTCTGGCAGAACATCTGATAGGAGATGAGGATGATCGGGTAGGTGCCCGACGACGTCGTCGTGCGGTTGACCTTCATCGACAGGTTCGTCGTGGAGCTGGGGTCCACGAACGTCGACTGGTCGAGGACCTTCGAGGCGGCTGCCGCCGAGGGTGCGACGTGAGCCGACCCTACGGTGATGAGGGCCTGGCTCAGGGCCTTGGCTTGGCTCGCGTCGGCGTACCCGATCGTTCCGTTGCCTGCCTGGACGGCGGCGACCACACCCGATGTGCCGTCGGCGCCCTCACCGCTCTTGAGGGGCCAGTCCTCGCTCGCGGGATACTTCCAGGCTGATCCCGCGGCCTGGGAGAGGTAGTCGGTGAAGTTGAAAGTGGTGCCCGACGAGTCCGAGCGGTGGACTGGTGTGATCGTCGTGCTGGGCAGCTTTACGCCGGGGTTCTCGCCGGCGATCGCCTTGTCGTTCCAGGTGGTGATCTTGCCCGCGAAGATCTGCGCGAGCGTGTCCGGCGAGAGGTTGAGCTTCGTCACGCCGGGCAGGTTGTAGGCCACGGCGATCGGGCTCACGTAGACCGGGACCTGGATCGGGTCGCTTCCGCACTTTTGCTTCGCTTGCTTGATCTGGTCGCTGGTGAGGTAGGCATCGGATCCGGCGAACTGGACCGCCCCCGAGAGCAGCTCGTCAACGCCTCCGCCAGAGCCCACCGGGTCGTAGTTGATCGTCACGCCGGTGTTGGCGGTCTGGAAGGCTGCGGTCCAAGCCTCGATGGCCGACTGTTGGGCGGTGGATCCGGCGCCGTTGAGAGTGCCCGAGAGCGCTGGAGCGGTGGAGCCGCCGCCGGAGCTCGGTGTGGTTTTCGGGGTGTTGTTCTCGTTCGAGGCGCTGCACGCGCCCAGCGTCACGGCAACGCATAGACTCAGTGATCCCATGAGCAGCACGCGGGGTGCGGAAGGACGGTTCACGTGGTTCTTCCTCAAAGGTGTGTTGGACAGGGTTCTCGACGCCTGTGACGCTAGGGACTGCAGGTGTCCGCTGTGTTTGGCGATGGTTAACGGGTCGTGAACGCTGTGCGACCAGGAGACCTCGCCTGTACGGACAGTGCCGAGACCTTCTCCGCGGAGCGCTCCGCGGAGCCGATTATCCAAGGGGGAGCGGCATATCCGGCAGAATGGACCCGTGAGCGGCCACCACCACCTTCACGGGTCCTCGACGGTCGAGGAGAACCGTCGGCGTCTCGTCGTGGTGCTCTCGACCACGTCCCTCGTGCTGCTGGCCGAGGTGGTCGGAGCGGCGGTCTCCGGCAGCCTGGCGCTACTCGCCGACGCCGGTCACATGCTCACCGACATCGCCGGGCTGACGCTCGCGCTGGTGGCGGCGGTGCTCGGCCGGCGTCCCGCGACGGACACCCGCACCTGGGGGTTCGTACGCCTCGAGGTGCTGGCCGCCGCCGCGCAGGCTGCGGTGCTGCTGGCGGTCGGCGGGTTCATCCTCGTCGAGGGGGTACGGCGCCTGGTGTCGCCGCCCGCCGTGGACTCCTCGCTGATGGTGGTCTTCGGCGCCGTCGGTCTGGCGGGGAACCTGGTCGGCATCGCCGTACTCACGGCCGCGCGGCGCTCGAACCTCAACATGCGCGCCGCCTTCCTCGAGGTGGTGAGCGACGCACTGGGGTCGTCAGCGGTGATCGTGGCCGCCCTGGTGATCGCCGCGACCGGCTGGCTGCGCGCGGATGCGGTCGCCTCTTTGCTCATCGGGGTGCTGATCATCCCGCGTACGGTGCGGCTGCTGCGTGACAGCGTCAACGTTCTTCTCGAGTCGACACCGGCAGGGATGGAGCTTGGTGAGGTTCGTGAGCACATGCTTCAGCTCCCGCACGTCCACGACGTGCACGACCTGCACGCCTCCCAGGTCGCGACCGGCCTTCCGGTGCTGACGGTCCACGCGGTCGTCGACGACGCCTGCTTCCACGACGGGCACCTGATGCAGATGCTCGACGAGCTGCAGGAATGCCTCTTAGGGCACTTCGATGTCCAGCACTCGACGATCCAGTTCGAGGCGGCGAGCCACTCCGCGCACGAGCACGCTGCCCACCGGTAGGGCGCTCGGTCAGCGGTGCCTTTTGATGCGCCGGCGCACCAGCTTGCGCCTCGCCTCCGGGTTCTTGCGCTGGCGAAGATATCCGACGTACGCCGCGGCGCCGATCGCCGTGACTAGCAGCGGCGGTCCAGATGGCTTGAGCGGACCTCGGTGACGCTGTGAGAGCACGGCTCCCTGCGACTGGTTGGACAGGATCGACCAACGCGCCATGTTCGACAGCGCCGAGCCGAGGCTCATTGAGGACCCGACGGAGAGCGCCGAGGCAAAGGAGCCGATGCTCCCGAACGACGCGAACGACCCGACGCTGGCAACGGAGAGCGCGGAGCTGTCAGAGGCGACGGACAGGAACGAGTTGCGTGACCACAGCGACCAGCTGGACATGAACGGCTCCTTCGTGAGCTTCGGCAACGGACGAGCTTGCTGCAGTATGACGCCAGGCCGCTCGTTGATCACCGGGTCGGTCCGGCCGCTCGCCGCGGCCATGTTTCTCGAGCGGGGTATGCCGACCTCCCGCGACGAGCCGTTGTGGGTAGCGGAGAATGGCGGGGTGAGTCGCCGGGCGTTGCTGCTGTTCATCGGTCTGGGTGTCGCCTGGGGTATCCCGTACCTGCTGATCAAGGTGGCCGTGCGTGAGCTGTCGCCCACCGAGCTGGTGCTGGCCCGCACGATGCTCGCGGCGATCCTCCTGCTGCCGGTCGCCGCCGCTCGGCGCGCCGTCGTACCGGTGCTGCGGCACTGGAAGCCACTGCTCGCCTTCACGGCGTGCGAGATAGCCATCCCGTGGGTCTCGCTCGGTAGCGCCGAGCAACGGTTGCCGAGCTCGACCACCGGGCTGCTCATCGCCGCCGTACCGATCGTCGGGATCGCGGTGGCGTTCCTCGGCGGACGGGCCGAGCCGCTTCCCGCGACCGCGTGGGCAGGTCTCGCCCTCGGCATCGCCGGGGTCGGCGCGCTGGTGGGCCTCGACGTGGGCGGCTCGAACCTGGGCGCGGTGGGAGAGGTCGGGCTCACCGTACTGGGCTACGCCCTCGGACCGGCTATCCTGTCGCGCTACCTCAGCAGCCTGCCCAGCATCGGCGTCGTCGCGACGTCACTTACCCTGACGTCACTCGTCTACGTCCCCGTGGTCCTGACAACGGACGGGATGCCCTCCTCGTTGCCTTCGGGAGAGGTCATCTGGTCGGTCGTCCTGCTGGCCACTGTGTGTACGGCGTTAGCGTTCCTGCTCCTCTTCGCCCTCGTCGGTGAGATCGGACCGGTACGGGCGACAACGATCACATATGTCAACCCCGCCGTCGCGGTAGCTGCAGGGGCGCTCATCCTGAACGAACCCGTGACCGTATGGACCCTCGTCGGGTTCGTCCTGGTCGTGGCCGGGTCCTACCTGGTCAACCGCCAGCCGAGGAAGGCTCGCGACGTTCCGTCGGACGGGCTGCCGCTGGGGACCCATGCCGGAGGGTGACACGGTCTGGCTGCACGCGCAGAGGCTCAACTGGGTCCTCGCCGGCCGGCACGTCACGGCGTCGGACCTGCGGCTCCCCGGTCTTGCGACGACCAACCTGGCCGGTTGCGAGGTACGTGACGTTACGAGCCGCGGGAAGCACCTGCTGATCCACCTGCAGGCGCCCGACGGGCGGGAGTGGACGCTCCGCTCTCACCTGCGGATGGACGGCACCTGGCGGGTCTTCCGGCCAGGGGAGCGCTGGCTTGGCCGGCCGCGTCACACGGTCCGTGTCGTCCTCACCACAGCGGACGCGGTCGCCGTAGGTTTCCACTTGCACGACGTCGCCCTCGTACCGCGTGACGAGGAGGCTTCCCTGGTGGGTCATCTCGGCCCCGACCTGCTCGGCACGGACTGGGATGCGGCGGAGGCGGTACGGCGACTGTCGGCCCGACCAGACCGGGAGATCGCGGTGGCCCTGCTCGACCAGCGGAACTTGGCCGGCATCGGCAACTTCTACAAGTGCGAGATCCTCTTCCTGCGTGGCGTCTCCCCGTGGACGGCCGTCCGCGATGCGGGCGACCTCACCGCGATGGTCGACCTCGCCCACCGGCTGCTGCTGGCCAACCGTGACCGATGGGCACAGGTGACCACCGGGGACACGAGGCCGGGCCAAGGGGCGTACGTCTTCGACCGCGGAGGGTTGGCCTGTCGACGGTGTGGAACCGTCGTCCGGGTTGCCCGACTGGCTAACTCGGCGACCGAGGACCGCATCACCTACTGGTGTCCGTCCTGCCAGCCCGGGCCCGTTCCGCCGCACTCGACCGAGTCGAGGTCACGTCCCGCGCGACGAGGCAGCGGTCGCCTGGCCTGAATGCGGCGGCCGAAAGCGGCCGCTATCGTGGGGTCTCGCCCGCCCGAGTATGAATGAGACAAGCAATGATCTTCATCGCCGTACGGTTCAAGGCCAAGCCCGAGCACGCCGACGAGTGGATGTCGCTCGTCGACGAGTTCACCCGCTCCACTCGGGCCGAAACAGGAAACCTCTGGTTTGAATGGTCGCGAAGCGTCGATGACCCGGCCGAGTTCGTCCTGTTGGAGGCGTTCCGCGACGATGAGGCCGGGGCGTCTCACGTGAAGACGCCGCATTTCAGGGCTGCCGTCGCCGAGATCCCTAGGTTCCTGGACGAGACTCCGCGGATCATCAACGTCGAGGTTCCAGGCGAGGACTGGTCCCAGATGGCGGAGATGCAGGTGGAGGCCTTCCGCTGACCGCCAGCAGTGGCTACCGTGAGCTATGAGCACCAGTTTGCGATGTGTAGTGGCTCTTGTCCTTTCTGCCCTGGTTGGCTCCCTCGGCGGTCCTTCGAGCCCGCCAGCCGCCGTCCCACCGCTCGCGTTGGCGGCGCAGCCGACCGTCGTACACGTGAAGGGCAACCACCTCGTCGACGGCCACGGCCACGTAGTCCAGCTCGCGGGAGTGAACCGCTCGGGCACGGAGTATGCCTGTGCCGAAGGCTGGGGGATCTTCGACGGCCCGTCCGGCGGCGCCTCGATCACCGCCATCACGACCTGGGGTGCCCAGATCGTCCGGGTGCCACTCAACGAGGACTGCTGGCTGGGGATCAACGGCGTGCCTGCCGCCTACGGCGGTGCCGCGTATCGCAGCGCCGTCAAGGGTTTCGTGCAGCGTCTTGAGAACCATGGGCTTCTCGTCGACCTCGACCTGCACTGGACCGCTCCCGGCACGCAGCTCGCCCTCGGTCAACAGGTGATGGCCGATGCAGACCACTCCCCGACCTTCTGGCGCAAGGTCGCGGCCACCTTCAAGACCGACCACGCGGTCATGTTCGAGCTTTTCAACGAACCTCACGACATCACGTGGAGCTGCTGGCGCAACGGTTGCCTGACCGACGGTGGGTGGCGTACCGCAGGGATGCGGCAGCTGCTCGGCGCGGTTCGCGGGACAGGCGCGACGAACGTCGTACTCATGGGTGGACTGGACTGGTCGAGTGACCTGTCGCAATGGCTCAGCCACCGTCCCGCCGACCCGGCCGGGCAGCTCGCCGCAGCCTTCCACACCTACAACTTCAGTGGCTGCAACACGCGAGCCTGCTGGCGGTCGACCGTCGCCAAGGTCGGCAAGCATGTCCCCGTCGTGATGACGGAGTTCGGCGAGAACGACTGCGCAGGTGGGTACGTCGGACCGCTGATGAACTGGGCGGACGCCCACGGCCTGTCCTACCTTGGCTGGACGTGGGACACCTGGGACTGCTCGAGCGGCCCAGCGCTCATCAGCTCGTACGACGGCACGCCGACCGGTTTCGGCAAGGTCGTCCGCGACCATTTCCTGCATCGCTGAGCACGAGCTGGACAGTCACCGGCCCGGCACGGGCTCCTCTCAGGAGGGCAGCGCCTTGACGAGCGCCGGCACGAACACAGCGCCGTCGACGGTGCCGTAGGCGGAGGGCAGGTCGTAACCCTTCTTGCAGCGGTAGCCCGTGACGCCCTGCCACGTGTTGTTGCCCTTCGTGACATCGACAAACCCCGCCTTGGCCCCCAGCGGCCCCAAGGCGTACAGCGTCGGGTTCAAGAACCCGAGCGGTTTGTCACCGTTCTCCTGCGTAGCGAGCGACAGGATCGCGGCGAAGAGGGGTGCCGACATCGATGTGCCGTCGGTGCCCTGCATCACGACGTCCGGCATCGCGCGCCGCCTGCTCAGCTTCAAGGCGCCGATGCCGGACTGCCACTTCGGCCGGGCGTACACATGCGAGAATCCTCCACCGGAGAACCGGACGAGAGAGTCCGGCGCTGTGCGATGGCCCTTGACGACGTGCAGAACGGTGCCGCCCACGGCGGTGACGAGCGGGTCCGATGCCGGCCAGCCGACGACCCGGTGACCGTATACCCCGCCGCCGTCCCGCGCCCTCTTCGGCCCGGTGGCGCCGTCGTCGCCGGAGGCGGCCACGATCGGGATGCCGGCCGCCCGGGCCCTGCGGAAGGTGCCGTCCATGCCTTTGATCTCGGACGGCAGGTTGAAAGTCTCCTCGGTCGCGCTGAGGCTCATCGAGATCACGTCGACGGTCTGGTGCGCGATCAGGTGGTCGATCGCCTTCATCATCTTCGGGAAGCCGTGCAGGCCGAGTGTCTCGGCGACCGGGGTCGCGACGACGTAGATGTGGGCGCCCGGCGCAAGCGTGTGGAACATCGCCACGTCGAGGTCGGTCTCTCCGGCCCAGCCGCCGCAGACTCCCTGATGGCCACGCGGACAGCTGGGATCCCCGACCGGAGCCAGAATCGTCACGTGCGCCTTCGGCAGGCCGTTGGCCCGATCGTAGGCGTCGATGACCCGCTGGATGTGGGGATCTCCGAAGCTTACGATCGTCGCGATCGACGTTCCTTGGCCGGTGATGCCCTTGTTCCACAGCGGTTTGACGTCGTACGCCGCGACCTGGTCGGGCAGCCGACCGGTCAGTCGCGTCATGATCCGGGCGCGGGCGGCTGGGGTGGCTCCCTTGCCGACCGCGGTCGCCGCGGCACCGAACTTGCGGCTCGGCTGGGTGAGCGGGCTAAGTGGGCTGCCGCTCTGCCTGACACTGCCGCTTGGGCTCACGCTCGCTTTGACGCTTCCGACGGCCTGCGCGGCCGCCGCCGGCAGCACCAGGCACCCGACGGCGGTTCCTGCGACGACGAGCCGGTTACGACGGCTCATCGAGAGGAGGTCGAGCGGTGGAAGCAGGCGGAAGGCTGATCTCCGGCTGGTGGCCGAGTGTCGTGACATGACTGCTCCTCGGAGCTCGTGGCCCCCTCGTGAATGCCTGTCGCACTCGCGTTCTACGCCATGCTGGCGACCGGCCAGATCGCTGTCAAGGCACACTTACTTGACGACGAGGATGCCGTGCATGTTGGAGTGGAACTCGCAGTGGTAGGGGTAGCGTCCGGGTTTGCTCGGAGCATTGAACCTGGCACTCCCGCCGCCCGCTACGACGTTGACGCTGAACATCCCGGCCTGGTCCGACGTCAGCGTGTGGGTCTCGCTGTCCTGGTTGGTGACCATCACCGTGGCTCCGGGCTTGACGGTCATGGCTCCCTGGTAGGCGAAATTCTTGATGGTGACCATGACCATGCCGGCCATCCCCTGCGACGACGGCGACTTGGCCATGCCAGGACTCATCGCGGACGTCGGATGCGACGGCTTGGGTGGCGTCGGGGCATTGCTCCCACCCGAGGATGAGCCGCATCCGGAGACCGTGATCACCGCGGCGGTCGCGAAGGTTGCGAGCAAGGGGAGTCTGGACTTCGTCATGGTGTTCTCCTGGGAAGGTGTTCGTAAGGGTGGTGAGAGCCCGAGCACGTGGTCGTGTTGGGCGGGTCTCGGTCACTCAGTGGCGCCAGCACGCCGTACCGCGGTCAGGTGGGCGAAGACGACCGTGTTGCCGATGTAGTGGCCGGTCGTCTGGTCGAAGTTGCTGCATGTGATCAGGCGCAGTGTGGGGAAGGCCAGGTCGGAGCCGAATATCTCGGTGGTCGGAAACTGGTCGTGGGTTGCATAAGCCCGCACGGCATTCACCGTGAAGACCGCGGTCGTGTGGTCGGTCCGCGTGACGGCGATCTTGTCGCCAGGCTGCAGGGCTGCGAGCCGGAAGAAGACAGACGGTCCGTACACCGAGTCGATGTGACCTTCGAGGACGGAGGGCCCGGCCTGTCCCGGCGTTGGCGAGCTCTCGTACCAGGCCACCTTGTTCAGGTCCGGCCCCGGCTGCGGGACGGCGAGGCTGCCGTCCGGGTTCTTTCCGACAGCGATGACGCCGGAGTGCAACCCGATGGCAGGGATGGTGATAGAAGCGGGTCTCGACGCCGCCAGGGTCAGCGGGCTACGAGCCTGCGGGTCGGAGCTCGATGCCGTGGGCAGTGAGGACGTTGCGGTGCCACCGGGGCGGTGTGGTGACACGACTGTCGGTCTCGCGGAGATCTTGCCGTAGGCCGACGGTGAGGGCGTGGGTGCCGTCTGTTGGGCCTTGACCGCGACCACGAGGAGGAAGACGCCGCCAGCGGCGGCCACCAGGGCTGCGAGAAACCACAATCCCCGGCGGCCACCGCCGCGGTTGATCACCGTAAAAGGGCGATGCAACACGTCAGTTCAGCTCTGCGAGTCGATGCCGACCCGGGTGCGCCTGCGACCCACGACCATGCCGAGCGCGCCGACAGCCAGCAGGCCACCACCCAGCCCGAACAGACCGAGGTCCTGGGTGCCAGCGGTGGAACCGTAGCCGGTCTGCGGCGCACCAGGCATGGCGGTCAGGACACCGCACAAGGCGGGTGACGTCGCCGCGAGTGGCAGCGAGGGAACCAGGTCGCTCTTCTCGCCTTGGGCCTTCTTGCTCAGCGTCGTCGGGTCGAGACCGTGGACCACGATCACCGCGGTGCCGCCCTTGATCGCCTTGACCGCGTCGCTGCTCAACGTGATGGTGCGGGTGTAGTTGGTGCTTGCACCGGACGGTGCGATCTTGATGTCCGTCCCAGCGGCCGGGCTGGTGTCACCCGTGACCGAGAGCGTTGTGGCGATCCCGCCGTAGGCGGGGGCGCCTTCTGTCGTACTGACCACGCCGTCGTGGTTGGCATCAGCAGCTGGCGTGGGGCACATGCCCTGACCACCGGCGTGGATGTGCTGCACATGCGAGAACGGCCCCGTGCCGAACATAGACGCCAGACCGGACCAGTGCTCGGTGACGCTCGCGACGTTCCCGTTGAGCGTCAAGGTCAACATGCCTGAGCCGGTGGAGTGGTTGAGCGGGTTCAGCGTGGCGCCATAAGAGGCACCCGTGCCTGCATTCGCATATGCCAACGGTGACATCGCCGTGATTGCCGCTGCCGCCGCGATTGGCAGCAGAAGTCGTTTGGAGGTCTTCATGTGGTTCCCTTTCTTCCTGCGCTCGACGCTGAAGCGTCTGAAAGAGTCAGCAGTTTCGGCGGCTCATTCGAGAGGCGCTCATGTACGAATCGGAGCCGACGGGAGATCGGATTGGACCGCAAACTCAAGGAAGCCCTTTCTCAGGTTTCCTTTAGGGGCTGACCTGCTCAGGCCTTTATCTGTCCAATCCAAAGGTCGATCGGTCACGAACTCTCCTCAGAAGTTCCACGCGGCGAACAGGAGACGAAGATGCACCGCCATAGCTACGCACTCGGGCTCGCCGCGGCCCTCAGCGTGCTTGTGACCGGCTGCGGGTCGCATTACATGGGTGCGACGTCGCTGCCCCGCCCGACAATGTCGACTGCGCATACTGCTGGAACCGGCATGTCGATGGTGTCCGGCCTGACCGGTCCGGCCGGTCCCTCATCGACCGCGCGCATGGTGTGCGGACCCGAGATCCGAGGCGACGTGGCGCAGACGCTGAGGCTCCCATCTCTCAGGTCCGGCTCGGCAACCTGGGTTGACCCCCTCTACACCTGCACCTACCGGACGAGCCGCGGGCCAGTCATCGTCACCGTCACGGACGCTCGCGCCCCATTGCTCGGGCGGAGCTACTTCAACGCGCTCAGGCAGAGCCTCGACCCGGCACGGCGCCTGGTCGGCCTGGCTGCCTTCGGCCTGCCTGCCTTCGAGACCGCGAACGGCAGCGTGGCATTCCTCAAGGACGGCAAGACGCTCGCGGTTGACGCGACGAAGCTGTCGACGGAGTCCATCGCTGGACACCAGTCCCGTGCAGACGTCGCCTATGCCATCGCGGCCGACGTCATCGGTTGCTGGAGCGAGTGAGCGCCGGCGTCCCGCCGCCCCGGCTGAGTTAGGCGCTGTTCACCAGTGGGCCAACGTTTCTTCAGATGAGGGGTCTTCCCACGTCACCGTGCAGGATTTAGTGTCGATTTGCACGATGCCGCTTGGCTCTTGTCCGCTGCCGGTCTGGTAGCGGCCGATCGAAGGAGGAGCAAGTGCCCCTACCCGCACCCCGAGCCGGAAACAGCAGCACCTGGGCCAAGGTGAGCCTGACCGTTGTCGCCCTGGCAACGACGGCCGCGATCACGATGCCGGCATCAGCGACGGCACCCGCAGCGACGGCACCCGCCCAGCAGGCACCGCAGACGGCCACACCGATCAAGCATGTGGTCGTCATCATCGGGGAGAACCATACGTTCGACAACGTGTTCGGGACCTACCAGCCGGTGGCCGGGCAGAATGTGCGGAACCTCCTCTCGGAGGGGATCGTCAAGGCGAACGGCAGACTGGGTCCGAACGCCGGTGAGGCTGAGCAGCTCACGGCCACGGATACCCAGCAAAACCCTGGGCACTACTCACTCGCACCGCATATCACCGGCAGCTATGCCACCTTGCCCCAGCCGAACACCACCTATGTGTCTACCGGATGCTCCGGTCAGCCTGGGAACACGCCCGACGGCCGGTTCCCTGCCGCGCTCGCGAACGGCCCCTACCAGATCACGAAGTACGTGCCGTACTTCGACGACCACAGCCAGTACCAAGGCGGGTGCGAGTTCGTCGGCGCGTACGTCGGAGACCCCCTCCACCGCTTCTACCAGATGTGGCAGCAGACCCACGAGGGCGACGGCAAGCTCTACACGTGGACCGCCAACACCGCAGGGGACGACAACGGCGCGAACCCGCCGGACCCGATCTACCAGGGTGCGCTGTCGATGGGTTACTACAACATGGCTGAGGGCGACGCGCCGACCTTCAGGTATCTCGCCAACCACTTCGCCATGAGCGACAACTACCACCAGGCCGTCCAGGGTGGGACTGGAGCGAACCACATCATGCTGGGGACGGGGGACGCGGCGTTCTACCAGGACAGCAACGGAGACGCGACACCGCCGCCGTCCGGTGAGATCGAGAACCCGAACCCGCTCGCAGGGACCAACAACCACTTCACCCAGGACGGCTACGGCTCATCAAGCCAGCCCAACACCGGCGGCAGCTACTCGGAGTGCTCGAACCCCTCGCAGCCGGGCGTCGGACCGATCCGCGACTATCTGTCAACACTGCCGTACACGACGTACCGCAACGGAGACTGCGCCCCTGGCCACTACTACCTGCTCAACAACTACAACCCCGGCTACAACATCGACGGGACGATCAACAGCAGCCCCTTCACGGTGCCGCCGCAACAGCGTCTCCGCACCATCGGCGACGAGCTCCAGGCGCGCCACATCAGCTGGGGCTACTTCGGCGAGGGCTACAACCACGGGAACCCGACCTCGGCATACTGCGGGATCTGTGACCCGATGCAGTACGCGACGTCGGTCATGACGAATCCGAAGAAGCGGGCGAACATCCAGCACGGCAGCAGCGACTTCGACGCCGACGTGGCGAAGGGAACCCTGCCCTCGGTGTCCTTCCTGAAGCCCGGTGACGACGACGGCCACCCCGGCTACTCGACTCTCGCAGCGTTCGAGAACTTCGCCGGCCACACCGTCGACGAGATCGCCAACAACCCGAAGCTGTGGAAGTCCACCGCCATCTTCATCACCTTCGACGAGGGCGGCGGCTACTACGACTCCGGATACGTCCAGCCTGTCAGCTATTTCGGTGATGGGCCACGCGTCCCGATGATGGTGGTGTCCCCGTATGTTCGGCCGGGCTTCATCGACCACACCTACAACGACCACGTGTCGATCCTGAAGTTCATCGAGGCCAACTGGCAGCTGCCTCCCCTGTCCGCGCGGAGCCTGGACAACCTGCCAGACCCGACACCGGATCGCTACGTCCCCAAGGACAGGCCGGCGATCGGCGACCTGATGACGTTGTTCGACTTCGCGCAACGACCCCTCGCTGCGCCGAAACTGCCGCAGGAACCCGGGGGAGGGGGAGCGCGCGCCGCAGTCCCCGCGTTCGGGCGCTAGCCCCGAAACCCCCTTCCGCGAATTGCGGGAAAGTGCACCCAGACATGGCGTTTGGAGGTGTACTTTCCCGCAACTCAAGGCAGGGGTTGCGTCTGTCACGTGCGGCCCGCGTCCGTTCGACGTACGCCGATAGCATCCGCCGATCGGACTACAGTCTCATCCGGTCGGCGGATGCCCTTGCCGCCTGGATATGGGTCCCGAGGCTGATGTCGTGCATCGAGGTTGCCGATAGCGTGGCGAGGGACACCCACATGAGGAGAATCGATGATCGAAGCGCGCCAACTGACCAAGAGGTACGGCGACAAAGCCGCCGTCCAGGACCTCACCTTCACGGTCCGGCCGGGCGTCGTCACCGGATTCCTCGGGCCCAACGGCGCCGGCAAGTCGACGACGATGCGAATGATCATCGGCCTTGACGCACCCACAATGGGCGACGCCACCGTGAACGGTCGTCACTACCGCGAGCATCAGGCGCCCCTTCGCGAAGTCGGCGTCCTGCTCGAGGCCCGGGCGATCCACACGGGTCGGACCGCCCGCAACCATCTTCGGGCCATGGCGGCGACGACGGGAATTGGTGAGAAGCGGGTCAGCGAGGTCATCGACCTCGTAGGTCTCGGCGAGGTCGCCGATAAACGAGTCGGGTCCTTCTCCCTCGGCATGGGCCAGCGGCTGGGGATCGCCTCGGCCCTGCTCGGTGACCCGGCGACGCTGATACTCGACGAGCCGGTGAACGGCCTCGACCCGGAGGGTATCCTCTGGGTCCGCAACCTCCTCAAGGGGCTCGCCGCCGAGGGTCGCACCGTGTTCGTGTCCTCGCACTTGATGGCCGAGATGGCGCTCACCGCCGACCAGCTCATCGTGATCGGACGCGGCCGCTTGATTCGTGACGAGTCCACCGAGGTGTTCATCGCCAGCGCGTCGGCCCAGTCTGTCCGCGTCCGCTCACCGCAGGCCGACGAGCTGCGCAGTCTTCTCCTCGGACCCGGGATCACGGTGTCCAGTCAAAGCGCCGGCGTACTGGACGTCTCCGGTCTCGTCACCGATGAGATCGGGCGCCGAGCCGCTGACGCGGGGCTCACTCTGTACGAGCTGACCGCGGTCCAGGCGTCACTCGAGCAGGCATTTATGGAACTGACGCGTGAGTCGGTGGAGTACCGCTCGCGCGAGTCCGGGGACTTGATCGACTCGACCACGGAGGAGGCCGCATGAGTATCACGACAAAGGAAGCCCCGGCTCCCACGCCGAGCCGCCTCGCCGACGCAAACGGGGATGTGACGTTGCCCCGCGTCATCAAGTCCGAATGGGTCAAGTTCCGCACCCTGCGGTCGAGCTGGGTCGTCTTGATGGCCGCGATGGTGGCGCTGGTCGCACTCGGTCTGATCATCGGATACAACACGGGAAAGAACTTCAGCGCGCTGGCGCCTGAGGACGCGGCAGCATCAGGCCCGCTCCAGGGCTACTACCTCGGTCAGCTGCTGATGGGGGTTCTCGGTGTGCTGTTCGTTTCTGGTGAGTACTCGACGGGCATGATCCGTTCGACGTTCGCGGCGGTCCCGCGGCGTACCCCTGTCCTGGTCGCGAAGTCCGTCGTATTCGGCACGATTGCCGTGGTCACCATGGTCGCGGCTACGTTCGGCGCGTTCTTCGGGTCGCAGCTGTTCCTGTCCCACTACGGGCACGGGAGCTCGCTCTCCGATCCCGGTGTCCTGCGGGCTGTGGTCGGGACCGGCGTCTATCTCGCTCTCATCGGCCTGCTGGGCGGTGCCCTCGGGTGGATCGTTCGCGGCACCCCAGGTGGTATCTCCAGCCTGGTCGGCGTCCTGCTCGTGATACCCGTGCTGTTTCAGGTCCTGCCGGGTTCGTGGGCGGGCGACGTGTTCAAGTACCTGCCGAGCGAGGCGGGCAGCTCCTTCACGTCAAGCGTCCGGCTGCCTGGCACCCTGAGCCCGGGAACCGGCTTCATCGTCCTCCTCCTCTGGGTCGCGGCGGCGCTCATGGCCGCCGCCGTTCTGCTGCGGCGACGAGACGCATAAGGCTGGGCGAAGTGGATCGTGCCTCGGGGCAGCACCAACAGCCAGCCGCGAGGTAGTGACTGCTTCCGAGGCATCACAATGAGGACATGACGGTCTCGACGTCAGCCCCGGTGTCCTCGCGGCTGCCGGTCGCAATCCGGCGGCCGGTGGTCGTCGATGTGGGTGTCGTCGTGGCCACCTTGGCCTTTGCGCTGGCAAACGACCGGTTCGGGGACCAGGCACGGCTTGGCGCCGTGGCCGGGGTGTTCGATGTCGCGCTCTGCGTCCCCCTGTTCTGGCGACGACGCTGGCCGTTGGGTTGCTTCCTCGTGGTCGCCGCCCTCGCCCTCGTTCAGTGGGCGGTCGACACCCCGGCCAGCGGCCCGGTGGCTGTTCTCGTCGCGTTGTACGCCGTAGGAGCTTACGAGTCACGGCGCTGGGCAATTGTCGCGGCGACGGCGATCGCCCTGCTCGGAGTCGTAATGTCTGTGCTTCGCTGGGCCCCGACCAACCACCGGGCCACCTTGGCCGCCCTCCTCGCCGGCACGGTTACGGCCGCCTGGATGACCGGTGTCTATGCGCGTACCCGGCGTGCCTACCTGACATCGGTCCTGGACCGTGCGGCCACGGCTGAACGCGAGCGAGACCAGCAGACTCTGCTTGCGACCGCCGCGGAACGCGGTCGGATCTCGCGGGAGATGCATGACATCGTCGCCCACACGCTTTCAGTGATGGTTGCGCTCAGCGACGGGGCCGCGATGTCGGTGGAACGAGACGCGAATGCCGCCGGTGAGGCGATGCAGCAGTCGTCGGCCCTGGGCCGGCGGGCGCTGGCAGACCTGCGCCGACTGCTCGGAGGCCTGGATGAGCCGGACGGGGCGGTGCGGGCTCCCACACCAGGACTCAACCAGGTGGACGCCCTGGTCGGCTCGGTGCGTGCCGCAGGTCTCCCGGTGGAGCTCGCCATGACGGGTCAGCCTGCGGACGTCCCGCCTGGGCTGCAGCTGGCCGTGTACCGGCTCGTCCAGGAGAGCCTCACCAACGTGCTCAAGCATGCGCCGACCGCGACGCGGGCGGTGGTCACCCTTTCGTTCGGTGTCTCGACTGTGGATCTCGATGTCGTCAACGACGGTCATGCGCGGACGGTGGCTGCCGAGAGTGGCCGAAGTGTCGGCCAGGGACTTACGGGAATGAGGGAGCGGGCCGCGGTTTTCGGAGGCGCCGTCGATGCCGGTCCAACTCCACTGGGCGGTTGGCGAGTCGCTACTCGGCTCACATTTGGTGAGGACGCGAACCTGTCATGACGATTCGGATCCTGCTGGCCGATGACCAGCCCTTGCTCAGGCAGGGTTTCCGGCTGATCCTGGCCAGCCAGTCGGATATGGAGGTCGTCGGGGAGGCCGGAGATGGTGCCGAGGCCGTCAGGCTCACGAAGCTGCTGAACCCCGACGTCGTACTGATGGACGTCAGGATGCCGAGAATGGATGGCATCGAGGCAACCCGCGTGATCGTCTCATCCGCTTCTGATTCGCGAGTGGTCATCCTTACGACATTCGACATTGACGAGTACGCCTACGCGGGCCTGCGGGCGGGCGCGAGCGGTTTCCTTCTGAAGGACGTGATGCCGCTCGACCTCGTGAACAGCATCCGGGTTGTCGCGGGCGGAGAGGCCGTCATCGCGCCGACCGTGACTCGCCGTCTACTGGACGCGTTTGCGCACCGCATTCCCGACTCGGAGGAACCTGGCGCCTCGGACGGCGATGTGCTCGCCCCTCTCACTCCGCGGGAGCGGGACGTGTTCGTGGAGCTGGCTTTCGGCCTGACTAACGGTGAGATCGCTGCGAAGCTCGTGCTCGCGGAGGCGACCGTGAAAACCCACGTGGGCCGCATCCTCGAGAAGCTGAGCCTGCGGGACCGGGTTCAAGCCGTGATCTTTGCCTACGAGCATGGCCTCAGCCGCCCGTCGCCCTGATCCGTTCGGCCGCTGGACCCTCCCGCGAATTGCGCGATAGTGCACCCAGACATGGCGTTTGGAGGTGTACTTTCCCGCAATTCAGGGGAGAGGGGTACGTCGGCGGGGGGCCGCCGTCAAGCTCACCCGCCGCCGCTCCGCCCATTCACCGGATTCCCGGCGTCAGGGGGCGTATTCTTCGGGCACCGACGCTGCTCGCGTGTGCGTGAAGCAACCTCGGTCCGTGTACGGGGGCAAGCCCAGGAAGAGGCAAGGCGATGTCCCAACAGTCCGTGATCGAGCCCCAGTCGTCGACCGCGATGGCCGCGGAAGAGAAGAAGAAGCTGGTCAAGAGCTTTCGCCGGTTCGACATGTTGTTCTTCACGGTGTGTGCTCTCGTCGGGCTGGACACCTTGGGTCAGGTGTCGAGCTGGGGTGCACAGACGTTCACCTGGTTGATCGTGCTGGCGGTCCTCTTCGTGCTGCCGTACGCCCTGTTGATGGCCGAGCTCGGGAGTACCTTCACCCAGGAGGGCGGTCCCTATGTCTGGATGAAGATGTCGTGGGGCCGATGTGTGGCGGGGATCGGTGCCGTCCTGTACTGGGTCACCAACCCGCTCTGGGTGGGTGGGTCACTGGCGTTCATCTCGACGGCCGCCTGGAGCAGCAACATCTCGCACATCGGCAACGGAACCCTCGGTGACTACACCTTCAAGCTGGTATTCATCTGGGTCAGCATCGGGGTCGCGATCGTGTCCCTTCAGCGGGGCAAGTGGATACCCAACGTCGGCGCCCTCATGCGGGTCCTGGTGCTCGGCTTCTTCTCACTGACCCTGGTGATCTATGCCTTCGAGCACGGCATCCACGGTTACTCGCTGCACCAGTTCGGGCCGACCACGCCGGTCTTCCTGGGTCTGGTTCCGCTGCTCCTGTTCAACTATGTCGGTTTCGAACTGCAGAACGGCGCGGCCGAGGAGATGATCGATCCGCAGAAGGACGTGCCCAGATCGGTCGGCATCGCCGGCGTGATGACGGTCCTGCTGTACAGCATCCCGATCTTCGGCATCCTCGAGGTCCTACCGGCGAGCAAGATCAGCGGCATCGGCGGATTCCTGGACGCCGTCCGCACGACCTTCGGCGTGTACGGCGGCGCCCAGAACGTCCTGGTCGACCTGATGGCTCTCGGGTTCGTCTTCGCCCTCGTCACGTCGGGAAGCGTCTGGATGATGGGTTCCGACCGTATCCAGGCGGTGGCGGCGTACGACGGTGCGTTCATCGGCTGGTTCGGCCGCTTCAACCGCTACTTCGGCACGCCGGTCCGGGTCAACGTGATGTCAGGCATCGTGGCGACTCTCTTCATGATCGCCGCCGAGCAGCTCTCCACCGGATCGAACGCGAGCACCTTCACCGTCGTGCTCTACCTGGCGACCTCGACGACGCTCTTGTCCTACCTGCTCATCTTCCCCACGGTGATCAAGCTCCGGTACAGCCATCCCCACGTGCACCGGCCGTACCGACTCCCGTTCGGGATGGCGGGTGTCTGGGTCGCCGGGATCCTGTGCACCGCCTGGATGCTGCTCGGCTCGTGGGTGGCGGTCTTCCCCGGCACCATTGAGAGGCACATCTTCGGGCTGCACTACAGCATGCAAGCGACGTACGGCGTGTCGAGGACGCGCTTCGAGGTGTTCACCCTCGGTACGCTGGGCGTGATCGTCGCCGTTGCGATCGTCGGGTACCTGCTCGGTGCCCCGGTACGCAGCCGTCTCGCCCCCTCCTCGGAGGAAATGGCCGCGCCGTCCGCGGAGCCGGAGGGGGTACACCGCGGCTGACCTGACTTGGGGAGTCCGGCGTCAATGCATGACGACGGGCACCGCAATCTCCTCGTCGGGCACACGCTCCATCTTGCGCGGCAACATGAGCGCAGGGATAAGCGTGAGCGCAACCAGCACCCAGGCGACCCAGTACGTCTTCGCGAAGGCGTGCCCGGCATCGGCCGAGCTCGAAGCACCTTTGAGGTTGTTCGTCAGCAGCACCGACATGACGGCGACGCCGATGGAGCTGGCGATCTGCTGGCTGATGTTCAGCAGGGTCGAGCCGCGGGGCACCTCGGGCGGACGCAGCGTCTTCAACGCCGCCGTGAACAAGGGCATCATCGTGACGCCCATCCCCAGCCCCATCACCACCAGTTCGCCGATGAGCAGGGTGTATGACGTGTCGGACGTGATCTGGGTGAGCCCGAACATGCCGATGAGGATCAGCACCAGCCCCACCGGGACGATCCGGCCGACCGGGAGCCGGTCGCTCAGCGCACCCGCGATCGGCATGGTCAGCATGGCGCCGATGCCCTGCGGTGCCACCAACAGTCCGGCCTGGAGGGTGCTTTCACCGCGCACTTGCTGGAAGTACGTCGGCACGAGCAGCAGACCACCGAAGAAGGCCGCCGCAAACAGGAACATGGTGAGAATCGAGACGGTCAGCTCGCGGTTCTTGAAGAGCCGCAGGTCAAGCAGGGGATGCTCGGGGTGGAACGAGTGCCAGACGAACGTCAGGATGAGCGCCACCCCGGCCAGCATGGACAAGTAGACCCGCGGGGCGTCGAACGTCCCCTCACCAGGGATCGACGAGACGCCGAACAGGAAGAGCGCCAGCCCCGGTGACATCAACGCCATGCCGAGGAAGTCGAAGGACTCCGATGGCTCCGGGGTGTCTTGCGGCAGTGCACGCCAGGAGTAGACGAGCGCCACGACGCCGATCGGCACGTTGATCAGGAAGATCCAGTGCCAGCTGGCCACCTGGATCAGCCAGCCGCCGAGGATCGGGCCGAGGATCGGGCCGAGCAGCATCGGCACGCCGAGGATCGCCATCAGCCGACCCATCCGATGGGGGCCGGCTGCTCTCGTCATGATCGTCATCCCGACCGGCATCAGCATGCCGCCGCCGAGACCCTGGAGGGCTCGGAAGGCGATCAGCATGTTGATGCTGGTGGCCGTGGCACACAGAGTTGAGCCCAAGGTGAACAGCAGGATCGCGAGCATGTAGAGCCGCTTGGTGCCGAACCGGCTGGCCGCCCAGCCGCTCATCGGGATCACGGTCGCCAGGGCCAGCGTGTACGCCGTCACGGTCCACGCGACGTGCGCGTACGACACATCGCCCGCCGACGTGGCGAACACGTGCTGGAACGTCGGCAACGCGACGTTGACGACGGTGATGTCGAGGATCGACATGACGGCGCCGAGCACGACGACGCCGGCGACCTTGAGGACCGCGCCGTCGATCTTGTCGGGTAGCCCGGTCTCGTTCGTTACAGTCATGGTCTCGGCTCCTGCTCGATCTGTCTCAAGCCCTTATAGACCCCTCGAACCGGGTGGACTCATCGGTCAGCCGGAGCGAAAGAGCGACGTACATCAGCGTAGGCCCGCGCACCGACAGAACTCTCCGGGGGGGCCGGCCCGCCCAGGGCGCCGCATCGTTACCGGCGGTGGCGCGGGTGGAGGCGTATCATTCGAGCCGTCGAGTCGTACAGGAGTGGCGATGCGAGCGCGTCAGCATGTTCTGGGGAGGCGGTCGTTGGTGCGGCCGGACTGGTCGTCCTCGGCGAGGATTCGCACGTCGAAGCCGGCTGTCCGGCGCCTCCTGGGTCGCTCCGAGCGGTTGCTTGGGGTCGTCCTGGCAGGCGTCGGCGAAGCGCTGGTGACGTGGGGCTGGACGGTGGTGGCGGTGCCTGTCCGGGCCGACGGGCCGCGGTTGCAGCAAGACCCCTCGTCGGAGCACACGCGCGTCGCCGCGGACGCCCGCCGTGGCATCCGCGAGATCGAAAGATACCTCAGACGCTGCGGTCCCCTCGAGGGCTGACCTGCTGCTTCCCCTCGAGGGTGATCGCCCAGATGGATTGCCCGGAGCGTTGTCCGCGGCCTAGGAGCCAGGTGGGGTGTAGCTGACAGCCATCTTCATCGCTTCGTCGATCTCATCAGCGGACAGCAGTACCACGGTCTCGTACCTGGCAATCGCTCCCGATGAGCCGACCGCTGCTGCCATCGCTGCCGCCGCTCCATTGTTGGGAGCATCAACGGTGACGTAGACGTCGTCACCGCCGAACGCGAAATAGAAGGATTCGACCGAACCGTCAACACTGGCGATGGCCTTCTTCACCGCGTCTACTCGAGCGGTGCCGCCGGCCTTCATGACGCCCTTGATGCCTTCGGTGTTATAGGACGCTTTGATCAGATACTTGGCCATCGCCTGCTCCTCGATTGTTGGATAGGGCATTCAAGCGCGGCGGTGCCTTGGCGTCAAGTTCGGCAGAAGACATTCGACAAATGGGAGCCAGCATGGGGATCAGTTTGGGAAAGGTGCCTGACAAGGTAACCGATTTCGAGTTCCGTTGATATTGGCCGATGCACGGCATCCCCGGCGCAGTCCATTGAGGCGGGGTTTGGCTCGCGCCCTTCGGATGACGCCACTGTACAGTCGAAATATGCCAACTACGACGTTTGATCCACTGAGCACCTTCTCTGCCGCGTGACATCCAGCCCCGGCGTTCCGCCCGCAGGTTGGTACCCGGACCCGGGGGATCCCGGCGATCTCGCTGGTGGGACGGCTCTGCCTGGACAGAACAGATGCGAGGCCGAGGACTTGCCGCCGTCACCGAGTCGCCAGCCGCTGCCTGGGTTTCGCGTGCGATCGTTGTCATCGCGGGACTCGGCGCCCTGACCGCAGTCACCGCGTCGTTTGTCGCGCTGATACGGCAGCATCCCACGCCAGGGCTGACATTTCTCATTGTTCCGGCCGTACCTGCCCTCATTGTCGGTCAAGCTTGGACAGTCGCGGTCATCCGCTCGCGGACCGCACCACGCCCACCAGGCGCGAAATTCACAGTGCGCAGCCGCGAAGGGCAATTCAATCCGAAGCGATTCTTCTTCGGAGCCCTGGACCCACGTGTCTCCGCAGTGCTTCTCGCGGGTGGGCTCACCGGGTGGCTTCTCGCGATGACAGCCTTCCCTTCCCTGACAGATGGCGGCCCAGCGGGAAGCCACGGCAGCTGTGTCTACACCCTCAGCAACCACGGCAGCATCACCTGCGTCACTCGCGGGCAGTATCAACGAGCCGGCGCAGCCGAACAACGCTTCGCCGCCGGAATCCTGATGTTCCTGTTCTGCATACACGTCGGAGCTGCGGCCAGCAGACGACGGCCCAAGGAATAGATCGATTCCGGTGTTGGGGCGCTGCAAGGTGGGGTGCGGCCCCGTCCTCGAGTGTGTGTGCCCGAAGACGGGGCTTCCCAAGCGCCCCTGCCGCACTAGTACCGGCCAACGCCCCCGCACTTGGCGCGCCCTCGCCTAATCCGACATGGCTGACTATAACCGCCCAGGCCGGAGCGAGCAATCGACCCGGTCCACTGGGATGGGCTGCGACATGGCGAGCCGGGTTTCGACCGGGTGGCAAGGGCAGCTAAACGCCCAACCTGCCCGGGTAGTTGGCACTCGAAAGTCGGCGCCGAACAGGAGACGCTAACCCGCTTGTCTAGTTAATCTATTGACTTACTATAGTTTCATGGTTCGATCAGCGGCACAGGTGGTCCGGATGATGCCGGACGGAGAAGAGTCAGACCTGCGGCGGTTTGAGGAGGAGGACATCTCCGAATCGGTCGGTCTGGAGGTGCTCGAACGCTATCCCGACAAGCGTATGGCCCTCCTCCACAACCGTCGACTACCGATCTCGATTCTGCGGATCCTGGCCGCTGACGCCGACTTCCGGGTGAGACGGGCGGTGGCGCAGCATCCGGGCTTGGACGCCCAGCTCATCGAGGTGTTGTCCATAGACGACTATCCCGGCGTCAGGCTGATGCTCTTGTTCAACCCGGTCGTCGACTCGAAAACATTGCTCCTGATGGTGCGGGCGGATCCGTGGTCGGATCTTCGCAGGATAGGTATGAAACGACTGACGACACACGTCTGAACCGTCCTGGTGTGCCCGCCGGGCTCAGCCGCCGAGATGCGCCGACGGCACCAGGTCTCGTCGCCGGCTTCGTGGGGCTAGGCACGGCAGTTGCGCTCTATGGCACCGCCGCGCCGTTGGAACATCCGGTCGCGAGGGGAGGGACCAGTGGTGTGTCGCGGTGGCGGTGGCGGTATTCAAGGCGGAGCAAACCCGATCTGGCGTGGCACACTGCCGCTGTGCAGATTCCTGACCCCGCTCTGGTGCTGCTGGTCGGCGTGGCTGGTTCCGGGAAGTCGACGTGGGCCGCATCGCGCTACCGTGACGTCGAGGTAGTGTCCTCCGACGCGCTGCGTGCCTTGGTGGGCAGCGGCACCTCCGACCTCGATGCGTCCGAGGACGCTTTTCGGCTGCTCGACCAGATCGTCGAAGGACGTGCCCGACGTGGCCTCACCGTCGTTGTTGACACGCTAGGGCTGGACCCGGCGCGACGGGCCGCCTGGGCTGGGTTGGCTCGCGGATCAGGGCTGCCGTTGGTGGCCATCGTGTTCGACACCCCGGTCGCCGTGTGCCGAGCGCGCAATGCCGCGCGCGACCGGCCCGTCCCGGCCGCAGTGCTCGCCGGACAGCTGCGCCGGATGCGCGAGGTCAGTGCGGAGCTGGCGGTGGAGGGCTGGGACGTTCGGGTCCTCTCAACGAACGAACCGTTGCCCGTAGCCGTCCCGGCGACCCCGGCCGCGGAGGATGCCGACGGTGGCCCGCGAGTGATACTCCAGGTCGGGCGGTTCCCGTGGGACGAGGATCCGCTCGGCTGGCTGCGTCGCGTTAGTCTCGCAGCGGCGGACGCAGGCTTCGCCGGAGTCGCCCTGATGGACCACCTCATCCAAATCCCGCAGGTCGGGCGGGCGTGGGACCCTATCCCCGAGCCCTGGGTGACACTCGGAGCGCTTGCGGCGCTGGGCACTGACCTCGAGCTCGGGACCCTCTGCACGCCGGCCACCTTCCGCGCACCAGGCATCATCGCGAAGGCCGCCGCGACACTCGACGTGCTCAGTGGTGGCCGAGCCTTCTGCGGTCTGGGCGCCGGCTGGTGGGCCCGCGAGCACGCGGCGTGGGGCCTGACCTTCCCTGCCACCGCACAGCGCCTCGACGGTCTCGCGGTCGCGGCCGAGACGTTGCGTGCCCTCTGGGCGCCGGGCACCAAGGCGTACCTGGGTGAGCGCGTCACGCTACCCGAGACCACCTGCTACCCGAGGCCCGTCGGCCCGTTACCGCTGATCATCGGAGGCGGCGGCGAGCGTCGTACTCTTCGCATCGCGGCCCAGTGGGGCGATGCCTGCAATTTCCGCGCCGATCTCGACGCGGTCCGCCACAAGACGGCCGTCTTGCGCCGGCACTGCGACGATGTCGGCCGCGCCTACGACGAGGTCCACGTCACTGTCCTCGACGTCGCCATCGTCGGTAGCAACCGCGACGACACCTGGGCCCGCGTCGAACGGCTCCGCGGGCGCACCAAGGCTGTCGAATTCGCCGCGCGACACCACGCCGGCGAGGTTGGGGCTCACCGCGAACGCCACCAGCGGTTGTTCGACGCGGGTGTGCGGACGGTATTCCTTGCCCTGCCCGACCTCGACGGACCGGACGATGTGGAACGGGTCGCCACGCTCGCTTTGCGGTAAATCCACGTCTGTCTCTGAAAGGACGACCTGCCTCCGCTCCGGACCGGTGCTGCTCGGCAGTTCTGGCGGTCCGGGCTGCACGCCGCACTGCCGGCCGAGAGCACCCAGGAGCGGCACCCTGCGCGTCGTTCCTACCCTGGTGTCGGGTCTCCCGCGCTGGTGGATTTGGTGCCTGGTAGTTGAGCCAATCTTCTGGAAGTCTCGGCCAGTCCGATGAGGTGTTCACTGTCAAGGCGAGCGCTGAAGCGCGATATCAGTACATGGTTCGTCGTCACGAGGAAGGTGTTGTTTTGAGCCTTGAAGCCTGGCGCCTTGGGGTCGCTGGGCTTGAGTTGGATGCCAGTTCCCTCTCCACTGGAACTCCAGTTCATGCTGCCCTCGAAGGCGATGCCCAGACCGACGAAGACGCCTCCTTTAGTGTGACTGATCTGACTCGTTGCCGATTCCAGAATGCAAAATGAGTTATAGAAACCTGGGTCGTGGGTCACATCTAGCGCCAGTATCTGCTTTTCGTGCGCACCGCTGGCTTGTGATCGGTCAAGGCTAGCTTGCACGCGAACGTTCGGGTTTTTTAGTAAGCCGATGATGTCTTGATTGAGCGCATCATCATCATAACCGAACATGTTGAACTTGAAATAAAGCCCTTCCCGGGGAATCAGGTCGTGCAGGATGGCATGACAATCGTCTCGACCGACCAGAAACAGGTATGTTTCGCCATATCCGGGCGTCAACGCCCCTTCGGGCGTGTATTTGCCTAGGTCTGACAGTCGAGGGTCGTCGGCGACCACGAAGTGTCTCCTCACTCCGTCCCCGCCCGAGTGTAGGCCCGTTGCCACGCCCAGGTGCAGATCCTTGGGATGTTGTCGTCAGCGGGACAAGAGATGAGATTGTGGGCCCCGTGGTGTCTGGTTTCACGACATAGTTGGCACCTGTCTCGCGACATAGTTGGCATCTCTTGTGGAGGTGGCCATCATGTCCAAGTCGCGGTTGATTATCACCGCCGCAGTTGTCGAGGGGCGCTCGAAGAGCGAGGTCGCCCGCGACTACGACGTGTCTCGCTACTGGGTCCAACTGCTGGTCAAGCGGTACAACGGCGAAGGTGAGGCGGCGTTCACGCCAAGGTCGCGGGCGCCGCGCAGCAGTCCACAGGCGGTGTCAGCCGAGCTGGAGGAGGAGATCGTCCGGCTCCGGAAGGAGCTGATGAGAAAGGGCGTGGACGCCGGCGCGGACACCATCCGCAGCCATCTGGTTCGTCGCACCCCGAGGTCGCAGACCTCGAACACCACCCGACTGCCTGCGGTCTCGACGATCTGGCGGATCTTGACCCGGCGGGGCTTCGTCACACCTCAGCCGCAGAAACGACCCAGGTCGTCATGGCGGTCCTTCTGTGCTGAGCAGCCCAACGAACGCTGGCAGGCCGACGTCACCCACTGGCAGCTCGCCGACGGCACACCCGTGGAGATCCTCAACCTGATCGACGACCACTCCCGACTGTCCCTCGCCTCCACCGTCCGCATCACCTTCACCGCCCCCGACGTGGTACACACCTTCCAGGAAGCGTTCCTGCGCTGGGGAATCCCCGCGTCGGTGCTCACCGACAACGGCATGGTCTTCACCAGCCGACTCGCCAGCGAACGAGTCCGCGGCGGCCGGGTCGCGCTCGAGGTCGAACTCGGCCGCCTCGGCGTCCGCTACGACCACTCCCGCCCCTACCACCCCCAAACCTGCGGCAAGGTCGAACGATTCCACCAGACCCAGAAGAAATGGCTCGCCGCCCAACCCCCAGCAACCACGCCCGCCGCACTCGCCCGCCAACTGCTCCGATTCCGCGCCTACTACAACGAAACCCGACCCCACCGAGCCATCAACCGCCAAACCCCGACGCAGGCCTACACCGCCCGCCCCAAGGCCGCCGCCACCGGGCCCTACCTCGACCCCCACTGCAGAGTCCGCCACGACCGCATCGACACCACCGGCTGCGTCACGCTCCGCCAC
This sequence comes from Nocardioidaceae bacterium, assembly GCA_033850885.1. GTDB lineage: Bacteria > Actinomycetota > Actinomycetes > Propionibacteriales > Nocardioidaceae > JAWWPG01. The sequence continues at coordinate 137,299 of JAWWPG010000010.1, forward strand.
AACAGCCGCCTCCACCACATCGGACTCGGCCGCCGCCTCGCCGGCACACCCATCACCGTACTCGTCGACGACCTGCACATCCGCGTCATCAGCCGCCACACCGGCGAACTCCTCCGCGAACTCACCCTCGACCCAACCCGCGACTACCAACCCCGGGGCGTCCCCCCAGGACCACCCCGAAAACCCCGCTGACATGCAACGATGTCCCGAGACACCTGTCAACGGTGTCCCGAGACATCACA